>NZ_JABBWZ010000011.1:0-340094 GCF_014161435.1 Microbispora sp. H10949 | reverse complement strand
GGGATTGGACGGCGTCGTCGGGTTATGAGCTGGGGCGGCGGTTGGCGGCCGATGAGGCGGTGACGGCGGTGTTCGTGGCCAATGATCATATGGCGATGGGGGTGTTGCGGGCGTTGCGGGAGGCGGGTCGTCGGGTTCCCGAGGACGTGAGTGTCGTGGGGTTCGACGATGTGCCGGAGGCGGCGTACTTCTGGCCGCCGCTGACCACGGTGCGGCAGGACTTCGGCGTGCTCGGCCGGCAGGCGTTCCGGCTCCTGCTCCAGCGCATCGCAGGGCGCGACGTCGAGTCGGCGCGTCTGGTCGAGCCCGAACTCGTGGTCAGGGAGAGCGCGGCCGCCGCGTGACCGGCCTTCCGTAGCCTGCCCGTCGCCGATCGGCCCGCCGTCCATTCAGCCTGTGCAGCCTGTGCCCGCCCGCCTTGTCGCGCCGCGCACGTGAATGCGTGCCAATTCCAGAGGTCGGCTATATCAGCGCAATGGGCCTAAATAGGGATATTAAATTCGCTGGTCTGCGCCCTTCGCCTGTAGCTCCAGCAAGTCTCAGCGCGCGGTTGTCGCCCGGTGCCGGTTCGTGGAAGGATTAGTACAGGATTTCGAATCGGCGAAGGGGGCGTGATGGATCTGTCTGGCTTCGACCCTGGTCACCCCCATCATTCGCATGCCGCCGACGACTGGTGGGATCGCCTGGTCGCCGGCTCGCCCCTTTGGTCGTCAGAAGGTTCCCTCGCCCGCGAATTTGTACCGATCGCCGATTCCGAAGGGCGAAAGCGCGTTGGCCGGTCCGACACCCCGGCGACCTTTCCCTTTGTTCGAGCATTTACGACTCGTGCCGGTACCGCTGCCGTTGACGACTCCATCGGCGACGAAACCGCGAATGGCGCTTCCCCTGATGGTTCTTCTGCCGGCGGCCCCGTTTCCGGCGGTCCCGTTTCCGGCGCCACAGCCGGTTCTCCCTCGGCCGCCGGTCAAGCAGGAGGTGCAGCCGGCGGCGCCCGCGGTCCCGCCGCTGCTGGAATCAACGCCCCCGAGACCCCGGCCGCCCCGGCCGCCGGCGCCGGTGGCGCATCTGACGGCACCCCTGCCGCCGGCCCGCGTAACGCGGACCAGGCCCACGATGCGGGCCGCGGTGACGCCGGCCGTGGTCGGACTGCCGGCGGTGCGCCGGGTGGCGCGCCTGGTGGTGCGTCGGACGGTGTGCCCGGCAGCGCGTCTGAGCGTGGCTTCGGTGGTGCTTGCGGTGCCGGGTCGTCGTCGTGGGTGGCGGTGGCGGCGGTTGGTGAGGCGGCGCGGGTGGTGGCGCTGGTGCCGGTGCCTGAGTCGGCGGAGGTGTGTCTGGCTGAGGCGGAGGAGTTGCTGGCGGCCCGCGATCGGATCACTTCGGCGTTGGCCGCCCGGGTGGGCCGGGTCCACCGGGCTGGGGAGGCGAAGAACCATGGGCACGCCTCGACCAGATTGTGGCTGCGCAGCGTCGGGGGGATGACCATCCCCGGAGCCGGTCGGTTGGTGACGATGGGCGTGGAGTTGGGTCGTCTGTCGCGGGTGCGTGAGCGGTTCGCCGAGGGCGGCCTGGCGGAGGGGATCGTGGAGGCGATCTGCACCGCCACCTCCGGGTTGACCGACGAGCAGGCGACCACCGCTGAGGGAATTTTGCTGGAGTTGGCCGGGTCGGCGGGTGCGGCGGAGGTGGCCAAGGCGGGGCGGTATCTACGGGCGGTGCTGGACCCCGACGGCCACGAGCAGGACGAGCAGGCCGACTTCGACCGCCGGTTCTTCCGGGTCCGGCGGCGCAGGAACGGCGGACTGGAGGGAGAGTTCTACCTCCCGGTCGAGGCCGCGGCGCGGTTGCAGCACCTGCTGGATGTCTACGCAAAGCCGAAGGCCGAGGGCGATGACCGGACGCTGAGCGTGCGGAACGCCGACGCGGTCATCGCGTTCCTGGACAACAAGATCGCGACCGAGCTTCTGGTGCTGGTCACCGCCGAATCCCTGCCCGGCGACCCCACTGCCGACGGTCCCTCAGGCACCGACCCCTCAGCTGGACACCCCACCACCGACTCGGTAGACACCGACCCAGGCTCTGGTCCCGACCCTTCGGGCACCGGCCCCTCAGACGACCCCACAGCTGACCCCTCTGCCGGCCACCCCACCAGCGACCCCACGCCTGACCCCTCTGCCGACCACCCCACCAGCGACCCCTCAGACGCCGACCTGAGCGACGACCCTGGTCCCGACCTCGGTTCCTGCGGCCCTGGTTCCGTCCCCGGCTCTGACGCCCGCACTCGTGCGCAGCAGACGCGCGCCCCTGATCCCCCGACTGAGCCCCCGACCAAGAGTGACGACGCCACTGGCGCTCACACCGAGGACAGTCCAAGCGGGGACTGCCCTGGGGAGCGCCGTGCTCACGGCTGCCCCGGCGGGGACCGCCCTGCCGACGACTGCCCGGCGGAGGGCTACCGGCACGCCTCCTGGACAGGCGAGGCGCGGCATGAGACGTCCCGGACAGGAGCCGACGCTCCGCCGGGGGTGGAACGCGACGATGACGCGTGGCCGAGGGCGGGGGTCAACAGTCCGCCGCCGGGGGTGTGGTTGCGGGGGCTGCCGGGGCTGATCCTGGCGACCGGGCATCTGCTGCCCGTCTCCAGCGTGCATCGCCTGGCCCGTACCAGCACTTTGGTGCGGATCGTGATGGACGCCGGTGGGCAGGTGCTGGACATGGGCCGCAAGGTCCGTCTGGCGACCCCGGCTCAGCGGCGGGCGGTCTTCGCGCGGTATGCGACCTGCTGGGTGGACGGCTGCCCGCTGCCGGCCACGATGTGCCAGGTCGACCACGCCGAGGACTGGTGCAGCGGCGGGCTGACCGATCTCACGCTGCTGGGACCGGCGTGCCAGTTCCACAACCGCGACCGCTACCGCCACCCGAGTCGCTACACCCGCCGCAAGATCGGAGCCGACCGCTGGGCCTTCACCTACCGCAACCCCCGCACCACCCGGCGGCGCGAATGAAATCACCGGCGCGCGAATCGGTACCCGCAGGGGTGGCATCGGTGTCTCAGGGGCGAAAGCAGGGCGGGGCGAAAGCAGGGCCAGGCGCGGAAGCGTGTCGCCGTCCATGGGATCCCGAGCCGCTCACGGGGTTGCTCCGGCGGCCGGGGTTTCTGCCTGCCGGGGCTGAGAATCGGTCACCGGGGGCCAGGCACTTGGCCCCGGCACGCCTGAAACGTTCGTAGCGATTGGAACGCCCCAAACCGGCGGGTGGCCGTGCCGGTCGCGCCGGCGTCCCCCAGTGCCGCCGCTCATGACTACCGTGTGTGACCACCGAACCCGGGCATCCTCGCTGCCGCCACGATCGGCAGGGCCGATGAGCAGGGGTTTTCGGTCATGCGAGCAGCTCCTCAGACGGTTCTGTTAACGATAACACAGCCTCTCCACCGATGGGTGAGCGTTAACACCCGGGATCCGGTCACCAGTTAAAGCCGATGTGGCATGTCCGTCAATGCTGGGTTACCGGCATGTTTCGGCGTAACCGGACCGTGACCGGCGACCTCCTTGACGCCGGGTTGTGTTAACGCTCACAGTTCTTGCCAAGCAGTTGAGAGGAGCGACCGTGGGACCCAACGTCGAGCGCCGCCCGCCCGTCATGGCCGACGTGGCCAGGCTGGCCGGAGTGTCGCACCAGACGGTCTCGCGGGTGCTCAACGATCATCCGAACGTCCGCGCCGAGACCCGCACCCGGGTCATGCGGGCCATCGACCAGCTCGGTTACCGCCGCAACCTCGTCGCCCGGGCACTGGTCACCAAGCACTCGCGCACGCTGGGCGTCGTCAGCTTCGACACGACGCTGTACGGACCGGCGAGCACGGTATACGGAATCGAGCAGGCCGCAAGGGACGCGGGCTACTTCGTGAGCATCGTGAGCCTGCGGACCATCGACAGGGCCGGCGTGAACGACGCGATCGGCTACCTCGCCGAGCAGGGCGTCGACGGCATCGTCGTCGTCGCTCCGCAGCGCTCGGCGGCCCGTGCGCTCGACGACCTGCCGGCGGGCATGCCCGCCGTGGCCGTCGAGGGTTGGCATCAGGGCGACGTCTCCGTGGTGAGCGTCGACCAGGTCGAGGGAGCCAGGCTGGCGACCTCGCACCTGCTCGGCCTCGGCCACGAGACCGTCTGGCATGTCAGCGGCCCAGCCGACTGGCTGGAGGCCGAAGGGCGGTGTGAGGGCTGGCGCGCGGTGCTGACTGAGGCGGGGCGCCGCGTACCCGACATGCTGACCGGTGACTGGAGTCCTCGATCGGGCTACCAGGCCGGAAAGCACCTCGCCGCGATGGCGGGCGACGTCACCGCGGTGTTCGTCGCCAACGACCAGATGGCGCTCGGCCTGCTGCGGGCGTTCACGGAGGAGGGGGTGAAGGTCCCCGAGCAGATCAGCATCGTGGGCTTCGACGACATCCCTGAGTCGGAGTTCTTCTCCCCACCGCTCACCACCATAAGACAGGACTTCGGGGCCGTCGGCAGGCGCAGCATCGACGTGCTGCTCCGGCAGATCGAGTCGAACGAGCCGTTGCCCCATGAACGGCTCGTCGTGCCTCCCCAGTTCGTACGAAGGGGAAGCACGACAGGCGCGCGCTAGCCGTACGGAAATCAAACAAATGATCAGCGCTGACCACCTGACCTGTGTTAGCGCTAACAGCGATGAAAGGATCCCCACAGTGTTGAAGAGGATCTCGGCACTGATCCTGGCGGGCGCGACCGCCCTGACGATGGCCGGATGCAGCGGTGGCGGCGACGGCGACTCGTCGGCCAGCAACGGCTCGTCGGGCGGCGGCGACGACAAGATCGTCATGGGCTTCTCGCAGGTCGGCGCGGAGAGTGGCTGGCGTACCGCCAACACCAAGTCCGTCCAGGAGTCGGCCAAGGAGGCCGGCATCGACCTGAAGTTCTCCGACGCCCAGCAGAAGCAGGAGAACCAGATCAAGGCCATCCGCTCCTACATCCAGCAGAAGGTCGACGTGATCGCCTTCTCGCCGGTCGTGGAGTCGGGCTGGGACACCGTGCTCAAGGAAGCCCAGAACGCGAAGATTCCGGTCATCCTCACCGACCGGGCCGTGGATTCCAAGGACACCAGCCTGTACAAGACCTTCCTCGGCTCCGACTTCGTCGAGGAGGGCAAGAAGGCCGGCCAGTGGCTGGTCGACCAGTACAAGGACAGCAAGGACACGGTGAACATCGTCGAGCTGCAGGGCACCACCGGCTCTGCGCCCGCCAACGACCGCAAGGCGGGCTTCGGCGAGATCATCTCGGCCGACCCGAAGTTCAAGGTGATCGCTTCGCAGAGTGGCGACTTCACCCGTGCCAAGGGCAAGGAGGTCATGGAGGCCTTCCTCAAGTCCAACCCCAAGATCGACGTGCTCTACGCGCACAACGACGACATGGGCCTCGGCGCCATCGAGGCGATCGAGGGCGCGGGCAAGGTCCCGGGCAAGGACATCAAGATCATCACGGTTGACGCGGTGCACGACGGCATGCAGGCCCTCGCCGACGGAAAGATCAACTACATCGTCGAGTGCTCCCCGCTGCTTGGCCCCCAGCTGATGGACCTCGCGAAGAAGGTCGTCAAGGGCGAGCAGGTTCCGCCGCGCGTGGTGACCGAGGAGACCACCTTCACCCAGGAGCAGGCCAAGGAGGCCCTGCCCAACCGCAAGTACTGATCGTAAGCACTGATTCCCTCACCGGGCCGCCTCTTCCCGGGGCGGCCCGGTGCCGCGACAGTGAGTAGGAACGAGAGAGGGGCTCCGCTATGGCCGCACCCGCGCCGATCCTGCGGATGAGCGGGATCGGCAAGCAGTTCCCCGGCGTGAAGGCGCTGGACGGCGTCGACTTCCGGCTGCTGCCGGGAGAGGTGCACGCCCTCATGGGCGAGAACGGCGCCGGCAAGTCAACGCTCATCAAGGTGCTGACTGGCGTCTACGACATCGACGCCGGCGAGATCGAGCTGGAGGGAAGGCGGGTCGCCTTCTCCAGCCCGCTGGCCGCCCAGCAGGCGGGCATCAGCACCGTCTACCAAGAAGTCAACCTCTGCGCCAACCTCTCGGTGGCGGAGAACATCTTCATCGGCCGTGAGCCGCGCCGGCTCGGCCGGATCCAGTGGAAGAAGATGCGCCGCCGGGCGGGGGAGATCCTCTCCCGCCTCGACCTCGACCTCGACGTGTCGGCGCCGCTGTCGTCGTACTCGCTGGCCATCCAGCAGATGGTCGCGATCGCGCGGGCGGTGGACATCGACGCGAAGGTGCTGATCCTGGACGAGCCCACCTCCAGCCTCGACGCGGGGGAGGTCGCCCAGCTGTTCCGGGTGATGCGCCGGCTCAAGGAGCAGGGCATCGCGATCCTGTTCGTCTCGCACTTCCTCGACCAGATCTACGAGATCTCCGACCGCATGACGATCCTGCGCAACGGCACGCTCGTGGGGGAGTACCTCACCAGCGAGCTGAGCCAGGTCGAGCTGGTCGGCAAGATGATCGGCCGTGAGCTGGCCGACCTGGAGAAGCTGGAGGGCCGCCCGCCCGCCCGTGAGGCCGCGCCGCTGGTCGAGGCCGAGCTGCTGGGCCGGACCGGGGCGATCGAGCCGTTCACGCTCACCATCCACGAGGGGGAGGTCGTCGGCCTGGCCGGGCTGCTCGGCTCGGGCCGTACGGAGATCGCCCGGCTGCTGTTCGGCGCCGACCACGCGGGCACCGGCGCGCTGAAGATCGACGGCCAGGCGGTCAGCCTGCGCACGCCCCGGTCGGCGGTCGCCCGCAAGATCGCCTTCTGCTCGGAGAACCGGCGGGCCGAGGGGCTCATCCCCGACCTCACGGTCCGGGAGAACATCATCCTGGCGCTGCAGGCGGCGCGGGGCTGGACCAGGCCGATCCCGCGGCGCAAGCAGGACGAGCTGGTCGAGAAGTACATCTCCGCGCTGAACATCCGCCCGGCCAATCCCGAGCAGCTCGTCAGGAACCTGAGCGGCGGAAACCAGCAGAAGGTGCTGCTGGCCCGCTGGCTGATCCTGGAGCCCCGCCTGCTCATCCTCGACGAGCCCACCCGGGGCATCGACGTCGGCGCCAAGGCCGAGATCCAGCGCCTGGTCGCCGAGCTGTCGGACGGCGGGATGGCCGTGCTGTTCATCTCCGCCGAGCTGGAGGAGGTGCTGCGGCTCAGCCACAAGGTCGGCGTGCTGCGCGACCGCCGGCTGGTGGCCGAACTGGACAACGACGAGAGCCTCACCACGGACAGGCTCACGGAGACGATCGCGAGCGGAGCCATCTCATGACGCGGTTCCTCAGACACCGGCTGTTCTGGCCCGTGGCCATCCTGGTCGCCCTGCTGGCGCTCAACCTCGTCTTCACCGACAACTTCTTCCGGGTGCAGATGAAGGACGGCCACCTCTACGGCAGCCTCATCGACATCGTCCGCTTCGGCGCCCCGCTGATCCTCGTCTCGCTCGGCATGACGCTCGTCATCGCCACCAGCGGCATCGACCTGTCGGTGGGGTCGGTCGTGGCCATCGCCGGCGCGCTGGCCTGCCTGCAGATCAGCGACCTGGGCGACCAGAACTCGATCGGCGGGGTCCTCGGAGCGGTCGGGATCGCGCTGGCGCTCTCGGTGGTGCTCGGCGTGTGGAACGGCCTCCTGGTCGCGGGCATCGGCATCCAGCCCATCATCGCCACGCTGATCCTGATGGTCGCCGGACGCGGGCTGGCCCAGCTCATCACCGACGGCCAGATCACCACGGTCAACAGCTCGCCGTACAAGCTGATCGGCGGCGGCTACTGGCTCACGCTGCCGTTCTCGATCATCATCGTGGCGGTCGTGCTCGCGCTCACGGCGTTCCTCACCCGGCGTCTCGCGCTGGGCCTGCTCATCGAGTCGGTCGGCGGCAACGCCGAGGCGAGCCGCCTGTCGGGCATCAGCGCCCGCGGCGTCCTCATCACGGTGTACACGTTCTGCGCGCTGTGCGCGGGCATCGCCGGGCTCATGATCAGTTCGAACGTCTCCAGCGCCGACGGCAACAACGCCGGCCTGTGGATCGAGCTCGACGCCATCCTCGCCGTCGTGATCGGCGGCACGTCCCTGGCGGGCGGCCGCTTCTCGCTCGGCGGCACGGTGCTCGGCGCGCTCATCATCCAGACGCTGACCACCACGATCTACTCCATCGGCGTCCCGCCGGAGACCACGCTGCTGTTCAAGGCGCTCGTGGTGACGATCGTCTGCCTGCTGCAGTCCCCGGCCTTCCGCGAGAAGGTGTTCCACCGGCGCAGGCGCCCGCAGGCGCCGAGCCCGGTGACCGAAGAGAAGGTGAGGGTCTCGGCATGACGAGCGTCACCGGTCTGCTGGACCTCCGCCGCACGGTCCCGCAGAAGTACATCCCCGTCATGGTGACGGCGGGCCTGTTCATCGCGATGTTCGTCGCGGGCGGCATCCGCTACGAGGGCTTCGCCACCGGGCAGATCATCCTCAACGTCTTCATCGACAACGCCTTCCTGCTGGTGGTCGCGGTCGGGATGACGTTCGTGATCCTCACGGGCGGCATCGACCTGTCCGTCGGATCGGTGGTCGGGCTCTCCACGATGATCAGTGCCAGCCTGCTGAAGGACGGCTGGCCGGCGTTCGGGGTCATGGCCCTGGTGCTGGTGATCGGCGCGGTGCTCGGCCTGGGCATGGGCGCGATCATCCACTACTTCGAGATCCAGCCGTTCATCGTGACGCTGGCCGGGATGTTCCTCGCCCGCGGCCTGTGCTACACGATCAGCACCGACTCGATCCCGATCGAGGACTCGACGTTCACGGCGATCGCCCAGACGCGGGTCGACCTCGGCGGCGACATGTGGGTCTCGCCGAGTGTGCTGATCGCGCTCGTGGTCGTGCTGGCCGCGGCGTACGTGCTGCACTACACCCGGCTCGGCCGCAACGTGTACGCCACGGGAGGCAGCGAGCAGTCGGCGCTGCTGATGGGCCTGCCGGTGGCCCGTACGAAGATCGCCGTCTACACCGTCAGCGGGTTCTGCTCGGCGCTCGGCGGTCTGCTGTTCGCCTTCTACTCGCTGTCGGGATACGGGCTGAGCGCCGTCGGGATGGAGCTGGACGCGATCGCCGCGGTCGTCATCGGCGGCACGCTGCTCACCGGCGGCAGCGGCTACCTGCTCGGCACCGTGCTCGGCGTGCTCGTGCTCGGCCTGATCCAGACGATCATCAGCTTCGAGGGCACGCTGAGCTCGTGGTGGACCAAGATTTTCATCGGCCTGCTGCTGTTCGCCTTCATCCTGCTGCAGCGGCTGATCACCGCCAGGCGCAGATAGCGCGGGCCCGGGTCCCCTCTCCCCTCTCCCTGGTTTGGAGTACTTGTGAGCGCTAACAGCGAGCGTTACGTCATCGGCGTCGACTACGGCACACTGTCCGGCCGTGCCGTGGTGGTGCGGGTGAGCGACGGCGAGGAGGTGGGCGGCGCCGTCCACGAGTACGCCCATCGGGTGATCGAGGAGGCGCTGCCGGGCTCGGGGGTCCGCCTCGGGCCCGACTGGGCGCTGCAGTCGCCGGCGGACTGGATCGACGTGCTTCGGCACGCGGTGCCGAAGGCCCTGGCCGCCGCGCAGGTCCCGGCCGAGCAGGTGGTCGGCATCGGCACCGACTTCACCGCCTGCACGATCCTGCCCGTCACCGCCGACGGCCACCCGCTGTGCGAGCGCTTCCCCGAGCGGCCGCACGCCTGGCCGAAGCTCTGGAAGCACCACGCGGCCCAGCCCCACGCCGACCGGATCAACGCCCTGGCGGCCGAGCGCGGCGAGCCGTGGCTGCCGCGGTACGGCGGCAAGATCTCCTCGGAGTGGCAGTTCGCCAAGGGCCTGCAACTGCTGGAGGAGGACCCGGAGCTCTACGGCCTGGCCGACCGGTGGATCGAGGCGGCCGACTGGATCATCTGGCAGCTCGCCGGCGTGGAGACCCGCAACGTCTGCACCGCCGGATACAAGGGGATCTTCCAGGACGGCGCCTACCCCTCGGAGGAGTTCCTGGCCGCGCTCAACCCCGGCTTCACGGGCTTCGCCGGGAAGCTGGGCACCGACCTCGCGCCGCTCGGCGGCCTCGCCGGCCGGCTGACCGCGCGGGCGGCCGAGTGGACGGGCCTGCCCGAGGGGATCGCCGTCGCGGTCGGCAACGTCGACGCCCACGTCACCGCGGCCGCGGCCGACGCCGTGCGCCCGGGCCAGATGGTCGCCATCATGGGCACCTCCACGTGCCACGTCATGTGCTCCGACCGGCTCGCCGAGGTGCCCGGCATGTGCGGGGTGGTGCAGGACGGCATCGTCCCCGGGCTGTGGGGCTACGAGGCGGGCCAGTCCGCCGTCGGCGACATCTTCGCCTGGTTCGTGGACAACTGCGTGCCCGCCTCGTACGCCGAGCGGGCCGCGGAGGCGGGACTCGGGCTGCACGAGTATCTGACCTCGCTCGCGGCCGGGCAGAAGGTCGGGCAGCACGGACTGGTCGCGCTCGACTGGCACGGCGGCAACCGTTCGGTCCTGGTCGACCACACCCTGTCCGGGGTCGTCGTCGGGCAGACGCTCGCCACCCGTCCCGAGGACGTTTACCGCGCGCTCATCGAGGCCACCGCGTACGGCGCCCGCACGATCGTGGAGACCTTCGAGGCCGCCGGGGTGCCGGTCGAGGAGTTCGTGGTCGCCGGCGGTCTGCTGAAGAACAAGTTCCTCATGCAGATCTACGCCGACGTGCTGCGCCGCCCGCTGTCGGTGATCGGCTCCGACCAGGGACCGGCGCTGGGCTCGGCGATCCACGCCGCCGTCGCCGCCGGGGCGTACCCCGACATCACCGCCGCCGCGGCGGCGATGGGCAAGCGCGACGCCGCGGTGTACGCGCCCGACAAGGAGCGGGCCGACGCCTACGACCGGCTGTACGCCGAGTACCGGAGGCTGCACGACCACTTCGCGGACGGTGATCTCCTGCACCGGCTCCGCGCGATCAGGAACGAGGCCAGTGCATGATCGAAGAACTGCGCAGGACCGTGTGCCGGCTCCACACCGAGCTGGTGCGGTACGGCCTGGTGGTGTGGACGGCGGGCAACGTCTCGGGCCGGGTGCCCGGAGAGGACCTGTTCGTCATCAAGCCGAGCGGCGTGTCGTACGACGACCTGACGCCCGAGTCGATCGTGGTGTGCGACCTGGACGGCCACCTCGTCGAGGGCGACCTCGCGCCCTCCAGCGACACGGCCGCGCACGCCTACGTCTACCGGCACATGCCGGAGGTGAACGGCGTCGTGCACACCCACTCGACGTACGCCTCGGCGTGGGCGGCCCGCGGGGAGGCGATCCCGTGCGTGCTCACGGCCATGGCCGACGAGTTCGGCGGCGAGATCCCCGTCGGTCCGTTCGCGCTGATCGGCAACGACGACATCGGCAAGGGGATCGTGGAGACCTTGACAGGTCACCGTTCCCGTGCGGTGCTGATGCAGAACCACGGAGTGTTCACCATCGGGGAGTCGCCGAAGGCGGCGGTCAAGGCCGCCGTCATGTGCGAGGACGTCGCCCGCACCGTCCACATCTCCCGTCAGCTCGGTGAGCCGCTGCCGATCGCCTCCGGCGACGTCGACAGCTTGTACGACCGCTATCAGAACGTCTACGGACAGAGGAGTCACCTGTGAGGTTTTGGTTCCTGACCGGCAGCCAGGGCCTGTACGGCGAGGACACGCTGCGGCAGGTGGCCGAGCAGTCCCAGCGCATCGCCGAGGTCCTCGGCGAGGGGCTGCCGTTCGAGCTCGAGTGGCGGCCCGTGCTCACCGACGCGGCGGCGATCCGCCGGGTGTGCCTGGAGGCGAACGCCGACGACGAGTGCATCGGCCTGATCGCGTGGATGCACACGTTCTCCCCGGCCAAGATGTGGATCGCCGGCCTGGACGCGCTGCGCAAGCCGCTGCTGCACCTGCACACGCAGGCCAACGTCGAGCTGCCGTGGAGTTCCATCGACATGGACTTCATGAACCTCAACCAGGCCGCCCACGGCGACCGCGAGTTCGGTTACATCCAGTCCCGTCTGGGCGTGCCGCGCAAGACCGTCGCCGGGCACGTCAGCGACCCCGCGGTGGTGGCGCGGATCGGCACCTGGGCGCGGGCGGCGGCCGGCCGCGCCGAGGTCGGGTCGCTGCGCCTGGCCCGTTTCGGCGACAACATGCGCGACGTGGCGGTGACCGAGGGCGACAAGGTCGAGGCGCAGCTGCGGTTCGGGGTGTCGGTGAACACCTACGGGGTCAACGAGCTGGTCGAGGCCGTGGACGCCGCCGCGGACGCCGACGTCTCCGCGCTGGTCAAGGAGTACGACGACCTCTACCGGATGGCGCCGGAGCTGCGCGTCGGCGGCGACCGGCACGAGTCGCTGCGTTACGCGGCGCGCATCGAGCTGGGCCTGCGCCAGTTCCTGGAGGGCGGCGGCTTCAAGGCGTTCACCACCAACTTCGAGGACCTCGGCGGGCTGCGTCAGCTTCCCGGCCTGGCCGTGCAGCGGCTGATGGCCGACGGCTACGGCTTCGGCGGCGAGGGCGACTGGAAGACCTCGGTGCTGCTGCGCACGCTGAAGGTGATGTCGGCGGGCCTGCCCGGCGGCACCTCCTTCATGGAGGACTACACCTATCACCTCACTCCCGGCGAGGAGGTCATCCTCGGCGCGCACATGCTGGAGGTCTGCCCGACGATCGCGTCGGACACCCCCTCCTGCCAGATCCACCCGCTCAGCATCGGCGGGCGCGAGGACCCGGTCCGGCTCGTGTTCGACGCGGCGCCCGGCCCCGCCGTGGTGGTCGGCCTGTCCGACATGGGCGAGCGGTTCCGGCTGGTGGCCAACGAGATCGACGTGGTCGCCCCGCCCGAGCCGCTGCCGGCCCTGCCGGTCGCGCGGGCCGTCTGGCGGCCCCGGCCCGACCTGCGCACCTCCGCCGAGTCCTGGATCACGGCGGGTGCCCCGCACCACACCGTGCTGTCCTCGGCCCTCGGGGCCGAGGAGCTGACCGACTTCGCCGACATGCTGGGCGTCGAACTGCTCGTCATCGACGAGGCGACGACCCCCCGGCAGTTCGCGAAGGAACTGCGGTGGAACCAGGCCTACTACCGGCTCGCGCAGGGATTCTGATCGTCCGACGGGCCCCTCCCCCGGCTTCCCGGGGGAGGGGCCCGTCCGCCGGTTACCCGCCTCCGCGCCGACTCCTATACACTGGCTGCGTCGCACGGGGCTATAGCGCAGCTGGTAGCGCACCTCCATGGCATGGAGGGGGTCTGGGGTTCGAGTCCCCATAGCTCCACAGACAGCTTCACAAGTGGCTTCACAAGCAGGATCGTCGAAGGGCGGTCGGACGGCGCGGCGCGCGGTCCGGCCGCCCTTCGTCGTCGTTCCCGGGCTCGGCGGGCGCGGCCGACGGCGTAAGGGTTGACAATGATCATTGACTCGTTTTCCTGCTGAAAAGCCTAAATAGCTTCGGTATGTCTTGACTTGATCGGGCGAAGCCCCCTATCTAGAAGAAAGCAAATACAGCTGATCACCAATGGCGGCCATGATGACAATCGAGTCAGGACCGGACAATCCGCGTCGGGAGTACCGGGCCATGCAGGCCGAGGCGTTCAATCGCATCGGAGCCCGGTACGACGAGGCGTTCCCACACAAGGAGGGACAGGTCGCCGCCGGTGAATGGTTGATCAAGCAGCTCCAGCCGGGAGCGCGGGTCCTCGACGTGGGCTGCGGCACCGGCGCTCCCACCGCGCAGCAGTTCGCCGAGGCGGGCTGCGAGGTCACCGGCATCGACATCTCCCCGGTCATGCTCGACCTGGCCAGGAAGAACGTGCCGGTCGGCACGTTCTTCGAGACCGACGTGGTCGACCTCGACGCCTCGCTCGGCACGTTCGACGCCGCGACGGCCTTCTTCAGCCTCCTCATGCTGCCCCGGCCCCAGATCGAGCAGGCGCTCGGCCGGATCCACGCCGTGCTCGCGCCCGGCGGCCTCTTCTCGCTGAGCATGGTGGAGATCGACCTCGACGACGTGCCCTTCCAGTTCCTCGGCGCTCCCGTGCGGGTGACGGGGTATCTGCGCGACGAGTTGCGCGAGGTCGTCGAGGCCGCGGGATTCACCGTGCTGTCGGAGAACCACCTCTCGTACGCGCCGGCGACCACGCAGGCGCCGCCGGAGATCCAGCTCTTCGTCAACTGCCGGCGTGACCATCGCTGAACGGCCGCATCCGTGTGGGGAGGCGGGGAGCCGTCGACCATGCTGCACGATGTCAGCGCGATCGTCCGGGCCGTGGGCGACAGCCCCGGCCCGGAGGAGGCCACCAGGGCCCTGTGTGAGGCGGCGGTGCCGGGGCTGGCCGACGCCGCCGCGGTCTACGTGGACGGCGCCGCCTGGCACCGGGTCGATCCCGGCGGGCGGCTGCCACCGCACTGGGCCGGCGACGAGGCCGGTGAGACCGGTGAGACCGCCCTGCTCGACGGGCGCCTGCTCGCCGTGCCGCTCCGGGCGTACGGAACGGTCGTCGGCTGCGCGCTCCTCGCGCGCGACGCCGAGCGGCCGCCGTTCGGCCCGGCGGACCTGTTCACCGCGGGACAGTTCGCTGTGCCCGCCGCGCTCACGATCTTCCACGGCCGGCGGGACCGCCGCCAGGTCGAGATCGTCGAGACGCTGGAGCGTGACATGCGCCCCGGCGCTCCGCCCGACCTGCCCGGGCTGGAGATCTCCTACCGGTACCGGCCGGCGGCCGAGCGGGTGGGCGGCGACTGGTACGACGTGATCCCGCTGCCGGGCAGCAGGGTGGCCCTGGTCGTCGGTGACGTGATGGGTCACGGGCCGGCCGCCGCCGCCGTGATGGGCCGGCTGCGCACGGTCGTGCAGACCCTGGCCGCGCTCGACCTCCCGGCCGAGCAGGTGCTCCACTCGCTCGACGAGGTGGCGCAACGGCTGGCCGAGCAGACCATCACGACCTGCGTCTACTGCGTGTACGACCCGGTGCTGCGCCGGTGCACGATCGCGAGCGCGGGCCACCTGCCGCCGATCCTCGTGGGCGCGGACGGCCGGGCGGAGGTGCTGGCGCCGCCCCAGTGCCCGCCGATCGGGCTGGGCCGCACCCCCTTCGAGACGATGGAGATCGCGGCGGAGGACGGCAGCATGCTCGTCCTCTACACCGACGGGCTCGTGGAGGAACGCGGGGAGGACATCGGCCAGCAGGTGGAGGACCTGCGCCGCCGGCTCTCGGACGGGACCTCGATCGAGGACCTGAGCGACGCCGTGCTGTCGGCCGCCCGGGCCGACGACGTCACGATGCTGGCCATCCGCTTCCGCGGCATCCCGAGCGAGCACGTCGCCCAGTGGATGATGGAGCCGCAGCCGATGACGCCGTCGCGTGTCCGCGGCCTGGTCCGCCGTACGCTCGACGCGTGGGGTCTCGCCTCGATGACCCCGGTGGCCGAGCTGCTCGCGTCGGAGCTCGTCACCAACGCCGTACGGCAGACGTCGCGGCCCATCACGATCAGGCTGCTGCGCACCGATCACCTGCTGTGCGAGGTCAGCGATGACAACCACCGCCTGCCGATGCAGCGCGAGCCCGGACCCCTCGACGAGGACGGCAGAGGGCTGTACGTCGTCTCCCGGCTCGCCGAGCGCTGGGGGGCGAGCCGGGTCGCGGGAGGCAAGACGGTCTGGTTCTCCCTGGCGATCCCCTGACGCGGGTTACGCTCACGCCGCCGAAGTCCTATACACTGGCGGGGCGCCGCCGACGCGGCGTGGCAAGGGGCTATAGCGCAGCTGGTAGCGCACTTCCATGGCATGGAAGGGGTCTGGGGTTCGAGTCCCCATAGCTCCACCGTCGCCGAATCATCTCAGGAGCCGTCCTCCGTCCGGAGGGCGGCTCTCGGCGTTCCGGCCGGTCAGTGGCCCGTGCGTACGAAGGCGACCGCGTCCAGCGGGACGGTGTGCCCCTCGGGGTCGGTGAAGGACACGTCCAGCCGCGCCCCGGTCCGCCGATCGCGGCGTTCGAACGTCGGTCCCGCGAGCCGGGGCACGTGACGGTCCCCCCACTGCTGCAGCGCTCCGAGGATCACGAGTGCGTCGCGGCCCGAATCGGTCAGGTGGTACTCGTACCGGGTGCGGGCTCCGGTGTCGCGGTAGGGCCGCTTCTCGACGACGCCCGCACCGGCGAGCGTCGCCAGCCGGGTGGTCAGCAGATTCGTGGCGATCCCCAGGCGCTGCTGGATGTCGGCGAAGCGGACGACTCCCGTGTGCAGCTCGCGCAGGATCAACGGCGTCCACCGCTCTCCGAGGAGGGTCACCGCCCGCTCGATGGAGCACGTCATCGAGTCGGGGAGTTCGGTGGTCGTCATCGCACGCCTCGCTCACTCGTCGCCGGTGGGATCCAGGCTAGCCCGGGAAAGCTAACTTGCAATTTTAAAGTCAGCTCTCTACCGTGGACGCCAGGACGTCGACGGATGGAGACACGATGAGGATCGAAGGATCGGTCGCGCTGGTCACGGGCGCGAACCGCGGGCTGGGACGGCGCTTCGCGGCCGCGCTGCTGGACCGTGGCGCCGCCAAGGTGTACGCGGCGGCGCGCAGGCCGGAGACGGTCGACCTGCCGGGCGTGGTGCCGCTCGCCCTGGACATCACCGACCCCGCGTCCGTCCGGGCCGCCGCCGAGCGGGCCCGCGACGTGAACCTGCTGATCAACAACGCGGGGATCTCCACGGGCTCGTCCTTCCTCGCCGGTGCGCTCGACGACATCCGCCTGGAGATGGAGACGCACTACTTCGGCACGCTCGCCATGGCTCGTGAGTTCGCCCCGGTCCTGGGCCGCAATGGAGGCGGCGCGATCCTCAACGTGCTGTCGGTGCTGTCGTGGTTCACCGCACCGCAGGTGGCCGGCTACTCCGCGGCCAAGGCCGCCGCGCTGCAGCTCACCAACAGCCTCCGCCTCGAACTGAAGGAGCAGGGCACGCTCGTCACGGCGCTGCACGTCGGATACATGGACACCGACATGGCCGCCCACGTCGACGGCCCGAAGATCGACCCGGCGGAGGTCGCCGCCCAGGCGCTGCAGGGGATCGAGCAGGGGCGCTTCGAGGTGGTCGCCGACGACACGAGCCGCCAGGTGCGGGCCATGCTGTCCGGCGACGTGGCCGGCCTGTATCCGCAGCTGGCTTCCTGAACGGCGGGCACATGATCACACGCCTGCCGGGTAGGGGCGAGTGCCATGAAGAGAATCCTTCAGCTCGTCGTCACCCGCTGGCTGGCCCGTACGCCGATCGGGATGGTCGTGCTCGGCCTCGGCTGGCTCTTCATGCGCAAGCGGCGCTCGGACCAGCGGCAGCAGGAGCAGACCCAGGTGCGCCGCGCGCCGGGACGCCGGTCGGACGACGCGTACGGCCGGCGGAGGCCGGTCGCGGGCGGCCGCCGCTGACCGGCCGCCGGTCGCCCGTCAGGAGAGCGCGGGGGTGCGGAACGTCTGCCGGTAGGCGAGCGGGGACACCCCGACGGCGGCGTTCAGGTGCTGCCGGAGCGAGACCGCGCTGCCGAACCCCGCCTTCCTGGCGATCGCGTCCACCGGCAGGTCGGTGGTCTCCAGCAGGCGCCGGGCGTGCGCGACTCGCTGCCCGGCGAGCCACCTGGCCGGGCTGAGGCCGGTCTCCTCCCGGAACCTCCGGGTGAAGGTCCGCACGCTCATGCGGGCGTGCGCGGCCAGGGCCGTCAGGTTGACCGGTTCCTCCAGGTGTTCCAGCATCCAGGTCCGGGTGGGGGCGGTGGTCGTCCCCGCCGGGTCGGGCAGCGGCCGCTCGATGTACTGGGCCTGGCCGCCCTCGCGGAACGGCGGCGTCACGCACCGGCGGGCGGTGCGGTTGGCCACCTCGGTGCCGTGGTCGCGCCGGACCACGTGCAGGCACAGGTCGATGCCCGCCGCCACCCCGGCCGAGGTCAGCACGTCGCCGTCGTCGATGAAGAGCACGTCCGGGTCGAGCCGTACGCGGGGGAAGAGGGCGCGGAAGGCCGCGGCGTTGCGCCAGTGGGTCGTCGCGGGCCGCCCGTCCAGCAGACCGGCGGCGGCGAGCACGAAGGCGCCGGTGCAGATCGAGATCAGCCGGGCCCGCGGGGCGGCCGCCCGCAGCGCCTCGCGCACCTCCTCGTCGAGCGTGCCGTCCGTCAGCGCGCGCCCGTCGTATATGCCCGGCACCACCACCGTGTGCGCCGTGGCGAGCACGTCCAGGTCGTGGTCGGGCAGGACGCGATAGCCCGCCCGGGTCCGCACCGGGCGGCCTCCCGGGCTGCAGGTGACGACCTCGTACAGTGCCCCGCGGTTGCGGGCGGCCAGGAAAACCTGCCCGGGGATGCCCAGGTCGAGTGACGCGAAGTGGTCCAGGGCCAGCACGGCGACCCGGTGCGGGGCGGGGTGCACGGTGGGAAGCATGGCCGGAAGCATGGCCGGATTCTTTCACAGGTTGACCTCCCGGCCACTGTCTCCCCCGAGGGGCGCGACGGGAGGATGCTCGTCATGAAGTCGCTACACCGTGCCTGGACAGTGGCCGCCGTCGCCTTCGTCGCGATCATCGGGGCGGCCGGCTTCCGGGCGACGCCCGGCGTGCTGATCATGCCGTTGCAGGACGAGTTCGGCTGGACGAGGGGCACCATCTCGCTGGCGGTGTCGGTCAACCTCATGCTCTACGGGCTGTGCGCGCCGTTCGCCGCGGCCCTGATGGACCGCTTCGGCATGCGCCGGGTGGTCACCTGCGCCCTGCTTCTGGTGGCCGTCGGCAGCGGCCTCACCGTGTTCATGACCGCGAGCTGGCAGCTCGTCGCGCTCTGGGGCGTCCTGGTCGGGGCGGGCACCGGCTCGATGGCGCTCGTCTTCGCCGCCACGCTGACCGACCGCTGGTTCGTCCGGCACCGCGGCCTGGTCACGGGCGTGCTCACGGCCGGCGGTGCCACGGGGCAACTGGTCTTCCTCCCGCTGCTCGCCCACCTCGTGGAGGCGCAGGGCTGGCGCCCGGCCTCGCTCACGGTGGCCGGAGCCGCGCTCGCCGTCGTCCCCCTCGTGTGGTTCCTGCTGAGGGACACCCCCGAGGAGATCGGCCTGACCGCGCTGGGGGCCGACGCGCCGGTCGTCCGTACGCCGGGAGGGGGCGCCGCCGCGCGGGCCGTACGGGTGCTGCGGGACGCGGCGCGCACCCGGTACTTCTGGTATCTCGCCGGGGGCTTCGCCATCTGCGGCGCGAGCACCAACGGCCTGGTCGGCACCCACTTCATCCCGGCCGCCCACGACCACGGCATGCCCGAGACCGTCGCGGCCTCGCTGCTGGCCGTCATCGGGGTGTTCGACATCGCCGGCACGATCTTCTCCGGGTGGCTGAGCGACCGCGTGGACGCGCGGCTCCTGCTCGTCGTCTACTACGGCCTGCGCGGGCTGTCGTTGCTGGTCCTGCCGCAGCTGTTCGCCGCCACGACCGAGCCGAGCATGCTGGTGTTCATCGTGTTCTACGGCCTCGACTGGGTGGCCACAGTGCCGCCGACCGTCGCCCTGTGCCGCAAGATCTTCGGCGCGGACGGCGCGGTGGTGTTCGGCTGGGTCTTCGCCTCCCACCAGGTCGGCGCGGCCGTCGTCGCCACCGTGGCCGGCGTCACCCGCGACCACCTGGGCAACTACGACCTGGCGTGGTACGGCGCGGGGGTTCTGTGCCTGTTCGCGGCGCTCATGTCGTCCCGTGTCGTCACGCGTGTCCGAGACCAGCGCGAAGCTGCGATCCTTGTCGGGTGACCGAGCGCGTTCTTCCCCTGGTCGTACGCATCGAGCGGGCGGCGCCGCCGCGCCGCACCGACGCGCTGGAGGCGGCGGCGACCGCCGTGCCGCGACTGCTCGACCACGCCGAGAACGCGGAGAACGCGGAGAACGCGGAGAACGCGGAGAACGCGGACGAGTGGGGCGAGGAGATCGCCGAGTGGCAGGACGGCCGGATCAGGAAGGTGGTCAGGCGGGCCCGCGGGGCCGAGTGGCGGCGGGCGCTCGCCCTGCCCGGGATCACCGTCACGGTGCGCACGGCCGAGGTGCGGGTGCATCCGCCGGTGCCGCTGGACGACTGGCCGCGTGACCTCGCCCGGCTCCAGGTGTCGGGCACCGATCTGGCGGACGACGCCGTTCCGCCGGAGCCTGACCCGGATGACGTGGTGCTCTGGGTCAACCCCCGGCTGACGATGACGGCGGGCAAGGCGATGGCCCAGGCGGGCCACGGCGCGCAGTTCGCGTGGTGGGGCGCGGGCGAGGCGGACAGGGCCGCCTGGCGCGGCCGCGGCTTCGCCGTACGCGTCCGCACGGCGGGCCCGGACCGGTGGGACGCGCTGGCCGGGAGCGGCCTGCCGGTGGTCCGGGACGCCGGGTTCACGGAGATCGAACCCGGCTCGGCGACGGTCGTCGCGGACGCCCCCTGGCTGCGGGCGGGCGTTCCCGAAGTGTGATGGGGAAGGCACCCGAAAAACCGGGATATGCCGTACGCTCCCGATCGTGTCACCTGGGGACTATGGGACGAAGGCCGTGCCCTCCTACATAGCGGCCGAGGCCGAGACCACGCCACTGCCGAAGATCACGGTCCCGCCGCCGGCGCCGGCGACGAACTCCGGAAAGAGCCTCGGGGACCTGCCGATGCGGGTGGTCTACCGGGCGGTCGCCGTGGCCGCGGGGGTCGGCATCCTGGGCGCGAGCGTCGCCTTCGCGGTGCTCGGCCGGGGCACGCCCGCCCCGGCCGCCGTACGCGCCCCGGCCGCCCAGGGAGTCACTCAGCAGGCGGCGGTGGCAAGCGGCGCCGCGATCGGCACGGCGACCAGCGCGGCGACCGGCGCGGCGACCGGCGCGGTGGCCACGCCCGGCCTGAGCCCGCTGCCCAGTGCCAGTTCACTCAGCGTCAGCCCGCAGACCAGTGTGAGCCCGGAGCCCTCGTCCGGCCCGATCGACACCGCGATGGCGGCGGCCCTGCACGATCCCCGGGTGCCCACGCTGCCGGCGAACGAGCGCAAGCTGCGCCGCCTGCACGGTCATCCGGCTCACATCCGCGGCCTGGTCAAGGACCGGCGTTCCGGCGTCGCCCTGCCGCGCTTCACCAAGTCGTGGACGCTCGCCAAGGCGAGCCCGTTCGCCTCCCGGCAGGTGCTGCCGAAGGTCAAGGGCATGTCGTACCGGGGCCTGCTGGTCTCCTGCCCGGTGCCGATCCCGCAGCAGGAGACGCTGCGCGACACCGCCTTCCTGGCCGCGCGGTGGACGCTCAACCACCATCCGTCGGGCGCGACGATCACCTGGACGGCCTCCCAGCCGATGAAGGCGGGCAAGCGGAAGGGCTGGCTGCTGGGCTACACCGTGCACTACACGGTGAAGGGCAAGAAGCGGACCTCCGCGGCGGCGCTGGCCCTCGTGGACGTCCCGGACAGGAAGCCCGCCGTCGTGTTCGTCACGATCCCCGACAGCCAGAAGAAGCGCTGGCGCGACATCAACGCCGTGATGTCCTCCGTGAAGGCGCTCTGACTCAGCGGGAGCGCGGGCGCCGCCACAGGCGGCAGGTCAGGAGCACGGCCACCGCCAGCCCGGCCGTGGTGAGAGCGCCGCCCTCGCCGACCATCCAGGCCGACCTGTCGTGCGTCGAGGTCATCGCCTCGGCCACGAAGTACAGCGACGCGTTCACCGTGGCGTGGCACACCAGGACGGGCCAGATGCTCCGGGTGCGCAGCCGCAGCCACACGAGCGGGAAGGCCAGCGTGACCGTCTGGAGCGTGAACATCAGCATCGCGTACGGCACCGCCACGCCCTCTTCCACCGCCCCCGGCACGAACAGCATCAGCGGGTAGTGGAACGCGGCCCAGGCCAGGCCGAGGATCACCGCCGTCGTGGCCGGGCTCCTGCGCGCGGCGAGCCTCATGACCAGCAGGGAGCTCCAGCCGAGCTGCTCGCCGAGCGCCAGGACGACGAACGGCACCACACCGGGAACGAGGCCGAGCAGCACGCCGAGTGCCGGATGCAGCCCGGTGGACGCGGCGAGGTTGCCCGGGTCGAAGCGGGCGGCGCCGGTCAGCCAGGCCGTGCCGTACGCGAGGCCGACGCCGAGGACGGGAACGGCCCAGGCGGTGGCGAGCGTGCGCCAGGGCACCCGGTGGAAACCCCAGTCCACGGCGCGGACACCCCCGGCGGCCAGGCACGCGACGAGCGCGGCGAGCGCGGGCATGAACGCCTGGCCGTACATGGCGATCTGGGTCCCGACGGGAGCGTCGCCGATCCTGTCGAGGTCGGCGCCCTGCGAGACGGCGAGGGCGACGACGGGCAGCACGAGGGCGGCCAGGGTGACGCCGTAGACCCCGAGCCGCGGCTCGCGGGCGGCGGGAGCGGCGGTCTCGGTGCCGATGCCGGTGCCGATGACGGTTGACGTGTTCGTTCGCATGGGCCGATTCCAGCGTCCCGGCGGTCCCGCCCGCCTGAGGGTGAGGTCCCGTTCCGTCCCGTGCGACGGACCTGAGCGGGGTCCCGGATGGGACGGGACCCGGGTCCCATTCCCCTCCGTGCGCGTAATGTCCAATGATGTCCTGATGCGAAGCGGTGCGTGGCCCCGAGGGCTCTGGGCGATTCCTGTCCTGTGCGGGGCGGCCGTCGTCGCCGGCGTCGCGCTGACCGCGGCCGCGCCCGCGCCGGACACCACCTATCTGGTGCTCGACGCGGTCGCCGGCCTGACCTGCCCGGCGGTGGGCGTGCTGATCCTCTCGCGGTGGCGGCGGCATCCCGTCGGCCGGCTGTTCTGTCTCAGTGGCGCCGGGCTGGCCCTCCAGGCGCTTTCCGGGGGATACGCCGCGTACGCCCAGCCGCACGGGCTGCCCGGCGCCCTGGCAGCCGCGTGGGTGACGAACTGGGTGTTCTTCACCGGCTTCGGGCCGCTCCTGCTGCTGCCCATGCTGCTGCCCGACGGACGGCTGCCGTCGCCGCGCTGGCGACCGGTCCTGGTCGCGGCCGTCGCCGGGATGACGGTGCTCCAGGTCATGCTCATGCTCCGGGACCGCATCTGGGTCTGGGGGCGGGAGGTGCCCAGCTCGTTCGGGTTCGTCCCCACGAAGCCCGTGGCGGAGCTCGCGTTCGGCGTGGTGGCGCTCGGGCTGGCCGCGTCGGGGATGGCGGCGCTGGCCACACGGGTCACCCGATCCGACGACAGGCGACGTCTCCTGCCGGTGTTCGCGGCCGTCGTCGCGGTGGGGCTCGCGGTGGCCGCCGACACGCTGCTGCCGCCCGATCCCCCCGTGGGCGTGTGGCTGCTGGCCGTGGCACTGCCGCTGTTCCCCGCGGCCACGGCGGTCTCGATCTTCCGCTACCGGTTGTTCGACATCGAGGTGCTGATCCGGCGCACCGTCGTGTACGCGCTGGTCACGGTCACGCTGCTGGGGGCCTACCTGGTCACCGTGGCCACAATCGGCACGCTCCTGCGGGCCGGGACCGGGGTGGTCGAGCCGCTGGCCGCCACCGCCGTCGTCGCGGTGGCGTTCGCACCCGCGCGGGACGCCGCGCAGCGGGCCGTCGGCCGTCTGCTGTTCGGCAACCGGGGCGACCCCGCGGCCGCGCTGTCCCTGCTCGGCCAGCGCCTCGAGTCGTCGGCCGACCCGACGCGGCTGCTCGAACGGGCGGCGGAGACCGTGGCCCACACCCTGCGGCTGCCCGCGGTCGCCGTGCTCGCCGCCGACGGCACACCGGTCTGCGCGGAGGGCGGTGTCCCCGGCGACGGCGTACGGCTGCCGCTCGTGGTGGGCGGACGCGTGGAGGGGGAGCTGCGCGCGGCTCCCCGGTCGCCGGGCGAGGCCCTGTCGGCGGCGGACCTGGCGGTGCTCGACGACCTCGCCCGCCAGCTCGCGGTCGCCCTCGCGGCCGTTCGGCTCGCCAGGGAGGTGCAGGCGTCGCGAGAGCGGCTGGTCATCGCCAGGGAGGAGGAACGGCGCAGGCTCCGCCGTGACCTCCACGACGGTCTCGGGCCCGGCCTGGCCGCCATCGGCGTACGGCTCGACGTGATAGAGGCCACCGCCGCGGGTGTGTCACCGGCCGTGCGGTCGTCGCTGGCGGAGGTCGGGCAGCTCGTCCGGGGGCTCGTCGGGGACGTGCGGAGAATCGTCCACGACCTGCGCCCGCCGGCGCTCGACGAGCTCGGGCTGGCCGGAGCCCTGGAGGACCTGGCCCTGGAGACGGAGGAGACCGCGCACGGCGGCCCCACGGTCAGGGTCCGGGTGCCGGAGCCGCTTCCCGAGCTGCGCGCCGCCGTCGAGGTGGCGGCCTACCGCATCGCCCAGGAGGCGCTAGCCAACGCCCTGCGGCACGCGCAGGCCCGGACCATCGAGATCGTCGCACGGATCGAGCGGGGCGGGCTGCTCCTGCGGGTCCGTGACGACGGCCGGGGGCTGCCAGAACCGCTCGTCGAGGGCGTGGGGTCGGGCAGCATGAGAGAGCGCGCCGTGGAACTCGGCGGTGTGCTGCGCAGGACGTCCGCCTCCGGGGCGGGCACGACAGTGGAGGCGGTGCTGCCGCTGTGATGAACTCCGAGGCCGATCCGGAGACCGCCGAGCCGATACGCGTCCTGCTGGTGGACGACCACCCGCTGCTGCGGCACGGCCTGCGGACGCTGCTGGAACAGGTCGGCGGCGCCGAGGTGGTGGGCGAAGCGGGGGACGGCGAGGAGGCCGTCGCCCTCGCCCTGTCGCTGCGCCCCGACGTGGTCGTGATGGACCTGGTGATGCCGGGCACCTCGGGGATCGAGGCCACCCGCCGGCTGATCGACCGCGAGCCCGCCCTCGGCGTGCTCGTGCTGACGATGAGCGAGGACGACGCGTCGGTGTTCGCCGCCCTGCGGGCGGGCGCGCGCGGCTACGTCCTGAAGGGCACGGGCGGGGCGGAGTTCATCGCCGCTGTGCGGTCCGTCGCCCGGGGGGAGGCCGTGTACGGCCCCGCCGTGGCCCGGCGCATCCGCAGGTTCCTGGCGTCCGGCCCGGATGTCACGCCCTTTCCCGAGCTGACCGCCAGGGAACGCGGTGTTCTCGACCTGCTCGCGTCCGGCAAGTCGAACGCGGAGATCGCCCGCGCCCTGTTCCTCAGTCAGAAGACCGTGAAGAACCACCTGACGTCCGTCTTCGCCAAGCTTCAGGTGGCCGACCGGGCGCAGGCCGTGGTGCGCGCCCGCCGCGCGGGCCTCGGCGAGTGAGCGGTGGGGACGGCCGGGCTCAGCATTCGGCGAGGACGATCACGGAGTCACCCGGGGTGAACGTCACCGCCCGGGACCGGTCCGGGTTGAGCACGACGCCGTAGTGGGGCGGCTCCCCGGACTTCGCCGCCATGCGATAACCGATCGCGGTCTCGCCACGGCGCAGGGCCGACTCCACGATCGTGCGGAAGGCGACGGGCCGGCCGGTCGTCACGTAGTCCTCCACGGGCCGGGGATAGACCTCCGAGCCCGCGGCGTCGAAGAGGTAGCCGAAGACCTCGGCGAGGTGCGGGTTCTCGGCGAGCTGAGCGAGCAGCAGGCCGATGACGGTGTCGCTGATCACGATGTCGTCGGCCTCGGTGACCTCGGCGAGCGCCCGGTTGTTCTCGTCGTGCATCTCGCTCACGATCGAGTACTTCTCCCCGAGGGTCGCCTGCATGTCGCGCAGCTGCAGCAGCGTCATCAGCGTCCGGTTGTCGGCGTGGCGGGGCTCGTACCGGTCGTCGGAGAGCACGATGACGTGCTGGTAGACACCGACGCCGAGGGACTCCAGGGCGTACCTGTCGGTGCCGTCGCACTCCTTGACGTTCACCGTGAGGTTGCGCAGGTCCGCCAGGCCGGCGCCGGCGCCCGGATGGTCGCCGGCGACGTCGAGCACCGACCCGCGGGTCACATAGCCGTCCAGGTAGCGGATGATCCGCTCGGCCCGGCCGTTCCAGCCGAGCATCAGGGTCCGCTCGGGGGCCGGCTCCGGGGCCGTCGCGGGGACGATGTGCCGTTCGTCCGCGGGAGCCGTTCCGTTCGCCAGGCGGATGAGCGAGTCGTCCTGGGCGAGCACGACGATCTCGTCGGACGTCCCGATCACCGTGTCCGGCGGCGGGTTGAGCACCACACCGCCGGGCGCGCGCAGGCCGAGGACGGTCGCGGTCGCGTACGCGTCGAGGGCCTGGCCGTACGACCTGCCGGCGAGGGCGGGATCGCGGCGCAGGTAGATCTCACCGCCGTCGAAGTTCAGCAGATCCATGCAGACGACGGACACGCCGGACTGCCGGGACGACTGCACGATCAGCCGCGCGGCGATGTCGTCGCTGTCGACCAGGTGGACGCCGGGCCCTCCGGCCAGCCGGGCGGCGGCCATGTTGCGCGAGGAGGCGATGGCGGCGACCACCGGAGGATGCTCGCCCGCCCGCTTGGCCAGCGCGAGCAGGGTCTTGATGACGTGCGCGTCCGGGTCTTCCGTCTCGGGGGACAGCACCACGATCGTTCGCGCGCTGCTCAGGCTCAGCAGGTCGAGGTCGGCCGGCTCGGTGGGCCGGCCGGTGCGGCACACCAGGCGCGTCCTGCCCGTGTCGCCCACCCGGGCCCGGATCGCGTCCTCCATGGCCGGCTTGTCCCTGTCGGCCAGGATCGCGATGACCGAGCCGTGCTGGCTGGCGTGCGCCTTCGTGAGTTCGGAGACGATCGTGTAGAGCTGCTCGGACCAGCCGAGGATGACGGTGTGGCCGCTCTCGATCACACGGGAGCGGCCCTTGCGCAGCTCCTCGATCTTGCCGCGCAGACCGGCGGAGAGCACGCCCACGAGGATGCTCACGATGAAGATGCCGCCGAGGGACGCGCCCAGCATGATCGCGAGGAAGGGCGCCGTGCCGGCGTCTCCGGCGATCTTGCCCGGGCTGAGGGCGTGCATGAGCGACAGCCACAGCACCCCGGGCCAGCCGTCGTGCCGGAGCGCCTCGTCGGGGACGAGCCACATCGTCAGCGCGCTGACCACCACGATGAGCGCCAGCGACACCAGGGCCAGCCAGCCGATGAGGGCGGTCGTGCCCTTGGACATGGTGTTGTCGAACCAGTAGCGCGCACGCTCTTTGACCGTGGCTTTTGACACCGGCATCCCCCGCATGTGATCGGTAAACGTCAGACATAGTAGAAGCGACTAGGCTTCGTCGTGTGACGGAACTGCTGCTCGCCTCGGCCTCGCCCGCCCGCCTCGGTGTGCTGAGGGCGGCCGGACTGGACCCGAAGGTCATCGTCAGCGGGGTCGACGAGGACGCGATCACGGCCGCCACTCCCGAGGAGCTCTGCCTGAAGCTGGCCGTGGCCAAGGCCGTCGCGGTGTCGCTGACCCTCGGCGACGGCATCGTGATCGGTTGCGACTCGGTGCTCGAACTCGACGGCGTCGCGTACGGCAAGCCGGGGACGCCGGAGGAGGCGGTGCGCCGCTGGCACATGATGCGGGGCAGGACCGGCCGGCTGCTGACCGGCCACTGCGTCAAGGACGTGGCCGCGGGACGCACGCGGTCCGAGGTGGCCGCGACCGTGGTGCGGTTCGGCACGCCGTCGGACGAGGAGATCGGCACGTACGTCGCGAGCGGTGAGCCGCTGCGGGTGGCGGGGGCGTTCACCCTCGACGGCCTGGGCGGCTGGTTCGTGGAGGGCATCGAGGGCGACCACGGCAACGTGCTCGGCATCTCGCTTCCGCTGATCCGCCGCCTGCTCGCCGATCTCGGCGTGCCGGTGACGAGCCTTTGGCGCTAGCCTGCCCGCCATGAGTGGCAACGAGCGGGCCGCCGGGCGGCGTGGCGTCGGCGGTTTCGCCGACGGGATCGGCTTCTGCTTCCGTGGGCTCGGATGGGTGGCCCGGCATCCCGGCTGGTGGGTGTTCGGGCTGATCCCGGCCCTGATCGCGCTCGCGCTCTACATCGTGGCGCTGGTGTGGCTGGGCACGCACGCCACCGACGTCGCGGCCTGGGTGACGCCGTTCGCTGACAACTGGGGCTGGCGGGACACGTTCCGCGCGCTGGTCGGCTTCATGATCTTCGTGGTGGGGCTCGCGCTCTCCGTGCTGACCTTCACCGCCGTCACCCTCGTGATCGGCGACCCGTTCTACGAGAAGCTCTCGGAGAAGGTCGAGGAGGACCTGGGCGGGCTTCCCGGCGGCGGCGAGCTGCCCTTCTGGTCGTCGCTGTTCCGGTCGGTCCGCGACAGCCTCGTGACGCTGTGGTACGTCCTGCTGTTCACGGTGCCGCTGTTCGTGCTCGGGTTCGTGCCGGTCGTGGGCCAGACCGTGGTGCCCGTGGTCGGCGCGTTCGTCTCCGGGTTCTTCCTCACGGTCGAGCTGACCGCCCTC
The DNA here is from genome assembly GCF_014161435.1 of Microbispora sp. H10949. NCBI lineage: Bacteria > Bacillati > Actinomycetota > Actinomycetes > Streptosporangiales > Streptosporangiaceae > Microbispora > Microbispora sp. H10949. The sequence continues at coordinate 311,714 of NZ_JABBWZ010000011.1, read as the reverse complement.
GCCATGGAGCGGCGGGGCCTGCGGCGCAAGGAGCGCTTCGCCCTGCTCCGCGCGAACCTGCCGGTCACGCTCGGGTTCGGCGTGCCGCTCTTCCTCTCGTTCATGGTGCCGCTCGTGAGCGTGGTCGCGATGCCGGGCGCCGTCGCCGGCGCCGCCATGCTCGTCCGCCTCCGGCTCGCGCCGGCGCCCGCACCGGGAGATCAGGCATCAGGAGGTCGGGCGCCGGGAGGTCAGGCCAGGGACACGAGACCGGCGTAGCCGGCGTTCCACATGTCCTCGGCCCCGTCGGGCAGCAGCAGGACGCGGTCGGGACGCAGAGCCTCCACGGCCTTCTCGTCGTGGGTCACCATCACGACGGCGCCCTGGTAGGAGGCGACCGCCGCCAGCACCTCGTCCCGTGACGCCGGGTCGAGGTTGTTGGTGGGCTCGTCGAGCAGCAGCACGTTGGCCTGCGAGCTGACCAGGGTGGCGAGCGCCAGACGGGTCTTCTCGCCGCCGGACAGCACGCCCGCGGGCTTACCCGCGTCATCCCCCGCGAACAGGAACGAGCCGAGGATCCGGCGCACCTCGCCGTCGCCCAGGTGCGGCGCGGCGGCGGCGAGGTTCTGGGCGACGGTGCGCGCCGGGTCGAGGGTGTCGTGCTCCTGCGCGAAGTAGCCCAGCCGCAGACCGGGCCCGTGCACCACGCGGCCTGAGTCGGGGCGTTCCCGCCCGGCCAGGATTTTCAGCAGCGTGGTCTTGCCCGCGCCGTTGAGACCAAGCACGACGAGCCGGCTGCCCCGGTCCACGGCCAGGTCCACGCCGGTCAGCACCCGCAGGTCGCCATACGCCTTGGCCAGGCTGATCGCGCCGAGCGGGGTGCGGCCGCAGGGGGCGGGCTCGGGCAGCCGGATGCGGGCGACCTTCTCGGCGCGGCGGACCGGCTCCACCGCGGCCAGCATGCGGTCGGCCCGGCGCGCCATCTCCTTGGCCCGCACGGCCGTCGACTTGCCGGCACGCATCCTGTCGGCCTGGGCGTGCAGCGCGGCGGCCTTGCGTTCTGCGACCGCCCGCTGCCGGGCGCGCCCGCGCTCGGCGGCGTCACGGTCGGCCAGATAGGTGCGCCAGCCGGTGTTGTGCACCTCCAGCGCGGCCCGGTCGGCGTCGAGGCGCCAGATCCTGTTCACGGTGTCGTCGAGCAGCGCGGTGTCATGGCTGATCAGGACCAGCCCGCCGGTCCGGCTCGCGAGGAACGACCGCAGCCAGGCCACGGAGTCGGCGTCCAGGTGGTTGGTGGGCTCGTCGAGCAGCAGCGTGTCCTGCCCGGCGAACAGGGTGCGGGCGAGTTCGACGCGGCGGCGCTGCCCGCCGGACAGGGTGCCGACCGGCTGGGTCATGACCCGGTCGGGCAGGCCGAGCCCGGCGGCGATGCGGGCGGCCTCGGCCTGCGCGGCGTATCCGCCGCGGGCCTCGAACTCCGCCTCGGCCCGGACGTACCGCCGCATCGCCCGCTTCTGGTCGGCGGGGTCGGCCATGGCCGCCCCGGCGGCGCGCAGCGCGCGCTCGGCCTCGTCGAGGCCGCGGGCCGACAGGATGCGGGCGGCGACGGAGAGGGACGGATCGGCGGTCGCGGGATCCTGCGGGAGATAGCCGACCTCCCCGGTCCGGGTGATGGTGCCCGCGACCGGCTGCAGTTCGCCGGCCAGGGTCTTCAGCAGGGTGGTCTTGCCCGCGCCGTTGCGGCCGACCAGGCCGACGTGGTCGCCGGGGGCGACGTGGGCGCTGACGTCCGACAGCAGGAGACGGGCGCCGACGCGCACGTCGACACCGCGAAGGGTGATCATTTGTTGACGCTCCGGAGAAGCTCAAGGACACACGGGTGGCGTGGAAGCGGGTGTCCGAGCTAAGAGATCCGGGGCAGAGACATGGCGCCGAGCGTAGGCCGAGTGCCCGGCCCGACGCCAACGGTTTTCCGGCTGCCGGGTTGTCCACAGGGGACGGCTGTCCCCAGAACGCGCTTCGGCCGTCCTGGGGGCGCGACGGTCCGGAGAGGCTTGCCGCCATGACGACTCCGAAGCTCGTGCTCTCGACCCCGGCGGACATCCTCTCCGCCGTGCCCTACCTCGTCGGTTTCCACCCGACCGACAGCCTCGTGGTGACCGGGTCCACCGGTCCCGAGGTGCGGCTGACGACGCGGTGGGACCTCCCGGCCGATCCCCGGGACATCGACCGGCTGGTCCCGCTGCTCCGCCGTGAGGCGGTGACCTCCGCGTTCCTCGTCGGGTACGGCCCGGGCGCCCTCGTGACCCCCGTCGTCGACGAGGTGACCCGGCTGCTGCGGGCCGGGGACATCCGGGTGACGGAGAGCCTGCGCGCCGAGGGCGGGCGCTACTGGTCCTACTCCTGCACGGGCGCGACCTGCTGCCCCGCGGAGGGCACGCCGTACGACACCGGAGGCAGCCGGGTGGCGGCCACGGCCGTGATGCACGGGCTGGTCGCGCTGCCCGACCGGGGTAGCCTGCGCCGCTCCGTCCAGCCGTCCGGCGGGACGCGGATGCGGCAGGCCACGTTCCGCGTCACGGCGGCCCTGCGCACGTGCCTCGCGGCCATGGAGACGGCCATGGAGACGGCGGCGGGCCCGGACGAACAGGCCGCGCGGTTCGTCGCCGACGCGCTGGAGCGGGTGCGCGCCGCGATCGGCCTGTACGCCTCGGGGGGCAGGCTGGGCGACGAGGAGGCCGCGCGGCTCGGGCTGGACCTCGCCGTGGTCCGGGTGCGGGACGAGGCGTGGGCGCTGATCGACGACCGGGACGCGCATCTGGCGTTGTGGCGTGATCTCACCCGGCGGCTGGAGCCGGGCCACGCCGCTCCCGCGGCCTCGCTGCTGGCGGCGGCCGCGTGGCAGCGGGGGGAGTGCGCACTGGCCGGCATGGCGCTGGAGCGGGCCCTCGACGCCGATCCGGGCTACTCGATGGCGCTCCTGCTGCGGCAGGCGCTGACGCACATGATGTCGCCCGCCATGCTCCGCGACCGCATGCCGACTCCCGAGGAACTCGACGACGAGATGGGCGCCCCGAGAGCGGTCTGGCTCGCGCCGCTGCGCGCGCTGCTGGCCCCGGCTCAGACCGGGTCGCTGTCCTGAGCCTGACGACGGCGCTCGTTGTAGGCGCGCATCCGCGCGGGATACCCGGTGAGCTGCACGTCGTAGACCGGCAGGGCGAGATCTCTGGCGACCTTGGCGATGACGGCGGGCGATCCGACGCGGCGGCGGGTCCACTCCCCGTCGTGGGCCACGGCCACCGCCGTGGTGTCGGTGGCGAAGGTCTCGGGCTCGACGTAGAACTCCACGCCACGGCGGGTCTTGGCGAACTCGATGAGCGCTTCGATGTCGGCGTCGGTCGCCTCGCGGTCGAACTTGGCCACGCGGAGGCCGCGCCGCCGCCGGAGCCCGTAACGATCTCGCCATCTCATAGTGCTTGTATACCGCGTCGCAGATCACGATGGCGTTAAGGGAACGGTCTCGGGGCCATGTCGGGGATGTCCCTGATGCCGGGGCCGCCTCTCCGGAGCAGGATGGAGGCAGACTTGAGACAAGCCGAGTAGGCCGTCGACGGAAGGCGATGTTTGTGATGCCCGCGACAGCGACACCACCGTGGCAGGGCCGCCCGGCCCCCATGCCGCACCCTCAGTTGCGCGTGACGAACCAGGACCGTGAGCAGGTGGTCGAGCACGTCAAGGCGGCCTACGCCGAGGGCAGGCTCGACAAGCACGAGATGGACGAGCGGCTGGACCGGGCGATGACCGCCCGCACCCACGCCGACCTCGCGCCGATCATGAACGACCTGTACGGCGCCCGGCCGGCGTACGTGCCCCGGCCGCCCGCGTACACCGGCCGTGCCTCCGCCCTGGAGGGGGGCGACCGGGCCGGAGCGGCGGCCTCGCACCTGTTCGCGCTGGCGGGCTTCTTCGTCATCGGCCCGCTGCTGATGATGGTGACGGCGGGCCGCACGTCCCCCTACATCAGGCGGCACGCGGTGGAGGCGCTCAACTTCCACCTCACCGTGCTCGGCGCGACCGTCCTGCTGCCGTTCACCGTCATCGGGGTCGTGCTGGTGCCGGTGGTCTGGGTCCTCGGGCTGGTCCTGTCCGTCGTCGGCGGGGTGTCGGCCATCGCCGACACCGAGTTCCGCTATCCCCTGACGGTCCGCCTCGTCAAGTAGGCGGGCGGCTAGGGCATGATCGCGCGGACGGTGGCGACGGTGTCGGCCTCCTCCGGCCGCTTGTCCGGGCGGTAGCGCAGCACCCGGGCGAACCGCAGCGCCATGCCCCCGGGGTAGCGGCTGGACCGTTGCACTCCGTCGAAGGCGATCTCCACGACCAGCGTGGGCGTGAGCGTGACGACGTGGCCGTCCCCAGGGCTCTCGGCAGGGCCATCGGCAGGGCCGTCCGCAGGGTTCTCCGCGATCCGCAGGAACTGCTCGGTCTGCCAGGTCAGCAGTTCGTCGGTGAGGCCCTTGAACGTCTTGCCGAGCATCACGAAGCCGCCTGTCTCCGGGTCGTAGGCGCCGAGGTGCAGGTTCGACAGCCAGCCCCGGCGTCGTCCGCTGCCCCACTCGGCGGCCAGCACGACCAGATCCAGGGTGTGCCGGGGCTTCACCTTGATCCAGCCCGCCCCCCGCCTGCCCGCGGCGTACGGCGTGCCCAGCGACTTCACGACGACGCCCTCGTGCCCGCGGCGTACCGCGTCGCCGAAGAAGGCCTCGGCCTCCTCGGCGTCCGCGGTGACCAGGCGCGGGGTGATCAACCCGGCCGGCACCGCCGTCTCCAGCGCGGCGTGCCGCTCCTGGTCGGGCAGGTCGAGCAGGTCGGCCCCGCCCACCCGCAGGGCGTCGAAGAAGAAGACGGTCAGCGGCACGGTCTCCCGCAGCGACGCGACGCCGGTCCTGCTGGCCACCCGGCCCGAGGTGACCTGGAACGGCTCGGGACGGCCGTCGGGGCGCAACGCCAGGACCTCGCCGTCCAGGACCAGGTCCGTGCCCGGCAGGCCCAGCACCGCCTCCACCAGCTCAGGCACCTGACCGGTGATGTCGTCGAGCGTACGGGTGAAGACGGCGACGTCGTCCCCCGACCGGTGGGCCTGGACCCGTACGCCGTCGAGCTTCCACTCGACCGCGGCGGGAGCGCCTGCCTTCTCCAGCGCGGCGGTCACGCTGGCCGCGCTCTGCGCGAGCATCGGCGCGACGGCCCGCCCGACCTCCAGATGGAACGCCTTGAGCTCCGCCACCCCGCCGCGCAGCGCCGCCGCGCCGACGGCGGGCAGCGAGCCGCGCAGGGTCAGGGCCCGGCGCACCTCGGCGGAGGGCACGTCCGCCGCCCTGGCGATCGCCTCGATCATCACGCCGTCGAGCGCCCCCTGGCGCAGCTCGCCCGTCAGCAGCCGGTGCAGGAACGACTGCTCCTGCCGCGTCACGGCGCCGAACAGCTGACCGAGCAGCTCCCGGCGCGCGGCCTGCGAACCCGTCCCCGTCTGGGCCTTGATGCGTTCGAGCAGCGCGTCGACCTGGCCGAGGGTCGCCGTGGCGATCTGGCGCGGCTCGGGAAGGTCGGAAAGGCTCCGCCAGCCCACGCCGATCTGACGCTGTGGCAGTTCCCCCGACAGGTAGGCGATGGCGATCTCGGCCTCGTCCGGGCCCACCCTGCCGAGCAGCTCGGCCAGGTGCCTGATCTTGGCCAGCCGCGCCGAGTCCGCCGCCACGGCCGCGGAGGTCCGGGCAAGGTCGATCAGCAACACAACGTAATCCTGCCTTACCGGATGGGCACCTGCCCAGGCAGGGGGGCGAGTCGCCGTCAGCTGTAGTGTCGCCGTCAGCTGTAGTGGCGCGCGAGCGGCCACAGATCGCGCCAGGGCCGGAGGGGATCGCGGCAGACCGTGATCGGCACGCCCTGCTCCTCGCCCGGCATCCCGGTCACCGTCCCCGCGACCGAGCAGTCGGCGAAGACCGTGCGGAGGCGGCCGGGCGGATAGCCGACGGAGACCGCCACCCGGGTCCCCTCCGGCGGCGGGCCCCACCACCACAGCTCGTTGTGGCCGCTGTAGACGGCGGGCAGGCCGAAGTCGCCCGCCCAGCGGCGCAGCGCGCCGGCCTCGCCGTAGTTCCCGGCGAGCAGCACCGCCCCCGCCCGCTCATCGGCGGGTAGCGTGCCCACCACCTGTCCGACCTGCGCCGCCAGGTCCCGCATGCCCACCGACTCGCGGGCGACCTCGTTGATCGCCGCGACCGGCGTCCCCGCGAGCGACGCGGCCGGGACGACCGGCAGCGCCAGGACCACCGCGACCACGGCGTTGGCCGCCAGCGCCACGACCAGCACGGTCCGCCTCCGCCATCCGGCAGCCGTCACGCACCCGGCCGCGAACAGGTAGAGCAGGAAGGCGCCGGTGTAGTCGGGGCGGCCCCCCGAGAGCAGGACCAGCGCGCAGGCCACGGGGTAGGCCAGGGCGAGCGAGCGGACCTGCCGGTCCCGCCAGAGCCGCAGCCAGCCCGCCACGCACACCACCGCCTGCGGGGGACCCAGCAGCAGGATCTGCAGGGGGACGAAGGCGATGCGGTTGTCCGACCCCTCGTCGGCGCGCAGAGCCTCGGCCATCTGCAGTTGCGGCCAGTCATGGGTGACCTGGTAGACCAGATTGGGCGAGGCGATCGCCAGGGCCAGCAGTGCCCCGAACCACAGGCGCCTGTCCCGCAGCGCCTCGCGCGGACCGGTGACGAGGAGGCCCAGCCCGGCGCAGGCGAGCAGCAGCACGATGAGGTCGCGGTTGTAGGACGCGATCCCGGCCAGCAGGCCCGTCCAGAGCCAGTAGCGGCCGTCGCCCCGCAGCAGCACCCGGAGCAGGCACAGCGTGACCGCGAGCCACAGCACGAGATCGGGAGTGAGGGTCAGCAGCGAGTGCCCCGCGATCAGGGGCAGCACCGCGCCCGCCGTGCCGGCCGCGGCGAGGACCTGCCCGGCCCGGCCGCCGCCCAGCTCCCGGGCGATCAGCGCGGCGAGCAGAACCAGCGTCCCGGCGCACAGGGAGGGGACGATCCGGAGCGCGACGACGGTGTCCCCGAATACCGCCGTCGACAGCCGGGCGATCATCGGGGTGAGCGGCGGGGTGTCGAAGTATCCGAGCCGGGGGCGTTCGCCCAGCATGCGGAAGTACAGTTCGTCGCGGTGGTAGCCGTACCAGGGGCTCACCGCGAGCAGCACGGCCACGACCGCGCCGGCGAGCGCGATCACCGCCCGGGGCAGCCCGACGGAAGGCAGCCGGGCAGAGGGCAGCCGGGCAGAGGGCGGGCGGACGGGGTGCGGCCGGATAGGAGGCACGGCACTCGCCGGGCCGCCCGCGGCGGCGTTCGGCGGCGCGGCCACGCGGTGACCGTCGTGAGAGGGACCGTCGTGAGAGGGACCGTCGTGAGGGGGGACGCCGTCCATGCGGCCATCATCCACGACGCGGCCGGGACCTCATAGGCTCCGCCGGGCGGCGTCCGTCCCGCAGGCACCGGGCCCCGCGTCAGGCCCGCCTCGGGCTCGCACCGGACCCCCGATTCCCGGCCCCTGAGCCCGGGACGCCGGCCCAGGACGCCCGGACGTCCCGGGGGCACGCGTGACAGGGCGGCGGGGGAGGGGTCAGCCGACCCCGAGCAGGTCGACGACGAAGATGAGCGTCTCGCCCGGCTTGATGACGGCGCCCGCGCCGCGGTTGCCGTACCCCAGGTGCGGGGGGATCGTCAGCCGCCGGCGGCCGCCGACCTTCATGCCGGCCACGCCGCGGTCCCAGCCGGCGATGACCCGGCCGCCGCCGAGGGGGAACTGGAACGGCTGCCCGCGGTTCCAGGAGGCGTCGAACTCCTCGCCGGTGGAGAACGCCACCCCGACGTAGTGCACGGTCACGTTCTGCCCCGGCCTGGCCTCCGGGCCGGTCCCCTCCACGAGGTCGGCGATCTCCAGGTCGGCGGGCGGCTCGCCCTCGGGGAAGTCGATCTCGGGCTTCTCCAGTGCCACGTGGGTCTCCTGTTCTGTCCGTGCCGGACGTTCCGGCCAGCTGACGACTCTACCGGCAGGCCCGCTCGCCGATCTCGCGACTGCGCCCGACGCGACGGCCGACACGACGGCCGACACGACGGCCGACACGACGGCGCCTTCCCCGCACCGGGCGGGGAAGGCGCCGTCGTCGTGCCTGAGAGCGTGGGCGGGCGTCACATGCGGCGGCCCCTCGAGAGCCCGGCCTCGTCACGCGCCTGCTCGTCACGCGCCTGCTCGTCGCGCACCTCCTCGTCGCGGGCGTCCGCGCGCTCCTCGTCCGTACGGAGGTCCGCCTGCGGGGCGGTGTCGCCGGAGACCGGCGAGGGCGGCGTCACGGGCGTGGTCACGGCCGGCGTCGCGGGCCCGGCGGACGGCGGCCGCTGGAGGACGACGGTGTCGGCCGGCCGCACCCCGCCCTGCAGCAGGGCCTGGGCCTGGTCCAGCATGGCCGAGGCCACCAGCACGTCGTAGCGCCCGGCGACGATCGAGCTCCGGGAGGAGAAGTCGCGCGTCCCGCCGGTGAAGGCGTGGCCGACGAAGCCGAAGGCGGCGCCCGCGACGGCTCCCCAAAGGATCGACCACAGCACCAACCCGAAGAACGAGGTCGTGGTCGAGGTGAACAGCCCGAGGAACATGCCGACGATGAGCCCGAAGACCGCGCCGCTGATAAGGCCCGTCAGCGCGGCCCGGCCGTTGGTGAGCCGCCCGGTGACGGTCTCCTCCAGGCGCAGGTCGCTGCCGATGATCGCGCTGTTCTCCACCGGGAAACCGGCGTCGGACAGCGTGTCGACGGCGCGTTGCGCCGCGGCGTAGTTGTCGTAGCTGACCAGCAGCCGTCTGTCGACCGCCGGACTGGCCGGCTCTGCGGCCGGTGAGTACTCCATGAGCGCCTCCGCGGGATAGTGCGGCCGGTACGAGGAACGCACTACCCCGAGAGAGCCCGATATTCCTGCGGGGAATCGGCGTGGTCACCAGCTCTGGTGCAGCGGCATGCCCTCGCTGTAGCCCGAGGCGCTCTGCACGCCGATCACCGCACGCTCGTGGAACTCCTCCAGCGTGGTGGCGCCCGCGTAGGTGCAGGAGGACCGCAGACCGGCCACGATGGCGTCGATCTGGTCCTCCACGCTCGGCCGCGCGGGGTCGAGGTACATCCGGGAGGTCGAGATGCCCTCCTCGAACAACGCCTTGCGGGCCCGCTCGAACGGCGTGTCCTCGGCGGTGCGCAGCCGTACGGCGCGGGCGGAGGCCATGCCGTAGTTCTCCTTGTACTTGCGGCCGTCCGCGGCGGTGCGGGTGTCGCCGGGGGACTCGTACGTGCCGGCGAACCACGAGCCGATCATGACGTTGGCGGCGCCCGCCGCGAGAGCGAGTGCGACGTCGCGGGGGTGACGCACGCCGCCGTCGGCCCAGACGTGCCGCCCGAGGCGGCGGGCCTCGGCCGAGCACTCCATGACGGCGGAGAACTGCGGGCGCCCGACGCCGGTCATCATCCGGGTCGTGCACATGGCGCCCGGGCCCACCCCGACCTTCACGATGTCGGCCCCGGCCTCGACCAGGTCGCGTACGCCCTCGGCGGTGACGACGTTGCCCGCGGCGACCGGCACGGCGGGGTCGAGCGCGCGTACGGCCCGCAGCGCGCCGATCATCTTCTCCTGGTGGCCGTGTGCGGTGTCGACCACCAGCACGTCGACGCCGGCGTCGAGCAGTTCCTTGGACTTGGCGGCCACGTCGCCGTTCACCCCGACCGCGGCCGCGATCCGCAGCCGGTTCCGGCCGTCGACGGCGGGCTGGTAGAGGGTGGAGCGCAGCGCCCCGGTGCGGGTGAGGATCCCGACGAGCCGGCCGTCCTCGTCCACGACGGGGGCGAGCCGGTGGCGGCCCCCGTGCAGCGCCTCGAACGCCGCCTGCGGGTCGATCCCGCGCGGCAGCGTCTGCGGCGAGGGGCTCATCACCTGGGAGAGCTGGGTGAACATGTCGACGCCGTGGCAGTCGGCCTCGGTCACCACGCCGACCGGGCGGTTCTCCCAGTCGACCACGATGACCGCGCCGTGGGCCCGCTTGGGCAGCAGGGTCAGCGCCTCTCCGACGGTGTCGTGCGGGGTGAGGGCGATCGGCGTGTCGTGGACCAGGTCGCGGTTCTTGACCCAGTCGACGACGTCGGCCACGACCTCGATCGGGATGTCCTGGGGGATGACGGCGAGGCCGCCGCGCCGGGCGATCGTCTCGGCCATCCGGCGGCCCGCGACGGCCGTCATGTTGGCGACGACGACGGGGATCGTGGTGCCGGTCCCGTCGACCGTGGACAGGTCGACGGCCAGGCGGGACCCGATCGCGGAACGGGACGGCACCATGAAGACATCGCTGTACGTGAGATCGTAGGGCGGCGTCACATCGTTGAGGAATCGCACGTTTGTCCAGCCTACGTTGTGAGCGGTCATTTCCGGCATTCCCGCCCGCCGATGAGAGCAGACCCGCACACGGGATACATTGACCTCGCCTGAGAGGAGCACAAGTGATCATCGTTGACCGTCCGGAGACGCTTGTCGTCGGCTACGTCGTACGGACGACCAACGCGGCGGAGGCGGACCCCGCCCTCGCCCGGCTGCCGGCCCTGTGGGCCCGCGCCGGAGCGCCGGGGGCGTTCGCCCATGTGCCGGGCCGGGTCGACGAGAACCTGTACGCCGTGCTGACGGACTACGAGAGCGACCACAACGGCGCCTACACCCAGATCGTCGGCGTGGCGGTGCGCACGGCCGCGCGGCTGCCGGAGGGCATGGTCGCCGTACGGGTGCCCGGAGTGCCCTCGCTGCTGGCCGAGGCGCGAGGACCCATGCCCGGAGCGCTGATCGACGCCTGGCAGCAGGTGTGGACGCACACGGAGTCGGGCGCGACCCCCGCCCGCGCCTTCACCACCGACCTGGAGATCCACCATCCCGACGGAGCCGACCTCTACGTCGCGACCCTGCCGTCCTTCGGCGAACCCTCCGGGCCCCCGGCGCAGGCTCAGGCCGCGCCTGCCTGATCATCCGGCCTGATCCGGCTCGTCGTCGGGAGGCGGGTCGGGCAGCCGCCATCCGGCGACCAGCAGCGGCAGGATCAGGTGCGTGAGCCACAGCGCCACGAGGACGAGGACGACGGCGGCGGCAGGCACCTGCGCCGTACGGCCTCCGCCCCACATGACGGCGAAGACCACGGCCAGGACGACGGTGAGGACCACCCGCATCAGCGTGTTGGCCTTCGTGTAGGCCCGCAGCCGCTCCGCGACCTGGCGCTCGTCCAGTCGGCGCTCCGGCAGCGAGGCCAGTCCGCGGGTGGCGGCGTTCAGCGCCGTCACGGCGGGCAGGTAGAGCACGAGCATCAGGGCCAGCAGCACGAAGTCGGCCACCACCGCCGCGTCGCTCGGCGCGATGCGCCAGGTGACGACGGCGTCGGCCCACATCATCAGCAGGCCGGTCGCGCCGGAGGCGACCAGCAGACGGCGCCGGGCACGGGTCCGGTAGAGCGGCACGAACCTCTCGTGCTCCATGCTCCGTACGACGTGCGCGTCCCACCTCTCGTGCCACTTCACGACGCGCTCCCCAGCCTGGGGAAGGGCTTGAGCGAGAACACGACCTCCACCGGCACCTCGAAGAACTCCGCGATCCGCAGGGCCAGGTGGAGGCTCGGGCTGTACTCGCCCCGCTCCAGGTAGCCCACCGTCTGGTAGTGCACGCCGAGCGCCGCCGCGAGGTCCCGCCGGGAGATCCCGCGGTCGGCCCGCAGCACCGCGATCCGGTTGAACACCGTCTCGTCGGCCACGCCTCACCTCCGTCGGGGCGCCGGGTCCGCTCATCGCCCGCGGATCCGGCGCAGCAACCAGGGGGCTAGAACCATACCGCCGACCGCCCACGCGCCCAGAACGGCCGCGGCCAGGCCGAGTGGCCGGTCGCGGCCGATCTCGGCAGCGACGGCGGAGTCGGGCAGGAACGCCGCGCGCAGCCCGAGGCTCTGCCAGTAGAGCGGGAAGACCTGGGCGACGCCGCGCACGAATCCCGGCATGATCTCGATCGGGAACATCACCCCGGAGACGAGCATCAGGAGCATCGTCGGCAGGGCGAGCATGGCCGCGGCCGTCTTCGGGCCGGACACCAGGCTGCCGATCGCCGCGCCGATGGGCACGACGGACAGCGTGCCGAGCGCCAGGACCCAGACGAGCGTCAGCCACCGCCCGGGAGTCGCCGGCGCCGGCACGCCGACCAGCGGCATGGCCACCAGCAGGACGAGCGCGGCGTTCAGCGCGATCGTCAGCAGCGTGGTGACGGCCCGTCCCGTCAGGTAGACCCGGACGCCCCCGGGCAGGGTGCGGGCCCGCATGAGCGTGCCCTCCTCGCGGTCCGCGGCGATCAGCGTGGGCAGCGCCGTCAGCCCGGTCGCGAAGACCCCGAACGCCAGGAACCCCGGTGTCATGTACGTCCCCATCGACACCGTCGTGCCGGGCACCGTGCCGTCGCCGATGAACAGGGCGAGCACGGTGTAGACGCCCGCAGTCCCGACCAGGGCGTTGAGCAGTTCCCTGCGGTCGCTCCACAGGTTGAGCTGCTCGGTCCAGCCCCGCCGCACCCCCAGTTTCGTCAGGCTCAGCATCGTCGCGTTCATCGGGTCCTCGCCCCCTCGATGAGGTCCAGGTAGCTCTCCTCCAGCGTCGGCCGCCGGATCTCCAGCCCGGGGACCGGGCCGCCGTACCGCCGGTGCAGGTCCCAGGCCGCGCCTGAGGGGTCGGCGGTCTCCAGTTCCCCGCCGTCCCAGCGCACCCGCGACGGAGCCTGTACGGCGCTCGCCAGCTCGGCCGGGCTGCCGCAGGTGACCACCCGCCCGGCGACGAGCACGGCGATCCGCCCGGACAGCCGCTCGGCCTCGGCCAGGTCGTGCGTGGTGAGCAGCACGGTGAGGCCCTCCTCGCCCGCCAGCCGCTCGATCAGCAGGTGGAACTCCCGCCGGGCCTCGGGATCGAACCCGGTCGTCGGCTCGTCGAGGAACAGCACCTCGGGCCGGCCGACGATGCCCAGCGCGACGTCCAGACGGCGGCGCCGGCCCCCGGACAGCACCCCCGCCCGGGTCCGCGCCTCCTCGGCCAGCCCGAGCGCGGCCAGCACGTCGTCGACGTCGCGGGGGGCGTCGTAGTGCGCCGCGGCGTGCGCGACCAGGTCACGCACCCGCCAGCGGGGATTGTCGCGCCAGGACTGCATCACCACGCCGAGCCGCGCCCGCCACGCGTCCCCGGCGCGCGCCGGGTTCTCGCCGAGCACCTCGACCTCACCGGACCAGCCCGTGCGGAACCCCTCCAGGATCTCCACCAGGGTGGTCTTTCCGGCGCCGTTCGGGCCCAGCAGCGTGAACACCTCGCCCCGGCGCAGGTCGAGGTCGACGCCGTTCAGCACCCGCACCGGCCCGTACGCCATGCGCAGCCCGCGCACCCGGATGACGACATCGGTCATGCGCCCTCCAAAGAAGTAGCCTTGCTCTCGAATGTAGTAGGTGTACTACATTCGATTCAAGACCTGCTCCATCGATGGGTGATTCACGTGATCAGGCCAGCACGCCGGCGGCGCGCAGGGCCTCCGCCTCGTCGCTGGACAGCCCCCAGGCGCTCAGGTCGTGCAACCGGGTGGCGGGGGACAGGTCACCGTGCCCGGCGCCGGCCAGCCGCGGCGCGGGCGCCGCCTGCGGCACGCCGCCGACCTCCACGAACGTGCCGCGCGCCCGGTTGTGCGGGTGCCCGGCGGCCTCGCGCGGGTCGAGCACCGGGACCACGCAGGCGTCGGAGCCCTCGAAGACCGCCTCCCACTCGGCCCGCGTACGGGACCGGAACGCCTCGGCCAGCCGTTCGCGGATGACCGGCCAGTTGGCCCGGTCGTCGCGGGCGGGCAGGTCGGCGACGCCCATGCGGTCGAGCATCTCCGCCCAGAACCGCGGCTCCAGCGCGCCCACGGCGAGGAACCCGCCGTCGGCCGTCTCGTACGTGTCGTACATGGGGGCACCGGTGTCGAGGAGGTTGGTGCCGCGCGGACCCCAGTGGCCGCCGTGCACCGCGCCGTGGAACATCGAGAACAGCAGCGCCGCGCCGTCGACCATCGCGGCGTCCACCACCCGGCCGCGGCCGGTCCGCTCCCGCTCGATCAGGGCCAGCAGCACGCCGCACGCGAGCATGAGCCCGCCGCCGGCGAAGTCGCCGAGGATGTTGATGGGCGGGGTGGGCTTGTCCCCCGCGCGGCCCAGCATCGACAGCACGCCCGCGATCGCGATGTAGTCGATGTCGTGCCCGGCGGTGTGGGCGAGCGGGCCGTCCTGGCCCCAGCCGGTCATCCGGCCGTACACGAGCCGCTCGTTGACGGCGTGCAGGTCGTCCGGCCCGATGCCGAGCCGCTCGGCGACGCCAGGGCGGAACACCTCGATGACCACGTCGGCCCGCGCCGCCAGCCGCCGGAACGCGGCCACCCCCTCGGGCGACTTCAGGTCGAGGCCGATCGTCCGCTTGCCGCGGTCCATCACCTCCCGCCGGGGCTCGTCGCCCACCGCGGCCACCCGGTCGACGCGCAGCACCTCGGCGCCGTGGTCGGCGAGCATCATCCCGGCGAACGGCCCCGGCGCGAGCCCGGCCAGCTCCAGCACCCGGATCCCCGCCAGCGGCCCCCGTGACCTCTCCATGCGTTCCTCCTCACCGCCCGGTGGAAGCCCAGTGAAGCCCAGTGGAACACACTCGTCGGCCCAGGTCGTGACGGTTTCCACAGTTACGGCAGGGGCGCGCGAGGCGAAGAACACGGGAAGGATACGATCTGTGCCGACGGGGTGTCGCGAGACTACTCGATAGTTTTCGCGGGCGTAACGTGTCTACTCTGGTCTGCGTCCCCGTCCGGGGATAGCGTGCCAAGAGGCGATCACTACGATCCATGGGGGTGGTGTCATGCCAGAGCGCACGGCCAGTATGACCGCCCATATAAAGGCCGTCGAGCAGATCAGGGACTCCTACGCCGCCATCCCCGAAGACGCCGCTCCTCGGCTGGCCAAGGCCACGACGAACCTGTTCCGCTTCCGGGCCCCGGCCAAGACGGCGTCGCTGTCGGCCCGTGACCTGGACCAGGTCATCCACGTCGACCCGGTGACCATGACGGCCGAGGTCCAGGGCATGACGACGTACGAGAACCTGGTGGACGCCACGCTGCCGCACGGGCTCATGCCGTACGTCGTGCCGCAGCTGAAGACGATCACGCTCGGCGGCGCGGTCACCGGCCTCGGCATCGAGTCGAGCAGCTTCCGGGACGGCCTGCCGCACGAGTCGGTCGAGGAACTGGAGATCCTCACCGGCGACGGGCGGATTCTGGTGGCCCGGGCCGACAACGAGCACGCGGACCTGTTCCGGGCATTCCCCAACTCCTACGGCACGCTCGGCTACGCCCTGCGCATCCGCATCAAGCTGGCCCGGGTGAAGCCGTACGTCAAGCTGACCCACATCCGCTTCAACGACGCCGACAAGTGCATGCTCGCCATGCAGGAGATCTGCGAGAGCCGGGAGCACGACGGCGAGCCGATCGACTTCGTCGACGGCACGTTCTTCAGTCCCGACGAGCTGTACGTCACCGTCGGGTCGTTCTCCGACCGGGCGCCCTACACCTCCGACTACACCGGCATGCGGATCTACTACCAGTCGATCCGCAGCCGCGCCCGCGACTGGCTCACCGTCCGCGACTACCTGTGGCGCTGGGACACCGACTGGTTCTGGTGCTCGCGCGCCTTCGGGGTGCAGCAGCCGCTGGTCCGCTCGCTCCTGCCGCGCCGGTGGATGCGCTCGGACGTCTACCGCAGGCTCGTCGGCCTCGACCAGAGGTACGGGCTGACGGCCAGGATCGACCGCTGGCGGAACAACCCCGTGCACGAGTCGGTGATCCAGGACGTCGAGGTCCCGGTCGAGCGGGGCGCGGAGTTCCTGGAGGTCTTCCACCGCGAGGTCGGCATGACCCCGGTGTGGATGTGCCCGCTCAAGGCGACCGGCGAGTGGTCGCTCTATCCCCTCGAACCCGGCCGCCTGTACGTGAACTTCGGCTTCTGGGGGATGGTGCCGCTGCCGCGGGGCCAGTACGACGGGTATCACAACCGGCTGATCGAGCGCGCCGTGCACGCGCTCGACGGCCACAAGTCGCTGTACTCCACCTCCTTCTACGGTCGTGAGGAGTTCTGGCGGCTCTACAACGGGGACGCCTACTGGCCGGTCAAGAGCGCCTACGACCCGGGCGGCCGGCTGCTGGACCTGTACGACAAGTGCGTCAGGGCCAGGTAGGTGGGCGTCGATACGTCGGGAGAGGTTTAATGGCTCTTGCGGAGATCTTCGAGAAGATCGTCGGTCCTGACGCGGGCGTCGAGTTCGTCGCCTACGACGGCAGCAAGGCGGGATCCCCGGGTGCGGACATCCGCATCGAGGTGAAGACGCCGGCGGCGGTGGCCTACCTCGCGCAGGCGCCGGGGGAGCTCGGTCTCGCCCGCGCGTACATCGCGGGGCACATGGACGTGCACGGTGACATGTACACCCTGCTCGACCGGATGTGGTCGCTGACGCTCAACGACCTGCCGCTCGGCGAGAAGATCGCCGCGGCCCGCTCGCTCGGGCTCAAGCCGCTGCTGATGCGCGTGCCGCCGCCGCCGCAGGAGGCGCGGCAGAGCACGCTGGCGAAGCTGGGCAGCCGGCACGCCAAGCAGCGTGACGCCGAGGTGATCCACCACCACTACGACGTCTCCAACCGGTTCTACGAGTGGGTGCTCGGCCCCTCCATGGCGTACACCTGCGCGGTCTTCCCCCGGCCGGACGCGACGCTGGAGGAGGCGCAGCACACCAAGTTCGACCTGGTCGCCAAGAAGCTGGACCTCAAGCCCGGCATGCGGCTGCTCGACGTCGGCTGCGGCTGGGGCGGCATGGTCATGCACGCCGCCAAGGAGTACGGCGTGAAGGGCCTCGGCGTCACGCTGTCGCGCCAGCAGGCCGAGTACGCGCAGAAGGCCATCGCCGAGGCCGGGCTGTCGGAGCTCGCCGAGGTCCGTTTCATGGACTACCGCGACGTCGCCGAGACCGGGTTCGACCGGGTCAGCTCGATCGGCCTGACCGAGCACATCGGCAAGGACAACCTGCCGTCGTACTTCTCCTTCCTCTACGGCAAGCTCAAGCCGGGCGGGCGCCTCCTCAACCACTGCATCACCCGCCCGACCAGCACGGAGAAGACCCTGAACAAGGGTGGTTTCATCAACCGCTACGTCTTCCCCGACGGCGAGCTCGAGTCGGTCGGCCACCTGATCCGTCAGATGGAGGACATCGGCTACGAGGTCCGGCACGAGGAGAACCTGCGCGAGCACTACGCGCTGACCCTGCGCGAGTGGTGCAAGAACCTCGACGAGCACTGGGACGAGGCCGTGGAGGAGGTCGGACAGGGCACCGCCCGGGTCTGGCGGCTCTACATGGCCGGGTGCGTGGTCGGGTTCGAGCGCAACAAGGTGCAGCTCCACCAGGTGCTCGGCGTCCGGCTCGACGAGGGACGGTCGCACGTGCCGCTGCGCCCGTCCCTCGACTGGCCGTGACGGTTCCTACCGAAGCTCGCGCTTGAGGATCTTGCCGGTGGCGGTCATAGGCAGGGACTCGCGGAACTCCACGATCCGCGGGTACTTGTAGGCCGCCATCGTCTCCCGGCCCCACGCCACCAGTTCCTCCTCGGTGGTCGTGTCGCCGGGCGTGCGGATGACGTACGCCTTGACCTCCTCGCCGTGCGACTCGTGGGGGACCCCGACGACCGCGGCGAGCGAGACCGCCGGGTGGGTCATGAGGACCTCCTCGATCTCCCGGGGATAGACGTTGAACCCACCCCTGATGATCATGTCCTTGGCCCGGTCGACGATGAAGTAGTAACCGTCCTCGTCGCGCCGGGCCATGTCCCCGGTGCGGAACCAGCCGTCCCGCATGACCTCCGCGGTCGCCTCGGGCCGGTTGTGGTAGCCCTTCATCACGTTGTGGCCGCGGACGGCGATCTCGCCGATGCCGCCGGGGTCGCCGACCGTGTTCCACTCGGCGTCCACCAGCTTCATCTCGACACCCCAGATCGGGGTGCCGATCGAGCCGGCCTTGGCGGGACGGCCCGGCTGGTTGAACGAGGCCACCGGCGAGGTCTCCGACAGGCCGTAGCCCTCCAGGATGTCCACCCCGAACGTCGCGCTGAAGTCCTTGAGCACCTCGACCGGCAGCGCGGACCCTCCGGAGGCGGCGGTGACCAGCGAGGACGGCACCGCGGCCCCGGCGCGCACCGCGGTGAGCATCGCCCAGTACATCGTCGGCACTCCGGCGAACAGCGTGACCTTCTCCCGCTCCATCAGGGCGAGCGCCTCGGCCGGCTCGAAGCGCGGCATCAGCACGAGCGTCGCGCGGCGCCGGAACCCGGCGTTCATCAGCACGGTCTGGCCGAAGGAGTGGAACAGCGGCAGCGCCACGAGGTAGGTGCTGCGGTCCTGGCGCGGGAACATCTCGTCGCTGACGACGGCGTTCATCACCATGTTCTGGTGGGTCAGTTCGGCGCCCTTGGGCTGCCCCGTGGTGCCGCTCGTGTAGAGGATGACCGCCGTGTCCCCGGGGGAGGTCTGCACGGTCTCGAACTCGCCCGGCACCCCGTCGAGCGCCGCCCACAGCGTCTCGCCGTACGCCGACTCGGTGGCGAACGGCGTGGCCGGCAGCACGATGAAGTGCTCGGCCCGCCCGGCCTCGGAGAACCCGGCCCGGCCGCGCTCGCCCAGCGGCAGTTCCGGCGTGCCCTCGAAGCAGAAGAACGCCTTGGCGCCGGAGTCGTCCAGGTGATAGGCGATCTCCCTGGCCTGCAGCAGCACGTTCAGCGGAACCACGGTCGCGCCCGCCTTGAGGATCCCGTAGTACACGAACGGGAAGTAGGGCAGGTTCGGGCAGGCGAGGGCGACCTTGTCGCCCCTGCCCACGCCGCGGGCGGCGAGCAGGTTGGCGACCTGACCGGCGATGGTGTTCACGAGCGAGTACGGCAGGCGGAGGTCTCCGAAGACGACCGCGGTGGCGTCGGGCTCGTCACGTGCGCTGTCCTCCAGCACGACGGCCAGGTTGAGCATCTGCCGCTCCCTCTTTCTGTCGGACGCGTGGTCCATACCAACCGGTAGGTACCTCAGCGTAACGGCTGATCCGCCCGATTTTGAGTGCCCGGTCAGCAGCGTGTTCAGCAGTGGGCGTACTCGTCGCGCCGGTGGAGCATGGCCGCCAGCATCAGCGGGAACATCGCGACGTGCGCCAGGATCATCACGGTCATCCCGTCGATCAGGCCCAGCCACAGGAGAGGGAACAACGGCACGACCGGGACGAACATGGCGGCGCACATCTCCAGCGTCCCGGCCCAGGCGTGGCCGCGCACACGCATCCACACGGCCATGCCCGCCGACATGTCGAACGCCATCAGGAGGTAGGCGAGCTCGGGGTCGCGGGTGTGGGAGAACCCGATCCCCAGGGCGGACCACAGCAGGCCGAGTGCGAACATCCCGGCGAACATCGCCACGACCATTTCGAGATAGTGCAGGGCGAAGCGTCTCCATCGCCGGGGGCCGGACGGAGAGCTGGACGGGAGACCGGTGTGCCCGGCGGGCGTCGTCTGTGTCATGGCTCGACTGTCCCGGCGGCCGGGGGTTCCGCGAAGTACGGGACCGGCGACAGGTCCGGAAACTTGGGATACCGGTCCCTGTGACGTACAGTCCCGGTGTGATCTCGCGGCGGGTGGTCGTGGTCGGGTACCACGCGGCGGAACTCCTGGACATCGCGTGCGTGACGTCGAGCCTCGTCATGGCGAACGTCCAGGGCGCCGCGCCTCCGTACGACGTGTGCCTGGTGACGCCCTCCGGGCTGCCCGTCACCTGTGGCAGCGGGCTGACGCTGCAGGCGCAGCAGGCCCTCGAACGCGTCACCGGGCCACTGGACACGCTCGTGCTGTCCGGGGGGATCGGGCACGAACTGGCCGCCGCCAACCGGGTGATCGTCGGGCACGTCCGCCGTCTGGCCCGGGAGAGCCGCCGCGTCGCCTCGGTGTGCACGGGCGCGGCGGTGCTGGCCGCCGCCGGGCTGCTCGACGGCCGGCGCGTCACCACGCACTGGGGGTACGCCTCCACGCTCGCCTCGCGCCACCCCGAGATCACCGTGGACGCCGCCCCGATCTTCATCCGGGACGGCAACGTCACCACGGCCGCCGGCGTCACCAGCGCGCTGGACCTGACCCTCGCCTTCATCGAGGAGGACAACGGCTCCGCCCTGGCCCGGGAGGTGGCCCGCCACCTGGTGACCTACCTGCAGCGTCCCGGCAACCAGGCGCAGATGAGCATGTTCACCGAAGGCCCGCCCCCCGGCGACGACCTGGTCAGGCGGGTCGTCGACCACGTCACCGGCCACCTCGGCGCCGATCTGGGCACCGCCGCGCTGGCGGCCGGGGCGGGGGTGAGCGAGCGTCACCTGACCCGGCTGTTCCTCCGGCACCTCGGTCAGACGCCGGGCCGGTTCGTCCGCCGGGCCCGGGCCGAGGCCGCCGCCCATCTGCTGGCCACCACCTCGCTGCCGGTGTCCGCCGTCGCGGCCCGGTGCGGCTTCGGCACGGCCGAGACCCTCCGCCAGGCTTTCGTCGACCTCTACGGCATCCCGCCCTCGCGCTACCGGCAGGCGCATTCCACCGCACTGCCGCGGTCCTCCGCGCCTGATCCCGGCGCTGTGGCAGACTGACCACCGAATGTCGTTCTAGTCTTCGTCGAAGGGCAGGTCCATGACCACGCGGCCCACGGGGCGGGCGCCCATCACCTCCGTGCCGGACATCGACCTGTCGAGCTGGGACTTCTGGGCCCGGCCGGACGAGGAGAGGGAGCACGCCTTCCGGCTGCTGCGCGACCTGGGCACGCCGGTCTTCTTCGCCGAGCCCGAGATCAACTTCGCCGGGACGCGCGGCCCCGGCTACCACGCGCTCGTACGGCACGCCGACATCCTGGAGGCCAGTCGCGCGCCCGAGATCTTCTGCTCCGGCGACGGCGGGGCGACCAACATCCCCGACCTGCCCGCGGAGTTCACCGAGTACTTCGGCTCCATGATCAACATGGACGACCCGCGGCACGCCCGCCTGCGGCGCATCGTCTCCCGGGCGTTCACCCCCCGCATGATCAGGCAGTTCGAGGCCGACGTCGAGGCGGCGGCCGCCCGCATCGTGGACGACCTGCTGGAGACCGGGCCGGGCTGCGACTTCGTGACCGAGGTGGCCGCCCGGCTGCCCCTGAAGATCATCTGCGACATGGCGGGCATTCCGGAGAAGGACTACGGCTTCGTCTTCGACCGGTCGAACGTCATCCTCGGCGCCACCGACCCCGAGTACGGCGGCGACCCGCAGGGCATCGCGCACGCGCTGCTCACCGCCGCGATGGAGCTGCAGCAACTGGTGCAGGACCTCGCCGTCCACCGGGCCGAGCGGCCCACCGGCGACCTGATCTCGTCGCTGGTCAACGCCAACATCGACGGGGAACGGCTGACCACGCAGGAGCTCGCCTCGTTCTTCATCCTGCTCGTCGTGGCGGGCAACGAGACGACCCGAAACGCCATCTCCTCCGGCATGCGCCTGCTCACCCTCAACCCCGACCAGCGGCGCCTCTGGACGGAGGACTTCGAGGGCCGCGCCCCGCGCGCCGTGGAGGAGATCGTCCGGCTGGCGGCGCCGGTCAACTTCATGCGCCGGAAGGTCACCCGGGACCACGAGATGAACGGCACGCGCTACCGCGCGGGCGAGAAGGTGCTGCTGTTCTACTGGGCGGCCAACCGGGACGAGCGGGTGTTCGACGACCCGCTGCGGTTCGACATCCTGCGCGACCCCAACCCGCACGTCGGATTCGGCGGGCCCGGCCCCCACTTCTGCCTCGGCGCCCACCTGGCCCGCCGCGAGATCACCGTGATGTTCCGCGAACTGCTGCGCCGGGTCCCCCGCATCGAGGCGGGCGAGCCGGAGCGCCTGCTGTCCAGCTTCATCAACGGCATCAAGCACATGCCCTGCACGTTCTGACGGCGGGAGGGGGTCCTCAGCGGATCGGCTTGATCGACCGGACGACCGTGTTGATGTCGGGCAGCAGGTCGTTCTTCAGCTCCGGCACCGCCATGTAGACGATCGTGGGAAGGTCGGCGCCGGTGTCGACGGCGGCGATCACGACCGTGGTGGAGCCGCCGTCGGCGGTCACCTTGTAGGCGGCCAGCAGACCGGTCAGGCCGCCCCGCGACAGGCGCTGCTGGGCGGTCTTGGTGACCTTGTTGTCCTTGGGGAACTGCGTCTGCCGCGCGCGGTACATCACCGCGCTGAGGACGGGGCCCAGCTTGTCGGGCGCGGTGTACTTCACCGCGAGCGACTGCGCCAGCGGCCCCGACATCACCACGGCGAACTCCCGCTTGCCCTTGGTGGTCATGCCGGCAGGCACGTACTGCCGGGTGGTGAAGCCGTACGTCGCCTTGGTCTGGGCGGGGTTGGCGTCCGCCTGCCAGGGGCCGCCGAGCCTCGGCAGCGTGATCCGGCCGGCGGTGTCGGTGAGCACGCCGTTCACCGGGGAGGCGGTGCCCTTGTAGACGGGCAGCTGCGGCACCTGTGCCTGTGGCCGGGCACTGGAGCGGGAAGCGGGGGTGGAGGCCGAGGGCTTGGGCGGGGTCGCCGCCTCGGCCGACCTGCCCGAGCTGAGCGGCCCGGCGCCGAACGCCCAGACGAGCACCGCCACGAGCGCGGCCACGACGGAGGCCACCAGCGCGTACAGCCAGACGGGGCGGCCGGGCCCGTCGTCCTCGTACTCGTCGATCGCCCGGTAGTTCTCCCCGAACACCGTGTTCCACAGCTCCTGCTGCCGGTGCGCCGGAGGCGTCTTGGGCCCGCTGATCTGCCCCGCCGTCACGAACGGCCGGTACGGGTCGTCCGGCTGGGGAGGCGGCGGCGGAGCCGTGGACGCGTGCGGAGAAGCGGGCCGGGAGGGCGGGGGGAGGGGCGGGGAGGTCTCGGCGTACGACCGGACCGAGGGGGTGAACGGGGCGGCCGGGGTGAACGGGGTGGCCGGACCGGCCTGCGCGGCGGGGCCGGCGGGGGACCGCGGCGGGCCGGGCTCGCCGAAGGCGGGGGTGGGCATGCGCGGAGCCGTGCCGGGCACGGGGCCCGCCATGGTCGCCGCGTCCGCGTCCTGCGGCGCCCCCTCGACGAAGGAGCGCACCGTGGGTGTGAAGGAGGCCGGCGGAGGGATCTCGGGCCAGGCCGGGGGGACCTCCGGCCAGGCCGGCGCCCGCTGGGGCTCACTGCGGTCCGAGGGCACGCTACCTCCCGAGATCATGCCCGAATTAGGGGTGCCTGGCATGATCTCATGGGAGCCGGGGGCTGCCGCAGTGAAATCGGAGAATGCCCCGCGGAACTGCTCACCGGTGGGGTCGGTGGGCGGGTCCTGCATCGGCAGGTCCGGAGGCGGGAAAGTGTTGGCCACGGAAGCACAGTAAAGGAGCGGACATAAGAGGTCACAACGGAACTATCACCATCGGGTATCGCACTCTGACACGCGAGGTCAGCCCCGGATGATCGAAACCGCGGCCACATGGGCGACTGCGCTACGCTTGACACGCGTGCCGCCACCCTGCACTGCGTCACCTGCACTGGGCCACCCCGTACTTGGGGCATCCATCTCACAGCTCGGCGCGTGAGAGCGCGCAGGCGAGGGCTGCCCCGATCGTACGACAGGGGTTGCCCGGGCGGGCGTCATCAACCCTGATTCTGCCGCCGGGCGAGGAGTGGAAGTGGACGAGCCGGTGTACGACCCGCAGGCGCTGCAGGCCAAGTGGCTGCCGCGGTGGGAGGAGTCGAACCCCTTCGCGGCGGTCGAGGACCCCGCGGACACCAGGCCGCGCAAGTACATGCTCGACATGTTCCCCTACCCCTCCGGCGACCTCCACATGGGACACGGCGAGGTCTTCGCGATCGGCGACGTCGTCGCGCGGTACTGGTTCCAGAAGGGCTACAACGTCCTGCACCCCATCGGGTGGGACTCCTTCGGCCTGCCCGCCGAGAACGCCGCGATCAAGCGCAACGCCCACCCGGCCGAGTGGACGTACAAGAACATCGAGACGCAGGCGAACTCGTTCAAGCGGTACGCCATCTCCTTCGACTGGTCGCGCCGCCTGCACACCAGCGACCCGGAGTACTTCCACTGGAACCAGTGGCTGTTCACCCGCTTCTTCGAGCGGGGCCTGGCCTACCGCAAGGGCGGCCTGGTCAACTGGTGCCCGCAGGACCAGACCGTGCTCGCCAACGAGCAGGTCGTGGCGGGCAGGTGCGAGCGTTGCGGGGCCGACGTCGTGCGCCGCGAGCTGACCCAGTGGTACTTCAAGATCACCGAGTACGCCGACCGGCTGCTCGACGACATGGCGCAGGTCGAGGCTGGCTGGCCCGAGCGGATCCTGACGATGCAGCGCAACTGGATCGGCCGTTCCACCGGAGCCGACGTGCGCTTCCGCATCGAGGGCCGCGACGAGCCGGTCACCGTCTACACCACCCGCCCCGACACGCTGTACGGCGCCACGTTCTTCGTCGTCGCCGCGGACGCCCCGCTGGCCGAGGAGATCGTCGCCCCCGAGCAGGCCGAGGCACTGGCCGCCTACCGCGCCGAGGTCGCCAAGCTCTCCGACATCGAGCGGCTGTCCACCGAGAAGGAGAAGACCGGCGTCTTCCTGGGCACGTACGCGATCAATCCGGTCAACGGGGAGCGCATCCCGGTGTGGGCCGCCGACTACGTGCTGTCCGACTACGGCCACGGCGCGATCATGGCGGTCCCCGCGCACGACCAGCGCGACCTCGACTTCGCGCGGAAGTTCGGCCTGCCGGTCAAGGTCGTCGTGCACACCGGCCTGGCCGACCCGGGCGAGACCGGCGTCGCCACTCCCGGCGAGGGCACGCTGGTCAACTCCGGCCCGCTGGACGGGCTGACGAAGGCCGAGGCGATCCAGAA
This sequence comes from Microbispora sp. H10949, assembly GCF_014161435.1. Taxonomy (NCBI): domain Bacteria; kingdom Bacillati; phylum Actinomycetota; class Actinomycetes; order Streptosporangiales; family Streptosporangiaceae; genus Microbispora; species Microbispora sp. H10949. The sequence goes on along the minus strand of NZ_JABBWZ010000011.1, from coordinate 286,622 downwards.
GATCATCGAGGTCCTGGAGGAGCGCGGCACCGGCAGCGCCGCGGTGAACTACCGCCTGCGCGACTGGCTGCTGTCGCGGCAGCGGTTCTGGGGCACGCCGATCCCGATCATCCACTGCGTGGACTGCGGCGAGGTCCCGGTGCCGGACGACCAGCTGCCGGTCACGCTGCCCGACCTGCGTGGCGCGGCCCTGCAGCCGAAGGGCGTCTCGCCGCTGGCGGGTGCCACGGACTGGGTCAACGTCTCCTGCCCCAAGTGCGGCGGGCCCGCCCAGCGGGACACCGACACGATGGACACCTTCGTCGACTCGTCGTGGTACTTCCTGCGGTACTGCGACCCGCACTACACCGACGGCCCGTTCGACGTGGAGAAGGTCCGCAAGTGGGGCCCGATCGACCAGTACGTCGGCGGCCAGGAGCACGCGGTGCTCCACCTGCTCTACACGCGGTTCTTCACCAAGGTCCTGCACGACATGGGCCTGGTCGACTTCACCGAGCCCTTCGTTCGGCTCATCAACCAGGGCCAGGTCATCAACCAGGGCAAGGCCATGTCGAAGTCGCTGGGCAACGGCGTGGACCTGGGCGAGCAGATCGACAACTTCGGCGTGGACGCCGTCCGGCTGACAATGATCTTCGCCGGGCCTCCGGAGGAAGACATCGACTGGGCCGACGTCTCGCCGGCCGCGTCGCAGAAGTTCCTGGCCCGCGCGTTCCGCGTGATGGCCGAGGCTGGAGCGGCGTCCGCCCCGGGGGCCGACGTCTCCGGCGGCGACGTCGAGCTGCGCAAGGTGACCCACCGGACCATCGACGAGGTGACCAAGCTCGTCGAGGGCTACCGGTTCAACGTCGCGGTGGCCCGCATGATGGAGCTGACCTCCGCCGCGCGCAAGGCGATCGACGCCGGTCCCGGCGCCGCCGACCCCGCCGTCCGCGAGGCCGCCGAGACCCTGGCGGTCATGCTGTCGCTGGTCGCGCCGTACGTCGCGGAGGAGGGCTGGGAGCGGCTCGGTCACGCGCCGTCGGTCGCGAAGGCGGGCTGGCCGCAGGCCGACCCGGCGCTGCTGGTGCAGGAGTCGGTCACGGCCGTGGTCCAGGTGGCGGGCAAGGTCCGCGACCGGCTGGAGGTGTCCCCGGACATCTCCGAGGCCGACCTGGAGGCGCTGGCCCTGGCGTCGGAAAAGGTCAGGCCGTACCTGGACGGCACGCCGCGCAAGGTCATCGTACGGGCGCCGAAGCTCGTCAACATCGTCCCGTGATCGGGCGTTGACGATCGGGCAGCTGTCCGGACAAAATTACGCCCGAGCCACAAAACCAGTCATATAGATGAGGCGTGCGGTCAGGGCATGCCGCGACCACCACCGCTCCGGCGGTGGTCTGGGGTGCGCGCCTGACCGTACGGCTCACCGGTGGCGTGCGCCCCTCGTGGGAGGCACGTCTTGTACAGACGCATTCTCGGCGGGCTGGCGACCGCCGTCGCGATGGCGGCGACCGTGCTCGTCGCCACCGGTTCACCGGCGAACGCGGCCGGCACGGGCACCGGCTACCTGCACACCAGCGGGAACAAGATCGTCGACAGCACCGGCGCCACCGTCCGGCTGACCGGCATCAACTGGTTCGGCATGGAGACCGACAACAAGACCTTCCACGGGCTGTGGGCCAGCAACCCGTGGAGGAGCCAGCTCGACCTCATGGCGAACCTGGGCTACAACACGATCCGGGTGCCGTTCTCCGACGACGCGCTGAAGCCGGGCGCGCAGGCGACGAGCGTCAACACCGCATCCAACCCCGATCTCATCGGCCTGTCGCCGCTGCAGATCCTCGACAAGGTCGTGGACTACGCGGGCCAGAAGGGCATGCGGATCATCCTCGACCGGCACCGGCCGACCAGCGCGGGTCAGACGGCGCTGTGGTACACCTCGACCGTGCCGGAGTCCACCTGGATCGCCGACTGGAAGTCGCTGGCCCAGCACTACGCGGGCAACACCACGGTAATCGGGGCCGACCTGCACAACGAGCCGCACGCCGACGGCACCAACCCGAACGCGACCGGCTCCTGCTGGGGCTGCGGCGTCGAGTCCCGCGACTGGCGCCTGGCGGCCGAGCGGGCGGGCAACGCGATCCTGTCCGTGCAGCCCAACTGGCTGATCTTCGTCGAGGGCGTGAGCTGCCCGAGCGGCGGCCTGTCCAACATCTGGGACAACGACACCAGCAACGACGAGGACTGCGGCTGGTGGGGCGGCAACCTCACCAAGGCCGGGCAGTTCCCCGTCCGGCTGAACGTGGCGAACCGGCTCGTCTACTCGCCGCACGAGTACGCCACGTCGGTCTACCACCAGCCGTGGTTCGACGACCCGACGTACCCGGCGAACATGCCGGCCATCTGGGACAAGTACTTCGGCTACCTGTACAAGCAGAACATCGCGCCGATCATGGTGGGCGAGTTCGGCACCACGCTGGCCAGCAACACCGACAAGATCTGGCTCCAGGAGCTCATGAAGTACCTGGGCACCGGGGTGAACGGCATGTCGTTCACCTACTGGTCGTGGAACCCCAACTCGGGTGACACGGGCGGCATTTTGAAGGACGACTGGGCGACGGTCGACCAGGCCAAGCAGAGCATCATCTCGCCGTACCTGATCCCGCCGGTGGGCGGCAGGCCGCAGTCGCCTTCGGCGTCCCCGTCCTCCTCGCCCTCGACCTCTCCCTCATCCTCTCCCTCGGCGTCACCGTCGGTGTCCCCGTCGGCCTCGCCGTCCGCGTCCCCCAGCGGGAACGGGGGCAAGTCCTGCACCGCCACCTACAAGGTCGTCAACCAGTACAGCGGCGGCTTCCAGGGTGAGGTCACGGTGAAGGCGGGCAGCTCCGCCATCTCCGGCTGGACCGTGAAGTGGGCCTTCCCGAACGGGCAGACCATCAGCCAGCTCTGGAACGGCTCGCTCAGCGCCAGCGGGTCCAATGTCACGGTGACGAACATGTCCTACAACGGCGCGCTCGGCGCCGGGGCGTCCACGGCGTTCGGGTTCAACGCGAGCTGGTCCGGCACCAACGGCGTGCCGTCGCAGGTCACCTGCGCGGCGAGCTGAGCGGGCGGATCACTTCAGCGCGGCGGCGATCCTGGCCAGGATCTCCTCCAGGATCGGCGCCGACGTCGCGAAGTTGAGGCGGGCGAACGTGTCCCCGCCTCCGTAGTTGGGGCCCGGGTTGAGCTTGACCCGGGCCTCCCGCTCGACGAAGGAGGCGGCGTCGGGGATGCCGAAGTCGAGCCACGCGAGATAGGTGGCCTCGGGCATGCGGTACCCCACCCCGGACGGGAGCCGCTCGGCGACGAGCCGGCGGTTGCGGTCCAGGATCGCCAGCACCTCCTCCAGCCACGCGTGGCCGTGCCGCCACGCGGCCACCGTGGCCTCCACGCCGAGGACGCTCGGCGCGCCGTAGATGTGGGCGGGCTGGCGGCCGATCGCGTCCCTGACGTCCCTGGCGCCCAGATGGGCCACCGAGCAGTGCAGCCCGCCCATGTTGAACGCCTTGCTGGCGGAGGTCAGCGTGACCGTGCGCTCCGGGAGGATCGTGGCGAACGGGATGTGCCGGGCCGGGGCGTACGTCAGGTCGGCGTGGATCTCGTCGGCGATCACCAGCGTGCCGTGCCGGTCGGCGTACGCGGCGACCGCCTCCAGCTCCTCCCGGGTGAACGACCGGCCCGACGGGTTCTGCGGGTTCACCAGCAGGAGCACCCGTACGGGCTCATCGGGGACCTCGAACCGGCCCTCGGCCGTCAGCGGCATCGGCACCAGGCGGCGGCCCATCCCCGTGATGGTGACGAGGAAGGGGTCGTAGGCCGGGACGTGCAGCGCCACCGCGTCGCCGGGCTCGGTCATGAGGTGCAGCAGCACCTGGAGGGCCTGGTTGAGGTCGGTGTAGGACCGCACATGCCCGGGATCGGCGCGCCAGCCGTACCTCGCCTCCATCCGCTCGGCGAACGCCTCCGCCAGCGGCCCGGCGGCCGGCTGGTCCAGCCACTCGGGATAGCCGAGATCCGTGGCCGCGCGTCGCGCGACGGCCTCCCGGACCGCGTCGGGCACCGGGAAGTCCATGTCGGCGACCCAGGCGGGGATGACATCGGGCGCGGCCAGGGCCCACTTGATCCCGTCACGGGCGCGGGCGGCCTCCAGGGAGAGCGAGTCGAGTTCCACGGGACTCACCCTAATCGCCAGATATCGGTCATCCGGGAAGCAGCCATACCGGCGTCCCGCGGCGGGACGCCGGCACGGGCGTGACTACAGCCGCGCGACTACAGCTTGCGCAGGACGGCCGTGACCTTGCCGAGCACGGTGGCCTCGTCACCGGGGATCGGCTCGTAGTTCGGGTTGTGCGGCACCAGCCACACGTGCCCGTCCTTGCGCTTGAACGTCTTCACGGTGGCCTCGCCGTCGATCATCGCCGCGACGATGTCACCGTTGTCGGCCACCGGCTGCTGCCGCACCACGACCCAGTCGCCGTCCGCGATGGCGGCCTCGATCATCGAGTCGCCGGAGACCTGGAGCAGGAACAGCGTGCCCTCGCCGACAAGCTGCTTGGGGAGCGCGAACACGTCCTCGATGCTCTGCTCGGCGAGGATGGGGCCACCGGCGGCGATGCGGCCGACCAGCGGAACGTACGCCGCGGTGGGCCGGTTGAAGCCGCTCTCCTCCTCGGCGGCGTCCGGGTCCACCCACAGGACCGGCTCACCGGGGAGCCTGACCTCCAGCGCCCGGGGGCGGTGCGGGTCCCGGCGGAGGTAGCCCTTACGCTGGAGCGCCGTGAGCTGGTGCGACACGCTGGAGGTGCTGGTCAGCTGGACAGCCTCCCCGATCTCCCGCATGGACGGCGGATAGCCGCGCTGCTGGACCGAGTCGCGGATCACCTCGAGGATCTTCCGCTGCCTGGGGGTGAGGCCAAGCGAGTCACGCCGACGAACCGCGAGGTCGCCGACGCCATTCGCCTGCTCACTTCGGTCACTCACGATGCCACCTCTCAATCCGTGTTCCTCATGTCGCACAGAGCGACCGTACCGCGATTCAAGATCAGCGTCAAACAATTGTTCGATATCCAGCGAAATCGCCGATCTCGCCGTTCTCCTCATCGTACGGGAGTTCGATCGATCCCGTGTTCGATTTACCCGATCTTCTCGGCGGGTCGTACGCCCAGCTCAGAAGGAATGGGGAAATCGGGACCCGAAAAAGCCGCACGGCCTATTCCTTCATGCCCGGGGCAGGGGAGGCGGGTGGGGCTGATGGGGCGACACGCCCGCCGAGCAGGAACTTCCCCCGCCACGCCCGGTTCGACTTGCGTTCAAGGACGGGCACTTCTACCGTTGGACCCCAACATCTAGTAGTCACAGCGGTGTAAGTTCACTACACCTTGTGTTCGGGATGGGCGTTCAGGGAGGCGATGAAGTGCACTGTCCGTTCTGTCGCCACCCGGACACACGGGTCGTGGACAGCCGCGCAGCCGAGGACGGCGCGGCCATCCGCCGCCGCCGCACCTGCCCCGAATGCGGGCGCAGGTTCACCACGCAGGAGACCGTCCTGCTGATGGTGAGCAAACGCAGCGGCGTCACCGAGCCGTTCTCCCGGGAGAAGGTCGTCGCGGGCGTACGGCGCGCCTGTCAGGGACGCCCGGTCGGCGAGGACTCCCTCGCCCAGCTCGGGCAGCGCGTGGAGGAGACCATCCGGGCCACCGGCGCCGCGGAGATCGCCTCGCACGAGGTGGGGCTGGCCATCCTGGGCCCGCTCCGCGACCTGGACGAGGTGGCGTACCTGCGGTTCGCGTCGGTCTACCGGAGCTTCGAGACGCTGGCGGACTTCGAAGCGGAGATCGAGCGGCTCAGGGCGGCCCACGGCGGCGGGGAGTAGCCGCCGGCGCCGGCGGGCGGGGCGAGGAGCGAGCCGTGCGGCGCGACGATGAGGGTGTAACGAGCGTGGTCGGAAAGAGGGGCTCCATCGGGCCCCGGGAGGGGGAAGTCATGACGGAGACCGTGAGCGGCACAGCGGCGGGTGCGGGAGGCCGGGGAGCGAAGCGTCCGCGCAAGGGCCTGAAGATGAAGCGCATCTTCACCACGCCGGGCGTCCACCCGTACGACGAGGTCCGCTGGGAGCGGCGCGACGTCGTGATGACCAACTGGCGCGACGGCTCGGTCAACTTCGAGCAGCACGGCGTGGAGTTCCCCGCCTCCTGGTCGGTCAACGCGGCCAACATCGTGACCACCAAGTACTTCCGGGGCGCGGTGGGCACCCCGCAGCGCGAGTCGAGCCTGCGGCAGCTCGTCGACCGGGTGGTGGGCGTCTACACCAGGACCGGCGTCGAGAACGGCTACTTCGCCTCCGACGAGGACGCGGAGATCTTCGACCACGAGCTCAAGCACGCCCTGATCCACCAGGTCTTCAGCTTCAACTCCCCGGTCTGGTTCAACGTCGGCACCCGCTCCCCCCAGCAGGTGAGCGCGTGTTTCATCCTCGCCGTGGACGACACGATGGAGTCGATCCTCGACTGGTACAAGGAAGAGGGCGTGATCTTCAAGGGCGGCTCGGGCTCGGGGGTCAACCTCTCCCGGATCCGCTCGTCCAAGGAGCTGCTGTCCAGCGGCGGCACGGCCAGCGGCCCGGTGTCCTTCATGCGCGGCGCCGACGCGTCCGCCGGGACCATCAAGTCGGGCGGCGCCACCCGCAGGGCGGCGAAGATGGTCGTCCTCGACGTGGACCACCCCGACATCGAGGAGTTCATCGAGACCAAGGCGCGCGAGGAGGACAAGGTCCGCGCGCTGCGCGACGCCGGGTTCGACATGGACCTCGGCGGCAAGGACATCGTGTCCGTCCAGTACCAGAACGCCAACAACTCGGTCCGCGTCTCGGACGAGTTCATGCGCGCCGTGGAGGCCGGGTCGAACTTCGGCCTGCGGGCCCGGCTGACGGGCGAGGTCATCGAGGAGGTGGAGTCCCGGTCGCTGTTCCGCAAGATGGCGCAGGCCGCCTGGGAGTGCGCCGACCCGGGCGTGCAGTACGACGACACGATCAACGACTGGCACACCTGCCCGGAGACCGGGCGCATCACGGCGAGCAACCCGTGCTCGGAGTACGTCCACCTGGACAACTCCTCGTGCAACCTCGCCTCGATCAACCTGCTGAAGTTCCTGCGCGACGACGACAGCTTCGACGTCGCGAACTTCGTGAAGATCACCGAGCTGATCATCACGGCGATGGACATCTCCATCACCTTCGCCGACTTCCCGACGCGGAAGATCGCCGAGACCACCCGGGCGTACCGGCAGCTCGGCATCGGCTACGCCAACCTGGGCGCGCTGCTGATGGCGACCGGCCACGCGTACGACTCCGACGGGGGCCGGGCGATCGCCGCGGGCATCACCTCGCTGATGACCGCCGTCTCCTACCGCCGCTCGGCCGAGCTCGCCGGGATCGTCGGCCCGTACGACGGCTACCAGCGCAACGCGGAGCCGCACAAGCGGGTCATGCGCAAGCACGCCGCGGCCAACGACAACCTGCGCACCCTTGACGACATGGACAAGGGCCTGCACGCCGAGGCCACCCGGCAGTGGCAGGAATGCCTTCGCACCGGTGAGAAGAACGGATACCGGAACGCGCAGGCCTCGCTGCTGGCGCCCACGGGAACCATCGGCCTCATGATGGACTGCGACACCACCGGCATCGAGCCCGACCTGGCGCTGGTCAAGTTCAAGAAGCTCGTCGGCGGCGGCTCCATGCAGATCGTCAACCAGACGATCCCGCGTGCGCTGCGCCGGCTGGGCTACCTGGAGGAGCAGGTCGAGGCGATCGTCGAGTACATCGCCGAGCACGGTCACGTCGTGGACGCCCCCGGCCTGCGGCCGGAGCACTACGAGGTGTTCGACTGCGCGATGGGGGAGCGGGCCATCGCCCCGATGGGCCACGTCCGGATGATGGCGGCGGTCCAGCCGTTCCTGTCCGGCGCGATCTCCAAGACCGTGAACCTGCCCGAGGCGGCCACGGTCGACGACATCGAGCAGGTCTACCTGGAGGGCTGGCGGCTCGGCCTCAAGGCGCTGGCCGTCTACCGCGACAACTGCAAGGTCGGCCAGCCGCTGTCGATCGCGAAGAAGACCTCCGAGGACGCCTCCGAGGAAGCGGCTCCGGAGTCGAAGGAGCCGGTCGTCCAGGTCGTGGAGGTCGCGCGGCCGACCCGGCGGCGGATGCCGAACCAGCGGCCCAGCACCACCACCCGCTTCACGGTGGGCGGGGCCAAGGGCTACATGACCGCCTCGTCCTACCCCGACGACGGCCTGGGCGAGGTCTTCCTCAAGATGTCCAAGCAGGGCAGCACGCTCGCGGGGGTCATGGACGCCTTCTCGGTGGCCATCTCGATCGGCCTCCAGTACGGCGTGCCGCTGGACACGTACGTGCAGAAGTTCGTCAACATGCGGTTCGAGCCCGCCGGCATGACCGACGACCCGGACGTCCGGATGGCGCAGTCCGTGATGGACTACATCTTCCGGCGGCTCGCGCTCGACTACCTGCCGTACGAGGACAGGGCGGCCCTGGGCATCTTCTCCGCCTCCGAGCGGGCCGCGCAGCAGCGCGGGGAGGACCCGGCCGCGATCCAGGACGTCGACACGGCCGCACTGGCCCAGTCGGCGCCCATCGAGAAGCGTGCCGACGCGCCGGCCGAGAACCACGTGGAGCCGGTGGCGGCGCCCGAGCCGCGCCGGGCCGGGGCCTCGCTGGAGAGCCACCAGGGCCGTACGGCGGACGCGCCGCTGTGCATGACCTGCGGCACGAAGATGCGCCCGGCCGGAAGCTGCTACGTCTGCGAGGGCTGCGGCAGCACCAGCGGCTGCAGCTGACCTACGGTTCGAACCCCGTGAGCGAAGGGGGCCGGCGGACTCGCCGGTCCCCTTCGCGCGTGCCGGAGAGGACCGGACGCCCTCCGGCCGGGAATGGCACCGGTGGTTCCCGTGTTGCCGCAGCCATGGTCATCGGATTCATCGGCAGCGGGAAGATCGGCGGCACCCTGGCGAAGCTGGCGGTCGACGCCGGCCACTCAGTGGTGCTGAGCAACTCCCGCGGGCCCCAGACGCTCACCGAACTCGTGGCCCGGCTCGGCCCGGACGCGCGCGCCGCCACCCCGGCCGAGGCCGCGGAGGCGGGCGACATCGTCGTCGTCACCATCCCCTTCGGGCGGTACCGGGAGGTCCCGGCCGAGCCGCTGAAGGGCAAGACGGTGATCGACACGAACAACTACTACTTCGAGCGGGACGGCCGTTTCCCCGAGATCGACTCGGACGAGACCAGTGACAGCGAGGTGCTCGCCGCGCACCTGCCGGAGGCCCGCGTCGTGAAGGCCTTCAACTCCATCGCCCATGTTCACCTGGCCGAGCAGGGTCTGCCCGCCGGCGCGGAGAACCGGCGGGCGCTGCCCATCGCGGGTGACGACGCCGAGGCCAAGCGGCAGGTCGCCGAGCTCATCGACTCCTTCGGCTTCGACGTGGTCGACGCGGGTCCGCTCGCGGAGGGACGCCGCTTCCAGCGGGACAAGCCCGCCTACGGCCCGCGTCTCACCGTCGCCGAGCTGCGTGACGCCCTCGCGCGAGGCTGACGGATCAGGCAGGGGCGACCGTCTGTCGGGTGCCGGTCTCCGCGGAGCGGCGGATCGCGTCGAGCAGGCCGTGCAGGCGCAGGCCGTGCGCGAAGTCCGGCACCCTCCCTCCGCCGGTGCGGAGGTCGGCGGCGAGAGCGGCGTAGAGCCCGGCGACGTTGCGCGCGTCCCCCGCCGCCTCGGGCACCGGGACGTACTCCTCGGGAACGGGCAGCTCCTTCCACGCGCCCCCCGCCGTCCCGTGCAGGCGCAGCTCGCCGATCTGCACGCCGTACGGGCTGCCGGGGCCGGTGGACACGAGCGCGAGGTCGCCCTCGGTGCCGGAGATCTCGATTCGCGTGCCCGGCTCGGTGACCTTGCCGCTGTGGAGGTGCAGGGAGACCACGGCGCCGCTCGTCATGGTCGCCGAGAGCAGGAGCTGGTCGGGGGTGTCGGCCTCGATCGTCTCGCCGCCCTCCTCGATCGTGTACTGCGGGCGCTGGACGGAGAGGGTGGCGGACAGGGAGGCGACGCCACCCAGAAGGTGCTCCACGACGTCGAGCGTGTGCCCGCCCACGACCTCCAGCAGGCCGGCCGCGCCGGCGCGGGTGACGGTGTACGCCGACCAGGACGGCAGCCTGCCGTTCGCGCCCTTGCCGACCGCCGAGTGGACGTTCACCGAGGTGACCCGGCCCACCGCGCCGTCCCGGAGCAGGTCGCGGGCGTACGTCACGGCGGGGGCGAACCGGCCCTGAAGCCCGAGCGCGTGCCGTACGCCGGCCGCGCGTGCCTGGTCGAGCAGGTCGCGCGCCTCGGTGGTCGTCCGCGCCAGCGGCCACTCGCACAGCACGTGGGTGCCGGCCTCCAGGGCGGCGCCGACGAGCTCCGCGTGCCGGGGGACCCTGACCGTGACGACGACGACGTCCACCTCGGGATGCGCGGCCAGGGCCCGGGGGTCGGTGAACGCGTGCGCGGCGCCGAACCTGCGCGCGGCCTCCCGGGCGCTGTCCTCCCGGCTGGTCGCCACGGCCGTGATCTCGTAATCCGGCAGCGTCCGCAGCGCCGGGACGTGCGCGCGCACCGCCCAGCCGCGCTCGGGGTTGGCGCCGACGATGCCCACCCGGATACTGCTCATTTCCCGCCTCCACCCAATAAGCGGACTTCTGTCGTCCGGTTACGACCAAGCATAACCGGACGCGCCGAGTCCGGTTGGTAGGCTGCGGTCATGAGCAGTCGGGACGGAGCGGTCGGCGCCCTGCTGGCGGCGGAGCAAGGGCGGACGCCACGTGCCGACGCGCGGCGCAACATGGAGCGGCTCGTGGAGGCCGCCCGGGCGGCGGTGGCCGAGATAGGAGTCGAGGTCACGGCGCACGAGATCGCCCGCAGGGCCGGTGTGGGCATCGGCACCTTCTACCGGCGCGTGTCCTCCCGCGAGGCGCTGCTGGAGGCGGTCCTCGACGAGGTGTTCGCGGAGATGGCCGACCTGGCCGCGAACGCCGCCGCCGATCCCGACCCCTGGCACGGATTCGAGACCTTCGCCGTCGCGTACGTGCGGCTGCGCGCGGAGAGTTGCGGTATCCGCGAGGCCGTCGGCGGTGCGTGCGGGCCGAACCTCTACCCGGTCCTCGGCCGAATCCAGGAAAGCGTGCGGCTTCTGGTGGAGCGCGCGCAGGAGGCGGGGGTGATGCGGAGCGACGTGGCCTGGCAGGACGTGCCGTTCCTGCTGGCGGCGGTGGCGACCGGCCCGCGCACACTCAGGCTCCGGGCCGGGGACGAGCAGTGGGGCCGTAACCTGCGCGTCGTGCTCGACGGGCTCCGTGCGCCGCGGTCGCAGGGGTTGCCGGGGACGCCGCCGGCCTGACGTTGTCGTAGATCCGCTCGCCGGCGATGCCGACGAGATCGGCGTGGGCGCGATTGCGACCGCTCCCTGAAGACACCCTCCGCCCCGGTGGGCGTTGCCACGGCGAGGACGGTACCGGTAAGGCGATGATCTGCTTTCCGCCGGCAGGTGCGCGGACCGCACGGCCTTTGCCATCTGGATGACAAATCCGACAAGATCCGTTAATTTCTGCCTCTCGTCCTCATCATCACCGGAGTCATGGCATGGTCACCGCCTTCCGCGCCACAGTCGCATTCGGCCTGCTGGCGGGCTTCTACGTGCTGGTCGCAGCCGTGCTCGGGGCCGCCGTGCTCGTCGACGTCGCCGTCATGCGGCATGTCACCGCGGGTTCGGTGAAGGTCGCGATCGTGCTCACCCTTGCCGCCCTGGCGCTGCTGCGTGGCCTCATCCTGGTCAACCGCCGCGGACGCCAGGAGGAGCCGGGCGTCGCGGTCGGCCGGGGGGACGAGCCGGTGCTCTGGCAGACGGTCGAGGAGCTGGCCGCGCGGGTGGGGACCCGCCCGCCGGACGAGATCAGGCTGGTCGCCGAGGTGAACGCGGCGGTGAGGGAGGACACGAGCTGGCTGGGGCTGCGGGCGGGCCGGCGCGTCATGTACATCGGCCTGCCCCTGCTGATGACGCTTTCGGTGGACGAGATGCGCGCGGTGCTGGGACACGAGCTCGGTCACTACAGCGGTGCGCACACGCGGCTGGGCGCGCCGGTGTACCGCGGCAGGATCGCCGTGCTGGCGGCGGTCGCATCCCTGCGCAACCACGCCTTCATCCAGAAGCTCTTCTCCCTGTACGCCAGGCTCTTCCTGCGGGTCTCCCAGGCCGTCTCCCGTCGGCAGGAGCTGGAGGCCGACCGGTTCGCGGCCGCTGTCGCGAGCCGTGAGGCCGCCGCGAACGCCCTGCGCAAGGTGCATGGCACGGCGGACGCCTGGAACCTGTTCATGGAGCGGTACGTCGGCATGACCGGCATGGCGGGCGGCCGTCCGGCCGACCTGTTCGGCGGCTTCCACGCCCTCACCGACGCGCGTCGGACGGAGATCGCCCAGGCGGACGGAGGCGGCGAAGGGGCCGGGCCGTACGACTCCCACCCGAGTCTGCCGGAGCGGCTGGCCGCGATCGCTGTCCTGCAGGACGTTCCGCACGCCCGTGACCCGCGTCCCGCGCTGGCGCTCCTGCGGGACCCCGCCATCGCCGCGCACGCTGTGGAGCAGACCTTCTGGACGGAGGAGGCACTGAGACTGCGCCCGCTGCCCTGGGAGGAGATGGTCGCCCAGGGGATGTACATGGGCGTCAACGACGAGGCGCTGCAGGACCTGTCGGCCGCCGGCCAGCGGATCGCGGGCGGGCCGGAGCCGTCCCTGGACGCCGCTCTGGAGGCGCTGGCCCGGGGTCAGGCCGCCGCCCTCCACGAGGAGCTCGTCCACCTCGGATGGCAGCCGTCGCCGGACCTGGTGGCCAAGGTCCTCGCCCGCGCCGTCGAGGGCGTGCTGATCGGCGGCGGAAGGGCCCGGTGGACGCTGTCGTGGACCGGCCCCGCCACCTTGCGCGACGCGACGGGCAGGGAAGTCGACGTCGATGAGTACGCGGCCCGGGTGGCGGCCGATCCCGCGCAGGTGCCGGGTGTGCGCCAGTGGTTCGCCCAGATGGGCGTGTCGCCGCGGCCGCGGACGCCCGTCACCCCCTGACGCCGGCCGCGGGCCGGGACAGGTCGCGGTGCGGGTACTAGTCGGTCTCGAAGGCGATCCGGCCGGTGAGCCAGCGGTAGAACTTGATCGAGAACCTGACCCAGTGGGCGATCACCGTGCTCAGGTGCTCCCTGGTCACTCCGGCGCCGATGTAGAGCTGGGAGTCTCCGACCAGCCGGAGGGCGCCGTTGTCCTGGGTGAAGGTGTAGACCTTCGGCCACATGGTGTCGGCGTTCCACTCGTTGAGCGCGGTGAGCAGCATCGGCTTGTCGTCCACCGAGTACGGCCTGTCGTAGAAGGTGCGGACCGTGAACAGGTCTCCCTCCCTGCCGAACAGGAAGAAGATGGTGAGGTGGGCGGTGGAGATCGCCAGGTCGCCCTCTGCGTCTATGGTGTGCTCGATGTCCAGCTCGTCCAGGATCTCTTCGACGAGTTCCCGGTCCGGCTGGACGACCGCTGGGGAAGGCGTCACGGTTCCATCCTGCCGCATCGTGCGGACGGCACGGGGGCGGTCGTGACAGCGGAGCCGGCAGAGAAACGAGGTGACCACCGATCCGGCGGGCGGGTGGGCGGTCACCCCGGCGCGGGGGCGTCCTGCCGCAGGCGGCCGGTCTCCGTCCGCGCGTCGACCTTCCCTGTCACGCCGCGTACGGTGACGTCGCCGTGATCGCTGCGGATCGTGACCTCGATGTCGCGCGGCACCACGAACGCGTAGTCGGTGTGGCTTTCCGCCGTGTCCCTGATCGGGCCGCAGATCGAGCCCGTGTCGTCGCACACCAGTCCGACCGTCAGCGAGCCGTCGCCCCACGACTCCACCCGGGGGCCCGCCCCCCGCGCGCGACGGGTCACCCGCACCTCGGTCACGTCGGCGCCCACGACCTCGACGTCTCCGTGGTCCGTACGCACGTCGAGGGTCCGGACGCCGTCGAAGGAGGAAGGCGAGCCGAGCATCGTGTCCGTCGTTGACACGACGAGCACCACCAGCAGCGCGACGAGCAGCGGCACCGCCGTCGCCGCCCACAGGAGGGTGCGGCCCGTCCGCCGATCGCCCGTCCACATGTACAGGTCCATGGCCTATTCGTACGGCGGGCCGCCTGCGCGGAGGTTGCAGCCCGCTTACCGGGCAGGTCTCACCGCCACGCCTGGCGCGCGGCCCACCGCTCCACCGTCGTCGTCCCCCGGTGGAGCCGCCCCTCCGGGATCGGCGGCGGCGTGGCCGCCGCGGCCGGGGCGTAGAACCCGGCGATCCCCTCGGCCGCCTCGCGGCCCACGACCGGCGTGATGAGCCGGGCGTAGTCGGCGGGCTCGACCCGCAGGTAGCGCACCGGCCTTCCTGCGGCGGAGGCCACGGCGGCGGCGATCCGGTCACCGGTGACCTCCTCCGGGCCCGTCACGACGAGCCGCGCTGGCGGCTCGGCCCCCGTCAGCGCCGCGCCGACGGCCTCCGCCAGGTCGTCGAGCGCCGACCACGGCAAGGGGGCCTCGGCCGGGAGCGGATAGACGAGTTCGCCGTGCTCGCGGACGCGCCGGGCCGACCAGGGCTGCGCCAGGTTCTCCAGGTACGGCCCAGCGGGGCCGATCACGGACGCGGCCACCCGTACGGGCAGGTCCCGGGCGAGCAGGACCCGGGCGTCGACGAACGGGACGCCCACCGGGGCCGGCGGCAGAGGCATCCCCGGATTGAACACCACCCGCGGCACGGCGGCCTCGCAGAGAGCGGCGAGCACCGACGCCGCGTGCCGCAGGGCGATCTCGCCGAACACCTGCGGAAGCTGCACGACGACCGCGTCGGCGCCCTTGTACGCCGCGGCGAGGGAGGCGGCGTCGGCCAGATCGGCGGAGGCGGAGTTCAGCGGCCGGACCTGGTGCCCGAGCGCGCGCAGCCTTCGTACGACGGGAGAGCCCTGGGTTCCGGTCGCTCCGTGCACAGCAACGATCATCTTCGTCATGCGGCCGACGGTAAGGCCAAGGTTTCATCTTTTGAAGTAGGCACTTTTCCTGTAGTAACTACAGTCATGGAAACAGACCAGGCACCGCGGCCGATCACGCCCGAAGAATGCGTCGTCACCCGGACGCTGACCTTCGTCGGCAGCAGGTGGACGCCGCTGGTCATCTGGCATCTGCTCGACGGCGTCAAGCGGTACGGCGAGCTTCGGCAGGCGCTGCCCGGGATCAGTCCCAAGACGCTGGCCGACCGACTGCAGGCCTTGGAGGAGCGCGGACTGGTCACCCGCACGGTGCACCCGGAGAAGCCGCCGCGCGTGGAGTACGCCCTGACGCCCCGCGGTTTCGCGCTCGGGCGGATCCTCGACGACGTCGCGCGGTGGGGCGAGGAGTGGGAGGACGCGGACTGACGACAGCGAGAAGCGGTCCGCGGCGATTTCCCGCGTGCTCGCTCACCCGAGCCCGCGGCAGGTGTTCACGATGCCCTCGCCACTCACTCGACGCGGGGACACGAGCCGAGTACCATGAGTGACGACGCCGCCGCTTTGCGGAGTGGTTGGAAGTGAGCCCGGGAAGATCCCTCCGGAGGTGGGGTCCCGGGCTCGCGGTTTTTCACCCGCCGATCCGGTGTATCTCCGCCGCCTCGGACAGTCGCTTGAAGTAGCCGGGATCGTCGCATCGGTAGGCCACGAGGGCTCCGGCAGCGCAATCGGCGATCCAGAGAAGCGGCTCGACTGCACCGGCCACATGCTGAATCCAGGGACGGCGAGGAATCCGATGGCGGGCCAGCAGGGCCCCCAGCAGGGCCCGGTCACGCTTGTTCTGAGTATCTTCCCGGGACTCGATGACGATCTCTGCGACCCCCGCCTTCGAAAGCTCCCAGAGCAGCCGCTCGAAGCATTTGCGCCGTCGCCGCTCCGACTTCGCCGTGGGATCACCCTCATGCACCACGAAGACGAAGAGGACGTCCAGATCTTCCAGGACGGAAATGATCTCGGCGCGGCGCCGCGCCGACTCCTTGACCCAATGGAGCTTGCGCTCGCCGCGCACATGCAGTGCGGCCATCCGGCTTCGTATGGAGGGAATGGCCTCGGTGCAGACGAGTACGGCGGCGAGGATGTACACGTCCGGATCGAGCGCGGAGTTGGACTCGGACTCGTCGATGAAGGCAGTCCAGCGTTCTTCGTCCGCGATCGCGGGAGGGGAAAGCACGCGGTACACGATACGCAATCATGCGGTGACTTTCCGTGGCTCCGCTGTGCCGCCTGCTGGGTGACGGTGGCCGCTGGGACACCGCGGCATCGGGGTAGGGGGCCCGCCGTGACCGTCAGCGGGGCAGGCGGGTGAGGATGTGCGGGGGGACGGGGTGGTGGGCTGCCCGGGGGTCGGTCACGGGAGGCTGCCACGACGTGGCGAGCGGCAGGATTCCGGCCCACACGTCGTGCGGGTCGTCGGCGTCGTCCGGGTGGCCCTCCCGCACCTTCACCGACGCCTCGTCGAGTGGGACCCCCAGGATCGTGGTCGCGGCGAGTTCCCTGCGGTCCGGCCGCCGGGCGTGGTCCCACTGGCCGGAGGCCACGTGCTCGGTCAGGCAGCGCAGGGCGGCGAGTTTGTCGTCGCCCTCCAGCACGCGCGGCACGCCGTAGATCATCGCGCTGCGGTAGTTGACCCCGTGCTCGAAGACCGAGCGGGCCAGCACGAGGCCGTCCACGTGGGTGACCGTCACGCAGACCGTCGCGCCCCGGGTGAGGCTCCGGCTCGCCACCGAGCCGTGGACGTAGAGGTGGCCGGCGTCGAAGCCGCAGACGGTGGGCACCACCATCGGGTCGCCGTCCACCACCACGCCCAGATGGCAGACGAACCCGGCCCGGAGCACGTCGAACAGCGCCTCCCGGCCGGTGCGGCCCTGCTCGCGCAGACGGCGGTGCCGGGTCCGCTCCGTGCCGGACAAAGGGGCGGACGAAGAGGCGGACGGATCACCCATAAGGGGACATTCAACCAGTCGTCGGCGTGAAACGCGCGGCCCGCCCGGCGGGCACGCCGGGCGGGCCGCGCGCCGCGTGTCACGCAGGTTCGGGCCGCGAGGCAGGACCCGACGTCCGTGGAAAACGGATGACGTTCCCGCCCGTGTAGGCCTTGAGGTCGACGATCTTCCTCTCCTGCTTGGGCCTACGGCGTAGTGCGGACCTGATGTCCCTGACCTTGGCGAGCGACGGCACCACCGTGACCATGTTGCATCCCCCCGACCGTGATGGTTCCGTTACCTTTCCGAATAGATACAGGAGGACGGGTAAAGCGGGCGTAAAGCCTCAGCCGTCACAGGAGTCTCAGTAGGGCAGGCGTCGTCCGGAGGGGGTGCGCAGGTCGAGATCGGCGGCGGGACGGCGGATTCGGCGAGGCCGGTGGATCCTGGTACGTCTCATGGCCCTTGTCCTTCCGTGACACCTGCAGACTATTCGCCCCGCCCGCCGCCGTCCTCCCGTTTTCCCACGAACGGCCGTTCTCCCGGTCCGGCCAGGTCAGACCCCCGAGCCGGGGACCGTACGGCTGATGACGCAGATCCGGTTCCAGGCGTTGATCTGCGCGACGGCCACGACCAGCGCGGCCAGCTCCTCCTGGGAGTAGTGCAGTGCGGCCTCCGCCCAGACCTCGTCCGGCACCGGGTCGGGCCGGTCGGCGAGCCGGGTCCCGGCCTCGGCCAGCGCCAGCGCGGCCCGCTCGGCGTCCGTGTAGTACGGCGCCTCCCGCCAGGCGGCCACCGACCACAGCCGCTCGTCGCTCTCCCCGGCCTTCTTCGCGTCCCGGACGTGCATGTCCAGGCAGAACGCGCAGCCGTTGATCTGGCTGGCCCGGATCTTCAGGAGCTCCAGGGTGGCGTGCGGCAGGCCGCACCCGTGCAGGAACCGCTCCACCCCCCGCATCGCCTCGATCGCCTCCGGGGCCAGCTCACGCACACTGATTCTCGCGGTCATCAAGATCCTCCTTGGAAACCCCCGCCTTCAGGCGGGGGAGGAATCGGACTCCTGCGGAGCAGGGCAGGGCAGGCGGTTCGCCGTCAGGCGAACCGCCGTGTCGAACACCTGCGCGATGCTCGACTGAGAGTGCATGATGTGAGGCGTGGCGCAGATCGTGAAGCGGGCCTACAAGTACCGCTTCTATCCCACCCCCGAGCAGGCGTCCGAGCTTGCCCGGACGTTCGGGTGCGTGCGCCTGGTGTACAACAAGGCGCTGGAGGAACGCACACGCGCCTATACCCTGGAGGGCCGCCGCGTCTCCTACGCGGAGTCCTCGGCCGCGCTGACGGCGTGGAAACGTGAGGAGGAACTGGCGTTCCTCAACGGGGTGTCCTATGTGCCGTTGCAGCAGGCGTTGCGGCATCTGCAGGCGGCGTTCGCGAACTTCTTCGCCAAGCGGGCCAGGTACCCCACCTTCAAGTCGCGGAAGAAGTCGCGGGCGGCGGCCGAGTACACCCGCTCGGCGTTCCGCTGGCGGGACGGCCGGCTCGCGCTGGCGAAGATGGACGGGCCGCTGGACATCGTGTGGTCGCGTCCGCTCCCGCAGGGGGCGAAGCCGTCCACGGTGACCGTGAGCAAGGACGCGGCGGGGCGGTGGTTCGTGTCCCTCCTGGTGGAGGAGACGATCCGCCCCCTCGCCCCCACCGGGAACGTGGTCGGGGTGGACGCGGGGATCACCAGCCTGGTGGCCCTGTCCCGCCCGATTCCCGATCTGACCGACCAGGACGGCAAGGTCGCCAGTCCCCGGCATGAGCGGCGCGGCCGCAGGCGCCTGGCCAAGGCCCAGCGTTCGCTGGCCCGCAAAGCGGCGGGCAGCGCGAACCGTGCCAAGGCCCGTCTGAAGGTCGCCCGAGCCCACGCCCGGATCGCCGACCGGCGCCGGGACTTCCTGCACAAACTCAGCACTCGGCTCGTCCGCGAGAACCAAGCGGTCGTGATCGAGGACCTGACCGTCCGCGCCATGGTCAAGAACCACTCGCTGGCCCGCGCCGTCTCCGATGCGAGCTGGCGAGAGTTGCGGTCGATGCTGGAGTACAAAGCCGGGTGGTACGGGCGGGAACTGGTCGTGATCGACCGGTGGTTCCCCTCCTCCAAGCTGTGCTCGGCCTGCGGGACCCTGCAAGAGTCGATGCCGTTGGACGTCCGGGTCTGGGAGTGTGCCTGCGGCGCGGTCCATGACCGGGATGTCAACGCCGCCAGGAACATCCTCGCCGCCGGGCTGGCGGAGAGGTGAAACGCCTGTGGAGCTGGTGTAAGACCTCAACGAGAGCCCTCTCGGACGAGGCGACCGGCAATGAAGCAGGAAACCCGACCGGCGACGGTCGGAATCCTGTCCCTTGAGGGAGGGGAGGATGTCAACGTCGGTTCCTCGTCTCGTCGGCCCGCTTCAGGCGGGCGAGTTTCTCCGGGTTCAGGACCATGTCGACGGCGGTGATCCGGCCGCCCGCGACGGTGAGCCCGATCACCGTCACCAGCCGCCCCTCGCGGTAGCGCAGCAGCCCGGGCCGGCCGTTCACCGAGGCGGGCACCAGCTCGAATCGGCCGAACCTGCGCAGGCCCGTCAGCAGCCGGGCGACCTTCGCGGCGCCCAGGACCGGCCGCCGCGCCGCGCGCACCACTCCGCCGCCGTCGCTGCGCAGCACGACCTCCGGATCGAGCAGCGCGAGCAGCGCGCCGATGTCGTCGCCGAGGCAGGCACGGGCGAAGGCGTCCACCACCCGCCGGTGCGCGGAGGGATCCACGTCGAACCGGGGAGCGCGGGACGCGACGTGCGTCCGCGCCCGGGCGGCGAGCTGCCGGCAGGCGGCCGGGCTGCGCCCGACCGCCTCGCCCACCTCGGTGAACGTCAGGCCGAACACGTCGTGCAGCACGAAGGCGGTCCGCTCGGCCGGGCTCAGCGACTCCAGCACGACGAGCATGGCCATGCTGATCGACTCGTCCAGCGTCACCCGCTCCGCCGGCCCGGGTTCACCAACCACGGGCCCACCGGCCACGGGACCGGTGAGAACAGGCTCGGGCAGCCACGGCCCCACGTACTCCTCCCGGCGGTGCCGGGCCGAGCGCAGCACGTCGAGGGCGAGCCGGGAGACGGTGACCACCAGCCACCCGACCACGTCGCCGATCTCCGCGCCGCCCTCCTCCCGGTGGCGGCGCAGCCGCAGCCAGGCGTCCTGCACGACGTCCTCGGCCTCGTCGAGGCTGCCGAGCAGCCCGTACGCGACGCCGAGCAGCCGGGGCCGCAGCGCCTCGAACCCGGCGCCCCCGCCGATCCCGCCGCCGTCATGGTCGTCCACGTGCTGAGGACGAGACAGCCCCTCCATGTGTGACATCCCCCCGCCGCCCGAGTTCAGGCGGAGTCGCGTACGACCAGCGTCGTGGGGAGGATGACCGGCTCGACGCGGTCGGCGCCGTCGACCAGTTCGAGCAGGAGGCGTACGGTCTCCTCGGCCACCTGGGCGAGCGGCTGCCGGATCGTGGTCAGCGGCGGGTGCGTGGAGACGGCGATCGACGAGTCGTCGAAGCCGCCCACCGCCACGTCGTCGGGCACCCGCCGGCCCGCGGCCCGCAGCGTCGCCAGGGCCCCGGCCGCCATCAGGTCGGAGGCCACGAACACCGCGTCGAGGTCGGGCGCGCGCTCCAGCAGCCGCGCCATCGCGCTCTCGCCGCTGAGCTGAGTCCAGTCGCCGTGCTCGATGAGCCGCCTGGACGCCTTGCGGCCGAGCACGTCGGCGAAGCCCTCCAGCCGCTGGACCCCGCCGGGGGTGTCCATCGGGCCGGTGATGGTGGCGATCCTCCTGCGGCCCTGCTCGACCAGGTAACGAGCCATCTGCCGGGCGCCCTCGCGGTCGTCCGCGGCGGCGTACGGGATCGCGTTCTCCCGCCCGACCACCGCGCCCTGCGCGACCGCCGGCACCCTGGTCTTCACCAGGGCGTCCGCCAGTGTGTCGCCGGCGTGGGTGGACACCAGGAACACCCCGTCGGCGTGGCCGCCGCGCACGTAGCGGAGCACCCGCTCGCGGTCCCCGTCGTCACCGGCCAGCATGACGACCAGGGAGACGTCGCGCTCGGCCAGGCGTCGGATCGCGGTGCGGATCAGCACCCCGTAGTTGGGGTCCTCGAAGACCTTCTCGTGCGGTTCGGACAGCACCATGACCACCGACCCCGTCCGCTGCGTGACCAGGCTGCGGGCGTTGCGGTTGACGATGTAGCCGGTCTCGGCGATCGCCCGGCGGACGGCGGCGTGGGCGGCCGGGCTCACGTACCGGTCGTCGTTGAGCACGCGGGAGACCGTGCCGCGCGAGACGCCGGCCGCCGCGGCGACGTCGTGGATGGTCGGGCGCTTCGCCATGGTCGTATTGTCCCCCCGCCGATCAGCGCGTTCTCCCCCGCCCAGCTCAGCTTTTCACGGCTCCGCCGGACAGGTCGGCCCGCCAGTGGCGCTGCATGGTGAGGAACAGCGCGACGAGCGGAACGAGCGACAGCAGCGTCCCCGTGATGATCAGGTTGTAGAGCGAGGGCTGGTTGGCCCCCGCGGCGAGCAGGGTGTACAGGCCGACCGTCAGCGGGAACCGGTGGTCGTCGCCCAGCATGATGAACGGCAGCAGGAAGTTGTTCCAGATCGCGACGAACTGGAAAAGGAAGATCGTCACCATGGCCGGGGTGAGCATCGGCAGCGCCACCCGGTGGAACAGCCGCCACTCGCCCGCGCCGTCCAGCCGGCCCGCCTCCAGCAGCGAGGCCGGGACCGCGGCCCGCGCGTAGATCCTGGCCAGATAGACGCTGTACGGGCTGAGGACCTGGGGCAGCAGCACCGACCAGTAGGTGCCGGCCAGGCCCGCCTCGGAGAACAGCAGATACTGCGGGATCGCCAGCACGACGGGCGGCACCAGGATCCCGCCGACGAGCAGGTTGAAGATCAGGCCGCGGCCGGGGAAGGCGTACGTGGCGAGGGCGTACCCCGAGACGGTGGCCACCGCGGTCGCCAGGACCGCGCCGCCCCCGGCGTACAGGGCCGTGTTGAGCAGCCACAGCCAGAAGACGCCGTCGCGGTAGGCGAACAGGTCGGCCAGGTTGGACAGCAGGCCGGTGCCGGGCGAGAAGGTCGGCGTGGAGAACAGCTCGGCCTTGGACTTGGTGGCCGCGACCACCACCCAGCTCACCGGGAACAGGGTGTAGACCGCGCCCAGCACGAGCACTCCCGAGGGGACGATCCCGGCCGGCCGGCGTGCCCCGGCCCGCGTGGCGGCGGCCATCAGCCCTCCCCGAACGCGTGGTTCTTCACGATCCGCAGGAAACCGAACGACACCACGACGGAGATCCCCGCGATCACCATGGACGTCGCGGCGGCCGAGTGGAGGTCGCCGGTGACGAACGCGTCGCGGTACACCTTCATCAACGGGCTCCAGGTCGAGCTGATCGTGTTGGTCAGCGGCCGCAGCGTGGTCGGCTCGGTGAACACCTGGATGGTCGCGACCACGGAGAACACGGTGGTCAGGATGATCGCCGGGACGAGGATCGGGATCTTGATCCGCAGCGCGATCCCCAGTTCGCCCGCGCCGTCGATCCTGGCCGCCTCGTAGTACTCGCGCGGCACGGCCCGCAGGTTCGTGTACAGCACCAGCATGTTGAAGCCGGTGCCGCCCCACACCGCCACGTTGGCCATCGAGAACGTGACCACGCCGGCGCCCAGGAACGCGTGGTCGCCGAACGGGCTGAGGCCGGGCAGGTAGAGGAACCCCCACATCAGCGTGGCGGCCACCCCCGGCACGGCGTACGGCAGGTAGATCGAGATCCGGGTGAGCCGGGCCAGCCGCACGTGCGCCGCGTCGAGCATCAGCGCGAACACCAGGGCGAGCCCCAGCATCAGCGCGAGCACGAGCGCGCCGTAGCCGAGGACGCGCAGCCAGCCGGCCCACAGCTCGCCGTCCCCGGCGGCCGCGGCGTAGTTGCCGAGCCCGGCGAAGACCTCCGTACGGGCGCCCCTGCCGAGGCCGAGACCGGAGACCTTCGTGCGGCGCAGGCTCAGGTAGCCGGTGTAGCCGATGGGCAGGGCCATGAACAGCGTGAACAACACCATGGCCGGGGCGAGGAACAGGTAGGGCACGGCGCCCGCGCGACGCGTCGGGGCCCCCTTTCCCGGACGCCTCACTGGGCGAGGGTGAAGCCGGTCTTGCGCATGTCCGCGACGGTGGTGTCCTGCATCGTCCGGACGGCGGCGGTGAAGTCCGACCTGGCCGCGACGGCCTTGTCGAACGCGTCGCGGTAGGCGTTGTACGTCACGTTCACGTCAGGGCCGAAGGTGAAGCCGCGGGCGGTGGCGCCGATGGCGGCGGCCTGCTTCCAGAAGTCGGGCTGGTTGGAGAAGTAACCGGGGGCCTCGGTCATCAGCGCGGCGCCCTTCGCGGAGGCCGGGTAGACCGCGCCCTCCTCGATCAGCAGCCCGAGCGCCTGCGGGTCGGTGTTCAGCCAGGTGGCGAACGTCGCCGCCGCGGCCCTGCTGGGCGACTTGGCGGCGACGGCGGTGGAGGAGCCGCCCCAGAAGCCGCTGTGGTTCTCGCCGGCGTTCCACTGGGGGAGCGGCGCGACGGCCCACTTGCCCTTGCCCTTCGGCGCGTTGCTGGACAGCACGCCCGGGCCCCACACCGCCGACGGCCAGGTGAGCAGCCTGCCGTCGTTGAGCGCCTTGTTCCACTCCGGGGTGAAGTAGGGCATGTCGTCGATGACGCCCTCCTTCACCAGTCCGCCCCAGTAGGAGGCGACCTTCCTGGTCGGCTCGTCGTCGACCGCGACCTTCCAGGCGTCGCCGTGGATCGACCACCACTGGGCGCCCGCCTGCTGGGAGAGCCCGGCGAACCAGCCCGGGTCCTTGCTGGAGAACGTGCCGAGGAAGACCTTCGGGTCCTTCCGGCGTACGACGCGGGCGGCCTCGGCGTACTCGTCCCACGTCTTCGGCACCTCGATGCCGTACTTGTCGAACAGGTCCCGCCGGTAGTACAGCATCATCGGCCCGCTGTCCTGGGGGACCGCGTAGACGGCGTCGGTGCCGAGCGTCACCAGCCCCCAGACGCCCTCGCCGAACTCGCCCTTCGCCTGCGCGGTCTCCGCTTTGATGTCGGCCACGGCGTCGGCGGCGACGAAGGAGGGCAGCATCTGGTACTCGGCCTGGACCAGGTCGGGCGGGTTGCCCGCCCTGGCGGCGGTGAGGAACTTGGCCGCCGCGTCGTCCCCGCCCGCCTGCTTGCTCACCGTGACCTGGATGTCGGGATGAGCCTGGTTCCACACGCTGACGATCTTGTCCATGTTCGGGACCCAGGTCCAGTACGTGAGCTTGACCGGGCCGCCGGAGGCGGCGGCGCCGCCGGTGGTGGCGGAGGGCTCGCCGGAGCCGCCGGAGCAGGCCGCGCAGAGCGTGGCGACGAGGATCGCGGCCGTGGCCGGCCGGTACACGCGCATGTGTTCCTCCAGGCGGGTGGAGAATGTCTGGGAGCGTTCACAGACTGAAGAGTCGCTCCCGCGCTGTCAATGGCCGTTACGCGGTTGTTAACGGTCCTCCCTTATCTGGGTGAATCGCTCCGTGCCTTCTCGGAGTCGCACTTGTGGACTACTGTGCACGTTCACAGACGAAGAACTGAGGGGGAGACGTGCCCGGTTATCCCGTCCTGCCCGAGGGCCTCGCCTACGGCGGCGACTACAACCCCGAGCAGTGGCCGGAGGAGGTGTGGCGGGAGGACGTCCGGCTGATGCGGGAGGCCGGGGTGAACCTGGTCACCGTGGGCGTCTTCAACTGGGGGCTGATCGAGCCGCGGGAGGGCGAGTTCGACTTCGCCCGGCTCGACCGGATCCTCGACCTGCTCCACTCGGCGGGGGTGTACGCCGGCCTCGCCACCCCCACCTCCTCGCCGCCCACGTGGTTCCGCCACCGGCACCCCGGCAGCCGCCTCGTCGACGAGGAGGGCCGCGTGCTCGGCGGGGGCTCCCGGCACAGCTTCTGCCCCAGCTCGCCCGACTACGCCGCCGCGTCGGAGCGGGTCGTCGCCGCCCTGGCCGCCCGATACTCCGGGCACCCCGCCGTGGCCATGTGGCACGTGCACAACGAGTACGGCTGGGCCAACGCGCACTGCTACTGCCCGGTCTCGGCCGAGGCGTTCCGCGCCTGGCTGCGGGAGAAGTACGGCGAGGTGGGCGCGCTCAACGCCGCCTGGGGCACCGTCTTCTGGGGGCTGACCTACGGATCCTTCGACGAGGTCGAGCCGCCCGTCACCGCGCCGCCCGGCCTCCTCACCGGGCTCCGGCTCGACTTCATGCGCTTCTCCGTCGACGCCCACATCGCCTGCTTCCGCCGGGAGCGCGAGACGATCCGCCGCTTCGGCGACCTGCCGGTCACGACCAACTTCATGATCCCCAACTGCAAGCCGATGGACTACTGGCGCTGGGCGGAGGAGGTCGACGTCGTGGCCAACGACCACTACCTCGTCGCGGCGCGCGCCGACTCGCACATCGAGCTGGCCCTGGCCGCCGATCTCACCCGGTCGGTCGCCGGAGGCCGTCCCTGGATGCTCATGGAGCACTCGACCGGCGCGGTGAACTGGCAGCCGCGCAACGTGGCCAAGCGGCCGGGGGAGATGCGCCGCAACACGCTCGCCCATGTGGCGCGGGGCTCGGACTCGGCGATGTTCTTCCAGTGGCGCGCCTCCCGCCACGGCGCGGAGAAGTTCCACTCGGCGATGGTGCCGCACGCCGGCGCGGACTCGGAGGTCTGGCGTGACGTGGTCGCGCTCGGCGCGGACCTCCGCCGTCTCGGCGGGGTGCGGGGGGCGCGGGTGAGGGCCGAGGTCGCGCTCGTCTGGGACTGGGAGTCCTACTGGGCCGTCGAGTTCGAGTGGCGGCCCTCGGCCGACCTGCGCTTCCGGGACCGGGTGGAGGCATTCTACGAGGCGTTGTGGCGTGAGCACGTCACCGCCGACTTCGTCCACCCGTCGGCCGACCTGTCGCCGTACCGGCTGGTCGTCCTGCCCAGCTCCTACCTGCTCGGCGAGGGACCGGCCAAGAACCTGCACCGCTACGTGGAGGCGGGCGGTCACCTGCTGGTCTCCTGCTTCTCAGGGATCGTCGACGAGAACGACACCATCCACGCGGGGCCGTACCCGGGGGCGCTGCGCGAGGTGCTCGGCCTGGTGGTCGAGGAGTTCCACCCGCTCCGCGAGCACGAGACGGTGCCGCTGCGGCGAGCACAGGAGCCGGAAGGCCAGGGCCCGGTGGGCCGGATCTGGTCCGAGCGCGTACGGCTCGCGGGGGCGCGGGCCGTGCACGAGTTCGCCGGCGGCCCCGACGCCGGGCATCCCGCCGTCACCCGGCACGACCTGGGCGGGGGAACGGCGTGGTACGTCGCCACCGCCCTCGACCCGGCGCCCGGCGACGGCGCGCACGAGGCCGACCTGCGCGGGCTGGTCGCCCGGGTTCTCGACCACGCGGGCGTGTCCCGGCCGCGCGGCGTGCCCGACACCCTGGAGGTCGTCCGGCGGGGCGACCACCTCTTTCTCGTCAACCACGCGGACGCCGAGGTGACGGTCGGCGGGGTGACCGGAACGGGCGTGCTGGACGGCGCCGCCTACTCGGGGTCGGCGACGGTGCCCGCCGGAGGCGTCGTCGTGGTCCGCACCTGACCGCGCCCGGCAGTGCTCGCCTGAAAGTGTGTGAAAGCACCTGAAATCAGCTGAAAGCTCCCTCGGTGCTGCCGGGGGCGGGGGATCCTTTCGGGGGAATCCGTCACATCCTCTCCTGACCGGAGGACACATGAGAAAGATCCTGGCGGCGCTCGTCGCCTGCGCCGCCGCGGCTCTGGCCGCCGGGCCGCCGGCGCTCGCCGCGGCCCCGCTGACCATGCTCGGCGCCGACGTCTCCTCCGTACAACGCGCCCTGGACCTGGGCGCGAGGTACTACGACGCGGCCGGCAACCAGAGGGACCCGCTGGACATCCTCAAGGGCGTCGGCGTCAACTACGTCCGCCTGCGGATCTGGAACAACCCCGCCAGCGGCTACAACAACAAGGCCAAGGTGCTGCAGTACGCCAGGACGGTGAAGGCCAAGGGCCTGAAGCTGCTGATCGACTTCCACTACTCGGACACCTGGGCGGACCCGGGCAAGCAGTACAAGCCCGCCGCGTGGGCCGGCCACGGGATCGGCCAGTTGCAGAGCGACGTCTACAACTACACCTACGACGTGTGCTCCAGCCTCAAGGCGCAGGGCACGACTCCCGACAGCGTGCAGATCGGCAACGAGATTAACGTCGGCATGCTGTGGAACGACGGCAAGGTCGTCAACAACGACTTCACCAACCTGAGCCTGCTGCTCAAGGCGGGCTACAACGCGACGAAGGCGTGCAACGGCGGGACCCAGGTGATCATCCACACCGCGGACGCCGACAGCGACGCCAACGCCCGCTGGTTCTACGACGGCATCAGGGCCAAGGGCGTCGCCTGGGACATCACCGGCCTGTCGTACTACTGCATGTGGCACGGCACGCTGTCCAACCTCTCCTGGGTGATCTCGGACATGCGGTCCCGCTACGGGAAGCCCGTCGTCATCGCGGAGACGGCGTACCCGTTCACCCCCGACAACGCCGACTCCACGGGCAACTCGGTCACGTCGGGGTGTTCCGGGTACGGCCTCACCTGGCAGGGGCAGGGCGCGGAGTTCACGGCGGTGCAGAACACGGCCCGCGACGCGGGCGCCGTCGGCGTCTTCTACTGGGAGCCGACCTGGTACGCGGTGCCCGGCAACGGCTGGGACCCGGCCAACATCAACGGCAGCGGCGACGGCTGGGACAACATGGCCGTGTTCAACTGGACCGGCCACATCAACCCGAACGTCAGGTGGACCCCCTAGAGCCTGTCCGACCCCGCTGCCGGACGCGCGAGGGCGGCCACCCCGGCCGCCCTCACCCATCCGGGGACGACACGGACCCCGATGACCGGCGCGGGCCGCGCGCCTTGCGGTACACCTGTGAGGTGAGCCGGACGGGGCTGGGGGCCGTTATGGAGAGCATGAGAACTTCGCGTGTCACGCTGCTGTCG
Organism: Microbispora sp. H10949; assembly: GCF_014161435.1. Classification (NCBI taxonomy): domain Bacteria; kingdom Bacillati; phylum Actinomycetota; class Actinomycetes; order Streptosporangiales; family Streptosporangiaceae; genus Microbispora; species Microbispora sp. H10949. The sequence goes on along the minus strand of NZ_JABBWZ010000011.1, from coordinate 258,416 downwards.
CTGGCGGTTCTTTGCACGGCGGCCCTGACGGGCCCGGCCGAGGCGACGACGGCGCCGAGGAAGTCGCTGGTCGAACTGCGCGAGCAGGGCGGGTTCGCGGGGCTGGACGACCGCGTGCGCGTCTACACCGACGGCTGCGCCCTGCTGAGCCGCCGTACGGGGCCGGTCGTGCGCAGGTGCCTGACGGCGTCCGAGTGGCGCGGCTTGCGCGGGGCGTTGAAGAACCTGCGGCTCGGCCGGTCCGAGGCCCCGCCGCAGGGGGCCGACTTCCTCGCGTACGGCCTGACGTACCAGGGGCGCCGGGTCACCCGCTACACCCTGCCGCCGTCCTGGCGGCCGGTGGTGGACCGGCTGCAGCGGGTCCTGGCGAAGTACCAGGCGCCCCGGTAGCCGAGAAGGTCAGGGCTCGGGGACGGCCTCCCACTCGCGGCAATGGCTGAGCGCGTAGTGGTGGTAGATCATGCCGACGGCCGGCCGCGGCCAGCCGGGCATGGCGTCGTCGTCCGGGGGAGAGGCCGGCTCGCCGATGTCGGCGGCGGTGACGGACTGCCCGCCGGGACCGCAGACGCAGCCGGGGCTGCCCTCGTGGTCGATCACGTCGTCCAGCGGCATCACGTGTACGAACCTGTCCATCCACATCACCTGCCCTTGACCGAGGATTGCGGACACATTACCTGAAACTGTCATATACGGGAATAACCTGCGCAAACTCCGCTTCGGACGCCCCATTGATTTTTGTTGGGATGGACGGCAAACTAACTCCACAATCGCCGGATGAGCTTGATGGAGTGCCGCAATGCCGTACCGCCCCCCGTTGGTCGCGCGCGAGTTCTTCGTGGCCGATCCTCCCGAGCTACCGGTGCGTGAGCCGGGTGAGACGGGCCTGTCCGCGCTGACCGGCGCGGAGGTGGTGGCCTCCGACGGGCGGGGGGTGACGCTGAAGGGCTCCACCTCGGCGGAGGAGACGCTCGTCGTGCAGATCTCGGCCGCGGGTGAGGGGGTGATCCGGGTGCGGCTGGCGGAGGATCCCGACGCCCGCACCCGGTCCGCCCGCGCGATCGCCATGGTCACCCCCGGCGAGTACGCCGGGACCGTCGTGGAGGCGAACCACAGCCGCGTCGTCGTCGACGCCGGGTCGCTGCGCGCCGAGGTGCGGCTGAACCCGTGGAACCTGCGCTTCACCGACCGGGCCGGCCGGACGCTGGTGGAGCAGGACCCGGGCCACCCCGACATCAGCGGCCGCCTCCGCACGCTGCCCTTCGGCCGCTCCGCCGTCGACGGCGCCCCCGTCGCCTACCACGACACGTTCCTCGCCCCGGCCGACGAGGCGTTCGGCGGGTTCGGCGAGTCGTTCACGCCGCTCGACAAGCGCGGCCAGCGCCCGCTCATGTGGAACTTCGACGCGTTCGGCGCCGAGTCGCAGCGCGCGTACAAGAACGTGCCCTTCTACCTGTCCAGCAGGGGATACGGCATCTGCGTCGACAGCGGCACGCCCGTCGAGTTCGACATGTGCCAGTCCACCCACAGCGCCGTGCAGATCGTCGTGCCCGACGACCTCATCGACTACTACGTGATCGCGGGACCCACCCCGGCCGAGGTGCTGGACCGGTTCGACGGGCTGACCGGCCAGCCGGAACTGCCGCCCAAGTGGGCGTTCGGCACCTGGATCTCCTCGGGCTTCTTCAGGGACAGCCAGGAGCGGGTGCTGGAGCGCGCCAGGAAGATCAGGGAGCGCGGCATCCCCTGCGACGTGCTGCACCTCGACTGCTACTGGCAGGCGGACGGGCACTGGTCCGACCTCCAGTGGGACCCGGAGACGTTCCCCGACCCGGCGGGCATGCTCGCCGCTCTCAAGGAGCAGGGCTTCAAGGTCTGCCTCTGGATGAACTCCTACATCTCGCACCTCAGCCCGGCCTTCGCCGAGGCCGCCGCGAAGGGCTACTTCCTCAGGCGGCCCGACGGCGAGACGTACGTCGCCGACACCTGGCACGGCTCCTATCCCGCCTGCGGCATCGTCGACTTCACCAACCCCGAGGCCGCGGAGTGGTTCAGGGGACTGCTGCGCGACCGGCTGCGCGAGGGCGTCGCGGCGTTCAAGACCGACTTCGCCGAGGGCGTGCCGGCCGACGCCGTGGCCTTCAACGGCATGACCGGCACCGACCTGCACAACGTCTACACGCTGCTGTTCAACGACCTCGTCGCCGAGGTGACCCGCGAGGTCAACGGGCACGGCCTGGTCTGGGCACGCTCGTCCTACCTCGGCGGGCAGCGCCACTCGGCGCAGTGGAGCGGCGACGTCGACACGACCTACCCCGCGATGGGCAGCACGATCAGGGGCGGCCTGTCGCACGGCCTGTCCGGCGTCCCGTTCTGGAGCCACGACGCGGGCGGCTTCACCGGCACGCCCACCCCGGACCTCTACATCCGCTGGTCGCAGTTCGCCGCGCTGTCCCCGCTCGTACGGTTCCACGGCACGACCACCCGGGAGCCCTGGGAGTTCCCGCCGCACGCCGAGCAGGCCGCCATCGAGGCCCTGCGGTTGCGGTACCGGCTCATGCCGTACATCTACTCGGCGGCCGTCACCGCGGCCGAGACGGGCGCGCCGATGCTGCGCGCGCTCTGCGTCGACCACCCGGACGACCCGGTGGCCTGGCAGGCGGATCTGGAGTACCTTCTCGGCACCGACCTGCTCGTCGCCCCGATGACCTCGGCGGACGGCACCAGGAAGGTCTACCTGCCCTCGGGGGTGTGGGTGGACTACTGGACCGGCGAGACGCTGGACGGCGGGCGCTACGTCACGGTGTCGCCGCCGCTCGACCGGATCCCCCTGTTCGGACGGCACGGTTCGCTGGTCCCGGTCACCGAGCCGGGTGACACCGTGGCCGACGACCCGCGGGTCTCCCTGCTCGTCTTCGGCCTGCCGGAGCGCGAGAGCCGTACGACGATCAGGGACCTGGACGGGGACACGAGGGTCAGGGCGGTGTGGGACGGCGACCGGCTGACCGTCACCGCCGAGGGCCCCAAGCGGATCGGCGGCGTCGAGTTCGCCGGCCCCGGCGCCCCGGTCGTCATCAACTGAAGCGATACCCCCTGGAGAACAACCATGGTCAAGTTAGGCAGGAGCGCGGCGGTGGCGGCACTGGCCGCGGCCGTCCTGGCGCTCGGCGCGTGCGGCGGAAACGACGGCAAGTCCGAGGGCGGCGGCGCCGCCGGCGGTGGTTCCGCGGAGGCCAAGACCCTCACCCTCTGGCACTACGAGACGGGCAACAGCGCCATGGGCACCGCCTGGGCCGAGGCGATGAAGGAGTTCGAGGCGAGCCACCCCGGCGTCAAGGTGAAGTTCGAGGAGAAGGGCTTCGAGCAGATCCAGAAGACCGCCGGCATGGTCCTCAACTCCGACGAGGCCCCGGACATCATGGAGTACAACAAGGGCAACGCGACGGCCGGTCTGCTGTCGAAGCAGGGCCTGCTGACCGACCTGACGGAGGAGGCGACCAAGCGCGGCTGGGACAAGCTGCTCAGCCCGTCGCTGCAGACCACCGCGAAGTACGACGAGCGGGGCATCATGGGCTCGGGCAAGTGGTTCGGCGTGCCGAACTACGGCGAGTACGTGATGGTCTACTACAACAAGGACATGTTCGATAAGGCGGGCGTGAAGGTGCCCACCACCTTCGACGAGTTCACCGCGGCGCTCGACACGTTCACGAAGAAGGGCACCACGCCGATCGCGATGGCGGGCGCGGAGTACCCCGCCCAGCAGCTGTTCTACCTGCTCGCCCTGAACAAGGCCAACCGCGCCTGGATCGACTCCTTCGAGCTCTACAAGGGCAAGGTCGACTTCCACGGCCCCGAGTTCACGTACGCCGCGCAGACCTTCTCCGACTGGGTGAAGAAGGGCTACATCGCCAAGAACTCGGCCGGCATGAAGGCCGAGGACATGGGCGTGGCGTTCATCGGCGGCAAGTTCCCGATCATGGTGTCGGGCAGCTGGTGGTTCGGCCGGATGCAGGAGGAGATCAAGGACTTCAAGTGGGGCTCCTTCCTGTGGCCGGGTCAGTTCGCCCCGGGCTCCAGCGGCAACATCTGGGTCGTGCCGGAGAAGTCCAAGAACAAGGACCTCGCCTATGACTTCATCGACATCACGATGAAGAAGGAGGTCCAGAACCTGCTGGGCAACTCCGGCGGCATCCCGGTCGCGGCCGACCCCGCCGCGATCACCGACGCCCAGAACAAGGAGCTGATCGAGAACTTCAACAAGCTCTCGACGCAGGACGGCCTGGCCTTCTACCCCGACTGGCCCGCCCCCGGCTACTACGACGTGCTCGTCTCGGGCGTGCAGGAACTGATCAACGGCGACAAGAAGCCGGAGGAGGTCCTGGACGAGATCGCCCAGCCCTACAACGACAACCTCGCCGACATCGGCAACTAGCAGGGAACCCGCCTCTCCCAGATCCCGGCGGCGGGATCACCTGACCGGTCTCCGCCGCCGGACCCACCCCGAAAGGTCCGCACATGGCACCACCCGACGCGGGCGCCGCCCGCCCGCGCGGGAGGGGCGGCTACTGGCTCTACCTCCTGCCGAGCCTGGTGCTGTTCCTCGCGATCATCGTCGTGCCGTTCCTGATGAACGTCGCGACGAGCTTCACCCGCTGGTCCGGCGTCGGCACCCCCACCTGGATCGGGCTCGACAACTACACGAAGCTCTTCGCGGACGAGCGGTTCTGGGCGTCCTTCCAGCACAACGTCGCGCTGATCGTCGCGATGGCGGTGGTGCCGACGGTCGTCGGCCTGGTGCTGGCCGCCGCGTTGTTCGACTACATCGCCCGGCGGTTCGGCGCCCGTACGGCCTCGGCCCTGCGCGCGGCGTTCTACCTGCCGCAGGTGCTGCCCGTCGCGGTGGCCGGCGTGGTCTGGGGCTGGATGCTGCACCCGTCGTACGGCGCGGTGAACCAGATCTTCGGGCTGAAGGTCAACTGGCTGGGCGACCCCGACCTCGCGCTGGCCACGGTGATGGCGATCATGGTGTGGTTCCAGCTCGGGTACCCGGTCGTCATCTTCATGGCCGGGCTCCAGCGGGTGGACCCCTCGCTGTACGAGGCGGCCGAGATCGACGGCGCCTCCTGGTGGCGCAGGTTCTGGCACATCACGATCCCGCAGATCCGGCCGGAGATCTTCGTGGTCCTGCTGACCTGCACGATCGCGGCGCTCAAGGTGTTCGGCCCGATCTTCGTGCTCACCCGGGGCGGCCCGGGCTCGGCGACGATGGTGCCGTCCTACTTCTCCTACCTGAACTTCTTCCAGAAGGTGAACGTCGGATACGGCTCGGCGATCGCCACCGTGCTCGCCCTGATCATCGTCGTGGTGACCTTCCTCTTCCTGCGTGTCCAGGACCGTGACCAGGAGCGTGACTCGTGACCTCCGATCGCCAGTTCGGCCAGCCGGGGCGCTGGGCGGTCCTCGCGGCGCTGGTCCTGCTCGCGGCCGTGATGCTCGTCCCCTTCGCGATCGTCACGCTCAACGCGTTCAAGTCCCCGGCCGAGTACTCCTCCGGCGGCCCGCTCAGCCTGCCGCACGGGCTGTACCTCGACGGGATCGTCGCCTTCTGGCAGCGCGTCGACTTCGGCCTGAAGCTCTGGAACAGCCTCCTGATCAGCGGCGTCGTCGCGGTCGCCGCGGTGCTGCTGTCGGTGCTCAACGCGTACGCGCTGGGAATCGGCCGGGTCCGCGGCCGGCTGTGGCTGCTCGTGCTCTTCCTGGTCGCCAACACGCTGCCGCAGGAGGCACTCGTCTACCCGCTGTACTACCTGGCGAAGCAGGCCGGGCTGTACGACTCGAGGCTCGCGGTCATACTGATCTTCACGGTGATCCAGGGGGCGTTCGGCACCTACCTGCTCTCGTCGGTGCTCGGGCGGTTCCCCCGGGGGATCCTGGAGGCGGCCGAACTCGACGGGGCGAGCAGGTGGCGGATCCTGTGGGGCATCGTCGTGCCCATCAGCCGCCCGACCCTCATGGTGCTGCTCATCTTCTTCTTCATCTGGACGTGGAACGAGTTCTTCCTGCCGATGGTGTTCCTCATCTCCAACGACAACCAGACCGTGCCGGTCGCCCTCGGCGTCCTGCAGGGCGAGAAGATGATGGACGCCACCATGTCCAGCGCGTCCGCGCTGCTCGGCATCGTGCCGGCCGTGGCCTTCTTCCTGATCTTCCAGCGCACGCTGACCCGCGGCATCACGGTCGGCGCGATCAAGTAACACCCTTCAAGTAACGCGTCACTACCTGACCTGGAGGCGCAATGTCCCATCGCCGTTCGGCGATGCTGTCCGCGTCGGCCGCCCTGGCTCTGGCTCTGAGCCTGGGCGCCGGCCCCGTGCGGGCGGCCGGCGACTATCCGTTCCGAGACCCCTCGCTGCCGCTCGCGCAGCGAGTCGACGACCTTCTCGGCCGGCTCACGCCGGACGAGAAGGTGTCGATGCTGCACCAGTACGCCCCGGCGATCGACCGCCTCGGCGTCGGCCTGTTCAAGAGCGGCACCGAGGCGCTGCACGGTGTGGCCTGGTCGACCGACATCGACAACAACGGGGCCGTGGTGACCGCCACGGGCACCGTCTTCCCCCAGGCGCTCGGCCTCGCCAGCACCTGGGACCCCGCCCTGATCAAGCGGGTCGGCTCGGCCGTCGGCGACGAGGCCCGCGGCTTCCACGCGCAGAACCCGCGCGTGTGGGGGCTCAACCTGTGGGCGCCCGTCGTCAACCTGCTGCGCGACCCGCGCTGGGGCCGCAACGAGGAGGGCTACTCCGAGGACCCCCTGCTCACCGGCGCCATCTCCACGGCGTACGGATCGGGCATGGAGGGCGACGACCCCGACCACCTGAAGTCGGCGCCCACGCTCAAGCACTACCTGGCCAACAACAACGAGGTCAGCCGGGACGTCACCTCGTCGGAACTGCCGCCGCGGGTCAAGCACGAGTACGACGAGGCGGCGTTCAAACCGGCCATCTCCGCGGACGCGGCGACCGGCGTGATGGCGTCCTACAACCTCGTCAACGGCCGGCCCAACACGGTCAGCCCGGACCTGAACGACGTGGTCCGCTCCTGGACCGCCCGGACCCTGTTCAACGTCTCCGACGCCTGGGCGCCGAACAACCTCGTGCAGAGCGAGAAGTACTACGCCACCCAGGCCGAGGCCGACGCCGCACTGATCAAGGCGGGCCTGGACAGCATGACCGTCGACGACACCAACGGCGGCCCGACGGTCGCGGCGGTCAAGGAGGCGCTGTCGAAGGGGCTGCTCACCCAGGCGGACGTGGACGACGCCGTCCGGCACCAGCTCAGCATCCGGTTCCGGCTCGGGGAGTTCGACCCCGACGGCGGGCCGTATGGGAAGATCACCAAGGACGTCGTCAACAGCCCGGCGAACCAGAAGCTGAACCGCGAGACCGCGGCCAAGGCCATGGTGCTGCTGAAGAACTCCGGCGGCACGCTGCCGCTGAAGCCCGGCAAGAAGGTCGCCGTCGTCGGCCCGCTGGCCGACGTCCTCTACACCGACTGGTACTCCGGCGCCCTGCCGTACAAGGTGACCCCGCTCGCCGGGATCAAGGAGCGCGCGAAGGCGGTGGCCTCCTCCGAGGGCGTCGACCGGATCGCCCTGAAGGACGTCGCCACCGGGAAGTACATCAGCGCGCCCGCCGCCGGGGGAGACCTGAAGGAGAGCGCCTCCACGGCCGGCGTGACCGAGCAGTTCGACGCGTTCGACTGGGGCCAGGGCGTGCTGACGCTGCGCAGCGCGGCCAACGGCAAGTACGTCAGCCGGGCCAACTGGGCGACGCTCGCCAACACCGCCGACCAGCCGTCCGGCTGGTTCGTGCAGGAGCAGTTCAAGCTGGAGCAGCAGTCCGACGGCACCTACCTGCTGCGGTACGCCGGCTACGAGACGAGCGAGAGCTGGTTCGGCCCGAACGCGTACGTCAAGGCCGAGGCCGACGGCACGCTCAGCCTGACCACCGCCGACCAGGCCACGCACTACGCCAAGGAGGTCGTCTCCCGCGGCGTGGACGACGCGGTCGCCAAGGCGAAGGCCGCCGACGTGGCGGTCGTCGTGGTCGGCAGCATGCCGTTCATCAACGGCCGCGAGGCGCACGACCGCACCGACATGAACCTCGCCGAGGGCCAGGAGGCCCTGGTCAAGGCGGTGAAGAAGGCCAACCCCAACACGGTCGTGGTGCTGCAGAACAGCTACCCGACGACGATCAACTGGGAGCAGGACAACGTCCCGGCCATCCTGTGGACCACCCACGCGGGCGCCGAGACCGGCCACGGCCTCGCCGACGTGCTGTACGGCGACGTCAACCCGGCGGGACGGCTGACGCAGACGTGGTACCGGTCGGCCGACGAGCTGCCGGGCATCCTCGACTACGACATCGTCAAGAAGGACCGCACCTACCTGTACTACCAGGGCCGGCCCCTCTACCCGTTCGGGTACGGCCTGTCGTACACGTCGTTCGCCTACCAGGGCCTCAAGGCGGTGCCGAAGGGCGACGCGTACGAGGTCTCGGTGAAGGTGACCAACACCGGCTCCCGGGCCGGCGACGAGGTCGTGCAGCTCTACACCCACCAGCACCGGTCGCGGGTGAAGCAGCCGGTCAAGCAGCTGCGCGCGTTCCAGCGGGTGTCGCTGGCGCCCGGGCAGACGAAGACGGTCACGATGACCGTGCAGAAGGCCGACCTCGCCCTGTGGGACGTCACGCGGAACAAGTGGACGGTCGAGAACGCGACCCACGACGTCCTCGTGGGATCGTCGTCGGCGGCCATCCGCCAGCGCTCGACGATCAACGTCAGGGGTGAGGACATCCCGCACCGCGACCTGTCGAAGACCACCCGGGCGATCGACTTCGACGACTACTCGGGCGTCCACCTGGTGGACGAGACCAAGGTCCGCGGTGACGCCGTCGCGGGCGCGGACGGCGGCTGGATCGCGTTCAAGGACGTCCAGCTCCGCAAGCCGGCGAAGGCGACCGTGGGTGTGGCCTCCGCGACCGGCGGGAAGATCGAGGTGCGCCTCGGCTCCCCGGACGGCGCCAGAGTGGCGACGATCCCGGTCGCCGCGACCGGCGGCGTCTACCAGTGGGCCGCCGCCACCGCTCCGGTCTCCGGCGCGAACGGCGTGAAGGACGTGTACCTGGTCTTCACCGGGGACGTCCGGGTCAAGGACCTCACCCTGAGCTGAGTCCCACGCGGCAGGACCGGACCCTGAATCGAGGACGCCTCGCGGGTGAGCACCGCCCACCCGCGGGGCGTCCCGTCGTGTGGCGGCCGGCCGCCGTCACCGCCGCTGTCACCGCCGCTGTCACCGCCGCCGTCACACCGCCGTCACCGCCGGCCGGAGCGGGACACCCGCGCGTGCTGGTTGAACCAGCAGCGGCCGCCCCACCGCCTGCAGACGTTGGCCTGGGAGTTGGCGCTGCCGTTCACGCCGATCGTGGCCTGCTGCAGGCCGTTCGCGTTCTTGAGGCTGCCGACCACCATGTAGTTTCCGAAGTTCCGGCCGTTGCCCATGTTGATGCGGGACCCGTTGCCGTTGCTGTCGGATGCCACGAAGCTTCCGCCACCGTGTCCGCCGCGGGACATCGGCACGGCGTAGGCGGCGGACGTGAGACCGGACAGGGAGCCGATCGCGAGGCCCGCGCCGAGGACCGCCGCGACCGCGACGCACCGGCGCCGGGCCGCCCGGGTGAGCGCGTCGCGCGCAGCATGCACCTTCATCTCCGCCGGCTCCGCTCCCTCTGGTGGATGTACGAACGTGTCGCCTCCTGCGACCGCATTCGCGACATACCCCGATACGCGGGATCGCTCCCGGTCCACGTCGAGCCCCGACGCAGTGGATACCGTTCCTTTCCCGGCAGGGAGCGGCTTACGGGTATTCGTCCCATTCGTGCGACGCCGGTCAGGCCGGTGTCAGCACGTCCAGCGCCCTGTGGTCCTCGCCCACCCCCGGGAGGAGCACGGCGTCCCCGGAGGAGTTCCTCGTGCGCAGGGGCAGGATCTCCTGGTAGGCGGGCGACCGGTACCAGGCCCTCGCCGTGTCGAGGTCGGGGAACTCGATGACGATGAGGGTCTGCGGCCAGCTGCCCTCGAGAAGCTCGGCCTCGCCGCCGTGGATGACGAAACGGCCGCCGAACGGCTCCAGCGTGGCGTCGATGCGCCGCAGGTACTCGACGATGTCCGCGCCGACGGTGACGTCGCGGAGCTGGGCGATGGCGTAGGCGGGCATGGTTCCTCCTGTGGTCCGGCGGCGGTGCCGGGGACGCTCGTCCCCTCCTGGTCCCGAGCCTGTCCCAGGCGGGTCGCGGAGGCGATGACCCGTGAGGTAATGCCCGGGCGGCGGGGTCGTCCGCGTCTCGCCCGTCGGACGGGACCCGCGATAAGGAGGGCGATCGATCACGCTTTCGCTATTCTCCCCGTTATGGCCGAATCGCTGGGGGAGCCACTGGCCTCGCGATACCACCTGCTGCGCCCGCTGGGCTCCGGCGGCATGGGCCGGGTATGGCTGGCCAGGGACCCGGTGCTGGACCGCGAGGTGGCGGTCAAGGAACTGCGCCTCCCGGACGGCCTCGGCGACCGCGAGCGGGCCGAGCTCGTCGCCAGGGTCATGCGTGAGGCCGAGGTCACCGCGCGGGTGCGGCACCCCGGGATCGTCGCGCTGCACGACGTGCTCGTCCAGGACGGCAGGCCGTGGATCGTCATGGAACTGCTCCGCGGGCGGGATCTCGCCGCGCAGGTCGCCTCGTACGGGCCGCTGCCGTACCGGCAGGTGGCCGACCTCGGCGCGCGGCTCCTGGACGCGCTGTCGGCCGCGCACGCGCAGGGCGTGCAGCACCGGGACGTCAAGCCGGGCAACGTCTTCCTGTCCGCCGACGGCCGGGTGGTCCTGACGGACTTCGGCATCGCCCGGCCCGCCGGCCAGGCGTCGATCACCGAGGCGGGGCTGCTCGTCGGCTCGCCGGGGTTCATCGCGCCCGAACGGCTCGCGGGCGACCGCGGAGGCCCGGCCGCCGACCTGTGGTCGCTCGCGGCCACGCTCTACACGGCGGTCGAGGGCGTCCCGCCGCACCAGGGCACCCAGGCCGAGGTGATCGCGGCGACGCTCACCCGGGACCCCCGGCCGCCGGTGCTCGCGGGGCCGCTCGGCCCGGTGCTGACCCGGATGCTGGCGCGCGACCCCGCGCACCGCCCGGACACGGGCGCGGCGCTCGCCACGCTGCGCCGGATCGCCGACGGCGGCACGCCCGGCCCGGAGGCCGGCGCCCCCGCCGGGCCCGTACGCCGCCGCCGGTGGTGGATCGCGGCCGTGGCCCTCGCCGTGGCGGCCGCCGCGGTGCCCCTGACGGCGCACGCGCTGCGGGACGGCGAGCCCGGCCCGCCCCCGCCGCGGGTCTCGCCGGTCTTCACCCGTGCCGTGGACCTGTGCCGGGCGCTGTCCGGCGCGCAGGTGCGCCGGTTACTGGGCGCCCCGGCGGACCCGCACCCGGAGAAGGCGGGCTGCCAGTGGGCCGTCACGGGCGCGGGCGTCGAACTGGGCGCCGAGACCGACTCCGACACCCCGGAACCCTGGGCGCTGGACCTGGCCTCCGCGCGGACGCTCATGCAGGGGCTCCGCCGCCAGTACGCCTCGGGGCCGCGCGACGGCGACCTCATCTGGTACGAGGTCGGGCTCAACCAGAAGACCCAGGTCATCGAGTCGGCCGCGCGGGACGTGCCGGGGCTGGCCGACGAGGCCTTCGCCGTGGACGTCACCACACCGGAGGGCACGGCGAAGGCCGCCTGGGTGTACTTCCGGCTCGGCGACCTCGTGGCCGTGCTGCGGTACGCCCACCTGGACGTGACGTCCCCGGCCGGACTGCGGGACGAGGCGGTCGCGACGGCCCGGTCGGCCGCGGGCGGCCTGAGCGGGCTGGCGTAGCCGTGGAGGTGCTCGCCGGGCGGTACCGCCTCACCGAACGGCTCGGTGAGGGCGGCGGCGGCACGGTCTGGCGCGCCCACGACGAGCTGCTGCGCCGCGAGGTGGCGATCAAGCAGCTCCGCATCCCGCCGGACCTGGACGACCGGCGGCTCGCCGAGTTCCTCGGGCGGGCCGTCGACGAGGCGCGTGCGGCGGGGCGGCTCAGCCACCCCTCGATCGTGACGATCCACGACGTCGTCGGGCACGCCGGCCGGCCGTGGATCGTCATGGACCTGGTGCCCGGCCGCTCCCTCGACAAGATCATTCGAGAGTACGGGCCGCTGCCCTCCGAGCGGGTCGCGGAGATCGGGCTGGCCGTGCTCGACGCGCTGGAGGCGGCCCACTCGCGGGGCGTCCTGCACCGGGACGTGAAGCCGGCCAACGTGCTGATCGGGCCGGACGGCCGGGCACTGCTCACCGACTTCGGCATCGCCGCCCCGATGGGCGAGGGCGGCGCCTCCTGGCGCAGCTCGGCCGGGTCGCCCGCCTACATGGCGCCGGAGCGGTTCCGGGACGAGCCCGACGGGCCCGCCTCGGACCTGTGGTCACTCGGGGCCACGCTCTACACGGCGGCCGAGGGCGAGACGCCCTTCCACCGTCCCACTGCCGCCGCGCTCGTCGCCGCCGTCCTGCTCCACGAGCCCCCGCCGATGGCGCGGGCGTCCCGGGTGCTGGCCTGGATCGTGCGCGCTCTGCTCGACAAGGACCCGGCGCGGCGCCCGCCGCCCGAGGTCGTACGGCAGGCCCTGCGCGCGGCCGCCGCGCCGCCCGCCCCCGCCGTACGGACCGCCCGGTCGTGGCGTCTGGCCGTCGTGGCGGCCCTGGTGATCGTGACCGGCCTGGCGGCGGGACTCGGCGCCTGGCTCCTGACGTCGGGACGGGACGAGGGCGGCGGACGCTTCGCCGCCGTCCCCGACGCCTGCCGCAGCCTCACCGACGCGCAGATCCGCGACCTCCTCGGCGCGGCGCCCCGCCCGGAGCCCGCGCGGGGCCAGGGGAGCGAGGGCGGGGGAGGCGGGCGGCAGGGCGGGGACGGCGCGAGCGGTTGCGCGTGGACCGAGCGCGTCAGCGGGCACGCGGGGACGATCACCGTCGGCTTCCGGCTTCCCGGCGACGGCGCGGGCGAGGCGGCCGCCGCCCGCGACCTCGCCTCGGAGCGCGCGGCCCGGGGCGCCGCGGCGCGCGACCGCCCGGGGATCGCCGACGAGGCGTTCGCCTGCGACACGGCCGACCCCGGAGCCGGGACCACCGGCGCCACGGTCTGGTTCCGCCTCAGCAACCTCGTCGTCGAGGTGGCCTATCGGCGCACCGGCGACCCGGCGGCCACCCAGGCCGACCGGGGCACCGCCGAGCGCGCCGCCGAACTCGTCGGCATCGGGCTCGGCTGAAGTCGCCCCCATTCGACCCTCCCGTTCGCACCCCCTGTAGGAGACGAGATGACCAGCGGTGACGACAGGCCCGTCGGCCCCGGCGGGATCCCGCCCGAGGACCGGCCCTCGCGAGGCGGGCCGCCGTACCCGCCGCCCTACGGGGCCGCCCAGCCCGGCCCTCCGCAGGGTCCGCCGCCGGGTGGGCAGCCTGGCCCTTACCCTGATGGGCAGCCCGGCCAGCACCAGGGCCCTCCGCAAGGGCCGCCGCAGGGCCCGCCGGGTGGTTATCCGGGTCCGCCGCAGGGTCCGCCACCGGGCGGGCAGCCTGGCCCTTACCCTGATGGGCAGCCCGGCCAGCACCAGGGCCCTCCGCAAGGGCCGCCGCAGGGTCCGCCGCCGGGTGGGCAGTCTGGCCCTTACCCCGGTGGGCAGCCCGGCCAGCACCAGGGCCCTCCGCAAGGGCCGCCGCAGGGCCCTCCGCAGGGCCCGCCGCCGGGCGGGCAGCCCGGGCCCTACCCCGGTCCGCGGCCGGACGCCTCACCCCCAGGGCCGCCCCCGCCGCAGCAGTACCCGCCGCAGTACTCCCAGCCGTACCCCGGGCAGTACCCGCAGCAGTCCGGCCAGCCCTCGCAGCAGTACGGGCAGGCGCCGTACCAGTCCGGACAGCAGCAGTACGGGCAGTACGGCCAGTACGGGCAGGGGTGGCAGGCGGTGACGCCGCCTCCGCCGGAGTTGTGGCAGATGCCGACGCAGCCGTCGGCCCCGCCGCGGCGGGGATGGGTGCTGCCCGTGGTGGCGGTCGGAGCCGTGCTGCTGGTGGCCGGAGGCACCTTCACCTTCATGACCGTGCGGCAGGGCTCGACCCCCTCCCGGCCGGTGGCGACCCCGGCCCGGCCGGTCGCCTCGTCCGCCACGGCCCCGCCACAGGCGGCGGCCGCGGACGTGTGCGCGATGCTCGACCCCGCCGAGGCAGAGCGCCTCGTGCCACGTGCCGAGATCAACTCGTCGAGCAACGACAACCGCGGCGGCACCCTCGTCAGCTACGTCCGGTGGACCTGCGAATGGGTGAACCGGAACATCTCCTACAAGGACGTCACCCGCAGGCGCGAGATCACGGTGAACGTGTCCAGATTCGACGCGCTCGGGACGACCACCGCCGAAGAGGCGGCGCGCGTCCAGTACAACGGGGAGCTCAGCCAGTACAAGTACGGCGCGACCCACTCCGACAAGGAGCACTACTACTCGAAGCCCAGGGAGTTCCGGGAGATAGGGAACGGAGCCGTCGCCCGCTACCAGTGGACGCGGGAGGGCAAGGAGTACTGGTACTCGTTCGGCGAGGGGGCCGGCCGCGTCGGCGACGTGTACTTCCAGGTGAAGTTCGAGGCGAGCCAGAAGAAGAAGGAGGCGGACTTCCTCTCGGCCGAGTCCACCCAGTCGATCACCGAGGAGAACGCCCTGCGCGAGGTGAAGGGACTGCTCGCCCAGGTCGCGAAGTCGGTGACCGCCTGGCGGGCGGGGCAGCCGCTGCCCTACCACGCGCGTCCCAAGCCGAGTCCCTCGCCGTCGCCCTCGCCGACCCGCATCCCATTGCCGAAGGCCTGCGTGAGCCTCAAGTCGCTGGCCGCCGGCCTGGTGCCGGCGACCGAGGGCGCGGCGGCGCGGAGCAAGGAGGGCAACTCGATCGTCACGCAGTGTCAGTGGTGGAACGACGCGCTTCCGCTCGGCGGCGGCAAGGTCCGGTGGCGCAACCTGCGCATCGCCGTGCACACCTTCTGGGATGCCGAGTCCGCCCGCTACTACCTCGTCGACGAACGCTCGAAGACCAAGTTCACGGAGAGCAGCCGGATCGGCGGCATCCGGTGGGGCAAGGTGGAGAAGCTGAGCGGCTTCGGACAGGACGCCTTCGGCCAGGCGATCCGGCAGCGTACGGACACGGCCCAGTCCAACCGGTACGAGATCTACGCGCTCGACGGCAAGACCGTCGTGTGGGTGTTGTTCGGCGGTAGCGACCGTCCGGAGAAGACGCCGATCAACGCGGCCGGTTCCGAGCTCATGGACCCGAAGGAGGCCGCCGCCGGGGCCAAGTCGGTGGCGAAGGCCCTGCTCGACGCCCTGTGACGTGATGCCCTGGTGACGTGATGCCCTGTGACGTGGTGGCCAGGTGACCTGGGATGGCGGTGTTCGTTCGGGATCGCGCGGGTATCTCCCCCCTCGACCGCGAGTCGACGGGGGGACGACCATGGCTACGTGTGAGGTATGCGGCAACGACTACGACATGGCCTTCGAGGTGCACACCCAGGGGGTGGTGCACGTCTTCGACAGTTTCGAGTGCGCCATCAGCCGGATGGCTCCCGTGTGCGAGCACTGCGGGTGCCGGATCGTGGGCCACGGCGCGGAGTACGACGGCCGCTGGTTCTGCTGCGCGCACTGCGCCCGGCAGGAGGGCGCGACCAGGATCGTCGACAGGGAGGTCACCGGGGCCGGCATGCGCTGACCGGTGGTCACGGTTCGAAGGCGACGAGGCGGATGACGAGGAATCCCTCGCCTTCGGGCTTGGGAGGCAGTGTCGCACCGGGCACGGCCTCGAACACCTCCGGGTGCTCGTCCCGGGTCACCACCCCGAACAGGTCGTCCGGCGAGGCGACGCCGAGCCTCAGCGCGCGCCTCGCGACGGCGTGGACACCACCGCCCGCCTCCAGTTCGGCGGCGACCGCCTCCGCCGCCGACCGGCTGGACACGCGCAGGCGCGCCACCCGCGCCCGCTGTGGAGGGGCCGACCTGGCACGGAGATAGTCTTCGATCTCCCACACGAGTAGTTCGCCGAGATAGTGCGACTTATCCCTCTTCACAATGACCAGGGTCGCCTGTCGCGTTTGCTTCTCGTTTGCACTCCGGTTGCTCCACCGGCGGCCGGCACCAGTCCGGCACCGGGCCGACCACCGGGGCGGCATCGGACCCCCCGCCGGGCCCGCGCCGGGCCTGTGCCGGGGTCGTAGCGTCGGCTCCGGCCCGCACACGTGCGGCGGCGCGGCCCCTGGATTCACGTGCCGCCTCACGGTAGGCTTTAGTTAGTTCCATAGCCAAACAAATAGCCCAAACAAATGCGGAGGAGCGGGTGCCACCAGGGTACCGGGGAGGCGCTGGGACCGGTGGCCGGCGCCGAGCCGCGCGTCACGGAGCCGGAGTGGCCGTCCGTACCGTCCATGTCATGTCGGATTGCGCGCAATTGCGGCATGATGAGCCCAAGCGGGAACGAGGCGGACAGTGATCACTTCGCACAACGGGCCACAGCCGGCCGACTTCACGGACGTACGGGCGACCAACCTCGCCGTCGTGCTGCGGTTCGTCCGTGAGAACGCCCCCTGCTCCCGCGCCGACATCGCCGCCTCGACGGGACTCAACAAGGCCACCGTGTCCAGCCTCGTCGCCGACCTCATCGACCGGCGCCTGCTGCGCGAGACCGGCCTGACCGAGCACCGGGTCGGCCGCCCCGCCACCATGCTCGTCCTGGACGGCTCGCCGTACGCCGCGATCGGGATCGAGATCAACGTCGACTACATCACGGCGGTCGCCGTGGACCTCAAGGGCGAGGAACTGCTCAACTGGCGGCGCTCCTTCCCCGGGGGAACCTCGGGACCGGGGCAGGCCGTCGTCGCGATGGCGGCGCTGGCCCGCCGGGTCGTCAGCCGGATGACCAAGGAGGCCCGTCAGGTGCTCGGCCTGACGGTGGCCGTCCCCGGCCTCGTGGACGTCGACGGCATCGTGCGGGTCGCCCCCAACCTGGGCTGGCGTGACGCCGACCTGGCCGGCGACCTCACCAAGGCGCTGCGCGACCCCGGCTTCCCCGTGCTGGTCGACAACGACGCCAATCTCGCCGCGCTGGCCGAACACCGGTTCGGGCCCCACCGCAACGCCGCCAACCTCGTGTACGTCACCGGCGAAATGGGCGTGGGCGCGGGCATCGTGCTGGACGGCCGCCTCCGGCGGGGCGGGCAGGGGTACAGCGGCGAGATCGGGCACCTCGAACTCGACCCCGCCGGGCCCGTCTGCCGCTGCGGCCGCCGCGGCTGCCTGGAGGCCGTCGCCGGAGTCGGCGCGATCCTCGCCCACACGGCTCCCGACGCCTCGCCGTCCGATCTCGAACTCGAGATCGACGAGGTCGTACGGCGAGCGCGGAACGACGACCGGGAGGTCCTCGCACTGCTGGAGAACCTCGGACGCCACCTCGGCCGGGGAATGGCGGCCGTGGCGAACCTGCTCAACCCGGAGGTCGTGATCCTCGGCGGCTACTACGTGCCGCTCGCCCCCTGGCTTGTCGGGTGCGCCGAGGAGGAGATGTACGGAAGGGTGCTCGCCCCCGGCGGGGGCGGCTGCCGCCTGGAGGTCTCCACCCTCGGGTACGGCGCCGCCGCGCTCGGGGCGGCCGCGCGGGTGCTGGACTCGGTCGACTCCGGCCGCCTGCCCGCCCAGCGCTGACCCGCGCGCAACCGCCGCCTCCTGCCGACGCCCCTGCCCCTGCCGCCTGTTCTGCCGTCTGCCATGCCGGAGCGGCATCGGCCGGTGCGGATGCCGCTCCGATGTCGCGGGGCGGCGAACCAAGCGGGTGTGTGAGGCGTCGAATGAGGTCACACCGAGGAATTGGGAAATGATGAACATTCGCCTGCTCTCCGCCGCCGTGCTCTCCGCCGCGCTGGTCGCTCCCGTGGCCGCCGCCGCTCCGGCCGGGGCCGCCGCCGCGCCGAAGCCCCTCACCGGGGTCGCCGTCTACATGTCCCCGAGCGGCTCGATCAGCCGGTACGAGCCGGGCAGGGGCTTCGCGAAGACGGGCACCAGGCCGCCGATCGGCCAGTTCTCCGCCTCCCCCGACGGCCGGAAGGTCGCCTACATCGGCGAGGGCGGGAAGGTGCGGGTACAGATCGGCCGCACGGTGAAGACGGTGGCCAAGGGCGCCCGGTATCTGGGGCCGTGCCTCACCCCCGCCTGGTCGCCCGACTCGGCACAGGTCGCGTTCGTGACCGAGGGGCGGGGCGAGGACGGACGGGTCGTCGTCGTCAACGCGGACGGCACCCACCGCCGCACCGCCGGCAGCACGCGCGGTGTCTGTCACCTGACGTGGTCCGCCAACGGCCGCTACCTCGCCGGGTACGCCGGGACGACCGAAGGCGTCTATCGGTTCGACCTCAAAACCGGCAGATCGATCAAGGCCAGGGGCATCGGCCTCGCCAACCACGTGCAGAGCCTGTCGCCCGACGGGATGAAGGTCGTCGTGGCGCCGCTGTCGCGGAACGCGCCCGCGGGCGACGGCTCCTGGCCGGAGTACTTCTCCCCGTCGGTCGTCGACATCGTCACCGGGAAGAAGGTCCCCATCCCGGTGAAGGGCTCGCTGATCGGCGCCTTCTACCTGCGGGACGGCCGCCTGGCCGTCCGGGTCGCCGGACGCACCGCCAACACCCTGGTCGTGCTGGACGCCGGCGGCAGGCAGGTGCAGCGCCTGGCCGAGCCGGCCGCCGCCAAGCGGCAGGCGCTACTGCAGATCGTCCGCTGACCGGCCTCCCCAGGCGGCCACGGAGCGGCTGACGCGAAACCCTCACCCGGAAATCCTCACGCGGGGCAGGTCGGCCAAGCGGCGTCGTCCACCAGCGCGTACGCCGCGGCGAGCAGGCCGGGCGACGCGAGCGCCGCGTCGCCGAATCCACGGGCGCTGAACAGACGGGCCAGACGGGCGCTGAACAGACGGGCGCGGACCCTGGCCGGAAGTACGGCCGGGGTCCGCGCCCGTCCCCGTGCGACCCTTCTTCCGGTGATCCGTCTCGCCGCGCACGCTCGCCGCAGGGCCCGCGTACGGGACTGAAATCGCGGTGAAACAGGCGAGACGCGGGTCTTGACCTGAGACGAGGGAAAGGGCAATCTTCCGGATAAGCCCGGATTTACACACCGGAAACGTCCGGTAGCCCTTTCGAAGCGCTTCGACAGGCGGCGCTTCCCAACCGAACAGCGGATCCTCGCGACGCCCTCGTGGGCACCTCTTTCGGCAGGTCATCGAAGCGCTTCGACGCGAAGGGGAAGTCTCCAGATGAACGAACCGGCTCAGGACCCGGCATTCAGGAACCCCGCGCTTCCTCCCGCCGACCGGGTGGCGGACCTGCTCGCCCTGCTCACGCTCGACGAGAAGATCGGTCTGCTGCACCAGTACCAGGCGCCCGTCGAGCGTCTCGGCCTGCGGCCCTTCCGCACCGGCACCGAGGCCCTGCACGGCCTGGCCTGGCACGGGCCGGCCACCGTGTTCCCCCAGGCCCTCGGGCTGGCCTGCACCTGGAACCCCGACCTGGTCCGCCAGGTGGGGGAGGCGGCGGGCGACGAGGTCATGGCCTTCCATCACAAGGACCCGCAGAGCGTGGGCCGCAACGTCTGGGCGCCGGTCGTCAACCCGCTGCGCGACCCCCGCTGGGGCCGCAACGAGGAGGGCTACTCGGAGGATCCCTGGCTCACCGGCGTGATGGGCACGGCGTACGCGCAGGGCCTGCGCGGGAGCCACGAGGTGCTCAAGACGGCGCCGACGCTGAAGCACTTCCTGGGCTACAACAACGAGACCGACCGGTGCGTCACCTCCAGCGGCCTGCCGCCCCGGGTGCTGCACGAGTACGAACTGAAGGCGTTCCGCCCCGCGCTCGAAGCGGGGGCCGCGGTGGCGGTCATGCCGTCGTACAACCTCGTCAACGGCCGCCCGGCCCACCTGTCGCCGCTGATCGGCAGCCACCTGCGGGAGTGGGCGCCCGACGACATCCTGGTGGTCAGCGACGCCTACGCCCCGGGGAACCTCACCGCGCCGCAGGGCTACCACAAGGACCTCCCCGAGGCGTACGCGCACGCGATCAGGGCCGGGCTCGACAGCTTCACCCAGGACGACGCCGACGGAGCCGCGACCCTGGCCCACATCAGGACGGCACTCGACCGCGGCCTGCTGACCGAGGCCGACCTCGACGCCGCCGTACGGCACACCCTGTCGATCCGGGTGCGGCTGGGGGAGTTCGACCCCGCCACGCCGTACGACGAGATCACCCACGAGGTGGTCAACAGCCCCGAGCACCGGCGGCTCGCGCGGGAGGTGGCCCGCCAGTCGATCACGCTGCTCAAGAACGACGGGCTGCTGCCGCTGTCGGCGCCGCGCACCGTCGCGGTCGTCGGCCCGCTGGCCGGCGCCCTGTTCGAGGACTGGTACAGCGGCACCCTGCCGTACCAGGTGACGGCGCTGACGGGGCTCACGGAGCGGTGCGAGACGGTCTACCACGAGGGCGTGGACCGGGTGGCGCTGCGCGCCGAGGGCGGTTACGTCGGAGCGTCGCCGGACCCCGACGGCGGGCCGCTGTACGTCGGGAGCGAGCGGTCCTGCTTCGACGTGTTCGACTGGGGCGGCGGCGCCTTCGCCTTCCGGGCGTGCGCCAACGGACGGCACGTGCAGGCCGGCGAGGACGGCGTGCTCGTCAACGACCAGCCCGGCCCGAGCGGCTGGGAGGTGCGCCAGACCTTCCGCATCGAGGAGCGGCCGAGGGGCGTCGTGCTGCGCAACATCTCCTCCGGCCGATACGTCACCGTGGCCGGCGGCGTCGTGCGCACGACCGACGACCCCGACGCCGCGTCCGTGCTGTCCGTCGAACTGGTCGAGAGCGGCCAGGCCCGCGCCGCGGAGGCGGCGGCCCGCGCCGACGTCGCGGTCGTCGTGCTCGGCGACCACCCCCTGGTGAACGGCCGGGAGACCGAGGACCGGACGACGCTGGCGCTGCCCGAGCGGCAGGAGGCGCTGCTGAAGGCCGTCCACGCGGCCAACCCGGCCACCGTGCTGGTGATCTCCAGCGGCTACCCGTTCGCGGTCACCTGGGCGCAGGAGCACGTGCCCGCGATCGTCTGGTCGTCGCACGGCGGTCAGGAGTACGGCCACGCGCTCGCCGACGTGCTGCTCGGCGACGAGGACCCGGGCGGCCGTCTCACCCAGACCTGGTACCGCTCCGCCGCCGAACTACCCGACCTGCTCGACTACGACGTCATCGCCTCCGACGCCACCTACCTCTACTACCGGGGCCGGCCGTTGTACCCCTTCGGGCACGGGCTGAGCTACAGCCGCTTCGCCTACTCCCGCCTGGAGCTGTCCGCGGCGGAGGCCGCCCCGGGCGACACGGTGACGGTCCGGGTGACCGTGACCAACGAGGGCGGGCGCACCGGGGAGGAGGTCGTGCAGGTCTACACCCACCAACGGCGCTCCCGGGTGAAGCAGCCGCTGCGCCAGCTTCGCGGCTTCGCCAAGGTGCGGCTCGCGCCGGGCGAGAGCCGTACGGTCGAGTTGGAGGTGCCGGTCGCCGGCCTCGCCTTCTGGGACGTCACGCGCGGCCGGTTCGTGGTGGAGGACGCCGCGCACACGGTGCAGGTGGGCGCGTCGTCGGGGGACATCCGGCTGTGCGCGCCGTTGCGGGTGCGGGGCGAGCGGATCCCGCCGCGGGTTCTCACCGGCCGGCCACTGGACGCGGCCGGCCACGACGAGTACGACGGGGTGGTGCTGTGTGACGCGGCGCCGGACGCCGGGGACGCCGTCCGCTCCGTCTCGCCCGGGGCCTGGATCGCCTTCCGCGACTGCGACTTCGGCGGGGACCCGGGCGGGGGCCCGGTTCCCGGCGACGCGGGCCCGCGGACGTGCGCGCTCAGGGTGTCGAGCGACGAGGGCGGGGTGGTCACGCTGCGGCTCGACGACCCCCTGACCGGCGAGGTGGCCGGCGCGGTCACCGTCCCGCCCACGGCCACCAGGCACGACTTCGTCGAGGTGAACACCCCCCTGGCGGGAGCGGCCGGAGTGCGCGATCTTTATGTGGTGTACGAAAGCGAGGGGGTCACGGTGAGCACGCTGACTTTCCTCGGAGGGCTCCGCTCGTGAGGACCGTGACGATCGCCGACGTCGCCAAGCACGCGGGAGTCGCCGTCAGCACGGTCTCGTACGTGCTGAGCGGCAAGCGGGCGATCTCGGCGACGACCCGGCAGCGGGTATTGGACAGCGTCCGGGTGCTCGGCTACCACCCCAACGCGGGCGCCCGCGCCCTGGCGAGCAAGCGCGCGAAGGTCATCGCGCTGGTGCTGCCGCTGCGGGCCGGCATGAACCTGCCGGTCCTCATGCAGTTCGCGACCTCGGTCGTCACCACGGCCCGGCAGTACGACCACGACGTGCTGCTGATGACGGCCGACGAGGGGCCGGACGGGCTGCACCGGGTGGCGGCGAGCGCGCTGGTGGACGGGCTGCTGCTGATGGACGTGGAGATCCACGACCCCCGCGTGCCGCTGCTGCGCCGGCTCGCCGAGCCGGCCGTGCTGATCGGTTTCCCGGCCGATCCGGAAGGGCTGACCTGCGTCGACCTCGACTTCGCCCGGGCCGGCGCGCTGTGCGCCGACCACCTGGCCGATCTCGGGCACCGCGAGATCGCCCTGCTCGGCGCGCCGTCCGTGGTCTACGAGCGCGGCACCGGCTTCGCCGAGCGGACGATGGCCGGGTTCGCCGAGGCGGCGGCGCGGCACGGACTGAAGGCCGGGGCCTGGCCGTGCGAGGAGTCGTTCGACGAGGTACACGCCGCGGTGAAGCGGCTGCTCGACGAACGGCCGGAGCTTTCCGGGCTCGTCGTGCACAATGAGGCGGCCGCCGGCCATGTGCTGGGGGCTCTGCGGATCCTCGGCAGGCGGGTGCCCGAGGACGTCTCGGTGGTGGCGATCTGCCCGGACGACATCGCCGAGCGGGCCAGCCCCGCGCTGACCTCCGTGCTCGTTCCCGCCGAGGACGTCGGACGTCAGGCGGTCCGGCTGCTCATGGCCAAGCTGGAGGGCCAGGCCGTCCCGGAGTCGACGCTCCTCGAACCACGGTTGACGATTCGCGAAAGTTCACGATGATCACATTCCCCGACGGCTTCCTCTGGGGGGCCGCGACCGCGTCGTACCAGATCGAAGGAGCGGTCCACGCCGACGGCCGGGTCCCCTCCATCTGGGACACCTTCTCCCACACGCCCGGCATGGTCAGCGACGGCCACACCGGCGACGTGGCCTGCGACCACTACAACCGTTACCTCGAAGACGTCGAGATCATGGCCTGGCTGGGGCTCAAGGCGTACCGGTTCTCGGTGGCCTGGCCGCGCCTGGCCGACCTGGGCTTCTACGACCGGCTCGTGGACGCCCTGCTCGCCAGGGGCATCACGCCGGTGGCCACCCTCTATCACTGGGACCTGCCGCAGTCGTTGCAGGACATGGGCGGCTGGACCAACCGGGAGACCGCCTTCCGGTTCGCCGACTACGCCGCGGCCGTCCACGCGCGTCTCGGCGACCGCGTCGCCACCTGGACGACGCTCAACGAGCCCTGGGTGTCGGCCTTCGTCGGGCACGGCTCGGGGCGGCACGCGCCCGGCGTGACCGACCCGGCCGCCGCGTTCACCGCGGCCCACAACCTGATGCTCGCGCACGGCCTGGGCACCCAGGCCCTGCGGGCGGGGGGCGCCGAGTCGGTCTCGCTGACGCTGAACCTCACCCCGATCCTCGGCGACCCCGAGCCCGCCCGCCTGATCGACGGCCTGGCGAACCGGCTGTTCCTCGATCCGGTGCTGCGCGGCGAGTACCCCGCCGACGTCCTCGCTCATCTGGAACGATTCACCAAGGTGAACCTGGACGACCTGCCGACGATCGCGCAGCCGATCGACGTGCTGGGCGTCAACTACTACACCGTCAACCGGGTCGTCGCCGACGCCTCGGCGGAGGGGCACCCCGAGTATCCGGGCAGCGAGGGCATCGCCTGGGAGGACCCGCACGGGCCGGTCACCGAGATGGACTGGGAGATCAACCCGTCCGGCCTGGAAGACCTGCTCGTACGGCTGTGCCGGGAGTATCCCGGCACCCCGCTGATGATCACCGAGAACGGGGCCGCGTTCCCCGACGGGGTGTCCGACCCCGGGCGGATCACCTATCTCGACACCCATTTCCGGGCCGCGCGGTCGGCCATAGACCGAGGCGCCGACCTGCGCGGATACTTCGTGTGGTCGCTGCTGGACAACTTCGAGTGGGCCCGCGGCTACCACAAGAGGTTCGGCATCGTCCGCGTCGACTACGACACGCTGGAGCGCACCCCCCGCGACAGCGCCCGCTGGTACCGCGACGTCATCGCCCGCGGCGGCCTCCCGGACTGACGGCGCCCTCCTCCCTACGCCGCCGCCAGGGACCGGACCCGGGCGCCGGCCGCCGCGTGCGCGGCGGCGAGCGACTCGGCGGCCAGGCCGCGCAGGTCCGCCATGGCCGGCGTGGTGTCGGCGAGCGTGAGCTCGGCCGCGATCACGTGCAGATCGAGGCCGAGCACCTCGCCGAGAATCCGGCGCAGGTACGGCTCGGCGTAGTCCCAGCCCTCTCGCGGCGTGCCGGGGCGGTACCCGCCGCCCTTGCTGAGCACGAGCGTGGCGGGGCGTCCGGCCACCGGGGTCTCCGCGACGCCGACGGTGCGCCCGACGATCAGGACGTGGTCGAGCCACGCCTTGAAAGTCGACGGAACGCCGTAGTTGTACATGGGCACGGCGAACAGATAGGCGTCGGCCGCTAGCAGCTCGTCCACGAGGGCGTCCTGCAGCGCGGCGGCCGCGCGCTCCTCCGCGGTGTGCTGGTCCGCCGGGCTCCATCGCGAGGTGATGGCGGAGCCGGTCAGGTGCGGCAGCGGCTCGGCGCCCAGGTCGCGGTGGCTGACCGTGCCCGTCCAGCCGTCCCGGAACGTCGCGGCGATCTCACGCGAGACCGACCCCTTGGCGCGTGCGGACGCGTCGATGTGCAGCAGATGAGACATGGCAATCGCCTTCCGTTCAGATCGTCTGTAATCCAGACTGTCTGCATGGAAGAGCATCTGTCAAGTCGCCGGATATCATGGGAGGCGTGAGTGAACTGGCGTGTGAGCTGCCCGCGGGCCTGGAGATCGACTTCGGATGGCTGCTGGGACAGGCGCTGCATGCCCACATCACCGTGACCAAGCGCGCCGCCGAGGCGCTGCCGTCCGGGCACCGCGGCTACCAGGTGCTGTCGGCGGCGGTGCACGAGAGCGCGCGCAACCAGATCGAGATGGCCCGCCAGCTGGGGCTGGACCGGACCGTGATGGTCTACCTGGTAGACGACCTGGTGAAGGCCGGGCTCGTCGAGCGGCGTCCCGATCCGTGTGACCGGCGCAACCGCCTCATCGTGGCGACCGATCTCGGCCGTGCGCGCCTGGCGGACGTCTCCGAGGCGATGGAACGCGCCGAGGCGCACCTGCTGGCCCCGCTGGAGGAGCCGGAGCGGGAGACGCTCAGGCAGTTGCTGCGGCGCGTGGTGGCGGGGCACATCGCGCACGGCGGCGAATTGCCCAGCCTGTGCGAGGTCGCGGGGAACCTGCAGGACGCGCTCCAGCCGGAGCGCCGCGACCGGTAGCCGACCGGCCGGGGCCCCGGCCGGTCGCAGCCCGGACCGTGGCCGACCGGCCCGTGCCGGCCAGGACCGTGGCCGACCGGACCGTGTCGCGGGTCACACGGTTTCGCGCCCGGCTGACGGGTGCGGCAGCACCCGGCCGCCGAGGTGGGGGAAGACCTTCGCGACCTTGGCGGTCAGATAGTCGCCGTACGTCCCGGTGAAGGCGCGCAGGTCCAGGCCGTCCCAGCGGGGACGGCCACCCTCCCGGGCGGGCCGGGAGGGAAGCGGCGGCACCTCGCAGTCCCAGCCCGGGTCGAAGAAGAAGGGGAAGGACAGCCTGCCCCGCCCCGTGTGGTTGCGCACCCGGTGCGGAGTGGACCGGTAGAGGCCGCCGGTCAGCCGGTCGAGCATGTCGCCGATGTTGCAGACCAGCGTCCCGGGGATCGGCGGCGCCTCGATCCAGCCGCGGGCCGTGTGCACCTGCAGGCCGGGATTGTCGTCCTGCAGCAGCAGCGTCAGCAGGCCGTAGTCGGTGTGCTCGCCGACCCCCCATTCGTCCGGCCCCCACTCGCCCCGTCCGGACTCGGCGGGCGGCGGGTAGTGGAAGATCCGGAACAGGACCGTGGGCGTCGCGGTGTAGCCGGAGGCGAAGTAGTCCTCCTCCAGTCCCAGGCTCAGCGCCACGCCCCGCATGACGGCCTGTCCCACGCCGGTGAGCGCGTCGATGTACGCCCGTACGGCGGCGCGCAGTTCCGGCACCTCCTCGGGATAGAGATTGGGCCCGTGCAGCGGCCGGGGATCCTCGTGGCCGAGATCGGCGCCGAAGTAGAGGCCCTCCTTGAGATCGGGGCGGCCTGAGGTGAGTTCGCCCCCCACCGGGAAGTATCCGCGCCAGGCCCGTCCGCCCCGGTCCATCGAGATCCGCATCTTGTGCTCGGGCGGCAGCAGGAAGAAACGCGCGGACGCCTCCCGGAGCAGCGCGATCAGGTCGTCCGGCACCCCGTGACCGCTGACGTAGAAGAAGCCGCTGTCGAGGCAGGCCGCCTCGATCCGGCGCGCGACGCCGGCGCGCTCCCGGCCGCCGTCAGGCGTGGAAGGGCCGGTGAAAGGGCTCACGTCGATGACCGGCAACGGTCCCGCACTGTTCATACCCCCAGATTCCATCATTCGGCCCGCCGCCCGGAAGGCGGCTTTACACGCTTGCCGTTCGCGTGGCGCGGGGAATGATTTGCGGCAATTAGGGGTGAATCTTCAAGTTTGTACTATTGCATCCTAATTAAGGTGTTTGGCGTAGATTTCGGGATGCGGCCATGGAAGGCCGTTCCCGGAGTAGGCGGTCGCGTGGGTTTTGGGGATCAGTGGTCGATCAGGAGTCGTGTCGCGCTGTTCACCGGCACGGCTGTCGCCCTGTTGTGCGTGGCGTTCTCGGTCGTGCTGGTGTGGGCGCTGCACCAGGCGGCATCCCGGCACCTCGTCAGTGAGGTGACTGCGGCGGGTGAGCGGGCGGCCTACCAGGTGGAACGCGCGCGGGATGGAGCCGTGCTGCCGCCCGAGTCCCCGGCTTCGAACGGGTCCGTGCAGGTGGTGGGCCCGGGGGGCCAGGTGCGTGCCGCGACGCCCGACATACGGGGCAAGCCGCCCATGGCGCGGTTCCGTCCGGAGGCGCCGCAGCGCAGGGCCGTCCAGGAGGTCTGCGGGGGCGTGTTCGGCGCCGGTCAGTGCCGGGTCGTGGTCGCGCAGCGGGTCTACCACGACGGCCGGGACTGGACCGTCTACAGCGCCGCGCCGGTGCGGACCTTCGACGTCCCACCTGGGCTGGTGGCCGGGCTGGCGGCCGGGTCCGCGCTCGTCACCGCCACGGTCGCGTACGGCGCCCGGCGCAGCGTCAGGCGGGCGCTCACGCCGGTGAAGGCCATCAGCGCGGAGCTCGACGAGATCAACACGTCCGAGCTCGGCCGGCGGGTGCCGGTCCCGGCGGGCAGGGGAGAGATCTACGACCTCGCCCGGAGCGTCAACTACACGCTCGACCGGCTGGAGGAGACCTTCGAGCAGCAGCGCCGCTTCACCTCCGACGCCTCCCACGAGCTGCGCAGCCCGATCACCGCGATCCGCGCGCAGGTGGAGGACGCGCTGCTGGCCCCCGAGGAGACCGACGTACGGGAGATCGGCGAGGCCGTGCTGAGGAGCATCGACCGCCTTCAGGCGATCGCCGCCGACCTGCTGACGCTGACCCGCCTCGACGCCGGCGCGCCGTGCGAACGCGAGCCGCTGGACCTCGGCCGGCTCGTGGCCGACGAGCTGGGCCACCGCCGGGCCGTGCACACGATGGTCCCGCGGCTGCCCCCCGGGGTGACCGTCCGGGGCGACCGCATCCGGCTGGGCCGCCTGATCACCAACCTGCTCGACAACGCCGACAGGCACGCCGCGTCCTCGGTGAGCCTGGAGGTCCGGCGGGACGAGTCGCCCGACGGCGACCCCCGCTTCCTGTCCGGCACCGCGGTGCTGGAGGTGCTCGACGACGGCACGGGGATCCCCGGAGACCAGCGCGAGCGGGTCTTCCAGCGGTTCACCCGCCTGGACACCGCCCGGAGCAGGGGCGCCGGAGGGGCCGGGCTGGGCCTGCCGATCGCCCGGCAGATCGCCGAGAGCCACGGGGGCACGCTGACGATCATCGACAGCCCGCGGGGCGCCCGCTTCCTGCTGCGCCTGCCGCTGTCACGGGAACCCTGACCTCCCTCGCGGCGACCCCCCTCAGCGGGCGGGCGGCGCCTCGGCGCGGCTCTCCGTCGTCGTGTCGTCATCGCGCCGGGTACGGCGCGGACGGGGCGCGGCGGCCCGGCGGGTCGTCGTGGAAGCCTGCCCGCCCGTGGGCGTTCCGGGGGCGTCGCCGGCGGGGTCCGTCCGGCCCTCCGGTGCGGCCGCGGAGGAAGCGGGACCGGCCGGCGTCTCCGGGGCCGCCGGAGTGTCCGTACCGGCTCGGGGGCCGGTTCGCGGGCCGGGCCGTGAACCGGAGGGCCGCGCCGCCGGGTCCGGCGTGCCCGCCCCCGCGTCCTGGTCCTCCCGGGACTCGCGGGGCTGCCGGGCCTCGCCGCGTGACTCACCGGCGTCGCGGGTGCCACGTGTCTCCCGGTCCTCGCCGGGCCACTGCGGGCGAAGTGCGGCGATCACCGCGTCGGCCTCGGCGTCGGCGGCGAACTCGCCGGCCGCCTCCGCCTCGCGGCGCTTGATGACCACCATGTGGTCCACCGAGACACGGCCGCCGCCGGTGACGGCGAGCAGCACGGACGCCGCCCCGAGCGCCACGATCAGCTCGATGGCGCCGCCCGTGAGGGGCAGGCCGGTGTCACCGGCGGTGACCACGAACACGGCGAGGGCCTCGGCGAACAGCAGCAGCCCGACGGCCGGCACGGCGAGACCCGCGATCAGCAGCGTGCCGCCCACCAGCTCGACCAGCATGGTGACGGCCGCCCAGAGGTAGGGCACGGGCGCGTGGAGTTCGGTGAACTGCGCCTGGGTGGCGTTGAGGCCGGCTTCGAGCTTCTGCCAGCCGTTGGCGAAGAAGATCCCGCCGACGCCCATGCGGGCGGCCAGCGAGGCCAGGTCGTGCAAGGTTTTCTTCACGGCTTCTCATCCTGGGGGCTGGGGGGCGGCTTGCCCGGATAATCTCCCCGGCCCGGCCGCCGTCATGCGCGGGCCAGGTCAGGCGTCCGCGCGCTCGGGCGCCGGGGTCTCGGTGCCGGGTTCGCCGGCCGGGTGACGGGGGAGCAGCAGGGCCACGGCCAGCGCGGTGAGCGCGAGCAGCGCCACGCTGACGACGACGGTGCTGTGCAGGGCGGTGACGAAGGCCGCGCGGGCGGCGGCCAGGAGCGCGTCCCCGGTGACGCCGCCGGCCTTCCCGGCCACGTGCGCGGCCGCGGCCAGCGACTCCCGTGCCTGCGTCATGAGGCCGGACGGGACGCCGGGGACGGTTCCGAGGGACGGGGCGTACACGATCGTGGTGATCGTCCCGAGTACGGCGATGCCGAGGCCGGCTCCGAGCTCGTAGGCGGTCTCCTCGATGGCGGCCGCGCCGCCGGCCCGCGACTCCGGCGCCGAGGCCATGATCGTGTCCGACGCCGCGAGCAGGGCGACCTCGACGCCGAAGCCGATCCCCGCGAAACACGCGATGAGCATCACGGGGTGCTGCTCGGTCCCCCAGGTCAGCACCGGGGCGAGGGACAGCGCGGTGAGCGCGAGGCCGCCGCCGACCGTCGCGCGCAGCCCGATCCGCCCCAGCACGTGCGCGGCGGCGAGGCCCCCGGCGACGGCCGCGACCATCAGCGGCAGCATCCGCACGGCGGCCTCCAGCGGGGACAGCCCCAGCACGAGCTGCAGATACTGCGCCAGCATCAGCTCCAGGCCGACCAGCGCGAAGACGGCCAGCACCACGCAGCCGACGCCGGTCGCGAAGCCGCGCTGGCCGAACAGCCCGATGTCGAGCAGGGGGAAGGCCAGCCGCCGCTGGCGCAGGACGAACCAGGCGAGCATCGCGGCGCCGGCCACGAGGACGACGAGCGCCGGGCCCCGGCCCAGCGTGTGCCCCGATCCCGCCTCCTTGAGCCCGAACGCGACCGACAGGATGCCGAGGGTCGACAGCGCGGCGCTGAGCGCGTCCCACGGGTGGTCGGCCCGCCTCGGCGAGGCGGGCAGGATCCGTACGGCGAACGGCAGGGCCACCAGCAGCAGCGGCACGTTGATGAGGAAGACCGCGCCCCACCACAGGTGCTCCACGAGCACCCCGCCGATCAGCGGCCCGACGGCCGCGCCCGCGGCGGCCACGGCGCTCCAGACGCCGAGCGCGACGGCCCGCTCCCGCCGGTCGGTGAACACCTGCCGGATGATCGACAGCGTCGCCGGCATGATCATCGCGCCGCCGACGCCGAGGAAGGCCCGCGCCACGATCAGCGCGAGCGGCGTCGCGGCGAACGCCGCCGCCAGCGAGGCCAGGCCGAACACCACGTAGCCGCCGAGCACGAACGGCCGCCTGCCGTACCGGTCGCCCAGCGTGCCGAACGTCACCAGCAGCGGCGCGACCACCAGCGAGTAGACGTCGATGATCCACAGGAGCTGGACGGACGACGGCTCCAGGGCGGCGGTGAGCGCGGGGACCGCGATGTGCAGCACGGTCGCGTCGACCGCGATCAGGAGCAGGCTGAAACACAGCAGCACGAGGACCGACCACCGGCTGACCCGGGGCTCGCGCAGGGCTCCCGCCGCGCGGACGGTGACGGACCCGACCGAAACCATGATCATAAACCGCTCAGTGCTCGCGGCCCCGCTGGAACATGCGTGGCAGCTTAAGCCATGGGAAGGGGATCTCTCAGCCCTTCCGGTGATGTCGGGAACACAGCGCCGGTTCCGTATCGTTCCAGGTGATCACAGGGACCGGCGGGTGCCTCGTCCACCGTGCCGCGCGGGGTCCACCCATTCCCTTCCCCCGTGCGGTATAACCGGGGTCGAAGCGGGGAGGCGTCGATGCGGGACTCCGACAGAGCACGGGCGGCGAGCCTCTTAAGTCGGACTGCGGCACGTGATCTGTTCGAACAGGTGCGTTTCCGCTATTTCCACCTTCCGCCGTTCGCGCGGCGCGTGCTGTTCGTGGTGCTGCTCGTCGCCGTCATGGGCGTGGCCGCGGCCCTCAACTGGTCGCTGATGCCCACCTTCATCGGCACCGTGACGGCGCTGGCCTTCGTCGCGCTGGCGCTCAGCTATCCCCGCGCCGCCGCGACCGTGCTGGTGCTCGCCGTGTGGGGCCTGCTGCTGCCGCTGTTCATGGTGGTGTACGGCGGGCAGTCGCCCGTGCCCGGCCTGCTGATGCTGCTCGGCGTGCTGGTCGCGATCTCGGCCCACCTGATCCGCTGGGTGCCGCCCTGGCTGACGACGCTCATGTCCCTGGCGGCCGCCGGGCTGGTCGCGCTGTCGCTGTCGCCGCTGTCCTCCTCCGCCGCCCTGTGGGGCGCGTACGGCGCGGCCGCCGCGGTGCTCCTCTACCGGCTGATCCTGGCCCGCAGGGTGCGCGCCGCCGCGGAGCGTGAGCCGATCGGCGGAGAGGCCCACGAGAGGCAGCAGGTCAGGGCGGGCGGTCACCGGCCGGCCGCGGCCGAGACCGGCGACCCGCCGCCGATCACCGTCGAGCAGGCTCTCGCCGAACTGGAGTCCATGATCGGCCTCGAACCGGTCAAGGAGCAGGTGCGGGCCATCGCCGCGTCCATCGAGGCGGCCAGGCTGCGCAGGGAGGCGGGCTACGCGAACGAGCGGCCCATGCGCCACTTCGTGTTCGTCGGCCCGCCGGGGACGGGCAAGACCAGCGTGGCCCGCACCCTCGCCAAGATCTTCTACGCCTTCGGTCTGCTGGAGACGCCCTTCGTGGTCGAGGCGCAGCGGGCCGACCTCGTGGGGGAGTATCTCGGCGCCACCGCGATCAAGACCAACGAGCTCATCGACCGGGCGCTCGGCGGGGTCCTGTTCGTCGACGAGGCGTACGGCCTGATCAACTCGGGCGACGGCCAGCCCGACCGGTTCGGCGCGGAGGCCGTGCAGACGCTGCTCAAGCGGGCCGAGGACGACCGTGACCGGCTCATCGTCATCCTCGCCGGATACGAGCGCGAGACGAACGACTTCCTGTCGTCCAACCCCGGGCTGTCCAGCCGGTTCGCCACCCGGGTCCGCTTCCCCAGCTACGACCCCGGCGAGCTGCTGGAGATCACCGAGGCGTTGCAGGAGCGCCGGGGCGACCGGCTCGCCCCCGAGGCCCGTCCCGTGCTGCGCCGCTTCTTCGAGGACGTCCACCGCCGGGGGCTCGTCGACGACCTCGGCAACGCCCGCTTCGCCCGCAGCCTCGCCGAGGCGGCCGCGCAGGCGCGCGACGTGCGGGTGGTGAGCGCGGGCGGGGCGCCGCGCGGCGAGGACCTGGTGACGATCACGGCCGGCGACGTGACCAAGGCGTTCGACGAGATCACCGCGCGCTACCGCGGCTACCAGGCCACGCCGACGCTGGACGAGGCGCTCGCGGACCTCGACCGGATGGCCGGGCTGGAGCCGGTCAAGCGGCAGGTCCACGCGATCACGGCCCAGCTCAAGGTGGCCAGGATGCGGCAGGAGCAGGGCCTGCCGGTCCAGTCGCAGATGCGGCACTTCGTGTTCGCCGGCCCGCCCGGCACCGGCAAGACGACCGTCGCGAGGATCCTCGGCCGGATCTTCTCGGCGCTCGGCCTGCTCGCCAGGCCCGACGTCGTGGAGGCGTCCAGGGCCGACCTCGTCGGCCAGCACCTGGGCGCCACCGCGATCAAGACCAACGAGCTGGTCGACCGGGCGCTCGGCGGCGTGCTGTTCGTCGACGAGGCGTACGGCCTGGTCAACTCCGGCTATTCGGGGGGAGACGCCTTCGGGGCCGAGGCCGTGCAGACCCTGCTGAAGCGGGCCGAGGACGACCGCGACCGCGTGGTGATCATCCTGGCCGGTTACGAGCGCGAGATGGACGCCTTCCTCGCCACCAATCCCGGCCTGGCCTCGCGGTTCAACCAGCGGGTGGCGTTCCCGTCCTACTCGCCGTCCGAGCTGGCCGAGATCGCCAATCTGCAGGCCGCCGCGGCCGGCGACAGGTTCGACGCCTCCGCGGGGCGCGACCTGGCCGACGTCTTCGACTGGGTCTGCCGTGAGGGGCTGATCGACGGGCTGGGCAACGGCCGCTTCGCCCGCTCGCTGTACGAGCGCGCGGCGCTGCGGCGCGACGTGCGCCTGGCCGCCCAGGGCACGGCGAACGCTGCCGAGCTGACCACGATAACCAGCGAGGACGTCCGCAGCGCGGTGGACGAGCTGTCCTGATCCGCGAGCCGCCCTGATCCGGGGGAGAGCCGCGTCGCGGCGATGCGTGTCCCGCTGACGGCGATCGTCACTTTCTGCTACTAATCTACTTCGTAGGGTAGCCGGAGGAGCGGAGAGACACGTGAGACCACGATGGCCGGTCGCCCTGGCCCTGCTCGCGGCGGTGTCGGCCGCGAGCGCGTGTGGTGCGCAGCGGGGGCCCGGTGAACAGGACGGCGCGCTCGCCCCCTCCCCGGTCAAGGCGTACGACATCAACCCCCTGCCCCGGGACAAGGTCAAGGACGGCGGCACCCTGCGGTGGGGGCTCGTCGACTTCCCCGCCCAGTGGAACCGCAACCACGTCGACGGCGACGGCAACGCGGTCGAGGCCGTGACCGACGCGCTCATGCCGCGCACGTTCCGGTCCGACGAGCGGGGACGGCCGTCCCTCGACACCGACTACGTGACCAACGCCCGCATCACCGCCACCTCTCCCCGGCAGGTCGTCACCTACTCGATCAACCCCAAGGCGCGATGGTCGGACGGCAAACCGATCACCTGGAACGACTTCGCCGCCCAGTGGAAGGCGATGAGCGGGCGCGACCACGACTACCGGGTCGACGCGGCCATCGCCTACGAGAACATCCAGAGCGTGGCCCGGGGGTCGAGCGACCGGGAGGTGGTGGTCACCCTCGCCCAGCCGTTCAACGAGTGGCAGTCGCTGTTCACGCCGCTGTACCCCAGCGTGACCAACGCGACGCCGGCCGCGTTCAACTCCGACTGGATCAACCGGATCCCGGTGACCGCCGGGCCGTTCCGGGTGGAGCGGCTCGACGCCAAGGGCAGGACGGTCACCCTCGCCCGCGACCCCGGCTGGTGGGGGAACCGGCCCAAGCTCGACCACATGGTGTTCCGGACGGTGCGGCCCGACCAGATGGTGCGCGCGTTCACCAAGGGAGACGTCGACGTGTTCGAGGTGGGCCCGTCCCCCGACGACTACGCGCGGGTCAGGGAGGCATGGGACGCGGTGGTCCGCCAGGCCGCCGGCACGCAGTACCGCCAGTTCACCGTGAACGGCGAGAGCCCGGTCCTGTCCGACGTCCGGGTGCGCCAGGCCGTCGCCGCGGCGCTCGACCGCCGCGCCCTCATGCAGGCCGACCTCAAGGGCCTCGGCTGGCCGACGGTGACCCTGGACAACCACTTCCTCATGAACAGCCAGTACGGCTACCACGCCAACGCGGCGGAGACCGGCGGCTACGACCCGGCCCTGGCCGGCCGGCTGCTCGACCAGGCGGGCTGGAAGATGTCCGGCAAGGCGCGGACGAAGAACGGCAAGCCGCTCACGCTGCGCTTCGTCGTCCCCGACGGAATCCCGCCGAGCCTCGCCGAGGCCCAGGCCGCCGGGCGGATGCTGCAGCGCGTCGGCGTGCGGACCGAGGTGCGCAAGGTGCCCTTCAACGACTTCTTCGGCAAGTACCTCATCCCCGGCGACTTCGACCTCACCGCCTTCGCCTACCCGAGCACGCCCTACCCGGTGTCCGGCGCCTTCGACGTCTACGCCGACGGCGAGCGCGGCAAGGGCGACGACGTCGAGTGGTACTCCAACCTGGGGCGCAGCGGCAGCAGGCAGATCGACCAGGCCATGTACCGCGCCGGCAGCGTGCTCGACCCCGCCAAGGTGCCCGGCCTGCTCAACGACGCCGACCGGCTGGTCTGGAAGGAGGTCAACGTGCTGCCGCTCTACCAGTGCCCGCAGGGCGTGGTGGTGCGGTCCGCGCTGGCCAACATCGGAGCCGGCGGCTTCTACGACCTCAGGTACGAGGACATCGGCTACGCCTCCTGACGGGCGCCGCCGGGACGGTCCGCCGTCCCCCGGTGGTGTGCCGCCTCATGGTGGCGGGCGGCCCGCCGTACCAGCCGGAACCGCAGCAGGTCGCCCGGCCGCGCCTGGGCGACCAGCGGCACGTCGGCGGCGGCGACCACGCCGACGACGGGATAACCCCCGGTCGGCGGGTGATCCGCCAGGAACACGATCGGCTGCCCGCCCGGCGGCACCTGGACGGCGCCGAGCGGCATGCCCTCACTGGCCAGCTCACCGGACCTGGCCCGCTCCAGCGGGACGCCGCGCAGCCGCGCCCCGACCCGGTTGCTGTCCGCCGTGACCTCGTACGCCGCCGCGCACAGGGCCGCGAGCGCCTCCGGGACGAACCAGTCGTCGCGCGGCCCCGGCAGCACCCGGACGACCGGGTGGCGGGGCAGCGGCGGCGGGGCGGCGAAGTCCGCGACGATCGCGGCGGCCACGGCCCCGGCGCCGACCGGCAGCGTCGCGCCCGCCCGCAGCGGAGGCGGCCCGATCCCCGACAGCGAGTCGGTCGAGCGGCTGCCCAGCACCCGCTCCACGCCGATCCCGTCGCGCACCGCCACGTAGGTCCGCAGGCCCCGGCGAGGCACGCCCAACCGCAGCACGCCGCCGGGCGGCACCCACACCGGCGCGTCCGTCCCGGCCGGCCGCCCGGCCGCCTCCACCGGGCACGGCGCCCCGGTGACCGCGACCCACGTCCCGGCGGTGAAGCGCAGCGCCGCCCCGCCGAGGGTCAGCTCGATGCCCGCCGCGGTCTCCGCGTTGCCGACCAGCCGGTTCGCCAGCCGCAGGCTCGGCCGGTCGGCCGCCCCCGACCTCGGCACCCCCAGATGGGCGTAGCCGGGCCGCCCCAGGTCCTGCACGGTCGCGTACGGCCCCGGCGCCAGCACCTCGACGACGGCGGTCACCGCCCCGCCTCCGGCCGGAACCGCACCCGCGTGCCGGGCGGCAGCATCGCCGGCGGGTCGGCCGCCGCGTCCCACACCCGCACGTCCGTACGCCCGAGCAGCCGCCAGCCGCCAGGAGAGGCCGCCGGGTAGACGGCGGAGTACGACCCGGCGATCGCCACCGAGCCGGGCGGCACGCTGGTGCGGGGCACCGCCAGCCGGGGCACGTGCAGCGCCGGATCCAGGCCGATCAGGTAGGCGAAGCCGGGGGCGAACCCGAGCCAGCCCACCGTGAACTCCGAGGCGGCGTGCCTGGCGGCCACCTCCTCGGCCGGCAGGCCGCTGAGCGCCGCGACCTCCGCCAGGTCCGCCCCGTCGTAGACCACCGGGATCTCCACGAGCCGCCCCGGCCCGCCCGCGCCCGCCGGGGCGAGCGCCGTACGCAGGAGCGAGGCGAGCAGCGCCTCCAGGCGCGGCAGATCGGCGGCGGGGGCCACGACGAGCACGGTCCGCGAGCCGGGCACGACGTCCTCCACCCCCGGCGGGGGATCGGCCCGCAGCAGCGCGTCCAGCCGGTGGGCCGCCTCCAGCGAGCCGGTCTCCACCAGCAGCGCGTGCTCGCCTGCCGGACGGATGGTCATGCGAACGGCCCCACCACGACACCCGCGTCCAACAGGGCCTGCCGGACGGCCCTGGCGATCCGCACCGAGCCGGGTGTGTCCCCGTGCACGCAGACGGACCGGGCGCCGACCCGCACCTCGCCGCCCTCGATCGTCGTCACCACGCCCTCGACGGCCATCCGCACGGCACGGGCCGCGACCTCGTCCGGGTCGTGCAGCACCGCGCCCGGCCGCCGCCGCGGCACCAGCGTCCCCTCCGGCGTGTAGGCGCGGTCGGCGAAACACTCGGCCACCGTGGGCACGCCGTGCCGGCCGGCCACCCGCGCCAGGGCCGACCCCGGCAGCGTGAGGATCGGCAGCGCCGAGGCGGCGGGGGTGAAGGCCGTGACGGCCGCCACCACGGCCTCCGCCTGCTCCTCGTCACGGCAGGCGCGGTTGTACAGGGCGCCGTGCGGCTTCACGTACGACACCCGCCCGCCCATCGACCTCGCCATCCCGTCGAGCGCGGCGAGCTGGTAGAGCACGTCGGAGCACAGCTCCTCCGGGTCCACCTCCATCTCCCGGCGGCCGAAGCCCGCCAGGTCGCGATAGGAGACCTGGGCGCCGATCGCCACGCCGCGGTCCACCGCCGCCGCGCAGGTCCGGCGGATGATCAGCGGGTCGCCCGCATGGAAGCCGCACGCCACGTTCGCGCTCGTCACCAGGTCGAGCAGGGCCAGGTCGTCGCCCAGCCGCCAGATCCCGTAGCCCTCCCCGAGATCGGCGTTCAAATCCATGACTCTGGTCATCTGGTGGTCTCCCCGTTGGCCATGTCCATCCTGCCGCAGGGGTCAGAGGGGAGGTTCGTCGGGGATGTCGGCGATGTCGTCGAGGGCGGCGGCGAGTTCGTCCGGGTGGTCGCCGATGCGCTCGGCGATCTCGATCAGGACGTGCAGCACGTCGTGCCGGTCGTGCCCGAGGTCGAGCAGGCGCTGGGCGGCCTCCCACAGCTGGGGCGGGTCGCCGACCCACAGGCGGCTCGCGATCTCCTCGTGCCAGGCCAGGTGCTCCTCCAGGTCGGCGCGGCCCAGCTCGCCGGTGTGGTCGATCTCCAGCAGGATCCGCCGGTCCGCCTCGTCCGCCGGGTTGAGCAGGTCGAGGTTGGTCGCGCCGCGCATGCCCTGGAGGAGGGGGAACGCGAAGGCCCGCCGGGCCAGCGCCGACAGGTCGCCGTCGGGCAGGAGCCGTTCCACGAGGGAGCGGTCCAGCCCGAAGGTGGCCGGGTCCCGGTAGGCCTCGGTGAACCGGCCCATGGCCTCCCAGACCGCGTCGAGCGTCGCCCGCACGCCCTGCTCCGGCAGCCCGATCCGGGGCCCCGCGAAGCGGACCCACGCCGACAGCACGTGCGGCATCGCGTCCTGCTCGGCCGGGGTGAGCAGGACCTTGCGCGGCAGCCAGTCCAGCAGGAACGTCTCGCACTTGGTCGGGCTGACCCGCGTCGGCCGGCCGAAGTCCTGGTCGCAGCCGTACTCGATGATGTGGTCGGCGCACCGCGAGGCGGCCGACGGGTCCGACAGGTTCTCCGCCGCGTCGGAGGCGAGGAACTCGGCGGCCAGCATCGCGCGGCGGTCGCGGCTGTAGGGGGCCTCGGTGTGCGCCGGGGCGGGCCGCAGGCGCCCGGGCGGCAGCGCCTTGATCCGGGCCCGCGCGAAGGCGTGGTAGGCGCTGTAGCTGTCGCTGACCAGCTTCGGTCCCTTGCGGTTGTGCGCGGCGGCCCTGGCGGCCTTCATCGCGAACTCCAGCAGCGCCCGCGCCTGCTGCGGCTCCAGCTCCTCGAACCGGAGCAGCTCGTTGCCGGACGCCTCCAGCCTGGCCTGGTCGAGCAGCTTGTCGACCTGGGAGGACACCCAGGCGTCCCGGGCCATGCCGCCCATGTTGTAGTCGACGACCACGACCAGCGCGTGCCTGTCCTCGCCGTTGTAGGCGAAGGTGCAGACCACGGTGTCCTGGTCGCCGTACACGTCCCTGGAGACGTAGCAGCCGGCCGGCTTGACCGCGCCGACGCGGTCCGCCCAGCCGGGCCGGGCGACGCCGGACTCCATCAGCGCGAGCGCGGCGCCCTCCGCCTTGGCCGCCTGCCGGGCGGTGCCGAGGTAGGCGACGGAGACGAGCAGGGACAGGGCCGCGGGGGTGCCCGCCTTGGCCGCGTAGTCGACCAGTCCCTCGCCGAGGATCTGCTCGACGTCGCCGCCGCGCAGCCGCCTGCCCCACCACGCGCCGAGCATGTCGGAGACCATGAGCTCCGCGTCGAGCGGGCTGCGCACGGCCAGCAGCTCCCTGGCCGCCAGCAGCATCTCCGCGAACACGTCGTCCGGCGGCCGGGTCCCCCGGGGGTCACGTCGGCGCCGGTGACTCACGAGATCTCGCTCCGCTCGCTCACGGTCACCACCCTCTCGCATTCCCGCCGGGAAGGGCACCATGAACGCGGCCCGGTGACTTCCCCGTTATCTGCCGCTCCCGGCCCTGCCGTGCCGTACGGCCGCCGCCGGCGCGCCGTACGGCGCCTCAGCGCCGGGAAGGCGGCGCCGAGTTCACCAGTCCCAGGAGGCGCTCACGGGCCACCCTTCCGGCGATCTCCGGTGTGACCGCCACCCCCAGGTGCTCACCGCAGGCCCAGGCGTCGGCGACGCAGCGGGCGACGGTGGACAGGGGAACGGTCAGGAACTCCGCGGCGAGCCGGTTGACCACCGGTTCCACCAGCTCCCGGAGCCTCGGCTCCGGCGATGGGCCGCCATCGATTCGTGCTGCGAGTACGGGCATCGACTGCATTCCTCGCTGAATGGGGACCTGCCGCCCCCAATTCCACCTCTTTCCGCGGCTGTGTCAACCCTCCGTTCTTCATGCTCCCTGCCAGTTCGCCGCCCTGCTCGCCGTCCACCGGTGTCCAGGGGCGGCGACGGCCCGCGTCCGGGCACTCGCGGCCCACCTCTCCGAGCACTACGATGGCCCGGCCGACGCCGAGAGCCTGCGACCGGTCCCCACGACCAAGCAGGAGGCGAAGCGGGCGGCCAAGAAGTAGGCCGGATCTTCCTGCGCGAGGTGCCGGTCTTTTGACAGGATGCGTTGACCGCATGGCTGGCGGGGCTTCCGTCCGCGCATGCCGATCGCCGATGATGTAGGGCAGATCGCGCTACCAAACACAGTTATGGAGATGTGCCTCGTGGGAGACGCTGGCACGCGACGGAGGTGCCGACCATGAGCGCCGAAACCTCCGTGCCCCGGCCCCGGGAGTCCGGTTTGGACATCTCAGACTCCGACCTCTTCAGAGGCCTGATGTCGGAGGCGCCCTTCGCCTTCGCGTTTTTCGACCCTTCAGGGCGGTTCGTCCGAGTCAACTCGACCTTCACCGAGTTGACCGGTCATCCTGTCGAGCTGCATCTCGACCGCCTCCCGGCCGAGCTGCTGCCGGCCGATCTGACCGCGCTGATCGAGTCGGCGCTGCGCCGGATCGCCGACGAGGGCCTGCCGGTCACCGACCAGCCGTACCCGACCAGGGCGGAGAACGGCGACGCGCGGCACTGGACCGTGTCGTTCTTCCCGCTCCGCGGTGACGACGGCGTCCTCGGGACCGCCCTGTTCGGGGTGGACCTGACCGAACGGCAGATGAACAAGGAAGTGCTGGAGCGCAGCGAGGAACGCTACCGCTCTCTCGTGGAGTCGCAGCAGCAGCTCGTCGGGATCACCTCGCCGAACGGCGGGGTGATCGAGGACGCGCCCCAGTGGCGGGCCGTCACCGGCCAGGGCCTGGAGGAGTACCTCGCGCACGGCTGGCTGGAGGCGGTGCACCCGGACGACCGCCCCGGCACCGACGAGGCATGGCGCGAGGCGCTGCGCGGCCGGACGATGTTCGAGTGGAGCTACCGGGTGCGCACCCGGGCCAGCGGCTACCGGCACTTCGAGGTGCGGGCCGTCCCGATCATGCGGCTCGGCCGCGTGGTGGAGTGGGTCGGCGCGAACACCGACGTCACGCCGCAGCGCGAGGCCGAGGACATGCGGGGACGCCTGACCGACCAGCTCGGCGCGGCCGCCCTGCGCACGGCCCGGCTCCAGGGCGCGACGGCGCAGCTCGCCGAGGCGCTGACGGTCGAGCAGGTGGTGCAGGTCATCATCGACGTCGGGCGGACGGCGCTGGCCGCCGACCACTCGGCCGTGGCCCTGCTCGACGACAACAGGGCCACCCTGAAGGTGATCAACAGCGGTGGCACCCCCGACGCACCGGGCGAGGACATCGACCTCGCCCACCCCAGCGTCATGACGATGGCGGTGAACAGCCGCAGGCCCGTCTTCGCCGAGTCCCTGGACAGCCTGCGCACCCAGCTGGTCGACGCCGGCGCCGACGAGACGCAGATCGCCAAGTTCCTGGAGCAGACCGAGGAGCGGGCCTGGGTGGGCCTGCCGCTGCTCGCGGCCGGTCGTGCGCTCGGCGCGCTGCGGTTCTCGTTCAACCGGTCGCAGAAGATCTCGCAGGAGGACGGCGTCTTCTTGGAGGCGCTCGCCGGTCAGTGCGCGCTCGCGGTCGAGAGGGCCACGCTGTTCGAGCGTGAGCACCGGACTGCTGAAACGTTGCAGCGGAGCCTGCTGCCCGACCGGCTGCCGGTGGTGAGCGGCCTGAAGCTGGCCCAGCGCTTCCGCTCCGGCTCCCGCCACGTGCAGGTCGGCGGCGACTGGTACGACGCGTTCGTCCTGCAGGACGGGCGGGTCGCGGCCGTCGTCGGCGACGTCATGGGCAAGGGCGTCAAGGCCGCCGCGGGAATGGGCCGGATCCGCAACGCCATGCGGGCCCTCGCCCTGACCAACCCGCCGCCCGCGGCGGTGCTCACCGGGCTGGACCGGGTCTTCGAGGCCACCGAGGAGGAAGAGCAGGTCACGACGCTGGCGTACATGGTCGTCGAGCCTGGAACCGGGGAGGGCACGCTGGCCCTGGCCGGTCACCCGCCGCCGCTGCTGGTCTCGCCGCAGGGCGTCGGCCTGCTGCACGAGACCGAGCCGGGCACGCCGCTCGGCTGGGCCACCAGCCGCAAGCAGTACCGGTTCTGCGTCCCTCCGGGGCACACGGCCGTGCTGTACTCGGACGGGCTCGTGGAGAACCGCAAGCGCGGTCTGGACGCCGGGCTCAGGGAACTCTCAAGCGTCGTGGCCGAAGCGCCGCCGGAAGTCGTGGCCAGTCCACATATGCTGCTCGATTTCCTGGTGGAGCGCATGCTGTCCGGGTATGAACAGGATGACGACGTAACGGTACTCGCGGTCCACGTCCCACCGGCCACGAAGAGTGACTGAATGAAACAGTCATAACGGTTGCTTTCGGGTATCAGTGACCTCCGTCCGTACGCAGTAGTCTCTCGGTCGGCCTAGGGTGGAGGGGCAACCGGCGGGACGCGGCCGTATCACGGACCTTGGCGTGCCACAATGGCATGTCGCGGTTCGCGCGACCACACCACCGGAAAAGAAGAAGAACCTGGGTCCATTCTCGCCATGCGTTCGTTCGAGAGGTGTTCGTGTCGCCTGCAAGTTCGACTCGCTCGAAGCCGTCGGAGCTGAACGAGCCAGTGATTCAGCAGCTCCTCGAGCGTGGGCGCTCGCAGGGTTTCCTCGAGTCCGAGGATGTCCGCAAGGCCTTCGAGGAAGCGGACATCCCGATGTCGCAAGCCGCTGGATTCCTGCGAAGCCTCAGCAAGGAGGGCGTGACCGTCGTGGTGACGGCCGCCGACTCCGCGGCTCCCAAGCGTTCTCGAGGTCAAGCCAAGCGCCGCACCACCGCGCCCGTCAAGAAGACCACCAAGTCCGCGGCGGCCAAGGAGTCGCAGCCGGAGACCGTCACCGCCGTGGTGACCGACTCCGCGCCGGCCGCCAAGCCCGCCCCCGCCAAGCCGGCGGCGAAGAAGGCCGCCCCGGCCAAGCCCGCCGCGGCGGCAGCCAAGCCCGCCCCGCCCAAG
This sequence comes from Microbispora sp. H10949, assembly GCF_014161435.1. Lineage (NCBI taxonomy): Bacteria > Bacillati > Actinomycetota > Actinomycetes > Streptosporangiales > Streptosporangiaceae > Microbispora > Microbispora sp. H10949. The sequence continues at coordinate 215,437 of NZ_JABBWZ010000011.1, read as the reverse complement.
AAGGCCGCGCCCGCGGCTACCCCGGCGGCCCCCGCCGCCGGTCCCGAGGGCAAGGCGCCCAAGGCCGATTCCAAGCCCAAGTCCGCCGACGTCGCCGAGGACGAGGAGGACATCGACCTCGAAGGTGACGTCGACATCGAGGACTTCGAGCTGGACGTCGAGGACGTCGAGATCGAGTCCGAGGCGGAGACCGAGGAGACCGAGGCCGAGACCGAGGCCGAGACCGAGGGCGAGGAGCCCAAGGCCGAGGCGCTCGTGCAGTCCGAGGACGAGGTGCTGATCCTCACCGACGACGATGACGACGCGCCCGTCGCGCAGGTCGCGGCGGCCGGCGCCACCGCCGACCCGGTGAAGGACTACCTCAAGCAGATCGGCAAGGTGCCCCTGCTCAACGCCGAGCAGGAGGTCGAGCTCGCCAAGCGGATCGAGGCCGGCCTGTTCGCGGAGGAGCAGCTCGCCCAGGAGGCCGACAACCTCCCGGTCGACGTCCGCGCCGAGCTGGAGTGGATCGCCGAGGACGGCCACCGCGCCAAGAACCACCTGCTGGAGGCCAACCTCCGACTGGTCGTGTCGCTGGCCAAGCGGTACACCGGGCGCGGCATGCTGTTCCTGGACCTGATCCAGGAGGGCAACCTGGGCCTGATCCGCGCGGTCGAGAAGTTCGACTACACCAAGGGCTACAAGTTCTCCACGTACGCCACGTGGTGGATCCGGCAGGCGATCACCAGGGCCATGGCCGACCAGGCGCGGACCATCCGCATCCCGGTCCACATGGTCGAGGTGATCAACAAGCTGGCCCGGGTCCAGCGGCAGATGCTGCAGGACCTCGGCCGCGAGCCCACGCCCGAGGAGCTGGCCCGCGAGCTCGACATGACCCCTGAGAAGGTCATCGAGGTGCAGAAGTACGGCCGCGAGCCGATCTCCCTGCACACGCCGCTGGGCGAGGAGGGTGACAGCGAGTTCGGCGACCTCATCGAGGACTCCGAGGCCATCGTCCCGGCCGACGCGGTCAGCTTCACGCTGCTGCAGGAGCAGCTGCACTCCGTTCTCGACACGCTGTCGGAGCGGGAGGCGGGCGTGGTGTCGATGCGGTTCGGCCTCACCGACGGGCAGCCGAAAACCCTCGACGAGATCGGGAAGGTCTACGGCGTGACCCGCGAGCGGATCCGCCAGATCGAGTCGAAGACGATGTCCAAGCTGCGCCACCCGTCCCGGTCCCAGGTGCTGCGCGACTACCTCGACTGAGACACGGAGTCGATCGTCCTTCGGCCCCGCGGGGAAGGCCGGGGGACGATTAACTTTTCCGTAACATCCTGGTAGCACCACGGGCACGCTGTCGCTCCTAGGCTCGCGCCTCATGGGAGTGATCGAAGTGGATCGGGCGCGTGCTCGGGGGCCACGAATGATCCCGGACCGCCCGTGGGCGGACACCATCCTCGACGAGGCGGTCGAATCCGCCCGGCGGGGAGACATCGGACCGGCGATCGCCGCTCTCGCCACGAGCAGAGGCGACCCGGAGGTACGGTCACTTCGGGTGGAGGCGCTGTCACGCGCCCTCGTCGGCGCGAGCCGGTCCGTCGAGGCACCGCTCGCCTACGACCAGGGCAATCCCGACCTCTGGCTGTGGCTGGGGCGGACCCGGCTGGAGGAGGCCTGGGAACTGCGGCCCGACGTGCGGGCCAGAGCCGTGCAGGCGGACCGGCTGCACGCCTACCAGTCGGCGATGGAGGGCGCGAGACAGCCGCTGCTGGCCGCGGCGGCCCTCGCTCCCGGTGACCCGGTGCCGTGGGAGTGCCTGATGTGGCTGGCCGTCGGGCTGGACCGGCCGCGGACCGACAAGGACGCGGTCTGGCACGAGTGCTCCAGGCGGTGGCCGTCGCTCTACTCGGCGGCGGTGGCCCGCCTGATCACCCTGTCGCCGGGCTGGGGCGGCTCCGCCCAGGAGACGCTCGCCTTCGCCCGCTCGGCCGCCGCGCACGCCCCCGAGGGCAGCCCACTCCCGGCTCTGGTGCCGCTGGCCCACTTCGAGATCATCGCCGCGGGCCGGACGCCGATGTCCCGGGGAGGATGGTTCCCCTTCGAGGCGCAGCGCGAGATCGTCTCGGCCGCCGGGCACTGGTCGGAGCGGCGGCTCGGCGGCGCGCATCCCCGGTCGATCGAGGCGCACAACGCCTTCGGCGCCGCCTTCTTCCTGGCGGACCTGCGCCGTCCGGCACGCGCGCACCTCAGCAGGACCGGCGGCCGCTTCAGCCGCCTGCCCTGGTCACATCTCGGCGATCCCGGTCAGCAGTACCGCCGGGCCTGCGCCCGGCTCAACCTCTGACTCACTCGTCCACGATCACGTCGAGGGTCCGCGGCCGGTTCCCTCCGGCGGGCGCGGCCAGCTCGACCCGGTGCCCCAGACTCGCCAGCAGGTCGGCGAGGTCGCCGGCCGTACGCGGCCGGTCCGGGGTCTCCACCAGCGAGCGGGCGACCACGCCGCGCGTGGCCTTCGCCATGTGGCTGACGACCGTCCGCTTCCCGGCCGACTCCCTGAGCACCCGCACGGCCACGCCGCGATCGCCGGGCTGCCAGGCGGCGGCGTACGTCGCCGACCGCATGTCCACCACCAGGCCCTTCGTCGCGTCGAGCACCGCACTGATCGACGGCCGCCAGAACGCGGCCAGACCGCCCATCGGCGGCAGGCGTACGCCCATGGACAGCCGGTACGGCGGCACCCGGTCGGAGGGGCGCAGCAGGCCCCACAGGCCGGAGAAGACGACGATCCTCCGGTCGGCCCGCCGCCGCGCCTCGGGGGAGAGGGTGCCGAGACCGAGGTTGTCGTACAGCACGCCCGTGTAGAGGTCGGCGACGGGCAGCGTGCGCGCCGCGGGGAGCCCCCGGTTGCGCTCGATCTCACCGGCCTGCCCGTCCGACAGGCCCAGCACGTCGCGCGCCTCGGGCGTGTGGCAGAGCGACACGAGGGCGTCGAGGACCTTCTCGCGCGGGCCGGCGAGTTCGGGGAAGCTCAGCCGGCGGACGCGGGAGGTCCCCCGCTCGGCCTTCCCCTCCGACGGAGGCAGCAGGATGAGCACGATTCCGCAGCTTACTGCGCTCCCACCGGAGAGGTTCCCGCTCGGGGCACTGTCTCGCAGGGATGGGTTCCCTCACTCCCGCCCGGTCTCCACCGCCTTGAGCACGGACTCCGCGATCGAGCGCGGATCCACCCCGAAATGCCTGCGGACCGCCTCGCGGGTGCCCGACAGCCCGAACCCGTCGGTGCCGAGCGAGGTCCACGGCCGGTCGATCCAGGGGCTGATCTGGTCCGGCACCGCGCGCATCCAGTCGCTGACCGCGATCACCGGCCCCGAGGTCCCGGCCAGGGCCTGCCGGATGTAGGGCACACCCGTCGTGGTCATGGCGTCGCGGCGAAGCTCGCTCCAGGAGGTGACGGACCACACGTCCACGCCCACGCCGTACTCCTCCCGGAGCAGGCGCTGTGCGTCCATGGCCCAGTGGACCGCGGTGCCGCTGGCCAGCAGGTGAGCGTCACCGCCGCCGGCGGCGTACCGGTAGATGCCCCGGAGGATGCCCTCCTCGGATCCCTCGGGCATCGGCGGCTGGGGCTGCGGCTCGTTGTAGACGGTCAGGTAGTAGAACACGTCCTCGCCGTCGGGGCCGTACATGCGCCGGAGCCCCTCACGCACGATCGTCCCCACCTCGTACGCGAAGGCGGGATCGTAGGCCAGGCACGCGGGGTTGGCGGAGGCGAGGAGCTGCGAGTGGCCGTCGGCGTGCTGCAGGCCCTCCCCGGTCATCGTGGTCCGGCCGGCGGTCGCGCCGACGAGGAACCCGCGGCCGAGCTGGTCGGCCAGCGCCCACATCTGGTCGCCGGTGCGCTGCCAGCCGAACATCGAGTAGAAGATGTAGAAGGGGATCATGACCTCGCCGTGGGTGGCGTAGCTGGAGGCCGCGGCCGTGAACGACGCCATCGACCCGGCCTCGGTGATGCCTTCCAGGAGAATCTGCCCGTCGGCCGCCTCCTTGTACGACAGCAGCAGGTCCCGGTCGACGGACTCGTAGCGCTGGCCCAGGGGCGAGTAGATCTTGGCCGTGGGGAACAGCGACTCCATGCCGAACGTCCTGGCCTCGTCCGGCACGATCGGCACCCAGCGGCGTCCCGTCTCCGGCTCCTTCATCAGGTCCTTGACGAGGCGGACGAAGGCCATCGTCGTCGCCACCGGCTGCTTCGAGCCCTTCTCCAGGGCTCGGAACGCCGTCTCGCCCGGGGCCGGCAGCGGGGCGTGGGAGACCGTGCGGCGTGGGACGGGCCCGCCCAGGTCGCGGCGCCGCTCGGCGGCGTACCTCGCCTCCGGCGAGTCCGGCCCGGGATGCAGGTACGGCGGCAGGTCGCCGTCGAGGGCCTCGTCCGGCACCGGCAGCCCGAGCCGGTCGCGCAGGGCGCGGAACTCGTCCTGGGTCAGCTTCTTCATCTGGTGGTTGGCGTTGCGCGCCTCGATCCCCGTGCCGAGGGTCCAGCCCTTCACCGTCTGCACGAGGATCACCGTGGGCGCGCCCCGGTTGTCCAGGGCCCTGCGGTAGGCCGCGTACACCTTCCGAGGCTCGTGGCCCGCCCGCGACCCGCCGACGACGCGCCGCAGGTCCTCGTCCGAGTACGGCACGTCCAGTCCCTGGAACAGCCGCTCCCTGATGTAGGAGCCCGTCGAGGCGGCGAACGTCTGGAACTGCCCGTCCGGCACCTCGCCCAGCCGGGCCACCAGCTCGTCCGAGCCCAGCAGCCCGTCCCATTCCCGGCCCCACAGCGCCTTGACGACGTGCCAGCCCGCGCCCCTGAAGACGCTCTCCAGCTCCTGCACTATGCGCGTGTTGCCCCGCACCGGCCCGTCGAGCCGCTGGAGGTTGCAGTTGATCACGAACGTGAGGTTGTCGAGCCCTTCGCGGGCGGCCAGGGTGAGGGCGGCCGTGGACTCCGGCTCGTCCATCTCGCCGTCGCCCAGGAAGGCCCACACGTGGCTGCGCGAGGTGTCCTTGACGCCGCGGTTGTGCAGATAGCGGTTGAACCTGGCCTGGTAGATCGCGTTGAGCGGCCCGAGCCCCATGGAGACGGTGGGGAACTGCCAGAAGTCCGGCATGGACCGGGGATGCGGGTACGACGGCAGCCCGCCCTCGGGCTCGCGCCTGAACAGGTCGAGCTGGGACTCGCTCAGCCTGCCCTCCAGGAAGGCCCGGGCGTAGACGCCCGGGGAGGCGTGGCCCTGGAAGTAGACCTGGTCGTGGCCGGCGTGGAAGAAGTGGTTGAAGCCCACCTCGTACAGCCAGGCGGCCGAGGCGTAGGTCGCCAGGTGGCCGCCGAGCCCCAGGCGGCTTCCCCTGGTGATCATCGCTGCGGCGTTCCACCGGTCGTACGCGGCGATGCGTGCCTCCAGCTCCAGGTCGCCCGGGTAGACGGGCTCCTCGGAGGTCGGCACGGTGTTGAGGTAGCGGGTGGTCGTGGCCAGCCGCCTCAGCAGGTAGTCGGCCCGTTCGGGACCGGCCACACGGCGCACCGCCTCAAGGGATTCGAGCCATTCGGCGGTCTCCTGGGGATTCAGGTCTGCGTCCATGAATCCATTAAACACCCTATGATCGATCATAGGATGTATCCCCCGGCCGCCTATCATCGGTCTCGTGGAACCCGTCGTGCGGTCGCCGCTTCGCGACCAGATCCGGCAAGCCGTGCTCGACGGCCTGATCAACGGCCGATGGAAGCCAGGCGACCGCCTCGTCGAGCGGCGCATGGCCGCCGAGCTGAGCGTCAGCCAGGCGCCGGTGCGCGAGGCGTTGCGCGAACTTGAGGCCCTCAGGCTCATCGAGTCGGCGCCCAACAAGGGCGCGCGGGTCCGCAGGCTCACCCGGAGCGATCTGCGCGAGGTGTACCAGGTGCGGGCGGGCCTGGAGGAGACCGCCGTCCGGCTGGGCACGCCCCGCGTGGAGTCGCTGCGTACGCACCTGCGCCGCCTGCACGACGCGGCGGACACCGGTTCCCTGCACGACCAGGTGCGGCACGGCGTCGCCTTCCACCGGGAGATCGTGAAAGCCTCGGGCAACGCGGTGCTGCTGTCGGTGTGGGAGTCGCTCGGCATCGAGGTGTGGACCCACCTGTCGATCCGCCTCTTCCGGATGCGCCCGCACGAGAACGCCGCCGACCACGAACCTCTCGTGGAGGCGTTCGAGCGGGGCGACCCCGAGGTGGGTGTCCTGCTCCGCGAGCACGTGCTCGGCTACGCCCCGGCCGAGCCCGGGGAAACGACCTAGCCTTTCTGGCCGGTCGTGGCGATGCCCTGCACGAAGTACCGCTGCCCGGCGAAGAAGATGACGACCAGCGGCAGAGTGGTGATCACACTGGCGGCCAGGACGATCTCCCACTTGGGGTCGCCGCCCTGGTAGAACTGGTCGACCACGGCCTTGAGCCCGCGCGGCAGCGTGAACAGCGCGGGGTCCTGGAGGTAGATCAGCGGCTTCATCAGATCGAACCAGCTCGCCTTGAGCTCGAAGATGAACGCGATGATCAGGGCCGGACGGCCGAGGGGCAGCGCGATCCGCCGGAACAGGTCGAGGTAGGACGCTCCGTCCACCCTGGCCGCCTCGAACACGTAGCGCGGGATGCCGAGGAAGAACTGGCGCAGCAGGAAGATGTAGAACGCCGAGCCGAACAGGTTGCCCGCCCACAGTGGCACCTGCGTGCCGGTCAGGCCGACGGTGTTCCAGATCAGGTACGTCGGCACGAGCGTGACGGCACCCGGGAGCATCATCGTGGCGAGCACGCTGCCGAACAGCACGCCCCTCCCGGGGAAGCGGAAGTAGGCGAAGCCGAAGGCGACGAACGCACTGGAGACCGTCACGGCGAGGGCCGCCGCGACTCCCACGAACACGGTGTTGAACAGCCAGGCCAGCATGGGCGCGGCGTCCCACACGTTCGCGTAGTTCTCCGGGGCGAAGGGGTTCGGCCAGGGGACGAACGGATCGGAGAACGTGCGGTCGCGCGGCTTCAGCGATGCCACGACCAGCCACACGAACGGGTAGAGGAACACCGCCGCGGCGGCCGAGAGCATGACGAGGAAGAACGCCCCGCGGGTGCCGGCGGTGCCCGGGCGGTCGTCGCGGGCCGTCTCCCGTGCCCGTTCCGCGATCCCGGCGCGTCCCGCCCGCGTACGGCCCGCCGTCGTGGTCATCGCGTCCCTCCCGGGGGTTCGGCCTCGTAGTAGACGAGCCGGTTGCCGACCTTCACCTGCACGACCGTGATGACCGCGATGATCGCGAACAGCAGCCAGGCGAGCGCCGAGGCGTAGCCCATGTGCAGGAACTGGAACCCCTGCTGGAACAGGTAGACGACGTAGAACAGGGCCGCGTCGCCGTAGGAGTTCTGAGCGGTCTGGTTGCCGAAGAACATCGTGTAGACCTGGTCGAACATCTGCAGTGCCGCGATGGTGTTGATGATCACCACGAAGAACAGCGCGGAGCTGATCATCGGGAGGGTGACCGAGCGGAACCGCTGCCAGGGACCCGCGCCGTCGATCATCGCGGCCTCGTACAGGTCGCGCGGCACGTTGCGCAGGGCGGCGAACAGGATGATCGTCGTCGAGCCGAGGTTCCACAGCGACATCAGCACGACGCCGGGCTTGACCCACGCGGGATCGGTCGTCCACTGCGGTCCGTCCACGCCGAACAGCCCGAGGAACTGGTTGACCAGTCCCGCCTGGCCGTTCAGCAGGAACAGGAACAGCACGCCCACCGCGACGTACGGCGTCATCGACGGCAGGTAGAAGGCGGTGCGGAAGAACCCGGCGGCCCGGCCGGTGACGCGGTTGAGCATCAGCGCGAGTGCGAGAGAGACCACCAGGGCCAGCGGCACGTGCAGGACGGTGTAGAAGGCCGTGTTGCCGATGGCCGTGGCGACCTTCGGGTCCTCCAGCATCTCGGCGTAGTTGCCGAGGCCGACGAAACGCGGGCTGGAGATCAGGTCGTAGTCGGTCAGGGACAGCACCAGACTGGCGACCATGGGTCCGGCCTGGAAGATCACCAAGCCGAGCAGCCACGGCAGCAGGAACACATAGGCCCAGCGCGCCTCCCGGCGTGCCAGTCCGGACAGCGGGCGTGCCATGCGCTCAGCCCGCCGCGGCCTGGAGGGCCTTGACGGCCTCCTGATGCGCCTGGGAGAGGGCGGCCTTCGCGTCCTGGCGCCCCTGCATCACCCGGGTCGCCGCGTCGATCCAGGCGGTGCGGAACTCCGCCGCGGCGGGTGACTGCGGGACGACGAACCCCTTTTCCTGCACGTCCAGGATCGTCTTGGTCGCGTCGTCGTACGGCTTGTGCCCGCTGGGCTTCACGATCTGCGAGAAGATCGCCTGGTCGGCTTTGGCGTTGGCGGTGAAGGTGCCCGGGTAGGGCCTGCCCTCCTGCGCCCGCTTGGCCGCCCGCGCCTTCGCCGCCGCGATCCAGGTGTCGGCCGAGGTCATCGTCTTGATCCACTGGCAGGCCACGTCAGGGTGCTTCGCCCCCCTGGGAATGACCCACCCGTTGCCGCCGACCATGGTGAGGGGGTTGCCCCGCCTGTCCTTGAACGGCAGCACGGTGATCTTCGCGTCGGGGGAGGTACTCGCCAGGGAGGTGACCAGGAACTGCTCGGTGAGCATCATCCCGATCTGGTCCTCGGCGATCGGGTTCTTCTCGCCGAAGTAGTCGAAGGTGTCGGTGAACGCCTTGAGCCTGGTCCAGCCGCCCTGGTCCTTCAGCAGCCCCTGCGCGTAGCCGAGCGCCTCGGCGACCTTCGGGTCGTCCAGCCGGGAGGTCCTCCCGTCCGCCGACAGCAGGTCGGCGCCGTTGGCCTTGGCCCACAGGGGGAGGAACTCCGGCAGCTTCGGGTAGAAGCCGAAGCGCCGGATCTTGCCGCCGGAGACCTTGTTCATCCTCTTCGCCAGCGCGGCCAGGGCGTCCCAGTCAGAGGTGTCGATGCTCTTCGGGTCGGCCCCCGCCTCCTTGGCGGCCTTGTCGTTCACCAGCAGGATGATCGAGGTGTAGAACTCCGGCACGGCGTACCACTTGCCGTTCAGCTTCACCTGCTGCTGCGCGGCGGGGTAGAAGTCGGACATCGGAATGCCCTCCTTGGCCACACAGTCGTCCAAGGGCTGGATCGCGCCCCTGGCGGCGTACGTGCCGATGAGCTGGCGGTCGAGGTAGACGACGTCCGGCGGGTTGCCGCTCGCCACCGCCGACAGGAACGCCTGCTCGTCGAACTGGCCCTGGTTGACGGTGAGCTTCACCTCGGGGTGCGCCTTCTTGAAGGCGTCGGCCCTGGTTGTGGCGATCTCGTCGGGGAAGCCGAAGCCCATGGTCGTCAGGGCGGCTCCGCCGCCAGGCGGCGCGCCGTTCCCGGAGCCCACGCCGCCGCACGCGGCCACCGCCAGCACCGCGGCCAGGGCGCCTGGCAGGACGACCATGCCGGTACGGCTCCTGCGTGAAGGGGACACTGCCGCTCCTTTGGGGGGCCGAAGGACAGAGGCCGGCTCCCTCTGCCCGCCAGGTCCGACCTAAACGCGAGCAGCGCAGGTCAGGGAGGCCGCTAGGCTGCGGCGGGTGAGTCGGGATCTGGCGCAGTTCGACCTGCTGGTGGACGAGGCGTGGCCGGCGCCGGGACGGGCCGCGGAGGGAAGCTGGGTCTACCGCCACGCCGGCGGGGTGACGAAGCGGGCCAACTCGGTGCTGCCGCTGGGGGAGCGGGCGGACCTGCCGGAGGCGGTGGACCGGGCCGAGCGCTTCTACGCGGGAGCCGGCCTGCCGTGCGTGTTCTCCGTGGGCATGGGCGCGACGCCGGGACTCGACGAGGAACTCGACCGCCGGGGATACCGGCTGGTGGACCCCACTCTGGTGATGACCGGGCCGCTGTCCGCCGATACGCCGGACGAGGGCGTGGTGGAGGTGGCGGGCGCGCCGTCGGAGCGGTGGCTGCGCACCTGGTGGAGCGTGGACGGCGGGCGGCACAACGCCGCCGGGGACGTCCCGGCGCGGGTGTGGGCCGAGCGGATCATCACCGGGGTGCCCGCCGGCTACGTCCTCCTCGGCGGCCACCCGGACGGGGACGCCGACGGGAACGAGGACGGGAACGCGGTGGGCCGGGGCGTGCCGCAGGGCCGCTGGCTGGGGATCTACTGCATGGCGGTCCAGCCGCGCGCCAGGCGGCGCGGGCTGGGCGGAGCCGTGCTGCGCGCCCTCGCCGCCTGGGGACGGCGGCAAGGCGCGGACAGCGCCTACCTGGTGGTCACGGAGGCCAACGCCGCGGCCCGCGCGCTCTACGAGCGGGAGGGCTTCGGCGTGGCCGGCCGCTACCACTACCGCGTGCGGCCCTGACGGGCACCGCGGTCAGGTCAGGTACGGCATGGAGACGGACGGGGAATCTGGGAATCTATGGTGACGGCGCACCGAGCCGACGTCGTCGTCGTGCTGCTCCGGCACGCCGTCTATGGGGGTCAGCGCTCGCCGTCAGGGGCGGTCGCGGGGGATGCGGAGAGTCGGGCCGACTCGTCCTGGATCTCAGCACCTTTGCCGCGCAGTACAGCCACGTGCTGACGCCCGTGGTGGGCGCAGAACAGCAGCTCCCCGCCCACGGGCAGGGTAGCGCGGATGTAGGCCTGAGCACCGCACCGGTCACACCGGTCCAGGGCCGTCAGCGGCTTGGCGGGGGCGAGAGCTCCAGTCACGTATCGCCTTTCGGGTCGCCCCACGGATGCGGGGTCGTTGGCGTCAGTCACTTGGGACAACATCTAACCGGATGCGGGCGTTCCCAATCATGGCGCGGCTACGCCCAGAGCAGAATGCCCCTGGAAGTGACGGGGATCACAGCCGAAGTGCCGGTCAACCCGCTGTGCCTGGCAAGCTTGTACGCGTACAAACAGAAGTGGCGTTAAGCTGCGTACGCGTGTTCGATTGATAAGTGGGAGTTGGGTGTGACTGCGGTTCGCGCGGAGACGGGGTACACCGCCCGTCATCTCTCTGTGCTCGAAGGCCTCGAGGCCGTCCGCAAGCGCCCGGGGATGTACATCGGCTCCACCGACACACGCGGCCTCATGCACTGCCTGTGGGAGATCGTGGACAACGCGGTCGACGAGGCGCTGGGCGGCTTCTGCACCCGGATCGAGGTCGAACTGCACCGCGACGGGTCGATCGAGGTGCGCGACGACGGGCGCGGCATCCCCGTCGACGTCGAGCCCAAGACCGGCCTGGCCGGAGTCGAGCTGGTCTACACCAAGCTCCACGCGGGCGGCAAGTTCGGCGGCGGCTCCTACGGCGCCTCGGGCGGCCTGCACGGCGTGGGCGCCTCGGTGGTCAACGCGCTGTCCTCGCGCCTCGACGTCGAGGTCGACCGCGACGGCCGGATCCACCAGATCAGCTTCCGGCGGGGAGTGCCCGGCCTGTTCGACGGCGACGGCCCCACGGCGAAGTTCCGCAAGAAGTCCGGCCTGCGCGACGGCGGCGCCGCCCCCCGCGCGCTCACCGGCACCCGCGTGCGCTTCTGGGCCGACCGCCAGATCTTCCTGCCCGAGGCCGAGGTCTCGCTCGACGAGATCCACGTGCGGCTGCGCCAGACGGCGTTCCTGGTGCCGGGGCTCACCCTCGTCGTCCGGGACAGCCGGGGCGAGGAGCCGGCCGAGGAGACCTTCCGCTTCGACGGCGGCATCAGCGAGTTCACCGAGTTCCTCGCCCGGGACGAGGCGGTGTGCGAGGTGATGCGGCTGCAGGGCGTGGGCCACTTCCACGAGACCGTCCCCGTGCTCGACGACCAGGGCCACATGACGTCGACGGAGGTCGAGCGGGAGCTCACGGCCGACGTCGCGATCCGCTGGGGCAAGGGCTACGACACGACCGTCCGCTCCTTCGTGAACGTGATCGCCACGCCGAAGGGCGGCACCCACGTCGCCGGGTTCGAGCGGGCGCTGGTGCGCACGGTCAACGAGCAGCTCCGGGAGACCCGGCTGCTGAAGAACGGCGACGAGCCGGTCACCAAGGAGGACATCCTCGAAGGCCTGACCGCGGTCGTCACCGTGCGGGTGCCCGAGCCGCAGTTCGAGGGCCAGACCAAGGAGGTGCTCGGCACCTCGGCGGCCAGCCGGATCGTCGCCCACGTCGTCTCCCGTGAGCTCAAGGCGCTGTTCGCCAGCCCCAAGCGGGGGCAGAAGCAGCAGCTGCGCGCGGTCCTGGAGAAGGTCGTCGCCGCCGCCAAGGCCCGCATCGCGGCCCGGGAGCACCGGGACAACCAGCGGCGCAAGTCGGCCCTGGAGAACTCGGCGCTGCCCGCCAAGCTGGTCGACTGCCGCAGCGACGACGTGGACCGCAGCGAGCTGTTCATCGTGGAGGGCGACTCCGCGCTGGGCACCGCGAAGCTGGCCCGCGACTCGGAGTTCCAGGCGCTGCTGCCGATCCGCGGCAAGATCCTCAACGTGCAGAAGGCGTCGGTCGCCGACATGCTCAAGAACGCCGAGTGCGCCGCGATCATCCAGGTGGTGGGCGCGGGCTCCGGGCGTTCGTTCGACATCGCGTCGGCCCGGTACGGCAAGATCATCCTGATGGCCGACGCGGACGTGGACGGCGCGCACATCCGGTGCCTGCTGCTGACGCTCTTCCACCGGTACATGAAGCCGATGGTCGAGGCCGGGCGGGTGTTCGCCGCGGTGCCGCCGCTGCACCGCATCGAGGTCACCAACCCGGGGCGGGGTCAGGACAAGTACGTCTACACCTACAGCGACGCGGAGCTGCACAAGGTCCTGCGCGACCTGGAGCGGCGCGGCAAGCGCTGGAAGGACCCGGTGCAGCGCTACAAGGGCCTCGGCGAGATGGACGCCGACCAGCTCGCCGAGACGACGATGGACCCCCGCCACCGCGTCCTGCGCCGGGTGCGGATCGAGGACGTGGAGGAGGCCGAGCGCATCTTCAGCCTCCTCATGGGCAGCGACGTGGGCCCGCGGCGCGAGTTCATCATCGGCAGCGCCGCCGAGGTGGACCGCGACGCCATCGACGCCTGACCGGCGCCCGCCGGGGGCGCCGTGTCAGCCCCGCCCTGTCAGCAGCGCTGGGCGCTGAGGAAGTCGGCCTCCGGGAAGTAGCCCACGTTCTGGCAGAAGTAGCTCCCGGAGGGGATGGTGACGGTTCCCCAGGGCCCGGTGCCCGACCCGGTGCAGCCGCTGCCGAAGATGTAGTAGCCCAGCAGGTCGGACATCAGGTACCGGGTGCCGCTCGTGCAGGTGTAGTTGGCGTCCAGGGCCGCGGCGGGCGCCGCGGTGACGCCGGTCACCAGCACGGCGGCGCAGATCGTGAGCGCGCGTCTGAGCGGAGCGTTCATGGGGGGCGTCCTTTACCGGGGGAGGAGGTGCGGACCTCCGCATCCCTACCCGGCCGGCTCCGGGCCGATCTGCCACGCGGTGTCCGGAAGCGGTCACTCCCCGGACGCGGCCATGGCCGCCGGCGGTCGCGTCAGGGCTTGACCTCGCGCAGGCGCCCGGTCTCGACCTCGTAGACGAATCCCCGCACCGAGTCCTTGTGCGGGATGAACGGGTCGGCCGTGATCCTGTTGATCGACTGGATGACGTCCGCGTCCAGGTCGGGGAACGCCTCGGCGGCCCAGTCGGGCTTGATCCCGACCTCGGCCTCGATGTCCCGCCGGAAGCCGTCGTCGGTGAAGGTCAGCATGCCGCAGTCGGTGTGGTGGATGAGGATGATCTCCCGGGTGCCGAGCAGGCGCTGGCTGATCGCCAGGCTGCGCCGCTCGTCGGCCGTCACCACGCCGCCGGCGTTGCGGATCACGTGCGCGTCGCCTTCGCTCAGCCCGAGCAGGCCGTACGGGTTGAGCCGGGCGTCCATGCAGGCGAGGACCGCCACGCCCCGGGCGGGTGGCAGCGGCAGGTGCCCCTTGTCGAACCCGGCGGCGTACCGCTCGGCGTTGGCGAGGAGTTCGTCGGTGACGCTCATCTGGGTGCCCTTCTCGATCGCTGTCGTCGTCGACCCCCACCTTTGCCGATGATTCCTACCAAGTCAATAGGTAATATGACGGAGGGTGAGGCTCCAGCGCCTCAAGGTGACGCGCGGGAGCCTCGGGCCGTCGAGCGGGAGGCGGGGGCCTCAGCCGGACTCGATCTCCAGGGTGCTGACGCGGTTGCGGGCCTCCAGCATGCCCTCCCGGTAGCGCTCGTCCCAGTCGGGATCGTCGTCGGCGATGGCGCGGACCGTCTGCCTGGTCAGTTCCACCGGGCCGTTCCTGCCGGGGGCGACCTTGCGCACCACGATCAGGGTCCACCCGTTCTCCATGACCGTGTCGGCCTCCCAGCGGGGAGGGCCGCCCACGCTCCGCCGGGACGCCGGCCCCGACCGGCGTACGACCGCGAAGAGCAGGTAGAGGAGCACGGCGAGCACGATGAGCGTCACCGGAAGGGTCAGCAGGCGCATCGGATCACGACCCTGTCACTTGGTGGGCAGACTACTTGGTGGGCAGAGCGACGCCACCAGTATTGCCCGGCGCGTAGACCGTGATGCCCTGGGGCAGGGCCTTGAGCTTCTCGATCTCCGCGCAGGTGGGGCACTTGTTGTAGCCGTCCTGCCGGGCCTTGTTGGCGTCCGCCTCGGCGCGGGCCTGGGCGACCTTCGCCTGCGCCTCGGTGACCTTCGCGAACGCCGCCTGCGCCTGGTTCACCGCCTCCTGGACCTCCGTGGGCAGGGTCACCCGGGAGAGGTTGAAGTGGATGCCGGTGAGGTAGTCGGCGCCGAGCGTCGCCTTGAGGTCCTCGGCCAGGCTCGTGTTGACCGCGTTCTGGATCTTGGCGATGTTCGCGTTGTTGCCCTGCTGCGGCGTGCCCCCGCCCTGCTGGCTGCTGTTGTTCTGCACGAGGGCGCAGGAGGAGACGAGTTCGGCGCAGCGGAAGTTGTTGATCTGAGTGCGCAGGTCGTTGTCGATCACCGGCCGGATGATCTGGTCGAGGAACGCCGACCAGCCCTCGTCATCCTGCCAGGGGTAGTAGGTCCCGCCGTTGGTGCTGCGGAACTTCCGGGTGCCGAACTTGTCGTCGAACGACTTCAGCGTCTCGTGGTCGAGGTTCAGGCCGAAGTAGAGCGTGCCCTCGATGCCCATGTTGACGCCGTCGCCGCTCGGCACGTTCACCACGTCGACGCCGGACCTCTCACCGTGGCCCTTGTCGGAGGTGATCGTGTAGAAGCGCTGCTGGGCGGGGTAGCGGTGCATCTGCGACCACCAGCCGATCCAGGTGACCCCGGAGCCGGGGTCGATGATCTGGCGGACCTTGTTGTCGTCCAGCGGGCCGCCGTCGCGGACGACCGCCACCTCGCCGCCGCTGGTGCGCTCGAACCCCTGGAAGGCGCCGTACAGGGCCGGCACTCCGATCACGATGAGCGCGAGGATCAGGACGGTGGCGAGCCCGCGGTACGACCGGCGGGAGGCGCCGCCGGACGGGGCGGAGGGGGTGCGGCTGCGCATATGGGCTCCTGGGGGTGGAGTGGCGGAGAGGTCATATTCTCGTTCGTCGCCAGGAGAACGTCATAACCGCCATCCCGGGTTCCGTCCTCGCGCCGGCCGCACCCCCTCCGTGAGGCGGGATCAGATCTCGATGGGCTGGAGCCTCCCCGTGTGCACGTCGTACAGCGCGCCGCCGACGACGAGATCGGCGGGCAGGTACGGGCTGGACTTGATGCGGGTGATGTCGTGCCGCAGCGCCGCCGGCTGGTCGGGAACGGTCTGGAACTCCAGACTGCGGGTGTCGACGCCGTGCTGGTCGGCGATGAGGTTGTGGACGTCCTCGTCGGTCGACTTGGACATCCGGCAGTCGGTGTGGGGCATCACCAGGACCCGGTCCACGCCGAGCAGGTAGACGGCGAGGACGAGGGTCCGCAGGACGTCGTCGGTCACCCGGGCGCCCGCGTTGCGCAGGATCTTCGCGTCGCCGGCCGTGAGGCCGAGCAGTCCGAGCGGATCGATGCGGGAGTCCATGCACGTCACCACGGCGAGGCCGCGTGCGGCCCGGCCCGTGAGGCCGGAGTGCGAGAACGTGCTCGCGTACTTCTCGTTGGCGGCCAGAAGATCATCGAAAGCACCGGTCATGTGACAGATGTTGCCCGATCCCCTTTTAGCGGTCGGCGCGGGGGTAGCAGATTCCCTCTCCATATCGGCTGGTCTTTGCTCACGACACCGGTATAAGGTTTTCACTGGTGTTGCACGGAAGGAGAAACATCCCTCATGAGCGGTGTCGCGCGAATGCGCACGGTCGTGCTCGACTGTCCGGAGCCGAAGGCCCTGGCCGCCTTCTACGCGGAGGTGCTGGGCTGGAAGGTGGCGTACGAGGAGGGGGAGGAATGGGTCACGCTCGCCGGTGACGACCAGGTCCGCGTCGCCTTCCAGCGCGTCCCGGACTACCGGCCCCCGCAGTGGCCCGGCTCCGAGCACCCCCAGCAGTTCCACCTGGATCTGACCGTGGACGACATGGCCGAGGCGGAGAAGCGCGTGCTCGCCCTCGGAGCGGTCAGGCACGAGCACCAGCCGGGCGAGGAGGAGAACTGGACGGTCTACCTCGACCCGGCCGGGCACCCGTTCTGCCTGATCCCCTCGTCGGACTGACGCCTCAGCCCGGAGTGCCGGAGGCGGCCTCCTCCCGCGGCGCACGCGCGAGGCGCCGCAGGACGAGCAGGCCGCCGACGGCCGGCAGCCAGGCCAGGACCCTGCCGGTCAGGTCGCATCCGGCGTCGCGGGCGGCGGCCACGATCACGAACAGGTACGCGCAGCCGTGCAGGGGGCCGACGAGCGAGGAGACGGGCGGCAGGTGCACGGTGGCGAGGTTGGCCAGGAGGACGGCCAGAGATCCCAGCTCGACGGCGGCGGCCGCTCGCAGGGCGGAACGAGGGCGCGACATGGTCAGACTCCCGTGGTCGAGCCGGGACGGACGATCATCAGAACCGTCACGGCCGCCCACAGCAGGTTGAAGACGCCGGTCAGCATGGCGAGCCTCGCCACCTGGCGGCCGATGCCCGCGGCCGTGGGCTCCCCGGCGGTGAGCAGGGCGAGGACGGCGTCCTGACGCGGCAGGACCCACAGGGCGAGGATCGCGGCCGCCGCGCCGGTGAGCAGGATGGACGCGATCACCCACGCCTCACGCAGCACGCCGAGGCCGCTCGCGGTGGCGAACCCGAAAACCGGGACGGCCAGGCCCACGAGGGCGTAGACGCGGCAGACGCGGTGCAGCACGCGGAGCGCGGCCAGGCCGTCGGCCTGCCCACCCGGCACCGATGCGTCCGTCACGCGCCGCGCGGCGGCGGGGAACATGCTCGCGGCCACCGCTACCGGGCCGATCGCGAGGATCGCGGCGAGGACGTGGACGGCCAGGAAGAACGCGGTCATCGTGCCCGGCCCCCGTCGGCGGACGGCGCGGGGACGTCCGGGGGATCGAACCCGTCGGACAGCACGAACTGGGCCGGCATCGGCATCGCTCCTTGTCGTCGGCGTGCGGTCACCAACCGTAGGAGCACGGCCGCCTCTGCCCCAGAGGCGAGAACGACAAAGACCAACGGATTCTCGCCAACCGCTGTCACCTGGTCGTGAACGAGCGATCGCTGACCACGTCGCCGGCGGGAATCCGGCTATGGTGGCGATCGTGCACACCGTGGCGATCCTGGCGCTGGACCGCGTCGTGCCGTTCGACCTGGCGACCCCCATCGAGGTGTTCGGGCGCACCCGTCTGCCGGACGGCCGGCGCCCCTACCGCGTGCGGGTGTGCGGGCCCGCCCGGGAAGTGGAGACAGAGACGTTCGCCCTGCGCGTGCCGTACGGGCTGGACGCGCTGGCCGGGGCCGACACCGTGATCGTCCCCGGCTGCTCGGAGCGGGCCGGTCCGCCCCCGCCCGAGGCGCTGGACGCGCTGCGCGACGCGGCCGCGCGCGGCACCCGCCTCGCCTCGATCTGCGTGGGCGCGTTCACGCTCGCGGCGGCCGGGCTGCTGGACGGCCTGCGGGCGACCACCCACTGGACCGCGGCGCCCGAACTCGCCCGGCGGTTCCCCCTGGTGGACGTGCGGCCGGACGTCCTGTACGTCGACAAC
The DNA here is from genome assembly GCF_014161435.1 of Microbispora sp. H10949. Taxonomy (NCBI): domain Bacteria; kingdom Bacillati; phylum Actinomycetota; class Actinomycetes; order Streptosporangiales; family Streptosporangiaceae; genus Microbispora; species Microbispora sp. H10949. The sequence continues at coordinate 197,318 of NZ_JABBWZ010000011.1, read as the reverse complement.
GGGCAGGTGCTCACCTCCGCCGGCGCGGCGGCCGGACTCGACCTGTGCCTGCACATGATCCGGCGCGACCACGGGTCGGCCGTCGCGGCCGACGCCGCCCGCCTGTCGGTGATGCCGCTGGAGCGGGAGGGCGGTCAGGCCCAGTTCATCGTGCACGAGTATCCGCCGGTGCCCGGCGGTTCGCTGCTGGAGCCCGTGCTGGCGTGGATCGAGGACAACCTCGGCCGCGACCTCACCCTCAGGGAGATGGCGGTCCGCGGCGGGATGAGCGAGCGGACGTTCAGCAGACGCTTCCGGCAGCAGACCGGCACCACCCCGCTGCAGTGGCTGCTGCGGGCCCGGGTCCGGCGGGCGCAGTACCTGCTGGAGAACAGCGGCCACAGCATCGAGCGCATCGCCGCGCAGGCCGGGTTCGGGTCGCCCACCGCGTTCCGGGAGCGGTTCAAGCGGGTCGTGGGAACCACGCCGCAGGCGTACCGCTCCGCCTTCCACGGCGGCCCCGCCGTCACCTGAACGGCGGAGGCCCCGGCGGCTCTTCGCCGCCCGCATCCGTGGAGCCGGCTCTTCGCCGGCTCGTGTTCACGCGAGCGGCTCTTCGCCGCCCGTGTCGCCGGTCGTGGCCATTCCGCCGTCGGTGGCGGCCTCCTCGCCGTCGCCGTCCGCGCCGAGCGCGCCGCCGATGGCTGCGATGGCGTGCACGAGCCGTACGCCCGAGCCGTCGCGGCGGCCCAGTTCGTCCGGCAGCGGCACCGGCTTGCCGGTCGAGGAAACCGCCTTGACCGGCATGGGACCGGCGTACGCGAGCAGCAGCACGTCCTCGCCCTTGAGGAAGCGCTGGGCGCGGACCCCGCCGGTCGCCCGGCCCTTCGGGGGGAAGTCGGCGTAGTCGGAGACCTTGCCCGCGCCCATCTGGGTGCCGGGCAGGGCGGTCGAGGAGCCGGCGATCGTCACGACGCGGGCCTCCAGGGCGGGATCGACGGCGCCGAAGAAGACCACCCGGGCGTCGCCCTCCAGGCGCACACCGGCCATGCCGCCGGCCGGACGGCCCTGGGGCCGTACGACGGAGGCGGGGAAGCGCAGCAGCTGCGCGTCCGAGGTGATGAAGACCAGGTCGTGATCGGCCGAGGTGAGCTCCACCGCGCCCACCACCACGTCGCCGTCCCGCAGCCCGATGACCTCGAACTCGTCGCGGTTGACCGGGTATTCGGGCACCACCCGCTTGACCACGCCCTGGCTGGTGCCGAGCGCGAGGCCCGGCCCGTCGGGGTCGAGCGAGCCGAGCCCGACGACCTTCTCGTCCGGTTCCAGGGAGACGTACTCCGACACCGGATGCCCCCCGGCCAGGGACGGCGGGTTCGCCGAGGGCGGCAGGGCGGGCAGGTCGAGCACCGAGACACGGATGACGCGGCCCTTGGAGGTGACCACGCCCACCTCGCCGCGCACGGTCGAGCGGACCACCGACACCAGCACGTCGTGCGCCGCCCGCTCGCCCTCGCCGGAGATCGGCGACGCGTCGGTCGTACGGGCGAGCAGGCCGGTGGACGACAGCATGACCAGGCAGGGGTCGTCGGGCACCTCCAGCGGCACGACGGCGGCCCTGGCGGCGTCCGACGACTCCAGCAGGACGGTGCGGCGCGGCGTGCCGTACGTCTTGGCGACCTCGGCCAGTTCGGCCGACACCACCCGGCGCAGCCGCTCCTCCGAGCCGAGGATCTCGTTCAGCTCGGCGATGTCGGCCTGGAGCTGCTCCTTCTCCCGGTCCAGCTCCAGCTTGTCGTAGCGGGTGAGGCGGCGCAGCGGGGTGTCGAGGATGTAGTTGGCCTGGATCTCGCTCAGCGCGAAGGTCTCCATGAGCCGGGCGCGGGCCTGCGCGGAGTCGTCCGACCCGCGGATCACCTGGATGACCTGGTCGATGTTGAGCAGCGCGACGATGAGGCCGTCGACCAGGTGGAGCCGCTCCTCACGCCTGCGCAGCCGGTACGCCGAGCGCCTGCGCACCACGTCGAGCCGGTGGTCCACGTAGACCGAGAGCAGCTCGCGCAGGCCCAGTGTGCGCGGCTGTCCGTCGACCAGCGCGACGTTGTTGATGCCGAAGGTCTCCTCCATCGGTGTGAGCCGGTAGAGCTCCTCCAGCACGGCCTCGGGGTTGAAGCCGTTCTTGACCTCGATGACCAGGCGCAGGCCCTTGTGCCGGTCGGTCAGGTCCTTGAGGTCGGAGATGCCGGTGAGCCTCTTGGAGGTCACCAGCTCCTTGATCTTCGTCACCACCCGCTCGGGGCCGACGTTGAACGGCAGTTCGGTGACGACGATGCCCTTGCGCCTCGGGGTGACCTGCTCGACCGCGGCCTTCGCCCGCATCTTGAACGTGCCGCGCCCGGTCTCGTACGCGTCCCTGACGCCGTTCAGGCCGATGATCATGCCGCCGGTCGGCAGGTCGGGGCCGGGCACGAAGCGCATGAGCTCGTCGAGCGTCGCGGCCGGCTTCCTGATGAGATGCCGGGCCGCCGCGACGACCTCCCCGAGGTTGTGCGGGGCCATGTTGGTGGCCATGCCGACCGCGATGCCGGAGGCGCCGTTCACGAGCAGGTTGGGGAACGCCGACGGCACGACCGACGGCTCGGTCTCCTGCCCGTCGTAGTTGGGCTTGAAGTCGACCGTCTCCTCGTCGATCGACTGCACCATCAGCATCGCCGCCGGGGCGAGCCGCGCCTCCGTGTACCGCATCGCCGCCGGGGCGTCGTCGGGGGAGCCGAAGTTGCCGTGCCCGTCCACCAGGCCCAGCCGCATCGAGAACGGCTGCGCCAGCCGTACGAGCGCGTCGTAGATGGCGCCGTCGCCGTGCGGGTGGAGCTTGCCCATCACCTCGCCCACGACCCGGGAGGACTTGACGTGCCCGCGGTCGGGGCGCAGGCCCATCTCGCTCATCGAGTAGAGGATGCGCCGCTGGACGGGCTTGAGTCCGTCGCGCGCGTCGGGCAGCGCGCGCTGGTAGATCACCGAGTAGGCGTACTCAAGGAAGCTCGTCCGCATCTCGGCGGAGACGTCGATGTCGACGATCCGCTCCTCGAAGTCCTCGTCCGGCGGAGGTGTCGTCGTGCGTCGGGCCATGTGGATTCCTGCGTGTCGAGGAGCCGGGCCCCGGCCGTCGGGACCGGGGAGGGGCGAATGTCGGTCGTGAACATCGAACATTCTGCCGAGAGTTCGCCCTGTTCGCGACTCACCACCCTACTGCCGGGCCCGTGCCCTCCGTTCCGGCTTCGCCGGTGAGCCCGCGCTCGTGGCCGCCGTAGCGCGCCGGTTTCCCTGATCACGGCGGTGAGAAGGGCGCCCGCGGGATCAGCGACTCGGTGTCGGAGAGGCGGTGCCGGGAACGCGAGATCAGGTGCGGGGGCCGGCGCCGGGCCAGGGGCCGGGCGTCTCGCCCTCGTCCTCGTCGCCCGGCTCGTTCAGCTTCTCGTCGTAGACGCGGAAGCCCCGGGCCCGGTAGTTGGCCAGCGCCGCCGGGCCGTCCAGCGAGCAGGTGTGCAGCCAGACCCGCCGCGTGGGCTCCAGGCCGGGCCACCGGCTCGCGATGTCCCAGGCGCGCGCCGCCGCCTCGCCGAGCAGCCATCCGCCGAGCCCCTGCCCCATCGCGTACGGCAGCAGCCCGAAGCTGGCGATCTCGACGGCGCCGTCCCGCGCGACGAGTTCGGCGTATCCGGCGGGGGTGCCGCGCGTCCAGGCCACCCAGTTCTCGACTCCCGGCCGGTCGAGCCAGTCCTTCCACTGCTTCCAGGTCCACGGCAGCCGGTTGGTCCACTGCCAGTCGCCGCCGACCGCCGTGTAGAGGAACCGGCCGAACTCGGGGCTGGGCACCTCCGCCCGGACGATCTCGGCGGGGAGCGCGGGAGTCCGGCCGGGGCGCAGGTCGGAGGGGCTGGTCTGTTCGAGATACCAGGTGGTCACGTCCATAACGGACTCATCCAACCACGTCCGGCCACGCGGCCCGCCCCTGCGCCGGCCGGCACCGTCCCGCGGGGCCTCCGTCGGTGCCGAGGGCGGGGCGAATCTTCGTGTATGTACTGTTTGTCTGGTTATAACTGGTCTTTCGGTACTCTCCCCCAGGAGAGAGAGGTGCTCCCGCGATGCACGACGTCGTGGACCGGATGCTCGACGCGATGAACGCGCACGACCTGCACGCGGTGTTGCGGTGCTACGCGCCGGGCGCGGTGGTGGTCGGACCGGAGATGGAGGCGGGGGAGCCCGGGGAGATCGGCTCCTACGTGATGCAGATGTGGAGGGGCTTCCCCGATCTGCGTTTCACGGTCTGGGAGACGATTAGCTTCGCGGACGTGGTCGCGACAGAGATGACCGCGGTGGGGACGCACACCGGGCCCTACCTGGTCGCCGGGGGCGACCTCCTCGCCCCGACCGGCCGGGGCATCAACGTGCGCGTCTCCTGGTTCTGGCATCTGAAGGACGGCCGCATCCTGAGCCAGCGCTTCTACTACGACCAGCTCCAGATCTACTCGCAGCTCGGCCTGCTGCTGCCCCTGTCCTTCGAAGACGACGACGCGGGAAGCGGCACGTCCGGAGACTGCGGCCAGGGACACGACCTCTAGTTCCCCGCCCCGCCTCCCGCCGTCCCGGCGGAAACGGTCGGCGGGACCTGATACGAATGACGGGGTGAGCGAGGAAGAGGAGTCCCTGCGGGAAGAGGCCGAGGCCCGGCTGCGGGCGCTCGCCGGGGAGCACGCGCGGCTGCGCGACGACCAGTGGGCCGCCATCAAGGCCCTGGTAATGGACCGCAGGCGCGCGCTGGTCGTGCAGCGCACCGGCTGGGGGAAGTCGGCCGTCTACTTCATCGCCACCGCGCTGCTGCGCGAGCTGGGCGAGGGGCCCACGGTCATCGTCTCCCCGCTGCTCGCGCTGATGCGCAACCAGATCGCCGCCGCGGAGCGGGCCGGCATCCACGCGGAGACGATCAACTCGGCCAACCCCGAGGACTGGGAGAAGGTCTACGGCCAGGTCGCCGAGGGCATGGTCGACGTGCTGCTGGTCAGCCCCGAGAGGCTGAACAACCCCGACTTCCGCGACCAGGTGCTGCCCGAGCTGGCCGCGAGCGCCGGGCTCCTGGTGATCGACGAGGCCCACTGCATCTCCGACTGGGGGCACGACTTCCGGCCCGACTACCGCAGGCTCCGCACCCTGCTGGCCGAGCTGCCGCCGGGCATCCCCGTGCTCGCCACGACCGCCACCGCGAACGCCCGGGTCACCCGCGACGTCGCCGAGCAGCTCGCCGTCACCCAGGAGTGGGACGAGCTGCCCGGCGGCGAGGTGTTCGTCCTGCGCGGACCACTGGAGCGCGAGAGCCTCCACCTGAGCGTCGTACGGCTGGGCGGGGCAGGCCAGCGGCTCGCGTGGCTGGCCAGGACCCTCCACGAGCTGCCGGGCTCCGGCATCGTCTACACTCTGACCGTCGCCGCGGCGCAGGAGATCGCCGCGTACCTGCGCGAGCAGGGCCACCCGGTCACCGCGTACACGGGGCAGACCGAGGCGGCGGACCGGCTGGCGGCCGAGGCCGACCTGCTCGGCAACCGGGTCAAGGCCCTGGTGGCGACCTCGGCGCTGGGGATGGGCTTCGACAAGCCCGATCTCGGCTTCGTCGTCCACGTGGGCGCTCCGGCCTCGCCCGTGGCGTACTACCAGCAGGTGGGCCGCGCCGGTCGCGGCGTCGAGCGGGCCGAGGTCATCCTGCTGCCCGGCCCGGAGGACAGGGAGATCTGGGCCTACTTCGCCTCGCTGGCCTTCCCTCCGGAGGGGGTGGTCAAGGCGACGCTGGAGGCGCTGTCGCAGGAGGGCGTGCTGTCCACCCCCGCCCTGGAGACGAGGGTCGACCTCAGCCGGAGCCGGCTGGAGATGATGCTCAAGGTGCTCGACGTCGACGGGGCCGTCCGCCGGGTCAAGGGCGGCTGGGAGGCCACCGGCGAGCCGTGGAGCTACGACACCGAGCGCTACGCCAGGGTGGCCGCCGAACGCCGGGCCGAGCAGGAGGCGATGCTCGGCTACATCACGACCACCGAGTGCCGGGAGCGGTACCTGCGCCGCCATCTCGACGACGAGACGGCCGCGCCGTGCGGCCGGTGTGACAACTGCACCGGCGGCCACCGGTCCGCCGAGGTGCCGGAGGAGGCCGTGCAGGCCGCCCGGCAGCGGCTGGCCCGGCCGGGTGTGGAGATCGAGCCGCGCCGCCAGTGGCCCACCGGCCTGCCCGATCTGAAGGGGCGGATCAAGCCCGAGCTGTGCGCGGAGCCGGGCCGCGCGCTCGGCCGCCTCACCGACATCGGCTGGGGCACCCGGCTGCGGGAACTGTTCTCCGCGGGCGACGGGCCGGTCCCCGACGACGTGTTCGCCGCGGTCGTCGAAGTGCTGAAGTCGTGGGAGTGGGCGCGGCGCCCGGTCGGCGTGGTCGCGGTGCCCTCGGGTTCGCGGCCGGTGCTGGTCGGGACGCTCGCCGAACGACTGGCCCAGGTGGGCCGCCTGGAGCACCTCGGCACGCTCGGCTACCGCGACGGATCACCGGCGGCCAGGCACAACAGCGCCCAGCGGGTGGCGGCCATCCGGGGGACGCTCGCGATGCCGCGTGAGCTCGCCGCGCGGATCGCCGCCCTGGACGGACCGGTGCTGGTGGTGGACGACCGCGTCGACACGGGCTGGACGATGGCGCTCGCCGCCGCCCAGATCCGCCACGCGGGAGCCCCCGCCGTGCTTCCCCTCGCCCTCGCCGTCACGAACTAGTTCCGGGACGGCCGTCGTCGGCCGGGGCGCGTCCAGGGGAAGCACAGGGCGAACCCGCGGCAAGCACGTGGGTAGGCATGTGGGTAGGCACAGGGCGCGCGGGAGGGCGCCGTCCCGCTTGTGCCAGAGACGGCCGCTTGCGCGAGAGGCGGCGGCTTTGCCAGAGGTGGCCGCTTGCGCTAGAGGCGGGGGCGGGCGCCGAGGTTGGAGATGCACCGGGCCGCGAGGGCGTTGCCCGCGGCCAGGGCCTCCGCGGGCGGCTTGCCGTCCAGCCAGACCGGCAGGAAACCGGCGGCGAACGCGTCCCCGGCGCCGGTTCCGTCCACCACCCGGTCGACGACCTCGGCGGGCGCCCTGACCGGTTCGGGGCGGCTGTTGGAGTACCAGAGCGAGCCCTCGGCGTTGATCTTGATCACGACCTGGGGGAACCAGGCGGTCAGCACCTTCGCCGCCGAGGCGGGGTCGTCCCTGCCGGTGAGCACCTTGGCCTGGTCGGCGTTGGCGAACAGCAGCTTCGCGCCGTCGGTCCACTCCAGGAACGGCTCGGCGCCGGTGCGCTCCAGCGGGGCGGAGGAGGCGCAGTCGATCGAGATCGACATGCCCGCCCGGCGGGCCATGTCGAGAGCGGCGAGGCCGGCGTCGCGCGATCCCTCGTTGATCAGCGTGTAACCGGACACGTGCAGGTGGCCGCCGGCGGAGAAGAGGTCGCGCGGCAGGTCCTCGGGAGACAGCGCGGCGTTGGCACCGGGGTCGGAGAGCATGGTCCGTTCGCCCTTGTGCGTGACGAGGACGACGCAGGTGCCGGTCGGCCGTTCGGGATCCATGACGAGGCGGGCGTCCACGCCGTACCCCATGAGCTCCATGTCCCGGTTGCGGCCGGTGATGTCGGCGCCGCGGCGGCCGATGAAGGCCACCTCGGAGCCCTCCACGGCCAGCCAGGAGGCGATGTTGGCGCCGGATCCGCCGCCGTGCATGGTCACGACGGCCGGGGTGTCGCTCGCCCTCGCGAGAGGGAACTTCGCGCGCGCGACCGCGTCCGTCATGAGATCGCCCACCACGACGACCCGCGTCATGCTGTCACCACCTTGCCAACTGGCTAATGGAGGCGAGCCAGGCCCAAGGAGGGGCGGCGTCCGCTCCGTGCTGTAGAGGCTGACGCCCAGAAACCTAACAGCTTCCAGGGGCGCCGTGGGTGGAGAGCGGACAGACGGGAACAGTCGATGCACAAGCGTTGTCCAACTCGTCCCTCCTCGGTTCGTAGATCCCTTATAAGCGCTCTCGCGAGACTATCTCCATAAGTAAGTAGAAATCCCCCAATTACCACCAAGCCGGGCACGGATAATCTCGGTTGCGTGCACCCTCAGTACCCCGCCCACTGGGAGGCGGACGTCGTGCTGTCCGACGGCGGCACCGCCCATGTCCGCCCGATCAGGCCGGACGACGCCGGCATGCTGCGCTCCTTCTACTCACGCCTGTCCGCGGAGTCCATCTACTTCCGGTACTTCGGCCCGCGCCCCCGGCTGACCGACAAGGACGTCGCGTTCTTCACGAATGTCGACTACGACAACCGGGTCGCCCTGATTGCCACGATCGGCACGGAGATGGTGGCGGTCGTGCGCTATGACCGCGTGCAGCCGCGCGACCACGCCGAGGTGGCCTTCCTGGTGGAGGACGCCCACCAGGGCAGGGGAGTGGCCTCGGTGCTGATGGAGCACCTGCGGGCCGCCGCCCGCGAGCGCGGGATCAAGACGTTCATCGCCGACGTGCTGCCCGGCAACCACCGGATGATGGGCCTGTTCCGCCAGGCGGGATACACGGCGCAGAGCCAGTTCGAGGACGGCGTCGTACGGATGACGCTCGACCTGTCGAGCACCGAGACGGCCCTGGAGGTGCGGCTCGCCCGCGAGCACCGCGCCGAGGCGCGCTCGATCGCCCGCCTGCTCACGCCGGAGTCGGTCGCGGTGATCGGCGCGAGCCGGGAACCCGGCGGCATCGGCCAGGCGGTGCTGCGCAACCTGCTCGCCGCCGATTTCACCGGGCCCGTCTACCCCGTCCACCGGCAGGTGCGGGCCGTGGCCGGCGTACCGGCGCACCGCAGCGTGTCGGCGATCGACGGCGAGGTGGACCTCGCCGTGCTGGCGGTGCCCGCCGAGGGCGTGCTCGAACTGGTCGAGGAGTGCGCGCGGAAGGGCGTGAAGGGGCTGGTCGTCGTCTCCTCCGGGTTCGGCGAGACCGGCCCGGAGGGCCTGGCCCGCCAGGAGGAGCTCGTCCGCATCGCCCGCGCGTACGGCATGCGGGTGGTGGGGCCCAACTGCCTGGGCATCGCCAACACCGACCCCGCCGTACGGCTCAACGCGACGCTCGCGGCGACCCTGCCGGGCCGGGGGAGGGTCGGCTTCTTCAGCCAGTCGGGCGCGCTCGGCACCGCGCTGCTGCAGCGGGTGGCGCAGCGCGGCATGGGCATCTCGACGTTCGTCTCGGCCGGCAACCGGGCCGACGTGTCCGGCAACGACCTCCTGCAGTACTGGGAGGAGGACCCGGCGACCGACGTGATCCTCCTCTACCTGGAGTCCATCGGGAACCCGCGCAAGTTCACCCGGCTGGCCCGGCGGATCTCCCGGGTCAAGCCGATCGTGGTGGTCAGGTCGCGCGGGGTGCCGGGAGGTCACGCCGCGCCGGTGCTCGCCATGCCCGACACCGCGCTGAGCTCGCTGTTCGCGCAGGCCGGGGTCATCCGGGTGGACGACCTCGTCCAGCTCTTCGACGTCGCCCAGCTGCTGGCGCACCAGCCGCTGCCCGCCGGGCCGCGGGTGGGCGTCGTCGGCAACTCCGACGCGCTCACACTGCTGGCCGAGGAGGCGTGCGCGGGCGCGGGCCTGGAGCCCCGCCCGCCGGTGAACCTCGGCGCCCGGGCCGGCGCCGCGGAGTTCGCCGAGGCGCTGAGGAGCGTGCTGCCCGAGGTGGACGCCGCCGTCGCGATCTACATGCCGCCGATTCCGGGCGACTGCCGGGAGGTCGCCGGAGCGCTGCTCGACGCCGCCCGGGAGTCCGGCAAACCGGTGCTCGCCACCTTCCAGGGCCGGTTGGGCATGCCGGACGAGCTGCGCGTCCCGGGCGTTCCCGGCGGCGAGTCCCCCGGGCGGGGGTCGATCCCGTCGTACCAGGCCCCGGAGGAGGCGGTCCGAGCGCTGGCGCACGTGGTGCGGTACGCCCGCTGGCGCTGGGAGCCCCTGGGCCTGGTGCCGCAGGTGGACGGGATCGACCCGGCCGCGGCGCGGCGGATCGTCGCCGCCGCGCTCGCCGGGGACGGCACCGGGGACACGGCCGTAGACGCCGCCGGAGACGCCGCCGTGGACCGGGCCGGGGACGGCGGGGCCGAGCGGGAGATCGACGCGACCGCGCTGCTGGCCTGTTACGGCGTCGAGGTGTGGCCGGCGCACGTCGCGGCCGACGCGGAGGAGGCCGTCGCCCTCGCCGAGCGCGTCGGCCCGCCCGTGGTGGTCAGGTCGGCCGACCCGGAGCATGTCCGCCGCGCGGGCACGGTCCGCGTCGGCCTCACCGACGCCGCCGGGGTCCGGCAGGCGTACGCCGGTCTGGCCGCGCTGCTCGGCCCCGGCACACCGCTCGCGGTGCAGCGCATGGCGCCGCAGCCCTCGGTGCCGACCGTCGTCGGGGTGACGCAGGACCGGTACTTCGGCGCGGTCGTCACGTTCGGCCTCGGCGAGGTCACCGCCCGGCTGCTCGGCGACCAGGCGCACCGCCTCGCCCCCCTCTCGGCCGAGGACGCGGCGGCGCTGGTGCGGTCGGTGCGCGCCGCGCCGCTGCTGTTCGGCGAGTACGGCTACCAGCCGGTGGCGGTGGAGGCGCTGGAGGATCTGCTGGTGCGGGTGGGGCTGCTGGCCGACGCGCTGCCGGAGGTCGTGCGGATGGACCTCGACCCGGTTCTGGCGGGCGCGAACGGCGCGGTGGTGCTGGGCGCCCGCGCCGTCCTGCGGCCCGTCACCACGCTGCGCCCCGACGCCGGCCCCCGCCGCCTGCGCTGACCCGGCGGGCGCTCAGGGGTACGGCGGGCCGCCGACGTGCGCGCCGGGCGCTCCCGTACGCGGCGGGTACCGGGGGTGCGGGGCCCGGAGGGCGCTCGGCGCGGCGCGGGCGGAAAACCCGTCCCGCCGGGGTGTGAAACAGGTGTCCCTTACAGGGCAGGATGGACCCATGAGGGAAACCCGAGTCTCCGCCGCGGGCTTGCGCGAGGCCATAGATCGCAGCGGCTACTACCCGGATCTGGTGGCCGACGCCGTCGACTCCGCACTCGGCAGCGAGCAGGTGACGGCGTACGTCGTGCATCACGAGGCGACGTTCGACCCGGCGATGGAGGTGCGCAGGCACGTCACGGTGCTGGTCCTGTCGCCCACCCGGCTGCTGGTCTGCCACACCGACGAGCACCCGCCCGCCGAGGGCATGCCCGCCTCGCACGCCTCCACGACCACGGAGGCGGTGCGGCTCAGCCGCATCCAGTCGGTCGCCGTGACCAGAGTCGTGCCCGACCCCGCGTCGTACGCGCCGGGCACCTCCCCCACCGAGGTCACGCTGACGATCGGATGGGGGGCGATCTCCCACGTCGACCTCGAACCGGCGACCTGCGGTGACGAGAACTGCGAGGCCGACCACGGCTACACCGGCGCGATCACCGCCGACGACCTGTCGCTGCGGGTCAGCGAGGCCGCCGACGGGCCGGAGGCCGTCACCCATGTGCTGGCCTTCGCCAAGGCGCTGTCCGAGGCCACCGTCTGAGGCCACCGTGTGAGAGCACCGTCTGAGAGCACCGTCTGAGAGCACCGTCTGGAGAGCACCGACTGAGGAGCGTCCCGTCAGGGAGGCGGCGGGCGTTCCCTGACACCGTCCCCTCTTCGTCCCGCCGGGAGGCAACGTGATCGACCCCCAGCTCCCAGCGGCGTCTCGCGGGACGTCCGCGGCGGCGTCCGGCGGGGCGTCAGCGTCCCCGGCGGCCCGGACGGCCCCCGCGTCTCCCACGTCTCCGGCCGCCCCTGCCGCTCCCGAGGCCCTCGGGGCCGCGGCCGGGGGGCCGCCGGCCGTGCCGTACGTGCCCGCGTACGGCACGGCCTCGCTCGCCGACCTGCCGGGGTCGATGCTCGCCTCCCTCGGCCTGTCGGCGGACAACACGCTGGCGCTGGAGCCGGCCGCGCGGGTGTGCCTGTTCCTCGTGGACGGGCTCGGGGCCGAGATGCTGGCCGCCCACCCCGGCACGGCGCCGTTCCTGTCGGCCCACCTGCGCGGCACGCTCACGGCGGGCTTCCCGTCCTCCACCCCGACGAGCCTGGCCACGCTCGGCACCGGCGCGCCCCCCGGGGAGCACGGCATGGTGGGGGTGCAGATGGCGGTGCCGGGGGAGGGCAGGCTGTTCAACTGCCTGCGCTGGACCGCGCCCGGCCTGCCCGTCGACCCCGACGTCTGGCAGCCCGCCGAGACGGTCTACCAGCGCATGGCCGCGGCGGGGGTGGAACCCGTCTACGTCGCGCCCGCCTCCTTCGACGGCACCGGGCTCACCCGCGCCGTCTACCGGGGCATGCGTCACCGGGCGGCGGAGACCGCCGACGAACGCGTGGACGCGGTGCGGCACGCGCTGCGGGAGACGTCCTACGTCACCGTGTACTACGGCGACGTCGACCGGGCGGGCCACTTCGGCGGCTGGGGCAGCGGCACGTGGCTCGAACAGCTCGCCGTCGTCGACCGCATGGCCGAGCGCATCGCGGAGTCCCTGCCGCCGGGCGCCGTCCTGTACGTCACGGCCGACCACGGCATGATCAACGCCACTGACAAGGTCGACGTGGACCACCGCCCCGACCTGCGGGAGGGCGTGCTCATGCTCGGCGGCGAGGCCCGTGCCCGCCACGTCTACACGAGGCCGGGCGCGGCGGAAGGGGTCCTGGAGACCTGGCGCGAGGCGCTGCGCGGGCGGGCCTGGGTGGTGACCCGCGAGGAGGCCGCCGACACCGGCTGGTTCGGCCGCCGCGTCCGCCGCGAGTGGCTCGGCCGCATCGGCGACGTGCTGGCCGTGCCGTACGGCGAGTGCGTGATCGTGGCGTCGGCCGCCGAACCGGTGGAGTCGTCCCTGACCGGCTACCACGGATCACTGACCCGGGCCGAGCAGAACGTCCCGCTCCTGGAGATCCGCCGCTGACCGGTCACCGATCGGTGAACCGCGCCGGGGGTCAGCGGGTCGTGGTGAGGGGGAGGCCGGCCAGCAGGCGGTCACGCAGGGCGTCGCCGCGGACACCGATCTCGGGAAGGTCGCCGGGGCCGGGGGCGCCGGTGACCAGCAGTTCGGGCACGAGGAGGCGGCTCAGCGGGGCCTCGGGCGCCGGGTCGGCCAGACCGCCGATGGGGGCGGTGGAAAGGTCGAGGTAGGCGGGGGCGAGGGTCCTGCCGTGGAGGGTGCCGGCGACGAGGTCGGGGCAGAACTCGTTCCAGAAGATCGAGACGGTGGCGCGCAGGTCCCCGTGGATCATCACCAGCTTCTCGGTCATGTCGCCGACGAAGGTCTCGGCCGTCACGTGGCCGTGCACGACCAGCTTCGCGTCACCGGCCAGGTAGACGTTCCTCGCCCGCAGGTTCCCGAGGACGATCAGCGCGGCGGCCCCGTCGTCCACGTCGGTGATGTTCCCGTCGACGACCAGGTCGCCGTCCACGACGTACCCCGTGGCCGCTTCGGGCGTGTGCTCCCGCCACGGCGTCCGCTCGTGCTCGTCGAGGGGGAGTTCGCCGGTCACCGCGGCGGGACCCGGCACCAGGATGTACTCCTCCTCGTACAGGTTCTCGTACGTTCCCTTCGGCAGCCCGCGCCGCTCGAACAGGTCCACCGCGTCGCCCCAGGCGAGGTAACTCGATCGCATTCGCGCGACCATAGCAGTGAACGGCGCCCGGCCCGGCCCGGCCGGGTGGCGGCGACGGCTTGGCACAATGGCTGTGGCACCGTACCGGCCAGGAGGGGTCTCATGAGCGAGCGAGTCGGGGAGCATCGTGATGGGAAGCACCGTGATGGGGAGCACAGCCCGCTGATCACTCCCGAGGAACTCGCCGCGCTCGCCGGCGTCACGATCCTCGACGTCCGCTGGCGGCTCGGCGGGCCGCCCGGCATCGAGTCGTACCGCGAGGGTCACGTGCCCGGCGCGGTCTTCTGCGACCTGAACGCCGATCTCGCCGCCCCGCCCGGCCCGGCCGGGCGGCATCCGCTGCCCGCTCCGGAGGACTTCGGCGCGGCCATGCGCCGCCTCGGGGTGTCGGGCGCGCGCCCGGTGGTCGTGTACGACGACGCCGACTCGACGTCGGCCGCCCGGGCGTGGTGGACCCTGCGGTACTTCGGCCACGGCGACGTCCGGGTGCTGGACGGCGGCCTGCGGGCCTGGACCCGGGCCGGGCTCCCGGTGTCCAAGGAGGAGGGGCCGGTGCCGCCGGGAGACTTCGCCGCCCGGCCCGGCGGGATGCCGGTGCTCGACGCCGGGCAGGCGGCCGCGCTCGCCGCCGACGGCGTGCTGCTGGACGCGCGGGCGGCCGAGCGGTACCGGGGAGAGGTGGAGCCCGTCGACCCGGTCGCCGGTCACATTCCCGGCGCGGTCAGCGCCCCCACCTCCGAGAACGTCGAGCCCGGCGGGCGCTTCCACAGCGGGTCGTTCCTCCGGGAGCGGTTCAACACGCTGGGGGCCGTCGAGGGCGTGCCCGTCGGGGCGTACTGCGGGTCGGGGGTGACGGCCGCGCACGAGGTGCTGGCACTGGAGATCGCCGGGCTGCCCGCCGCCCTGTACGCCGGCTCGTGGTCCAACTGGGTGGCCGACCCCGGCAGGCCCGTCGCGACCGGCTGACCTCATCCGGGTGCGAGGCGGCCGTCACCGAAGCAGACGAAGCCCGGCACGGCCGACTTCGCGGACGCCGCGGCCAGCGCCTCGGCGGGGGAGCGGCCCTCGGCCAGCAGCCGGTGGAAGAGCGTCATGACCGCCGGGGCCTCGTCGTCGCGGACCGGCACGACGCCCGCGACCACGCACGCCGCGCCCCGATCGAGGAAGGTCCCGGCGAGTCCCAGGGCCGCGCCGTCCACCGGCGCGTGCGCCATCCCCGCGTCGCAGGCCGACAGGACGACGAGCCGGGGCATCCGGCGCGCGGTCAGCAGGTCGTACGCCATGAGCGGCCCGTCGTCCAGCGTGATGTGCGACAGCATGGGCCCGCGCGGGCTGAAGAGCCCGTGGGCGGCGACATGGAGCACGTCGGCCCGCTCCAGCGCGCGCAGCACCTCGGCCCTGGTGGCGCCGACCCGCCGCGCCCGTGGGTGCGCGGCGACGACCATCGCGGCCTCGGCGGCGGCGTGGTCGAGCCCCGGGCCCGCCACCGACAGCACCAGCGGATCGCCGACGGGCGGACCGGGAGCCGGGGCGAACCATCGGGCGGCGTCCGCCGCGACCGACACCGGCCGTCCGCGCAACGAGGGGAGCATCGGCCAGGGCAGCGTGCCCAGCGCCCCGGTGGGCACGATCGTCACCGGCCCGGCCGCTCCCCATCCCGGAGAGCTGCGTCCCGGAGAGCTGCGTCCCGGAGAGCCGGGGGAGGCGAGCGTGCCGGGACCGCTCAGGAGCCGCCGGTCGAGAGCGGACAGTTCGAGGGCCACCGCCTCGTCGTCTGCGCCCGCCGGGTGACCGGCGTCGCGCAGGACGCGGCGGCGCAGCCCGTACCGGACGCGCGTGGTCGCCTCCACCGCGGCCTGATAGGACCCCAGGGTGCGCAGCGCGCACCCGCCGGCGTCGGCGGTGACGGCGAACAACTCGTCGCCACGCCGCACCAGCTCCACGAGCAGCCCGGCCCCCGCGCGTCCCGGCGGCGGGAACGGCGGCGCGCCGCGCACGACCGCCCGCCACCGCTCGGACCACTCCAGGACGATCCAGGCGTCGCCCGTTCGGCGGGCCCGGTCGATGGCGATCCGCAGGCCGAACGCGGCGAGGTCCTCGGCGGGCCGTGCGGCGTGGGCCCGCAGCTCCGCGTCCCGCACCGGCGCGCGGGCGTCCTCCGCGGCCGCACCGCCCGCCGGCCGGCCGGTCCCCGCCTGCGGAGCCGCGTCGCCGCCGCTCCCGGCGTCCGCGCCGCTCCCGGGACGGGCGGCTTCGATGCCTCGGGCGGCGGCGGCCAGGGCCCGGGCGAGGTCCCCGTCCAGGTGGTGCCGCAGGGCCACGGCGTGCCATCGGACGAGCGGACGCTTCGCGGTGGCGGCGGTGATCCGCAACTGCTCGCGGGCGGGGCCGAGCGCGCCCAGCCGCACGGCCGCGGCGGCGGCGGTGAGCCGCAGCGCCGAGGACGCCGCATGCCACCCGCACGCCGCCAGCTCGTCGGCGCAGGACACCAGCTCGGCGATCAGGCCGTCGCCGGGTGCCTCCTGCGAGCCCGGCTCTTCCTGGGTGCCCGGTGGTTCCTCGGCGCTGAGTGTTCCCCAGGCACGCGCTGTCTCCCGAGCGCCTGCTGTTTCGGGGGCGCCGGGTGTTCCCTCGGCGCTAGGCGTTTCCTCGGCACCGGGTGTCTCCCGCGCGCTGGGTGTTTCTCGGGTGCCGGGCGTTCGCGGAGCGCCGGGAGCCGAGCCGCCCGCCGGAGGGGTCAGCCCGTCCTGTGGCCGGCCGGTCGTTTCGGCCAGGCGGGCCCGCAGGACGACCTCCGTGGCCAGGGGCAGCCAGGCGGTTCTGCCCTGCGCGGCGAGCTCCGCGTGTGCCGTGCGCGCGGTCGCGCCGGCGAGCCGGGCGTCCCCGGAGAGGAGGGCGGCCTGGGCGAGCAGCAGCCGCGCTCCGGGGATCGCCGCGTGCGCCTGGGCGGCCACCAGTTCGGGCACGGCCTGTTCGAGCAGCGTGCGCGCCTCGCCGGGTAGCTGGGCGGCCACCAGCGCCTCGGCGAAGTCCGTCCGCATCGCGGCGAGCCGCTCGGGGAAGCCGAACAACGTCTCCTCCGCCGCGCGGTACCGCGTGAAGGCGGCGGCGATGTCGCCCCGGCGGGCCGCCACGAACGGCAGGTTGCCCTCCGCCAGCATCACGAGATGGTCGAGGCCCGCGCGCCTGGCGATCCGGGCGCATCGGGCCAGGTCGGCCTCGGCCGTGCCGTACCGCTCCAGATAGACGTGGGCGAGGCCGCGGTTCAGCAGCGCGCCCGCCTGGAAGAGCGGATCTTCGTCCAGCCGGCTGATCGCCCGGTCGCAGTGCCGTGCGGCCTCCGCGTGCCGCCCGAGCAGCATCAGGGCGACCGACCGCTGCACGTCCAGCCTGGCCAGGTCGGTTCCCGTGAGATCCCGCTCGGCGAGACCGGCCAGGCGCAGCCCGCCTTCGGGATCGCCGAGCTGGGCCCGGACCGTGACGAGCGACATCCGCGCCTGCGCCACCCGCCGCGGATGCCCCCGCGCCGCGCCGGCCGCCTCCCGCAGCCGCTCCTCGGCCAGCTCCAGGTCGCCCAGTTCGCGGGCCGCCAGCGCCGACGCGCGCAGCGCCACCGAGGCCGCCTCGCCGTACGGCCCGGCCGGCTCGGCCCGCGGGGCCAACTCCAGTACGGCCCTCGCCTCCGACAGGGCCAGCCGGGGATCGGTGCCCGAGAGTCGTACGGCCGCCTCGGCCCGGCCGACCAGCCGGTCCTGGTCCTGGTCCTGCTTCTGGGAGGGGCTCGTGCGGGGGCACGGTCCCGCGGGTTTCGGCCGGTGGGCACGCTGCCGTGACATCACGGGCGTACGCGGAGCCAGCGGGTGAAGACGGGTGCCTGGCCGGGTCGATGGCAGACCACGCTGACCCATCCGGGCGGCAGGCCGGTGACCGCGAAGTGGCCCGTCTCGGAGAGGACGCGGACCTTGCCGACCTGCGGGGTGCGCACCTCTATCCTGGCGTCCGGCCCGGGGGCGGGGGACACCTGCCCGGCCACCTCCATCCGCCCGCCCGTGATGGTCGTCTCCAGGTCGATGACCAGGCCCGCCGCGCTGAACCTGCGGACGTGCGTCCCGTCCCGGCCGTCCGCGGTGACCGGCCGCCACGACGCGTCGCGCGCCCCGGCCGCGCCCGGCTCACCGGCCGCGGCATCCGTGCCGGGGGCGGAGCCAGGTGTGGTGCCGGACGCCGGTGAGGAGCGGGCTCCGCCCGGCGCGGCCAGGTCCACCGGCCCGGCGGCCACCCCTCCGGGCACGCGCAGGCGGAAGACCGCCCGGGCCGCGGCCGAGACCCCCTCGGGCACGGGGTCGGCGCCCGCGCCCATCCGCAGGGCCGCGAGCAGGTACTCCTCCCTCATCGGCGCTCCTCGTGTCTCGTCGTTCCGCTTCCACGTGGCCGCCCTGCGGGGCGGGCCCGGTTCCCGCTCAATCCGGTTCCTCCATCAGCGCGCGCAGGCGGGACATGCATCGGGCTCGGGTGGGCCCGATGCTGCCGACCGGCAGGTCGAGCCGGACCGCTATCTGGGCGTACCTCGCCTCGGGATGCAGCACGTAGAGGCGGATGAGCGAGCGGCAGGGCTCCCCGAGCAGGTCGAGCCGCCGCCACGCCTGCCGGCCCAGGTCGGCGTCGACCACGGCCGCCGTCGGGTCGGGCTGCGCCGGGTCCGGCACGTCCAGGTCGGAGACCACCTCACCACGGGCCCTGCGGCTGAGCCTGGCGGCCTCGTGCCGGGTGGTGGTGACGAGCCAGGCGCCGACCCGGGCGGGGTCGCGGATGGCGCCCGCGTTCTCCACGAGCCGGAGCCAGGCGCACTGCACCGCGTCGGCGGCGTCGGCGGCGCTGAGCCCGAACGCCCGCGCGACCGCCCACATCCTGCCGTCGAACCGGGCGACCAGGTCCTCCCAGCCGGCCTGGTCGATGGTGGCGAACGAGTCGTCTGTCGGCATGAAGTCACTCTTCGCGCTCGGGGGAATGCGAATGGTGACAGGAACCCTATCGATCCCCGGTCGTCACGACCACCCCGAGATCCCCGCTCCGTCGGCCGTCCCGCAGCAGGCGTCGTACGGCCTGATCGGGCGGAATCTCCCGGCACAGGCGGGCGACCACGCCGGAGACCACCGCGGCGGCGAAGGACGTGCCGCTCCAGGAGGCGTAACCGTGGAAGTCGCGGTGCTCCAGGAAGCTGCTGACGAGCCCGACGCCGGGCGCCCACACGTCCACCCAGGGCCCGTACGCCGAGAAGGGCGCGCGGGCGTCCCCGTCGAGCGCGCCGACCGCGAGGACGCCCGGCAGGGCGGCGGGCCAGAAGGGGCGGGCAGAGGCCGTGTTGCCGGCGCAGGCCACGACGGCGGGGAAGGCGGCGAGCGCCTCGGCCAGCCCCAGCGGCGGACCGTCGTCGAAGGTGTGCCCTCCGAAGGAGAGGTTGAGCACGTCGGCCGGCCCGCCGCGCAGCAGGAAGAGGGCGCCGAGCAGCGCCGCTTCGTCGCCGATGCCGTCGCTGTCGAGGAGGCGTAGGGCGCGCAGGCGCGCGCCGGGAGCCTGCCGCAGGATGAGCCCGGCCACGAACGTGCCGTGCCCGGCCTGCCGGTCGAGCACGCCGTCGCCGTCGGCGTCGGGCGTCTCGGCGATGTCGTCGCGGTACCACCGCGCCAGCCAGGGGTGCGGGGCGAGGCCGGTGTCGAGCACCGCGACGGTGACCTCGCAGGGCTCTCCCGGCTCGTACGGCGGTGGCGGCGCGGGGGAGGGCGGCCCGCCGGGCCCGCCGAAGAACAACGGCTGGCCCGACAGGACGTGGTTGGGGGAGGCGGCGTGCCCGCGGTCGCGAAGGGTGGCCGTCAGGTCGACCACGTCCGCGCCCGGCGCGAGCCGTACGCGGTGGACGCGGCCCGCCTCGGAGATCGGCCCGGGGAGCGGTTCGGCGGCGAGTGCCCACCGGGCCACGGCGGCGGGGGCGGAGGTGAGCAGTTCGCCGGGGCGGATGAGGGCCGGACGCCCGGGGACGGGCTCGATGAGCCGGGTGCGCATGCGCGGGGCCTTTCCACGACCTGGCCTGGTTGATCGCGGAAGGTGTCATGCCCAATGCAAAGAGTTGCCAAGCACCATTCGGTATGACCCCCCTCTGGTGCCAGGCTGCGACGGACGGTAGTCTCTCCTACAGTCATCCAACCGTGATCATCTCAAACCGTGAGGCCGTTGGGGAAGGCGCACCTCATGCGAATTGGGAGGTCCGGTGGCTGCTGCTCGTGGCGTCCTGTACGTCCACTCGGCTCAGCCTGCGCTGTGCCCGCATATCGAGTGGGCCGTCGCAGGCGTTCTTGGCGTGCCCGTCGACCTGACGTGGACCGCCCAGCCCGCCGCGCCCGGGACCCTGCGGGCCCAGGCGGAGTGGGAGGGCCGTCCCGGCACCGCCGCGGCGATCACGTCATCGCTCATGGGCTGGCAGCGCATCCGCTTCGAGATCACCGAAGACGCCTCGCCGGGCGTCGACGGCTCCCGGCACGCCTACACGCCGACGCTGGGGGCCTTCACGGCCGTCGTCGGCGCGAACGGCGACATCCTGGTCCCCGAGGACCGGCTACGCAACGTCATGCTGATGGCGGCGCAGGGCCGGGTGGTCCTGGAGGACGAACTCGACCGCCTGCTCGGCAAGCAGTGGGACGAGGAGCTCGAGTCGTTCCGCTACGCGGGTGAGGGAGCCCCGGTCCGCTGGCTGCACGCCGCCGTCTGACCCTTCCTTCCGCCCGGCGTCACGCCGGTGCCGCGTCGATGCCACGGGCGGCCCGGGCGGTCGGACACCGCCCGCCCCACGGAGCGAGCGGACCAGAGCACCCGGTGATCGGGCTGCGTCGCGTCACGTGGCGACTCGCTCATGGGATCGGCGACCGGGCCCGGAGACGCGGAAGCGATCAGAGCGGGATGTTGCCGTGCGCGCCGCGGGCCGGGGTGGCCTGGGCGAGCACCCGGGCGATCGCGCCGCGGGTCTTGGCCGGCTCGATGACCTCGTCGACCACGCCGAGGTCGATGGCGCGCTGAAGGCCGCCCGCGGCCTTCTCGTGCTCCTCGGCCAGCCGGGCCTCCAGCGCGGCCCGCTCCTCCTCCGGCACGGCGGCGATCTCGCGCCGCTTGATGATCCGCACCGCCGCGACCGCGCCCATGACCGCCACCTCCATGGTCGGCCAGGCGAACACGCGGGTCGCGCCGAGCGAGCGGGAGTTCATCGCGATGTACGCCCCGCCGTACGCCTTGCGGGTGATCAGCGTGACGCGGGGCACGGACGCCTCGGCGAAGGCGTGCAGCAGCTTCGCGCCGCGCCGGACGACGCCGTCGTGCTCCTGGCCGACGCCGGGGAGGTAGCCCGGCACGTCCACCAGCACGACCAGAGGCACCCCGAAGGCATCACACATCCGGACGAACCGGGCGGCCTTCTCCGCCGAGGCGGAGTCGAGGCAGCCGCCGAGCCGCATGGGGTTGTTGGCGATGACACCGACGGTGCGGCCGCCGAGGCGGCCCAGGGTGGTCACGATGTTCGGCGCCCACTTGGGCTGAAGCTCCACGCCGGGGTCGTCGAGCAGGCCCTTGACCAGGGGATGCACGTCGTACGCGCGACGGGGGTTCTCGGGGAGCACGTCGCCGAGGTCGACCTCGTCCACCTCGCGCATCCGGCCCTGGTGGCCGAGGAGACCGGCGAGCTGGCGGGCCTTCAGCAGGGCCTCGGGCTCGTCCTTCGTCACGACGTGGACGACGCCGCTGCGCTTGCTGTGCGGCTCCGGGCCGCCCAGGGCGGCCATGTCGATCTGCTCGCCGGTGACGCTGCGCACGACGTCGGGGCCGGTGACGAAGATGCGGCCGCTGTCGGCCAGGATCACGATGTCGGTCAGGGCCGGGCCGTACGCGGCGCCGCCGGCCGCCGGGCCGACGACGACGGAGATCTGGGGGACGACTCCGGAGGCCTTGGTCATGGCGGCGAACACCCGGCCCACGGCGTGCAGCGACTCCACGCCCTCGGCGAGGCGGGCGCCGCCGCAGTGCCAGACGCCGATGACCGGCACCCGCTCGCGGACGGCCACGTCGTAGGCGTGGACGATGTGCTCGCAGCCCTCCGCGCCCATCGCGCCGCCCTGGATGCGGGCGTCGCTGCAGAACGCGACGACCGGCACGCCGTCCACGCGGCCGGTCACGGCCAGCACGCCGCTCCTGTCCTCGGGAGTGATCGGCCGCATCGAGCCCTCGTCCAGCAGGTGCCCGAGTCGCACCAGGGGGTCGCGAGAGTCGACGGCCGCCGCTTCGGCGGTCTCGGCCGCCGTACCCCTGCCGGCCGCCGTCCCGCTGTCGAGCACAGTCATTCGAGACTCCCTTGTCAAACGGTCGTGAAGGCCACGGCGACGTTGTGTCCGCCGAACCCGAAGGAGTTGTTCACGGCCGCGATCTGCCCCCCGGGCAGGTCGCGCGGCTTGTCGCACACGATCTCGACGTCGACGCCGTCGTCCAGGTCCTCCAGGTTGATCGTGGGGGGGACGACCCGCTCGGCCAGCGTCTTGATCGTGAACACCGACTCGATGCCGCCGGCGCCGCCGAGCAGGTGCCCGGTCATCGACTTGGTCGAGGTGACGAGGACGTGCGAGCCGAACGACTTCTCGACCGCCTGGGCCTCGATCACGTCGCCCGCGGGGGTGGAGGTGGCGTGCGCGTTGACGTGCAGGATGTCGCGTCCGGTCAGCCCCGCGTCGGTCATGGCCTGGGTCATCGCCATGACGACCCCCCGGCCCTCGGGCTCCGGCTGGGTGATGTGGTGGGAGTCGGCGGACATGCCGAGGCCCGCCACCTCGGCGTAGATCCGGGCGCCGCGGGCCACCGCGTGCTCGTACGACTCCAGCACGATCAGGCCCGCGCCCTCGCCGAGGACGAAGCCGTCACGGCCGCGGTCCCAGGGGCGGGAGGCCCGCTCGGGCTCGTCGTTACGGGTCGACATGGCCCGGGCCGCCGCGAAGGCCGCCACGTTCAGCGGGTGGATCGCCGCCTCCGTGCCGCCCGCCATGACGACGTCCGCCCGGCCGGCGCGGATCATCTCCAGCGCGTACCCGATGGCCTCGGCGCCGGAGGCGCAGGCGGAGACGGTGGCGTGCACGCCGGCCCTGGCGCCCAGTTCGAGGCCCACCCAGGCCGCCGGGCCGTTGGGCATCAGCATGGGCACGGTGAACGGCGACAGCCGCTGCCAGCCCCGCTCCTTGAAGGTGTCGTAGGCCGACAGCGTGGTGCCGATGCCGCCGATGCCGCTGGAGACGCAGACCCCGAGCCGCTCGGCGGGAACCTCGGGGGCGCCCGCGTCCTGCCATGCCTGGCGGGCGGCGATCAGCGCGAACTGCTCGCTGCGGTCGAGCCTGCGGGCCTCCGGCCGCGGCAGGACCTCGGCCGGATCGACGGCCGCCACGCCGGCGAACTTCACCGGCACGGAGTCGACCCAGTCCTCGGTGAGCGGGCGGATGCCCGACCGCCCCTCGAGGAGCGCCGACCAGGTCGATGCGACGTCTCCACCGAGGGGCGTCGTCGCGCCGAGCCCGGTGACCACGACACGTACCCGGTCCTTACTCACTTCGTCTGCACTCCTCTTGCTTTTCGGGGCGTGAAGGGACCAGACGTGCCCGGCCGCTCCCGGTGCGGGAGCGGGGCACGTCCGGCGGTTCAGCTCTGGATGAAGTTGATGACGTCCTTGACGGTCTTCAGGTGCTTGAGCTGGTCGTCGGGGATCTCGACGCCGAACTCGTCCTGGGCCGCGACGGCGATCTCGACCATGGAGAGCGAGTCGATGTCGAGGTCGTCCACGAAGCTCTTCTCCGGCGTGACCTCCGCGGCCGGGATGCCGGTGATCTCGTTCACGATCTTGCCGAGGCCCGCGAGGATCTCCTGCTCGGTCAGTGCCATGTCGCGACTTCTCCTTGTTGTGTTTTCCTGGTTCGTCTGGGTCGCCCCAGATCCGTACGGCGGGCCGTACGGGGGTCTCTCAAGGGATCTCGATCACCTGAGAGGCGTAGGTGAGGCCGGCGCCGAAGCCCAGCAGCAGGGCCAGCCCGCCCGACGCGACCTCGCCGCGCTCGATCATGCGGGAGAGCGCGAGCGGGATGGACGCGGCCGAGGTGTTGCCGGCGAGCACGATGTCCTTGGCGACGACGGCCTTGTCGGCGCCGATCTTACGGGCGATGGCCTCGACGATCCGCAGGTTCGCCTGGTGGGGGACGAAGGCGGCCAGGTCGGCGGGGTCCACACCGGCACGCTCGCAGGCGAGCCTGGCCACCGGGTGAAGGCTGGTCGTGGCCCAGCGGAACACCGCCTGGCCCTCCTGGTGGAGGAAGGAGCTCCGGTCCTTGATCATGATCGCGTCGGCCTTGTCGCCGGCGCTGCCCCAGGCCACCGGGCCGATGCCCGGCCGGTCGGAGGGGCCCACGACGGCGGCGCCCGCGCCGTCCGCGAAGATCACGGCGGTCGACCGGTCGTCGCCGTCGACCCACTGGCTGAGCTTCTCGCTGCCCACCACCAGCACGTTGGTCGCCGAGCCCGTCCGTACGGCGTCGGACGCGGCGGCCAGGGCGTAGCAGAACCCGGCGCAGGCGGCGTTCAGGTCGTAGGCGCCGGGAGCGGTGATGCCCAGCCGGTGGGCGACGCGGCCGGCGGTGTTGGGGATGGGCGCCTCGGGCGTGCAGGTCGCCACGATCACCAGGTCGATGTCGTCGCTCGACAGGCCGCTGGCGGCCAGCGCCTTGCCGCCCGCCTGGACCGCGAGGTCGATCTCCGACTCCTCCGGCCCGGCGATGCGGCGTTCCCTGATCCCGACGCGGCTCTGGATCCACTCGTCGCTGGTGTCGATCCGCGCGGCGAGGTCGTCGTTGGTGACGACCCGCGCGGGCTGGTAGCCGCCGAACGCGAGGATCCGCGCGGCGGGGGCGCCCTGGCCGAGCCTCATCCGAGCACCTCCTTGGCCGTGTCGAGGTCGGCGGGGGTCTTGAGCGCGACCGTCCTGACGCCGGGCATGGCGCGCTTAGCCAGGCCCGTCAGCGTGCCGCCGGGCAGCAGCTCGATCATGGTGGTGACCCCCCGCTCGGCCATCGTCGCCATGCAGGCGTCCCACCGGACCGGGTTGGCGACCTGGGTCACCAGCCGCCGCAGGAACTCGCCTCCGGCGTCGACCGCCGCGCCGTCCGCGTTGGACAGCAGCGTGATCGACGGCTCGGCGGGGGTGACGGTCGCGGCCTCGGCGCGCAGGTGGTCCACGGCGGGGGCCATGTGGACGGTGTGGAAGGCTCCCGCGACCGCCAGGGAGCGCACCCGCGCCCTGGCCGGCGGGTCGGCCGCGAACGCCTCCAGGCGCTCCAGCGTGCCGCCCGCGACGATCTGGCCCGCGCCGTTGATGTTCGCGGGGGTGAGGCCGTGCCTGTCGAGCGCGGCCAGGACCTCGTCCTCGGCCCCGCCGAGCACCGCGCTCATGCCGGTCGCGGTGACGGAGGCGGCCTTGGCCATCGCGAGCCCGCGCTCCCGCACCAGGGAGAGGGCCTGCTCGGCGGTCAGCACCCCGGCGATCGCGGCGGCGGCGAACTCGCCCACGCTGTGCCCGGCGACCAGGTCCGGCCGTACGCCCAGCGTCTCGAAGGACGCCAGGGCCGCCGCCACCAGCAGGGGCTGGGCGACCGCGGTGTCGCGGATCTCGTCGGCCCCGGCGGTCGTCCCGTACGACGCGAGATCGAGGCCCGCGATGTCGGACCACGCGGAGATCCGGTCCCGGAACGCGGGGATCTCAAGCCACGGACTGAGGAATCCTGGGGTTTGGGCGCCTTGGCCCGGAGCGACGATGACGAGCACGTACTCAACCCTGCCCTGTAGAGGTTCACCACACTGATGGAGATCCGAACGAACTTTGTGGAGGTCGCGTTGTGGGGTACCTACAGTTTCGGTGTCGAGAAGATTAAGACACGCGGCTCAGGTTACGGACAGGCGACCGAGTATGAGACCAACTTGGAGGGTGAATGCGGACCTGCCCTCCGTCGGCTGGTATCCGGTCAGCTCCGTGATCTTCCGTAGACGGTACCGCACCGTGTTGGGATGGACGAACAGCAGGCGCGCGGTCGCCTCCAGCGAGGTGCCCTGCTCCAGGTACGTCGCGAGGGTGTCGAGCAGCGGGGTCCCGGCCAGCGGCTTGTAGACGTTCTCCACGAGCTGGGCGCGGGCGTCCTCGTCGCCGTCCAGGGCGCGCTCGGCCAGCAGGTCCTCGGCCAGCACGGGCCGGGGCGCGTCGGGCCAGCCGGCCGCGGCGCGCAGCCCCGCGATGGCGGCGCGGGCCGACCGGGCCGCCGCGTGCAGGTCGGGCACCTCCGGCCCGATCACGACCGGCCCGGCCCCGAAGCGCGACACGACGCCGCGCGCCGCGTCCTTGACGCCGTCCGCCCCGCCCACGATCACGATGAGCCGGTCGCCCTGCACGCCGGCCAGCAGTTCGTGGCCGATGCGGCGGCCCTTGTCGCGCAGCCCGTCGATGACGCTCTGCGGGTCCTCGTCCGGGGCGAACCCCGCGAAGACGACGACCGGAGCGGAGGTCCAGCCGAGCGCGGCGGCCCACGAGTGCAGGCCGTCGTCGACCTGGCCGCGCACCAGCGCGTCCACGATCAGCGCCTCCAGCCGCGCGTCCCACGAGCCGCGCGCCTCCGCCTCCCTGGCGTACACCTGGGCGGCGGCGAAGGCGACGTCGCGCGTGTAGCGCAGCATCGCGTGCCGCAGCAGCTCCGCGCCGCCGGGCGCGGCCAGCTCCTCCACCTGCGCCTCGACGACCTCGACGACGATGCGGACGAGGTCGACCGTCTGCTGGAGCGAGACGCTGCGCTTCAGCTCGCGCGGCGCGGTGCCGAAGAACTCGATGCTCGGCGTCGGCCTGCCCTCGCCGGCGTGGCCGAACCACTCCACGAACGCCGCGATGCCGGCCTGCGCCACCAGCCCGACCCACGACCTGTCCTCCGCCGACAGCGCCCGGTACCAGGCGAGCCGCTCCTCCATCCGGGCCATCGCGGCGGTCCCCAGGCTGCCCATGGCGCGGTCGAGCCGCCGCGCCGTGTCCTCCCGGATCCTGTCGCTCATCGGCACCTCGTCCCCGGCCCCCCGGGTGACTCCGTCGCTCTGCCCGTCCGTACGCACCTGTCCGCCGTTTCGCGCGCCCCGTTCGCTCACGTCCCCTAGCGTGCCAGGTCGCCGCGCGGAACGCGCTCCCGGTCCCGTACGGCGCGTTGCGGCGGCCGCCGGGGACCTCAGATGACGGCGACCGCCGTGATGAGGCCGATGAAGAAGTGCGTCACCCCGAGGAGCACCGCGGCGGGCCGCAACGCGTCGTCGCGTACCAGCTCACGCACCGAGATCCCCGCGACCTTGTCGAAGGCGACCATGCCGAGCGTCTGCACGGCGATGCCGACGAGCCCGAACACGAGCGTCGCGAGCAGGCCCTCGCGCAGTTCGCCGCCGGACGACCAGATGGACGCCGCCACGATGAGCGCCACGCCGGCCACGCTGGAGGTGGCGAGCACGGTCGCGTTGGGGTTGCGGTCGGTGCGGATCACCGTGCTGAGCCTGCCGGGGATCGCCAGGTCCACGACGTAGAACCCGGCGACGAGCAGCAGCACGCCCAGGACGGCGTACGAGACGATCGCCAGGGCGCCGTGGCCGAGCACGCCGGCGAGCGAGGTGGTGGTGGTGTTCACGGGGGGCCTTCGCTTTCAGCCGTGGATGCGGTGGGGGACGAAAGAGGAGGTGTCGTCGGTGACGAGGCCGGAGGTCTCCCGGATGCCGAGCCCGGCCGCCTCGTCGTCGATCACCCAGGCTCCGAGCACCGGACGCCAGCCGTCGAAGACCGGCAGCGGCCGGAACTCCTGGTAGACGAAGCCCTCGGCGCCGTAGCCGCCGTGGGTCTCCAGCTCGACGCCGGGCGCGGAGATGCGCATGGAGGCGCCTTCGCGGCCGAGCAGCGGCTTGCGTGCGTAGCCCGGCCCGGAGGCCAGCTCACGGGGCCCGTCGAGATAGGCGGGCAGCAGGTTGGGGTGGCCGGGGTACAGCTCCCAGAGGATCGCCAGCAGGGCCTTGTTGGACAGCAGCATCTTCCACAGCGGCTCGATCCAGGTCATGGAGACCTGCTGCGCCAGGGCCTGCGGGGCGAACGGCTCGGCGACGAGCCACTCCCAGGGATACAGCTTGCACAGTGTGCGGATGACCCGGTGCTCCATGTCGACGAACCGGTGGTTGAGCGCGTCCCAGCCGACGTCCTCCATCGCGACCGCGGCGGTGGTCAGGCCGGCCTGCTCCGCGGTCTCCTGGAGATAGCCGACGGTCATCGCCTCCTCGCCCGTCTCGTCGGCGCTGGTCCACCCGAAGTGGACCGGGCCGGTCTGGAGCGTGAGGGACTTCCAGCGGTCCACGAGGCGCTCGTGGACCGAGTTCCACTGGTCGTCGCCGGGATGGACGTCCTTCAGCCAGAACCACTGCACCACGGAGGTCTCGACCAGGCTCGTCGGGGTGTCGGCGTTGTACTCCAGCAGCTTGGCCGGGCCGGTGCCGTCATAGCAGAGGTCGAAGCGGCCGAACAGGTGCGGGTCGCGCCGCCGCCACGACTCGGCGACGGCCGTACGGCAGTGCGGGGGGATGCCGAGGTCGGCGTACCGGTCGTGGGTCACGACGTGGTCGGCCGCGGCCAGGCACATCCGGTGCAGCTCCTCGACCTGGTCCTCCAGGCGGAGCACCTCGTCCAGTGTGAAGACGTAGTGGACGCCTTCGTCCCAGTAGGGCCTGCTGAGGCCCTCGGGATGGGCGGATCGGTGGAACGCCAGGCCCTGCGACTCGATGATCGCCGCCCAGTTCTCCCTGGGCGCCGAGGTCCGCCTGCGCACCCCTCAGCCACCGCCGCCGCTGTGGAACCCGAACCCGCCCCGCTGGACCACCCGTCCCGTACGGCTGGTGATCTTCGCGTCGGCGGGCCGCACCGTCGTGCCGTGGTGGACCCGGGCGCCCGTGCGGCTGCCGCCGTAGTACCAGCGGTACGCGCCGTGCGAGCCGCCGTAGTGCCGATGGTCGTCGTCGCAGTAGTCGTCGTCGACGACCATGTAGGAGCCGTCCGGGTTGCGCGTCGAGGTGTCGACGCAGTCCGCCCCGACCTCCTCGTAGTCGTCCTGGGCCGCGCAGAAGCCGACGAGCAGCACCGACAGCACGCCCAGCGTGCCGAGCTTGACCGCCGTGGACGACTTGCCGCCGCCCTCGGGCGGCGGCGGAGGCTTGCGCCCCGCCTGGCGCGCCTGCCACTGCGCGCCCATCGCCAGGGGATGCGGCGGCGGCAGGGAACCGCCGGGGGGTGGTGTTCCGCGTGGGGGGCTGTCCCGGGGCTCTGGCAATCCGGCTCCTGCTGTCGAGATCGGCACACACTATCGTCTCGTTGGACGAACGGGACAGTCTGGTCCGAGGTTCCGGATCGGGGCACGCGGCGCCGGGTAGCGTGCCCGGTGTGGACCCAGTCGAGGCGCTCAAGCGCATCGCCTTCCTGCTGGAGCGGGCCGGCGAGCCGACCTACCGCGTGCGCGCCTTCCGCGGC
Organism: Microbispora sp. H10949; assembly: GCF_014161435.1. Lineage (NCBI taxonomy): Bacteria > Bacillati > Actinomycetota > Actinomycetes > Streptosporangiales > Streptosporangiaceae > Microbispora > Microbispora sp. H10949. Next base: position 167,993 of record NZ_JABBWZ010000011.1, on the reverse strand, counting down.
GCCGCCGCCGCGATCGAGGACCTGCCCCGGGAGGAGCTGGTGCGGCTCGCGCGCACCGGCGGCCTCACGGACCTGAAGGGCGTCGGCAAGGTCACGTCCCTCGCCGTCGCCGAGGCGCTGGACGGCGCCGTGCCGACGTACCTGCGGCGGCTGGAGGACACCGCCGGCACCGACCTGGACGAGGCCGCGCGGGCCCTGCGGTCGGCGCTGCGCGGCGACCTCCACAGCCACTCGGACTGGTCCGACGGAGGATCGCCCATCGAGGAGATGGCCGCCGCGGCCCGGGAGCTCGGCCACGAGTACCTGGCGCTGACCGACCACTCGCCCCGGCTGACGGTGGCGCACGGGCTGTCCGCCGACCGGCTCAGACGGCAGCTCGACGTGGTCGCCGAACTCAACGAGCGGTACGCGGGGGACGGCGGCCCGCCGTTCCGCGTCCTCACCGGCATCGAGGTGGACGTCAACACCGACGGCTCGCTCGACCAGGAGCCCGAGCTGCTCGGACGGCTCGACGTCGTGGTGGCCAGCGTCCACTCGCTGCTGCGGATGGACGCCGGGGCCATGACGCGGCGGATGGTCACGGCGGTGGCCAACCCGAATGTGGACGTCCTCGGGCACTGCACGGGCAGGGTGGTGAAGGGCCGCGGACGGCCCGAGTCGAGCTTCGACGCCGAGATCGTCTTCGAGGCGTGCCGGAGGTTCGGGGTGGCCGTGGAGATCAACTCGCGGCCCGACCGGCTCGACCCGCCCAAGCGCCTGCTGCGCCTCGCGTACGAGATCGGCTGCGACTTCGCGATCGACTCCGACGCGCACGCCCCGGGCCAGCTCGACTGGCAGAGGTTCGGCTGCGAGCGGGCGGCCCTGTGCGGCATCCCGGCGGAACGCATCCGCAACACCCGGCCGTGGGGCTCTTGGGGTGATAGGGCTGTGGCCTCTGGGTGAGGGGTGTTGTACCGGTCTGTCCGGACCGATCGACGTAGCGTCGAATCATGAAACGCCGCGACGCGCTGGTGAAGGAGCTGGAGGCCGGCGGCTGCCTGCCGGCCCGCGAACTCGCCACGCGCCTCGGGGTCAGTAAGAGCACGGTCGTGCGCGACGTGGCCAGACTCCGGGAGGCCGGCGTCCCCATCCGGCTCGACCAGGGCGGGTACGCGCTCGCGGGGCCGGACACGGTGAAACGGGCGATCGACCGGGCGCTGCGCGGGCGGCATGTGCTGCGCCTGGAGTACGCCGACGGCAAGGGCGTGCCGACCGTCAGGGACGTCGAGCCCAGCGTCTGTCTCGGCGGCAGGGGCGGGCACTGGTATCTGGTGGCCTGGTGCCGGCTGCGTGAGGACGTGCGGGTCTTCCGGCTCGACCGGATCTCCTGGGCGGAGGTCGCCGAGGAGCGCTTCCCCGAGCCGGGCCGCGACCTCCTGGCCGAACTCGCCGAAGCCGCCGGCGGGTGACCGGGGCACCGGCCGGGACCTGATCGTCAGGTCGGGGAGCAGGCCCGATGCGGTTCGAAGCGGAGCCGGGGACGGCCGGAGTCGAACGGGTCAGCGAGAAATGTCGGTGGGGTGGCCTACCTTCGAGGGCGTGAACCGTACCGACCGGCTCTACGCGATCGTCGAGGACCTGCGGGCGATCTCCCCGCGCTGCCGGTCCGCGCGTGAGCTCGCCCAGCGTTTCGAGGTGAGCTCGCGGACCATCGAGCGGGACATCTCCGCGCTGCAGCAGGCCGGCGTGCCCATCTACGCCGAGGTCGGGCGCAGGGGAGGATACGCGCTGGACAGGAGCATGTCCCTGCCCCCGCTCAACTTCACCCCCGCCGAGGCCGTCGCGGTGGCGATCGCCCTCAGCCGCACCGAACAGCAGCCCTTCGCCGACGAGGCGCGCAGCGCGCTGCGCAAGCTCGTCGCCGCCATGCCCGGTCCGGAGGGGGAGCGCGCCCGTCAGCTGGCGGCCCGCGTCCAGATCCTGACCGACGAGAAGCCGGAGTCGCGGTACACCGGGTCCATCGGGCGGGTCATCGAGGAGGCCCTGCTCAAGGGCCTCGTCCTGCGCATCCGGTACGCCGACGCCCAGGGCGTGCTCACCATCAGGGACGTCGAGCCCGGGGCGTTCGTCGGCGGGCGGAGCGGGTGGTGGTATCTGGTGGCGTGGTGCCGCCTGCGCGACGCCGTCCGCGTCTTCCGGCTCGACCGGATCGCGGACGCCGCCCTCACCGAGGAGCCGGTGCCCGGACGGCCTCTGGAGGCCTTTGACGCCGACATACCGCACATGATCGCGCGAACTCCGGCACTGGACTGAGAGAATTCGAAAAAATGTTCGTGAGGAAGTGGAAACACCGACAGGGGGGTGTCGCGAGGCGCTGGGAGTCTCTACTCATGCGAACGGCGCACCGGTCCCGGCCCGATCCGGCCCGATCCGGTCCGTCCGCCCGCATCGCTCGACCCGCCGCCCGGCGTGCCCGCATGGAAACACGTGCGCTCGCACGGAAGCACGTGCGCTCGCATGGAAACACGTGCGCAGCAGCACCGGGAGGAGGCGCTGAGCGGCTCGACAGCACTCCACAGGACTTCGCAGGACTTCACAGGAAGAGAACGGACGATGACGACTCCCGCCGAGCCCGCAGTCAACACGGTCGCCTGGTTCGAGATCGCGAGCGACGACCCCGAGGGCGTCCAGCGGTTCTACGGCGACCTGTTCGGCTGGCGCTTCCGGACCGACGAGAACTCCGCCGCGATGGGCATGGACTACCGGCTCATCAGCTACGCGGGTGACGACGAGGTGCAGGGCGGAGTGTTCGCCACCCGTGGCGACATCCCCGGCCACGCCGTCTTCACCGTGCTGGTGCGGGACGTCGTGGAGACCTGCCGGCAGGTGGAGGCCCTCGGCGGAAAGGTGCTCAGCGAGGTCGTGGGCAACGAAGGCGGGCCCGACTTCGCCTACCTCCACGACACGTCGGGCAACCTCTTCGGCGTCTTCGCCCCCGCCGCCTCCTGACCACCCTCATGTCCACGCTCCCGGAGACGGGCGGCCCGGCGCCTGCGCATCGCCGCGGGATCCGCACCTCCCGGCAGGCGATGCCTGGCCGGTGGCCGACAGTGACGGGTGAGTGAGTGCCGAATCAGTGAGCTTCGCGACGGCCGGTGAGACCGGCCGGAGCGTACCGAGGCCGTCCGGACGCCCGCCGGGACTTCGTCCCGTGCTTCCCCTGCGGCGCCTTTCCCCCCGGGTCCTTCCCCTCCGGGCCGTCAAGGGCGCACGGACGGCCCTTCCCCGCCCCGGCCGCGCCTTCCGGACGGGCCGGGCGGGCTCGCCGGTCGTCCGCACGGGGTGCCCGTGCGGACGGCCGGCGGAGGCTTCACCTCGCGTGCCCGGCGGAGCTGAGGGCGTGGGGAAGACGCCCTCCTGCCCGGCGCGTCACGCGTCCGGCTGACGGTGCTGCAACTGGCGGCGCAGCTCGGCGATCTCCCGCTCCAGGTCGGCGACCTGGGGAGCGTCGCCGCCCGCGGGGGCCTGCGCCGGGCCGGCCTGAGACGGCTGCGGGCGGGCCGGCTGCTGCGCGTACGGCGAGGGAGCGGGGCGCACGTACTGCGTCGCGCCGTCGGGCCGCCGGGGCTCCGCACCCTCGCCCGGCCGCTGGGTGTCGTACCCGCCGGGACGCGGGGGCTCGTAGCCGCCGCCGGGGCGCTGGGCGTCGCCGCCGGCCGGCGGCAGGCTCTGCGGCTGCCAGCCCTGGGGCAGCACCTGGCCGTTCACCGGCTGCTGTCCGTAGCCGCCGCCCACCTGCGCCGGGTAGGAGGCGCCGTTCGGGCCGGGGAAGGGGCCCCCGCCGTACGAGGGCGTGGGCGCCTGGCCCTGCGGGGAGGCGGGCGCCTTCCCGCGCCTGCGCAGCACGAGCAGCAGCAGGAGGCCGCCGCCGACCACGACCAGGGCGCCGGCGCCGATCGCGAGCCACACCCACATCGGCTGCGGGGTCTCGTCCTTGCCCGACGAGATCGCCTGCTGGGAGTCGGTGATGTACTTCGCGACGTACGGGTGCGATGGGAACAACGCCTGGACCTCGCGGAACTTCGGCAGCGCGTCCTTGTAGTGCCGCAGGAAGAAGTCGTCGAGCGCCTCGTTGTACTTCGTCGTGGTCATCGACGCGGAGGGCCTGATGTTCTTCTCGTTGAGCTTCTCCTTGATGACCGAGACCGGGAGCACGAAGCTCTCGTTCTCCGACGCCTCGCCGTTCTCGCTGACGGTTCCGGCGATCAGCATGCCGACGACTTTGCCCGCACGGCTGAAGACCGGGCCGCCGGAGTTGCCGTGGTAGGAGGGCGCCTGCGTCTGGATGTACGGCACGCCCTCCTGCGTGGTGCGCTTGGCGTTGTACGGCCCCTCGGTCAGCGCGGGGTCGAGCTTCGACTCGACGCTGAACCACGGGGTGTTGGTCACCAGGCCGGGGAATCCGCTGATGTAGAGCGTGTTGCCGGTCTGCACGTCCGCGTCGTCGCCGAGCGGGACCGTCGGCAGGTTCTGCTGGCCGTTGACCTTGAGCAGGGCGAAGTCCTTGCCCGGGTAGCTCTCGCCCACCGACACGAGCTCGGCCGGGACCTCCTTGGCCGTCTTGTCGACGCCGCCGCCGGGGAGGCTCTGCAGCACCGACAGGCTCTTCTGCAGGCCGCGGATCTGCAGGTGGTTGGTGTTGAAGGTGACGTAGACCTGCTGGGCGAGTTCGAGAAGCTCCTTGTCGGCCTCGATGCCCTGCAGGCCGTTGATGATCTCCTTGGCGTCCTGCTTGTTGAACTTCTGCAGCGCCTGCTGCGCGAAGGTCTGCGTCAGTTCGTCGTCGCTCATCTCGACGCAGTGCGCGCCGGTGACCATGTAGCCGTCGGGGGTCACCCACCAGCCGGTGCACATGCCGCCGACCTGCGCCTTGGCGGTGCGTTCCGGGGTGACGGGCTGGAGGTACCGGTCGACGTCGGCCGCCATGCGCTGGAACAGGAATTTGGCGATGCTGCGTTCGTCGGAGGGGATCTTGCCGGAGATCACCGCCTGGGTGGCCTCGTCGACCAGCTGCTGGAACGGTCCCTGCTTGACCTGGCTGGTCGGGACGACGACCTCACCCGAGTAGGTGAGGCTGGTGAGCTGGACGGCCGGGTGCGTGCGCGCGGCCAGTTTGGTGCCCACGGGCACCTCGTCTGCGGTGTCTGCCGAAGCGGGAGCGGCGGTGACGACCACGGCGACGGCCGCCAGCGCGGCCATCCCTCCGGTCAGTCTGCCGAGATATTTTCTGAACGTTCCATCCACGGCAGCAATCGTGGAGGTTTGGTCTTGTTTCTTGCTTGGAGGTGGCTTGGGACTGCTTGGAACCCCTCCCGGAAGCCAACTGCAAGCCTGCCACACAGCGGCCGGTCGTCGCGCACGCGCCGGTGACACGCCGACGGCCCCCGCCGGGGGCGGAGGCCGTCGATCGTCGTTGTCGCGTCAGCCGTCGCGTCAGACGCCCATGGACTGGGTGTCGTTGGTCTCCGGCGTCTGCTGGGCCGTCACCTCGGTCACCCCGTTCTTGAGGTGATACCGGGCGATGGCCTCCTGCAGCGTCTCGGCCTTCACCTCGCCCCGCCGGGCGAGCTGGGTCAGCACCGCCAGCGTGATCGAGGCCGCGTCCACGTGGAAGTGGCGGCGCAGCGCCGAACGCGTGTCGGACAGGCCGAACCCGTCGGTCCCGAGCGAGGACCAGTCGCCGGGCATCCACTGGGAGATCTGGTCGGGGACGGCGCGCATGTAGTCGCTGACCCCCACGAACGGTCCCGGCACGCCGGACAGTTTGGTGGTGACGTAGGGCACCCGCTGCTCGGCGTCGGGGTTGAGCAGGTTGTGCTCCTCGACGGCGAGGGCGTCCCTGCGCAGCTCGCTCCAGGAGGTGGCCGACCAGATGGCGGCCGACACCCCCCAGTCCTCCGCCAGCATCCGCTGGGCCTCCAGCGCCCACGGGGCGGCGACGCCGGACACGAGGATGTTCGCCTTCGGCCCCTCGCCGGCGGCGGGAGCGAAGAGGTACAGGCCCTTGAGGATGCCCTCGACGTCGACGTTCTCCGGCTCGGCCGGCTGCGGGTAGGGCTCGTTGTAGACGGTCAGGTAGTAGAAGACGTCCTCGGGCCGCTCCCCGTACATCCTCCGCAGGCCGTCCTTGACGATGTGCGCGATCTCGAACGCCCACGCCGGGTCGTACGACACGGCCGCGGGGTTCGTCGAGGCGATCAGCGGGGTGTGGCCGTCCTCGTGCTGCAGGCCCTCGCCGTTCAGCGTGGTGCGGCCGGCCGTGGCGCCGAGCAGGAAGCCCCGTCCCATCTGGTCGCCGAGCTGCCACATCTGGTCGGCGGTCCGCTGGAACCCGAACATCGAGTAGAAGATGTAGACCGGGATCATGTGCTCGCCGTGCGTGGCGTAGGAGCTGCCGGCCGCGATGACCGAGCCCATCGAGCCGGCCTCGCTGATCCCCTCGTGCAGGATCTGGCCCTCGGTCGACTCCTTGTACGACAGCAGCAGCTCGCGGTCGACCGCCTCGTACGTCTGCCCGTGCGGCGAGTAGATCTTGGCGGTCGGGAACATCGCGTCCACGCCGAAGGTGCGGGCCTCGTCCGGGATGACCGGCACGAACCGCGCGCCGATCTCCTTGTCGCGGATGAGGTCCTTGAGCAGGCGGACGAACGCCATCGTGGTGGCGACGTTCTGCTTGCCCGAGCCCTTGCGCAGGCCCGCGTACACCGGGTCGCCGGGGAGCTTGAGCGGCTTGGCGCGGACCACCCGCTTGGGCAGGTAGCCGCCGAGCGCCGCCCGGCGCTCCTTCATGTACGCGATCTCCTCGTTGTTCTCCCCGGGGTGGAAGTACGGTGGGATATCGGCGTCGAGGTCCTTGTCCGGGATGGGCAGGTAGAGCCGGTCGCGGAACTCCTTGAGCTCGGCCTTGCTCATCTTCTTCATCTGGTGCGTCGCGTTGCGCGCCTCGAAGTCCTTGCCGAGCGTCCAGCCCTTGATCGTCTGGGCCAGGATGACGGTCGGCTGGCCGACGTGCTCACGGGCCGCCTTGAACGCGGCGTACACCTTGCGGTAGTCGTGCCCGCCGCGCGACAGCTTGCGGATGTCGTCGTCCGACATGTGCTCGACCATCTTGCGCAGGCGCGGGTCGCCGCCGAAGAAGTTGTCGCGGATGTAGCCGCCCGACTCGACCGAGTAGGTCTGGAACTGGCCGTCGGGGGTGGTGTTCATCTGGTTGACCAGCACGCCGTCGACGTCGGCCGCCAGCAGCGGGTCCCAGTCGCGGCCCCAGACGACCTTGATGACGTTCCAGCCGGCGCCGCGGAAGTACGACTCCAGCTCCTGGATGATCTTGCCGTTGCCGCGTACCGGACCGTCGAGCCGCTGCAGGTTGCAGTTGATGACGAAGGTGAGGTTGTCGAGCTCCTCACGGGCGGCCACGCCGATCGCGCCGAGCGACTCGGGCTCGTCCATCTCGCCGTCGCCGAGGAAGCACCAGACATGGCTGCGGCTGGTGTCCTTGATCTTGCGGCTGAGCAGGTAGCGGTTGAACCGCGCCTGGTAGATCGCGCCGATCGGGCCGAGGCCCATCGAGACCGTGGGGAACTCCCAGAAGTCCGGCATGAGCCGGGGGTGCGGGTAGGAGGGCAGGCCCTTGATCCCGTGGGACAGCTCCTGGCGGAACGCGTCGAGCTGGGCGGCGTCGAGACGGCCCTCCAGGAACGCGCGGGCGTAGATGCCCGGGGCCGCGTGGCCCTGGATGAAGATCTGGTCGCCCGACTCCCCGTGGTCCTTGCCGCGGAAGAAGTGGTTGAAGCCCACCTCGTACAGGGACGCGGCGGAGGCGTACGTGGCGATGTGGCCGCCGACGTTGGTCCGCGCGTTCGCCCGGGTCACCATGACCGCCGCGTTCCAGCGGATGTAGGCCCGGATGCGGCGCTCGACGTACTCGTCTCCCGGGAACCAGGGCTCGCGCTCGGGGGGAATGGTGTTGATGTAGTCCGTGCTGCGCAGGCCGGGTACGCCGACCTGGTGTTCCCGGGCGCGCTCGAGCAGCCGGAGCATCAGGTAGCGGGCGCGGGTGCGGCCCTCGGTCTTGATGACGTTGTCGAGCGATTCGAGCCATTCGTTGGTCTCGCTCGGATCGACATCAGGCAACTGGCTGGGTAGGCCGTCACTGATGATCGAAAAACGCTGGCGTCCGGAAGCCACTGGGTCTCGCCTTCCGAGAATGGACTTGGTCTCGTCGGATCTGTTACGTCGGTGTTGCCTGCAGCGATGCGCTCAGCGCTTGGTCGCGGCGTTGCGGTCGTCTTCCATCCTGTCTCGTCCCACCGGAAAGCGCATCTCTACTTCCCGGTAACCGAGTCGTCCCCGCTGGCAGCGGGTGCGGCTTGGCCTAGACCACCGATGGTAGGACGATTTTCGCAGACTGCACATTCCTTGTTGCCCCGGGGTTTCCCCCTGAGCGTACGAGCGACGTTCCCCCTGGTCACCCCAGGCGCCGTCCGCTGCCCCCTACCCCCTCCTGCGCCGCTTCACCCGGGCCGGCCGGTACGGGCCCGGCGAGGGGTGGATGGGCACCGTCCCAGGCGTTCGCCCCGGTCATGGGGAAGGCCCCGGCCGGTCTGTGGGTTTACGTAACGTTTTGGTATGAGTTGTCCCACCCTCTGTGGAGGGCAGGGTTTCTCCCCTTTCCAGGCGGCGATAGCCGTACCAGGCTCTGGAGAGAGGGAGGAGCGAGATGCAGGCAGCGGTAGGGGACCGGCTCGTGGTGCACAGCGCCGTCGTCGGCGAGCACGAGAAGCACGGCGAGATCATCGAGGTCCGCGGTCCCGAGGGCGGCCCGCCGTTCCTGGTGCGGTTCGAGGACGGGCACGAGGCGCTCGTCTTCCCCGGGCCGGACGCCGTCGTCGTCGCAGCTCAGCGTGGATCGTAATATCACGGTGTGAAATCGACGGTGATCGAGGTGCGGACGGGCGCGCGGGAGCGCGTACACGACATCACACAGGAGTGCGCCGGCTTCGTCCGCGACTGCGGGGGAGACGGGCTGCTGCACGTCTTCGTCCCGCACGCGACCGCGGGCGTGGCGCTGCTGGAGCTCGGCTCCGGCAGCGACGAGGATCTGCTGGCCGCGCTCGGCGACCTGCTCCCAGCGGACGACCGGTGGCGGCATGCCCACGGCTCCCGGGGGCATGGAAGGTCGCATGTCATGCCCGCACTCATTCCGCCGTACGCCACGGTTCCCGTCCTGGGGGGCCGTCTCGCGCTGGGGACCTGGCAGTCGGTCGCCCTGGTCGACCTCAACGTCGACAACCCCGACAGGCGGGTCCGTTTGTCGTTTTTGACCGATTAAGAGATAACGGTGCGGGTCACCCGTCGTGGCGACCGTTGACGACGACCGGTCGCAGCGTGTGGACTGTGCCGAAGCATGGCTCTCAATGAGCCGCGACAACCGCAGACATGGGCGGGGTCACCCCAAGCAGGAGGGATGAACGTGAGCGCGACCGCGGGTCAGGCGCAAGGCGAGCGCGGCCTGGCCGAAAGACTCGGCCTCAAAGCCGGTCAGGTGGTGCAGGAGGTCGGCTGGGACGAGGACTGCGACGAGGCGCTGCGCCAGTCCATCGAGGACCTGACCGGCAACGAGCTGGTGGACGAGGACTACGAGGACGTCGTCGACGTCGTGCTGCTGTGGTGGCGCGACGGGGACGGAGACCTCTTCGACGCCCTGAGCGACGCGATGACGGCACTCGCCGACGGCGGCCAGATCTGGCTGCTCACCCCGAAGGCGGGGCGCGACGGCCACGTGGAGCCCAGCGACATCGGTGAGGACGCGGCGACCGCCGGGCTTTCCCAGACGAGCAGCGTGAGCGCCGCGAGGGACTGGTCGGGCACGAGGCTCGTCGCCCCGAAGGCCCGCCGCTGAGCGTCGCCCTGCCGTACGGTTCGGGGATGCCGTACGGCAGGCTGATGGGCGGACACCTGGGAGGGACTGCTCATGACGGTTGAGGTCGGGCAGCGGGCTCCGGACTTCGCGCTGAAGGACCAGCACGGCGTCCCCGTACGGCTCTCCGACCTGCGGGGCAGGCGAGTGGTGCTCGTCTTCTACCCCCTGTCGTTCAGCCCCGTCTGCCACGGCGAGCTCGCGGCGATCCGCGACGGATTCGCCGGCTCCCTGCCCGCGGACGTCCAGGTGCTGGCGGTCTCGGTCGATTCGATGTTCACCCAGCGCGCCTGGGCCGACCAGGAAAATTTCACGTTTCCTCTGTTGTCGGATTTCTGGCCCCATGGTGAGGTCGCACGGGCGTACGGTGTCCTCGATGAGGACAGGGGGCTCGCCCTCAGGGGCACGTTCGTCATCGACGCCGAGGGCGTCGTGCGCTGGAAGGTCGTCAACCCGATCGGCTCCGCACGCGACCTCGACGAGTATCGCAAGGCGCTCGCGGCAGTCTGATCGTTTCATCGCCTGACTCCGGGCATTGACATATACGGTTCCGTCCCCCCCAACTCGCCCCATTGGAGGCCACGATGCCCTGCTACAGGTGCGGGGCCCGGCAGATCGACCCCGTCCGCGGCGCCAGCCCCTGGAAGCGCGCCGTACGCCGCGAGGCGCAGGTCCTCGTCTGCCCGGACTGCCAGCGTGTGCACGACCTCGACCTCGACACGTGCGCCTCGTGCGGCTCGATCGCGTTGATCTGCCGCCTGGGAGAGATCGAGTGCCGCTCCTGCGGAGAGATACGGCTCGCCCGCGCGGGTGAGCCCCTCGTCGCCGCCGGCTCCTCCGGCCCGCCGGGAGCTACCGGGTCTCCGGGCCCGTCCGGCCTGGCGGCGGAGGTGGAGGCCGCGCTCAGCCGCGTGCTCGGGCGCCCGTGACACATCCGCCCGTGACGTACGTGGTCGCGCTCGACGTGGGCGGCACCTCGATGAAGGGCGGGCTCGTCACCCGGACCGGCGAGGTCACCGTCCTCGCCGGTCGTCCCACAGGCCGGGAGAACGGCCCGGAGGCGGTGGTCGAGGCGGTGCGCGCCTACGTCGGCGAGATCGCCGGACTCGGGCGGTCGCGGTACGCGGGTCCCCCCGCCGGGGTCGGTCTCGCCGTCCCCGGCATCGTCACCTCCGCCACCGCGGTCTACTCGGCCAACATCGGCTGGCGGGACGTGCCGGCCGAGGCGTTCGTGCCCTCCGGCGTGCCCGTGCGGCTCGGACACGACGTCCGTACGGGAGGGCTGGCCGAGAGCGTGTTCGGCGCGGGGCGCGGCGTCGCCGACTTCCTGTTCCTGCCCATCGGCACCGGCATCGCCGGAGCGGTGGTGCTGCGCGGCGAGCCGTACGGCGGGGCGCGCGGCTGGGGCGGCGAGATCGGGCACGCGCCCGTCTGGCCCGCCGGGGAGAAGTGCGCCTGCGGGCAGATCGGCTGCCTGGAGACCTACGCCTCCGCCTCGGCCCTGGCCCGCCGCTTCACGGCCCGTTCCGGCCGTACGGCGACCGCCAAGGAGGTGGTGGAACTCGCGGTCGCGGGGGACGCGGCCGCCGCCGAGGTGTTCGGCGAGGCGATCGAGGCCCTGGCCATCGCCCTCGCGTCGTACGTGCTGCTGCTCGACCCCGCGTTGATCGTCCTCGGCGGCGGCCTCTCGGAGGCCGGCGCGGCGCTGCTCGACCCGCTGCGGGAACGGCTGGCGGGACGACTGACCTTCCAGGAGCCTCCGCCCCTGCGCCCGGCCGCCCTCGGCACCCGGGCGGGCATGCTCGGCGCGGCCCTGCTTGGCTGGCAGGCGGCGGGGGAACATGACGTGGGCGCGGACTGGCCTATCGATGTGCTCAGAGGCGGGTCCGTGTCGTAAGGTGTAGACCGGTCCGGGCGGTTAGCTCAGCGGTAGAGCACTCGCCTTACAAGCGAGGGGTCACTGGTTCGAACCCAGTACCGCCCACCAGCGAAAACGGCCCGTCCCCAAAATCGGAGACGGGGCCCGCTTGTCAAACTGCTTGACTAAGACTCCCGCTCGGCAAGCGGGAAGATGGCGTCCATCGCGGTCGCGCCCTCCTGGATCACGGGTCTGATCTGGTGACGGTAGACGGTCTCCGTGACCACCGTGTTGGAGTGCCCCACCAGGCGCGAGATGTCTTCGAGCGCGATGTCGTGGTCGGAGAGCAGCGACACGAAGCTGTGCCGCAGCTCCCTGGGCGCCCACTCCTTCCCCGTCAGGCCGGCGCTGTCGAGCACCTTCCGGAAGTCGCGGCGCATGTTGTGCGCCGACACGGGCGAGCCGCTTTCGGTCGAGAACACCAGCTCGCGCTCGTCGTCCTGAGCCGACTTCAGTGCCTTCAACGCCTCAACGCAGCGCTTGGGCAGGGCCAGGCTGCGACGGGACTTCGGAGTCTTGGTGTCGCCCTTCTTTCTCACGGAACGCCAGACGTAGAGGGCGAACTCGCTGTGATCCCATCCCGCCTCGGTGACCGGCGCCAGGCCTTGGCCTTCTCGTCGTATGAAACGAAGTGGCGCACCGTCTTGATCTACTTCCACCCGACATTCCTCGTGCGATGCCGGAACGTAAACCACGTTCCTTGGAAGAAGTGATTCGGATGTGCGAAGGGGCCTTGCTCTTGATCCGTGATTTAATTCTCGCAACTGCCGAAAATATCAAAGCAATCAGGCGAGTCGAATAAAATGAGCTCGCTCGGGCCCGGCGGCTGCTGACCCATCCCGAGGAGACCGAGTCAAGCATCGCGAAGCTTCTCGGGGTGTCCCGGGCGACGCTGTACCGCTATATTCCAGAACTCGGACTAGGAGCCGCCGGGGCGGGCGATGTAGACGCAGGCGAGGAGACCCCCTAGCCAGCCTGCTCGTCGGATATCTCGACACCAGCCTCTTCGGCCCAAGCCGTCATTAGGTTGCCGAAAGGCTGCCGAGACCAGTAGCGACGGCGAACCTGGCCGGCGTAGGTGATCTGGTAGGCCTCCGGAACTCCAAACCCCTGAAAGATCTCGGCCGACAGAAGCGCCGCGGCGGCAACCAGGCCCTGGCCATCTTGGAGGGAGTCAAGTGGCGCCGCTGCCTGAGCCAGCCGAATGTCGATCTGATTGACAGACTCGCTGAGCGCACCTGGGAACCCGTGGTTGCGGTCGTGGTAGAGCGCCCACTCTCGTCCAAGCGGGCCCGCCATGGAAACCTGCAGCGCTGCAGCGCCCGAAGCTCCGGCGGTTTCGCGCGCGTGGTTGCCGAGGAAGCGTAGGCCGGCCAGGATCGCGACGACCAACCCTTCATCGCTGATTCGGAGAGGTCCTGTATCAGGGTTGTGATGGAAGAGTGATACAGCCACCGCTATGACACCAGCACCATCCGTATGTAGATCGGCAGCCAGGTTGTGAGCGGTCCGCCCTTCTCTAAACGAGGCATCCAGCAGGAAACGGCGATGCCCGAGCCTCACCCGCTGCCAGGCGTACGGATACCCGATGAGCGGTCTGGTTCCCTGGCGGGCTGCCCTGAACGCCGAGAAGGTCGGCGCGTCGATGACGAGTTCACCTGGCTGATCCGGGACGAGCGAAACGATGACCCATGTGTCGTCGTCGCTGAGCCGGTCACGGATAAGGTTCTCGATCTGCGCGCAGCGGTCTTCTTGCTCCCTGCGGGCAGCGTCGCGGCGCCGGTACGCAGTCTCGATCTCGGGCTCGGCCATGTAGCCGGTCGTCGTGCCGGTGCGGCGGGGGTAACGGTAGCCCTCGTTGATCAGAACGCCATACGGGAACTGGGGACCTGCGGCGACAGCGATGACGTAACAACCCGCCCCTGGCTGGTTGGGGTTCTCCACAGGGATGATCTCGAAGCGTGGCCGGGGCGCAAGGCCAGAGACGAGCGTGGAGGTCATCCGTGTCACTTCGTCATCCGACAGGGACACTCCCGGTAGATCAGCGGCACGGCCCTGATCGTCCTCGTCGGCGCCCACAATGAGGACACCTCCACGTGTGTTGGCGAGCGCGGCGACGTCACCGCACAGGCTCTTCTTGCCTTTGTCGTTCCCCTCGTACAAGTCCCGTTTATAGTCCAGGTCTTCCGCTTCAGGGATCTGCCCGGCCACGAGTAGCGCGAGGTGCTGAAATGCCAACTCACCCGTCGTGATCAACGCCCCACCGAGGAGAGCCTCTAGGCGGCTGGAACGGAGAACGGTCAGTGCAGCGTAGCCACAATCGAGCCGCATCGCCTCACCGCGAACTGGCCGGCACTTTAACTGCCGTTGACCTGCTTGTTTCTACGATCAGCCCTATGCGGTGGGTCGGCGTGGACGGCTGGGAGGTAGAGGTCGTTACCCTGAACGGCCTCGCCCGGTACCGCGTCCGGCACCTCGGCTATCACATCGCGTACTGCCGAAGCGTGCGGGAGGTCGCCACTCATGTGGAGCTGGCCGATTCGGTCGAGGTAGTCACTCTCCCCGCGCGGCGCGCCTAAGCGCCATCCCGGCCTCATACCGGTTGCCGGCCTCGCCCCACCAGGGGTGGTGGTCCGCCCTGCCGAGGCCCCACCGGAGACGTCGAACAGCCGGAACTCGGGGCCAGGTCTCTGCGACCATTCGGCTATGTCGGAGAAAGCACCCACCACCCGAGGGACTGCGCCGGCTGATCGCTCAGCCCAAGCAGGTGGCGGTCTCCCAGCCGACCGTGGGGCCGCCGGTTCATCTTGCGGCGCGGCCGGCCACGGCGGTCGTCCCGAGCCCACGGGACCGATAAATGTCACAGACGCGATCCGCCAGTGGGCGAGCCAGGCGTCAGATACCTGGCAGAGGGACCTGGAGGTGCCCGTAGCCAGAGTCTTGCACCTGGCCATGCGCGCGATGAGGTTTGCACGGACATTGCCTGACAGACCGATCCGTCCGCGTCGGCGTTCCCCTGCATACAGGAACGCGGTGATGGCGTTCTATCGGTCGCGCCGCTTGGTCCTGGACGATCAGGCTGCCCTCGCCGGGGACGGGCTCGCCAGGTTCACCGAACTCGCGAGGCAATATGGAGCCAGCGAACGGGCCAAGTCCCGCGCGTTCGCGATCGTGATAACCCCGTGTATGGCGATTGTCCTCGCGGTGCCTTTCGTAGTCGGCATCCGAGTCTTCGACCTTGGATTCATAGGGTCATTCAGCTGTCTCTACATCGCGGCCGTTATCCCGGGAGCCGTAGAGTTCGCGGGCCTCGTGCGCACGTTCAAGCATCTGGCGATGTATCTGATCTCACTCATATTCGTTACCTTTATAGGCCTGATGCTTCTGGCGATAGGCCTGGCCTTATCAGGCGGTGTAGTCTCTATCGCGTCGCGACCGTTCCCGTGGATGGAGGCGGGAATAACCTCCGCCTCCTACTATATCTCGATGCTGCTCGTGGTGCTGGTCGGCGTCCCCCTGCAACTGATGGCGGAGATCCTGATAAACCGCAGATGGCCCGAGGCCATCGCGTTGCGGCAGATCCTATGGGCACTGGAGACGATGTCCGCGACACCCCATCGGGGACCGGACGAGCGAAAATATCTGTCCCAGATTTTCGGTCGAATCTCCCATCTGATCCGCCTGCACCTCCCCGCTGTCCTGCCTTCCTCCCGCCGGGCCGGTCACGACATGCTCAGGTCGCGGTGCAGGCTGGCGGCGCAGGCGGTGCGGGAGTACGAACTTGACGCCATCCTCGCCACCGGCGCCACCAGGGCAGTGCTCCAGGAGAACCTAAGGAAACTGGCCCTCGTGATCATATATGCCGACTATGGGGACCTCCCGCTGCCGAAGAACGAACCACACGTGACGACGAGGGGAGTGCTCAATTTCCTGGTCCGCACTCTCCGCCTCGTGTGTGTGGGACTGCTGGTCCCGGCGGCCGTGTGGGCGGCCGGCCGGATGCCGATGCCCGCCTGGTGGGATGCCTACCGTGACGGCGCCACAGTGGTTGCGGTCGCATGGGTGGTGACCACTCTCTTCGTGCTGCTCAACCCGCACTACAAAGATCCGCTGGAAGTGGCGAAGGAGTTTCTGTCGATGTTCTCCTCGAACCGGAGACAGGAATAAAGAGCTGACCGGCCTCCGACGTAGGTGTCGGGGTTGATCGACATCGGAACGGCGGATGGCGGCGGGTGTGCCCCAGGGGCGTTCGGGGTCTTGGCCGAGGCCGGCCGCCGGGAGCGCCAGCGGGAGGCGACGGCGTTGCCGTGACGGCGGCGCGTGCGGCCCGTCTTCGGGCCGCCTTGAAATGTACGGAAGGTGCGCCCGGGCGATCCGCTCCGCAACCGCGACAAGATCCCGTTGATAACCTCGCGGTGATCACACCAGGGCCGTCCCCTGCCGTCCGTCTCGGGCAGCAGGGGCTCGATCCGTTGCCAGGCCTTGTCGGTCAGCTCGCCTCGTCGCACCACGAGCGATTGTCTAGCCGCATCCACCGTGATCATTTGTCAGCCAGGCCTTAGTTGCGTCACCACTGTCGGGTTGATCAGTTCGTCCATGGTGCCCATGGCTGGTCCCCTGTTCATGGCCGGGCAGCCCTCAGGCCACCCCGGCCTGTGATGAGTCAGACGGGGTCGATCGCGAGGTCGGTGACCTGGTCGTCCTTGATGCCGAACACGAACGCGAAGGACAGAGGCCCGCCGGGGAACTCACCGTCCCCGGAGGCCACCAGACGGTCGCCCGCGAACGAGGTCGGCGTGATCACGATCTTGGGGTTGATCAGGTGCCCCTGGATCCACTCGCGGATCTCGGCCTCGCCGACGTAGGTCGTCCCGTCATCGCGCACGGTGGCCCCGTCGGCGAAGACCGCGGCCAGCGCGTTCGCGTCGTGCGCGTTGGTGGCCGCGATGAAGTTCTCGACAGCCTTGGGAAGGGTGATGTCGTCCATTTCTGCTCTCCGGTCTTCTCGGGTGACAGGACGCGGGCGCGTCCTGGTACGTTCCTGCAGCACCTCAGCAGCACGATGACGATGCGGACGGCGATCCACCACAGGCCGTGCAGCGCGGTGACCAGCTCGAGGTGTCGAGCAGGGGTCAAGTCGGCATAGACATGCGCGGGGCGCATACTGACGAAGGATTCGTCGGGTCGGTTGTGTGTGGTAACTCAATCCACCCCGACGAGGCTCCTCACGTTCCGGCAACAGGCTTAGAAGTCCGCACCGCGCGAGAGCTTTTCGTTCGCGCGCAGCTCCGCGAGTGCGTTCTCGTGCATCGCAACAACGACGTCGTAGCCAGAGTTGCCGAGCACGATCCGTTGCGGCGGAACGGGTGCGTTCATCGCGCTGATCACGGCCTGCACTCCGCGTTCGGGGTCACCCTCTTGCTTGCCGTTATGTTCCACGAACGCCGCCTTGACGCCCTCGACCAGCGGCACGTAGGCATCGACGGTCTCGTTGACGGGCTCGTTTTGGAAGCCGGCGAAAGCCTTGGTTCGGAACGCTCCCGGCTCTACGACGAGCACGCGCACACCGAACGGCTCAACTTCATGGCGCAGTGTCTCCGACAGTCCTTCGAGCGCGAACTTCGCCGCTGAGTAGTAGCCGAACCCCTGTGCGCCGACGAGGCCTGCCACCGATGACATGTTCACGATCCAGCCGTCGCCGCGTGCCCGCATACCAGGCAGGACCGCGCGTATCACCTCGACCACGGCGAATAGGTTGAGGTCGAACGTGCGGCGGATCGTCTCGTCGGGGGCCCCCTCGACCGAGCCGAACCAGCCACGGCCCGCGTTGTTGACGAGCACGTCGATCCCGCCAAACCGCTCCTCTGCCGTCTTGACCGCCGCACGCACCTGCTCGGCATCGGTGACATCGAGCTGGAGAATCAGCACACGGTCGCCGTGCGGTTCAGCCCATTCCTGCAGTTCAGATGGCCGACGTGCTGTCACCACCACCTGATCGCCCTGTCTCAGTGCAGCCTCGGCATAGACCAGGCCGAACCCTCCGGGTGTCCCGCCAGTGACGAACCAAGTCCTCATGGGCTTCTCCTATCGCTATACCAAGCAATGTAGCGCTATATGGGCTACTGTAGCAAGCATGCAGAACGCACGGGATCGACTCCTGCTCGTCGCGGCGGAATTGCTGGAGAGCGGCGGCACGGTGTCCACGAGGGCGGTGTGCGAACGCGCCGGGGTGCAGGCCCCGACGCTGTACCACCACTTCGGCAGCAAGCAGGGCCTGATCGACGCTGTGCTGAACCACGGCTTCACCCAGTACACCGCGGTCGAGAGCTCTGGCGACCCGCTGGACGACCTGCGCGAGGGCTGGGACAGGCACGTGCGGTTCGGGCTGGAGCACCCGTCGTTCTACGGGTTGCTTTACGGCCGCGCCGAGCCGGGAAAGCCCTGCGCCGTCACCGCTCCAGCGCACGCCGCGTTGCGCGAGCGGTTGACCGCCGCCGCCGCCCAGGGCCTGCTCAAGGTGCCAGCAGACGATGCCGCCGAACAGGTGCTTGCCGCCAACGTCGGCATCACGCTCACCTTGATCAGCCAGCCGGAGCCGGACTTCAGGCTGTCCGGACGCGTCCGCGAGGCCGCGCTGGCCGGAGTCCTGCACACTCCCTCCGCCGACGCCCCCGCGACCCGTGCGAGCGCCGCACTGACGTTGCGTGCGCTGGTCGGCAACGACCCGGGCGACCTCACCCCTGGCGAACGCGCGCTGCTCGGCGAGCTGCTGGACCGCCTGGCCCGCTAGGTCCTGTTTCTCGGATCTCCTGATGTGATCACGGTGTGGCTCCCACCCTGGTGGGTGTGGGAGGCCGAGGGGACTTGACCAACGCGGAGTGGGAGCGGCTGAAGCCGTTGCTTCCACCCGCGGGAACACGCGGTGGCAGGTGGAGTGATCACCGCAAGGTCATCAACGGCGTGCTGTATCGGACGCGGACCGCAGTGCCATGGCGGGACCTGCCAGAACGCTTCGGGCCGTGGCTGACGGTGTACAAGCGGCATCGCCGCTGGTCAGCTGGCGGAACCTGGGCGCATCTGCTCGCGCAGGTCCAGGCCGTCCAGGATGTGAGTGACCGTTATCCGTGGCCAGTTGCCGTACCCGTATGCCGTCTAGGACACCGGAAGGTGACCACCACCTCGCCCGGAAATCAGTAGCTGATGTTGACCTGTGCCCTGTGGTGGTCGCCTTTCTCGATCAGATCGACGAACCCGAGGGCGTAGTCGCCGGCGGAGATCGCGCCGCCGTCCTCGGGCTGAACTGCGACGTCGTCGCCGAGCCGATAATGGCCGAGTCGTTCGCCGGGCACATGTGCGCCGAACCTGAGCGCGGGGCTCACAAAGACCCAGTCGAGTGTCGCGGGCGTAGCTGGGAGGTCCTCGATGATGAGCGCCGCCCCGGCGCGGATCTCGTCATGAAGCTCTGCCGGGATGTCGCTGAGGTCGGTTACGAAGCGAGCCGCCCCGGGCGCAGGGCGCAGCGACGAGTAGCCGCCGACGACGTACAGGGGTACGCCTGCGCCATCTGCCAGACGCGCGAGGGTGCGGTAGACGTCGCGGAAGATACCGGCCAGCGGGCCGCGTGGGGCGAGTGCGGCCACCAAGACATCCGCACCCTCAATGGCTGCCGAGAGCGTTGCTTCGTCGGTGGCGTCACCTTGGGCATAGGTCACGTTCGGGATCGGCGCGTCGGGGAGCGAGCGGCTCAGTGCGGTGACCTGATGACCGCGAGCGGCGGCCTCCGCGACGATCGCAGAACCGGCATAGCCGGTGCCGCCGATGACGGTGATGCGAGACACGAGGTGCCTTTCCATGGGTCGGATGGCGTCGGACGACGCTCTGCGATTACCGTATGAGTGCAGCTCTCCTATCGGAAGAAGGCACCTTGTGGTAACCACCCAGGGCGAGTCGGTGCTCCGCGGTAGCCCCTACCGCGCGGACTGTCCGACCCGCCACATCCTGGATCGCATCGGCGACCGTTGGACGGTGCTCATCGTGGGTGCCCTCTGGGACGGCAGCGCCCGCTTCTCAGAGTTGCGCCGACGCATTGAGGGAATCTCGCAGAAGATGCTCACCCAGACTCTCCGCGGCCTCGAACGGGACGGGATCGTGCGCCGCACCGTCTACCCCGAAGTTCCTGTCCGCGTCGAGTACGCACTTACCGAGGCGGGCCGCTCCCTGCGCGAGCCCCTGCGCGCGCTGGAGGAGTGGTCGATCGCACACCTCGGCGACGTGTCAGCGTCGCAGGAAGCCTACGACCGCGCGGATTGAGCCTTTCCGGGCGAGCTAGTGAGGTTTCTCAGCGAAATGATCTTCGCGGGGGCTGTGAAGTGCTCGTGAGCGCTACCTGCACGAAGGCATCAGCATCCTCGCCGAGAAGGCCCCGGACCTGCACGACGTGCTCGACCACTGCCGGCGGGAAGGCATGACACACGTCATCCTGGACGGCACCCTCATCGCCTCCGACTGCCTGGCGGGCGTCCGCGACAACGGTAACGACCTGTGGTTCAGCCAGAAACACAAGGCGTTTGGAGGCAATGTGCAGTTCCTGTCCGCTCCCCGCACTCAAACACCTCACTCTCAGCCCGAGCCGGATCGGCGACATCGCCCGCGCCGCACTCGTCCTCAATGCAACTTGGAAGTGATCTGCACTGAGAAAACGTCAGTGACCACTCGCCTCGGCCGGTAGGACTTGCGCGATCTTGTGGTCTGCCTCCGCCTTGCGGTGCTGGCAGAACATCGCGGTGCGCACGCTGTTGTGGCCCACGCATGCCAGGTCGCGGTGAGCTGCTTGGCGACCGCGTCGACCGCTGCCCGCGCGATGGCTCTCGGATGGGGTCATCACCAGGCGGCGTTCGGGGAGTCGCCCTCGCCGGGGTGCTCATCGGTCTTGATCGGCATCGGCGTGGTCGAACCATCGGCAAGATCGACTCGAAAGCCCCGCCATCGGTGCACGTAGAGCAGGTATCGGCCGCTCCCATCAAGGCTGAAACGGAGGGTGAGTGACGCGTCGGCCGGCAACGTCACCCGCGCGAGAACCCGCGGTTCCTCCCCGCCCTCGATCTTGTGGTGTCGGATACGTCGTCAAGGTCCAGGAATCGCATGCAGAGTAGGTAGGGTATTGCGATCTGAGCATCCGGTTTTGTGCAGCCCGTGAATTGCCTGACGTTTCTGTCTACGAGCGATGGCAAGCAGTGCAAAAGAGGGGCCATACCAGCAACCTGGGGCTCCTGTTACGGCACTTCGCCTCTCATGCGGCTGCCCGGCCGAGCGAGCTCAGTCGCTCTGACGGTCCTCACCGACCTCATTTGGGCCGGGCTACGCCCAATACTTGGACCTGATTGGGTTTGAACCCTGGGCAGGTGGCCGACGAGATGGGCGCGACGGCGGTCTAGGCGTCGCGCTTCCGCCAGGCCGGGCGCCAGATGTTGACGGGTCGGCGGCAGCGCGGATGATTCAGATGCCTCCTGGTCGCATGCCTACCGACCGAGATCCCACATCAAGACCTTCTCGGCTTTTCCCCCGGCAAGCACGACGGTGTGCCCGTTGACGTAGCCGAGCGCCATGACGACCAACCGGTTGTGAGCCCTTAGCGGATCGCCGATCTGCCGTCCGTCGAGCAGGTTCCACACACGGATTTCGCCGCCCAGGGCGGCGGTCACCGCGATCGGGATGTCGCCGAGCCGTCCAGTCAGGATTTGGAGGACGCGTGTGCCATGCCCCCGGAGAGTGGGTGTCAGTCTGCGACCGGTCCGCAGATCCCAGAAATAGAGGCGACCGCTGCGTCTGGTGAGGACACCGGTCGTACAGCGTACGCGGGCCACCGCGATCGGGGATTCACTGGAGCTGACCCCGCTCACCTCGCCGAGGAGGTGGCCGCTCTGGAAGTCCAGAATGCGGGTCGTTCCCTTCAGGCTGACGAGGAGAACCGGCCTGCCGTCGATTTCGGCCAGAGTCGTGAGCTGTAGCGGAGTAGTGGCACCGATCTTCACCGGGGCTCCGATTCCCGCACCCGTGGCGAGGTCCTTGATCCATGCTCTGGCTCCATCCCTGCCGAACAGCACGGTGCGATCACCGACCTGGGTGACCCACGGCGCTGTCCTTTCGTCCCTGGTGCGGAGGGCCTCCTCCAGGCTGGAGGCGACGAGATCCCGGAATCGTCCGCCTCCCGCTCGGTCCGCGACGACAGTGCGATCACGCAGGCGATCGGCCGGGATGTCTTCGAGGGAGCCGTAGGTGTCTGGCGGTGGAGCGGCGACCCTCCGACCCGTGGCGAGATCCCATTGGATCGTCTGGCCGTCCCAGCCCTGGGTGATCGCCACCGGTCGGCCGGCCGACTCGCTGACCGCGATCGCCAGAATGGAGTCGGTGTGACCGGGCGGAACGGTCGCGGCAAGCTGCCGGGCGGTGCCGAGGTCCCAGAGCCGGACGGTGTTGTCACCGCCTCCGGTGATCGCGATCGGCCGGCCGGCCAGTTCTCCCACGGCCAGTGAGACCTCGATGAAGGCCGGCCGCGAAAATCCGTAGGATTCGCCGCCCAGAGCACTGGGTGCCGGTGGATTGCCGGGCAGGAGCCCGATCTGCTTGCGCGAGACGGGGTCCCATATGGAGATGCTGCCCGCGGGCCGGTTGACGGTCAGAAGTACGGTCTTCCCGTTCACCCTCGCGTTTCGCACGGTGGTGAAATCACCGTCGATTCCCACGAGTCGTCTACCGCTGGCCAGGTCCACGAAACGAAGGGGATCCGGTCCCGGTTCGTTCTCGTCACCGCCGTTGTCGTTGACCACAGCGGTGAGTCTGCCGTGCAGAGTGACGAGTTCGAGCGCGTTGACTCCGTTGTCCTCTCCCAGCAGGATGCGCGGCCCGATCTCCCGCCCGGTCCCCGCGTCGACCACGTGGAGCTCGTCACCAGCGGTGACCTTCACGGTGCGACCGTTCAGGCGGCCGATCGCGGCACCTTCGGCGTCCCCGCTGGTCCCTCTGAGCGGCTGCCCCTGGAACCGTCGTACGATGATCGTCTTTTCTGAACGGCCCACCTTGACGAACAGCGTCAGTGGGTGTTCCGGAAACGAACTCGTAGTGATCGCCCTGATCGGTCCACCGACCTTGACCGGCTCTCCGATCGGGGCGAGGGTCGGAAGGTCCCAGACCCGCAGACTGCCTTCGTCCCCGGCGCTGACCGCGACGGGACGCGACCCCAGCAGGCCGATGGCCACCCCCGTCACATTGGTGTGCCCGTCACCCCCGAGGGCCACCGGAGGCCCGAACGAGCGAGGAACAGGCGTTCTGGCCGTCTCCTCGCACGGTTTCGACGCGTACGGCCATTTCGGCGGTCCAGCCGCTGACGCATGGAGTGCGGGTCCGGCCAGCAGCAGGCAGAGGACCAGCAACAAAGGCCTGCGAATCGCACTCAACCTCAGCAGCTCCCCATAAACGGAGGGTTCGACACATCACGGTAGGGCTTTCCCCCAGCGAACATCGAGTGAGTAGGAGCTGAGGCCGGCGCTGAGCGGGCGGGACAAGGGCGGGAATGCCAGGATGGCCGTACCTGACAGAAGATCGGAGCCGGGATGGGCATTCGCGCGGAGGTGGAGTGGGTGGACTCACGGGAGAGGCTGCCGGGGGACGGCGTGCCCGTGGCCGCCGCGATCACGGGCCGTTTCGCGTCCGACGATGCGGACGAGCGCGATCCGGGCGCCGGGCAGGAATTCTGGCTGGTGAGGCCGATGTACTTCACCACCCGTCACTTCGCCGAGGACGGGCGTGAGTACCGCGACTGCTTCGTCGACTCCGATGGTGTCGTCCGCCTGCCCTACGGCCGGGATCGTGATGAAACGCTGGAATTCGACGATCCGATCACCCACTGGGCGGAGCTGCCCACTCTGCCGGGCACGAACGTGCATTACCTGCTGGGCGAGAAGGCGGAGGCCGCTCGCGCGAACGCCTTGCGTGAGGGGACATGACGGCGTGACCCACGCCTCGCGCGAACGGCAGGGAAAGCGCGGGCGAGGTCACCGAGGCCGGTGGCCCTTTCTTTTACGGCTGGCCGGTACGGCACGGCGGCCGGAGCCGTTCTGTACGGGTTTCTGTGCCTGCCGCCGTGCCGGTTTCGCTGCTTGGGAGTCGGGGGTACGACCCCGCGAGCTGTTCACCGTCCGGCCGCGGACGATGCCGATGAAATCCTCCACCAGGTCGGTGGTCGCGTCCGTGGGCCAGGCCAGCGCGACCTGGGACTGCGGCGCGTCCGGCACCGGCCGGTACGTGAGGTCCCTGCGGTGGTGGAGGCGCGCCAGCGAATGCGGGACCAGGAGGAGCCCGGTGCCGGCCGCCACCAGTTCGACCGCGTCCGCCGTCGTGGCCGGGCGGGTGAACGCGGGCAGCCCGGGCCGGTCCGTCCACTCGATGGTGTCGTCCAGAGGATGGAGCACCTCGTCGTCGGTCAGGTCGGCGGTGGCCACCTCGTCGACGGCGGCCACCGCGTGGTCCTTGGGCACTACGACGACCGTGGTCTCCACGTAGAGAGGGATCACGCTGAGCCCGCTCCGGTCGACCGGCAGCCTGACGAAGCCGGCGTCGGCGCCGCCGTCCCGCAGGAGGTCCACCACCTCGGCGGCGGGAACCGCGACCAGGTCGACCGGCACATGGGGCATCCTCTCGGTCCAGATGCCGACCCATTTCGCGGGTGTCACCCCGGGCACGTACGCCAGCCGGAACACCCTGCCGGTCTCCCCATCATTCACTTGCCCAGGGTATCGATGTCAGGGGAACCCGTTCCGACTGACTACGCTTGGCGCCATGACCTCGTCCAGACCGAAGACCATCCAGACGATGAAGCCCGCGACCGCGGCCAAGAAGCTGGGTGTTCTCCTCTCGGCCACTCCCGCCGAGTTCCAGGCGGGTGTCGTCTCCAGGGACGAGCTGAACGAGTTGCAGTCGACGCCACCCGCTTGGCTCACCGAACTGCGCCGCAACGGCCCGCACCCCAAGCAGGTCATCGCCGCGAAGCTCAGGATCTCCATCTCCGGCCTGATCAGAGGCGGGATCACCGGACCGCTCACCACCGCTGAGATCGAGGCGCTGAAAGCGGAGAACCCACCGTGGCTGGAGCGCGAGCGGGCCATCCAGGCCGAGACCCGCAAGGAAGCGCTCCGCCTCAAGCAACGCGACGGCTGAGACCCTGCTCGTCTCTACCCCGAGACGAGCCCCTGGCATCTCGGCGTGATGGTTCAGTCGAGGATCTGGACGTACCCGTCGGTTCCGCGGACGCGGATCCGCTGGCCGTCGCGGATCAACCGGGTGGCCTGCTCCACTCCCACGACGGCCGGCAGGCCGTACTCTCGCGCGATCACCGCCCCGTGCGTCATGAGGCCGCCCACCTCCGTCACCAGTCCGGCGACGGAGACGAACAGGGGGGTCCAGCTGGGGTCGGTGTAGGTGGTGACCAGGATGTCGCCCGCTTCGAGGTCGGCCCGCGCCATGTCCGTGATGACACGGGCACGGCCTTCGACGGTCCCGGCCGAGACCGGGAGGCCCACCAGCGCGCCGGGCGGGGCGTCGTCGCGCAGGTACCGGCCGGTGACGACCTCGCCGTCCGACGTGAGGACCCGGGGCGGCGTGAGCGCCTCGTACGACCGGAACGCCTCCCGTCTTTCCAGGATGAGTTCGGCGTCCACGGCGCCGGTGCGCACGACCTCACGCAGCTCCTCGAACCGGAGGAAGAAGATGTCGTCCTTCTCCCGCAGGACGCCGGCCTGGACGAGGCGATCGGCCTCCCGCAGCAACGCCTGCTTGTAGACGAAGTAGCGGCTGACCATGCCGTACTTGGGGTACTCGCGGTATCCGGCGAAGGTGCGGACGCGGTCGATCATCCGCTTGGTCTCGTCGGCCTTCTGCTCCCCGTCGGGCAGGGCGCGCAACCGCGTCAGCAGCTCCTCTTCCTTCCGCAGTGACTCCTGGAGTCCTTGTTCGAAGCGCCGCTTGCCGGCGCCCGGCTCGAAGTTCCTGACGTTGCCGAGGATGCTGGGCACGAGCGTGGCGGGTTGCTCGCTCCAGCGCGTCCTGGTGATGTCGATCTCACCCGTGCAGCGCATGCCGTACTCGTCGAGGTAGCCCCGGATGGCGTCACGTGCTTCCCGTCCGCCGGGCAGCCCGGCCAGCTCGTCCAGGAAGCCGTCTCCCTCCCGGCCCTCGTCCGCGACGCGGTGCAGGAACGCCACGACCTCCGCGTGCGGCCGGACCGCGTCCGCGACGTCGAGGAGCGCCAGCCCCATCTCCGACGTGACGTTGTGGGGGACGGATTGCGTGAGCACGTCGGCCGCGTTCTTCTCGCCCAGCCATGCCTCGAGCTGGTCGTTCAGCCACCAGGCCGCCTCCATCCCCGCCATGATCACCTGGAAGCCCCGCCGGTCGAACAGAAGGCGCCTCAGCTCTTCGATGTCGGTGCGGATGAAGTCGAGCAGCGCCGGGCCGGAGAGGCCCTGGATCTCGCGACGCAGGGTGGCGACGGACGTCTGGTTGTTCCGGATCAGCTCGGTGACGACGGCCGGATCGGTCTCGATCGGAGCGGGCGCGTCACCGGCCGGTGCGGGGCCGGCGTCCTCGTCGGGAATCAGGCGGAGGAAGTCGCCGCGGTCGACGACGGTCTGCAGCGCGTCCCGGATCAGCGGGTCGGACCTCCCCAGCGTCCCGATGAGGTTCGCGCGGCCCGCGGACGTCGCCAGGACGGGGGCGACGTCGACGAACAACCGTCCGCCCGCCTCGTGCATCGGCCGGGGGGTCGTCAGCTGCCACAGGGACAGTCCCAGCGGCTTCATCGCGTCGGTCATCATCTGCTGGTGACCGACGGAGACGTAGAGGTGGTTGTCCTGGTCGTCGGTCGCGGGGACGGGGAACAGGGTGGTGATCGGCCGGCTCTGGACGATGTGGAACTCGTCGCCGGCCAGGCACCACTCGATGTCCTGGGGCCGGCCGAAGTACGCCTCGATCCGCCGGCCCAGCCGCACCAGACGTACGACCTGCGCGTCCGTCAGAGCCGGCTGCGTCTGCCGCTGCGGCTCGACCGGTGCGTCCTGGGTGCCGCCGCCGGGTGACGCCCGGACGATCCGCGGCTTGGTGGCGATCGTTCTGGTGACGACCTGGTCGTCGCGCACCGCGTAGACGTCGCCGGAGACCAGGCCGGAGACGAGCGCCTCGCCGAGCCCCCAACCGGCTTCCACGGTGGCGATCTTCCGGTTCGAGGTCACGGGGTCCGCGGTGAACAGGATCCCGGCCGCGTCCGGGAACACCATCCGCTGTACGACCACGGCCATCCGTACCTTCCGGTGGTCGAAGCCGTTACGGCGCCGGTAGGTCACCGCCCGTTCGGTGAACAGCGAGGCCCAGCACCGCCGGACGTGCCGGAGGATCTCCGCCAGGCCCACGATGTTCAGGTACGAGTCCTGCTGGCCGGCGAAGGACGCGGACGGCAGGTCCTCGGCCGTCGCGCTGGACCGTACCGCGTAGGCGTCCTGCTCGCCGAGCCGGGCGAGCGATTCGCCGATCGCCGCCACGAGATCGCCGGGCATCGCGACGTCTTCGACGACGCGGCGGACGTCCGCGCTCAGGGCGCGGATCGCCGCGCGGTCGTCCGGTTGTACGCGGGACAGCAGATCAAGCTGGGCGTCGATCGACGGCACCTCGGCCACGACCCGCTGGAAGGCATCCGTCGTGACGCAGAAGCCGTCCGGCACGCGGACGCCGTCGATTCGCGAGAGCTCCCCAAGGTGCACCCCCTTTCCGCCGACGTTCCCGACATTCGCCGAGTCGATTTGCTCGAAACCCATCACGTAGCGCATTTCCGCTGCTCCATCGCTCGTCGGATCGGTTCGCAACGGGCAGTATGAAGCAATTTTTTGCGCCTCATGAGGTCCGCGGATCTGATATACAGTGAAACTGGAGGGGAGTGGTGGTGCGCATCTCATGCGCGGTCCGCCCCGACCTCCTCCGGCACCCGCACCGAACCCCCGGTGCTGACCGGTCCGAGAGCCTCGGACATCTCATGCGGTGACCTCGCTTGACCTTGACACAGTGGCAGGGCCTTCACTGTGGCCGAGGAGGTGGTCCCGATGACCATGCCCGAAGAGGACACGAACACCATGCGAGCTCTCCAGGGGCTGGAGAACGGCAGCGCGTCGGTGCGGCTGCAGGCGGTGCTCGCGGCCGGCACGACCCCGGACCCGAGGTTCATCGACAGGCTCGTCGAACGGTGCGCGATCGAGCCCGATTTCTACGTGCGTGACATGCTTACCTGGGCACTCACCCGCCACTCGTCATCGATCACGGTTCCAAAGCTCGTCGACGAACTCCGCTCGGAGCGCGTGCAGGCACGAAGCCAGGCGTTGCACACGCTGTCCAAGATCGGGGATCGGCGGGCGTGGCCGGCGATCACACGAGGCCTGCTGACCGACGGCGACGACGAGGTGGCGCGGAGCGCCTGGCGAGCGGCGGTCGTACTCGTGCCCGAAGGCGAGGAGTCCGAATTGGCGGGAGTGCTGGCGACACAGCTCGGACGCGGCGAGCGTGAGACGCGGTTGAGCCTCAGCCGGGCGCTGGTCGCGCTCGGTGAGGTGATCATGCCGATTCTGCGCGTCGCGACGACGGATCCCGACCCTCGCGTGCGTCAGCACGCGATCGCCACGGAACGGCTGCTGCGCGACCCCGACGCGGGATTCGAGTTCGCGATCGAGGAGGCGAAGCGCGTCGCGGTCCTCGGCGCGCCCGGCCAGGAGGGGTGACAGGCGGTGCTGATCGGGGATGTGGCTCGACGGTCCGGGGTCAGCGCCCGGATGCTCAGGCATTACGAGTCGCTCGGCCTGGTGCGGCCGACGGGCCGCACCGAGGCCGGCTATCGGGAGTACTCCGCAGAGGACATCCGGCGGATCTTCCATGTCGAAAGCCTGCGGTCGTTGGGGCTGTCGCTGCGTGAGGTCGGGCGTGCGCTGGACGATCCCGGCTTCACGCCCTCGGAGCTCGTCGAGGACCTCATCCGCCAGTCGCGAGAACGTATCGCGGCCGAGACGGAACTGCTCACGCGGCTGCGCCGGATCGGTGCCGCGGAACCCTCCGGCTGGGAGGACGTCCTGCGAATCGTGGCGCTCCTCCAGGCTCTGGGGTCGGACAGCGCCGGAAAGCGCCAGCGCGCGGCCCTGTCCTCGGCCGACGAGGTTGCGGTGCCGGTGGAAGCCCTGGCCGAGGCCGTGTTGAGCGAGGCGGACCCGAACGTCGCCGGAGCCCTTCGATGGGCTCTGGCGCGATCGGGCGACGGCGCGCTGGGACTGCTCGCGGAGGGCCTCGGCTCACCGGTGGCCGAGGTGCGGCGACGTGCCGTCCAGTCCATCGCCGAGATTCCGGACGATGCGGCGACCACATTGCTGCGGGACGCCCTCACGAGCCCCGACGCCGTGGTCCGCGGGTGCGCGGCTCTGGCGCTCGGGGCACGTGGAGTGGCCGACGCGGTTCCGGCACTCACCGACATGGTCGTCGAGGGGACGAACGACGTCGACGCGGCCGATGCGCTGAGCGCCCTTGCGGCTGATCCCGCGCTGGCGGATCGGATCGCCACCGGGCTCGCCGACCGCATCGCCCACGGCACCCAGGACGCGCCCGTACGTCTACGGCTGGCGCAGGCGCTCGCGGACATCCCGGGACCCACGACGTCACGCGTCCTCGCGGACCTGTCCCATGACGACGACCGTGCCGTCGCGCTCACCGCGGCCTACGTTCTCAAGCTGCGCAACGAGACGGGGGACGGCTGCTGACTGCGGAGTGCGATTCGCGCCGCCCACGCCCTGGCTCGCACAGCGGCTCACAGGTGGGCCAGCAGTGCGTCCAGTGGGCGGGGGACGCGAGCGGGGTCCAGCGCCGCGACGAGCGGGCCCGAGTAGCGGATCTTGCGGCCGCTGCCTGATCCCATGAAGCGGCGTAGCTGGTCGTGCGTGCTGCGCCCGCGCCACCCGGGTTGCTTCTGGAGCGTCCGGAACGAGCCGAGCTCGCCTCCGGCGTCGATGACGCGTTCGACCGCGGCGGTGCCGAGGGCGCGGATCAGTTCGTCCTCCAGGTCGGCCACGCAGACGAAGAACCCGAGCGCCTCCAGGTCGCTCCGGTCGAGACCGGACCCGAGGCCGGCACGTTCGAGCGCCCTCTGGAAGGCGCCCACTTCGCCGGCGTCGCACAGGCCGGCCAGCCGCAGGTCGCGCCCGGAAGGGCCGAACCTGCCGATGTACGTCCCGATGTTCGTGGCGCCACCCATCGCCACCAGCGAGATGCCCTCGGCGTCGAGGTCCCGGCCCCGGCGGCCGGCCAGGGCTTCGACGGCCGCCTTGTCGCTGAGCCCTTCGACCAGGACCACGGTATGCGTACGGGTCATCCGCCCAGCCTCGCACCCCGTGTGGGGGGTTTCGTAGCTATTTTCCAGGCCAACGCGCAACCGATGGCTGGTCTCCCGCACGCGTCATGCGGATCGCCGAGGCGATCCGGCGCACCCGGCAGGAGTGACGAGCGGCGGGCGGGCCGGGCGCCGGCGTCCCCGGCCCGCCCGCCGTACGACGGGTCGCGGCCGACGTCAGCGCAGTGCGGGCAGGACCTTGGCGCCGAAGGCGTCGATGAACGGCAGCAGGTCCTGGCCCACATGGTGCAGGTAGACGCGGTCGAAGCCGAGGTCGGCGTAGCCGCGCAGCCAGTCGACGTGCCGGTCGAGGTCGGCGGAGACGTTGACCACACCGCGCACCTGCTCGACGGTGACGTGCTCGGAGACGACGTCGAAGTGCTCCACCAGTTCCAGGTCCCAGGAGACGGGCGGGCCGAAGACGTTGCTGCGCCACTGGTCGTGGGCGATCGCCTCCGCCTCCTCCTCGGTCGGCGCCCAGCTCAGGTGGACCTGCAGGCAGACCGGTCCGCGTCCACCCGCGTCACGGTACGCCGCGATCATCTCGCGCAGGTGGTCCTCGGGGGCGTTGACCGTGACCAGGCCGTCCGCCCACTCCGCGCACCGGGCCGCCGTACCGGTGCTCACCGCCGCGCCGATCAGCGGCGGCGGGGTGTCCGGGCGGGTCCAGAGGCGGGCACGGTCGACGGTCACCAGGCCGTCATGGGTGACCGTCTTCCCGTCGAGCAGGTCGCGGATGACGTCCACGCACTCGCGCAGGCGGGCGTCGCGGACCTCCTTGCGCGGCCACTGCTCGCCGGTGATGTGCTCGTTGCTGTACTCGCCGCTGCCGAGCGCGGCCCAGAACCGGCCCGGGAACATCGCGCCGAGGGTCCCGATCGCCTGGGCGACGATCGCCGGGTGGTAGCGCTGCCCGGGGGCGTTCACGACGCCGAAGGTGAGGCCGGTGGCCTGAAGCGCGGCGCCGAGCCAGGACCAGGCGAAGGCCGACTCGCCCTGCCGTTCGCTCCAGGGGGAGAAGTGGTCGGAACACATGGCGGCGTCGAAGCCGGCACGCTCGGCGGCGATCATCGCGGTGAGGAGGTCGGCGGGCGGGATCTGCTCGTGGGAGGCGTGGATTCCATACTCCGTCATGCGCCACGCTGCTACCCAGGCGGAGGCGAGGCCAACCGCCGCCGGGGCCACTGTGGGCTGACCGGCTAACCGGCGCAGTGGTTCTCGGCCATGGCCGTGTTCCCCGCGGTGCTGCCGAGGGACGCCGCCGTGTTCCAGTCGGCGCACGCGGCGCGGGTGTCGCCCAGGCGCGACTCGGCCACCCCGCGCTGGTGATAGGCGTCGGCGTATCCGGGAAACAGTCCGATCGCCGTGTTCAGATCGGATACGGCTCCCCGCGGGTTGCCCAGCTCGGTCCCGGCCACACCGCGGAGGTAGTACGCCTCCGCCAGTTGCGAGTCGTACTGGACGGCGGCGGAGAGGTCCGCGTACGCCCCCTGGTAGTCGCGCAGGGCGATCCTGGTCTTCCCGCGCTCGTTGTAGCCGGCGGCGAAGGTCGGCAGTCGCGACACCACGTTGTCGAGTTCGGCGAGCGCCCCCGAGTAGTCGCCGTTGTGATACCTGGTCATGCCCAGGTAGTGGTGCGCGAGCATGAAGTCGGGGTCGAGTTCGACGGTGCGCTCGAAGTCGGCGGTGGCGCCGTCGTACCGGCCCTCGCGGAACCTGGCGATGCCCCGGGCGTTGTACGTGAACGCCACGCCCGGTTCCTTGGCGATGGCGTCGCTCATGATGGTCTCCGTGTTCCGCCAGGCGGTGTTCCGGACGACCGTCAGCGTGGCGAAGAACGCGACGAACACCGCCATCACGCCGATGACGCAGGCCCGCAGCCTGCGGTCGCGATGCAAGAGCGCCTTCTCCGCGAAACAGGCCGCGACCAGGAAGAGACCCAGATAGGGCAGGTACGCGTACCTGTTCGCGTGGTAGCCGTCGATGAGGAGCACGGCCTGGGCCGGGGCGACGCCGGCCAGGAAGAACCCGAGCCCGAACACCACGACCCTGCGGGCCGGCTTGACCAGCAGGAGAAGGGCGGCCGCTGCCACGAGGGCGAGCGGGCAGAGGAAGAAGAGCCAGGACAGCGGTTTGCGGGGGTACTCGTACGCGAGGGAGAGGTGGAGCGGATAGACCACCTGCACCAGATGGTTGCCCACCGCCGAGCAGGCCAGAAGGAACCGGTCGAGGATCGTGTACCCCTGCGGCGGGACCACGTCGTCCCGCACGTTCAGCGCGACGAGAATCGCGGCCGCGGAGACGGCGAGAAAGGGAATCTTCTCGAACAGCACGCGGCGGGACAGCGGGCGGCCCCGGAAGAAGTCGACGAGGAACAACATGAGGGGAAGCACGACCGCGGTCGACTTGGAGAGCACGGCCAGCCCGAAGAGAAGCAACGACCAGACCAGCGGCGGCCACCGCTCCGACTCCAGGTGACGCAGGTACGCCAGCAGTGCGGCCAGCGTGAAAAGCGTGGCCAGCAGGTTGCTGCGGGTGGATATCCAGGCGACCGAGTCGACGTTCACGGGATGGATCGCGAACGCCGCCGCCACGAAAGCGGCCGGGAAGAGGCGCTCGGTCAGCCGGCGGATCAGCAGGAACACCAGGACCACGTTGACCAGGTGCAGCACGACGTTGGTGAAGTGGTACACGCCCGCCGCGCCCTGGCCGAACAGATAGTCCACCGCGTACGACACGTATACCAGTGGTGTGTACATGAACTGGAGCGGAGTGGTGAACCAGTGGCCGATGTTGGCCGCGCTGAACTCCCGGATGGAGATGTTGTCGATCACGCCCTCGGGGTCGTCG
This sequence comes from Microbispora sp. H10949, assembly GCF_014161435.1. NCBI lineage: Bacteria > Bacillati > Actinomycetota > Actinomycetes > Streptosporangiales > Streptosporangiaceae > Microbispora > Microbispora sp. H10949. Next base: position 134,807 of record NZ_JABBWZ010000011.1, on the reverse strand, counting down.
AAGTAGACGAAGCCGTTGCCGATCCCGTTGGCGTGCACGGCGAAGGCCACCGCGACGATCGCGAACAGGATCTGCCGTCGCAGGGTCCGATCCTGCCGTTCGTCCGAGGCCGCGCGAGCGGCGGCGATGCGAGCGTTCCGGCGGGCGGCCGGGCGGGCGGGCGTCATCGCACCTCTCCAGCGGCCGACGGGCACCGGGCCCGCCCGGACGGCATGTCGGGGGAGGGCCGGGAGGGGAGGCCGCCCGGACTCCATCCCCTGGTGCGCGGTCTTCTCAACATCACGCATCTTCCTGTGCCATGCACATGGGGGGCTTACGCGGACGTGAAACCGGCCACGGCGCACGCGCCTGTCACCGCGATGTGCAGCGGAGCAAATATGACGCGGTGGGACGTGTCAAGATCCCGGCTCGCCTCCACGCGCACCGCACGCAGGCGGCAACCGGGGTTCTCCCGTTCTTGACCAGGGCTCCGGTGCGGCCCTCTTCGAGCCGCCTAGATGAAAATTTCACCTGTGCCGCCGTCCGACGCGGCCCGGTCGCCCCGGCACGGCGGCACGTCGTCCGGCCGATCCCGCCTCGCGCGGTGAACGAGGGCGGTCTTCGCGATCTCCGGCGATGGAATTTTCAGGCCGGGCGCGGGCCGTCCCGTCCGATGCCGGAGCGAACCCCGACGTCAGCGACGGCCGCCGGACGCGGGGGGTGTCGACAGTGGCTTTCGTACGGATTCGGACTGGCGCCCGGGCTCAGGACCTTGACATCATCTCCGATCATGGGCGCGTCCGCGCTCGCCCGTACGGCCCCCGGTGCGGCAGGACCCCCGGCGTGCCCGCGGCCGCGCGGAGCAGGACCGGTCCGGCGGCAGACTCCGCCGGAGGCGGAAGGACGTACGGCCACCGCGTACGCACGGCGGTGCCGGCAGGGGCGAGTGGAGGGGCGGCACGTGACGGCTTCTGTCCAGGAGACCGGCCGCGACCCGGAGCGCGGGGAGCGGCCCGGGACGGACCCGGAGGATCGCGGGCCGGACGCGGAGGAGCCCGGGCACGGCGACGAGAGTCCTCCACCGGAGGGCGCCTCCGCCGAGGCGGCGGAGCGGAACGCCACGGTCCGGGACGCGCTGCTGCTGTGGGTCGGCACCAGGGCCGGGATCGTCCTCATGGCGGTCTACGGCGTCCTGGCCGTCTCCGGCACCAACAGGGCCCCGCTGCTGGAGCGGTGGCACTACTGGGACGTCGACCTGTTCCGGGAGATCGCGGAGTTCGGCTACGGCGGCGACCCGAACCAGGACCCCGACCCAGGGCTGCCGGCCTTCTTCCCCGGCCTGCCGCTGGCGCTGCGCCTGGTCCACCTGGTGGTCCACGACTGGACCCTGGCCGGACTGATCATCTCGTTCCTGGCCGGCGCGGTGGCGATGGTGGCGCTGGCCAAGCTCGCCGACCTGGAGGCGCCCGTCGGCGCCGGGCGCTGGGCGGTGCTGGCCCTGCTGCTGTGCCCGCCCGCCGTCTTCCTGTTCGCCGGCTACTCCGAGGCGCTCTTCCTCGCCTTCGCGCTGCCCGCCTGGCTGGCCGTACGGCGCCGCAACTGGCCGGTGGCCTGCGCCCTGGCCGCCGGGGCGTCCTGCGTACGGGTGACCGGCCTGTTCCTGGCCGCGGCGCTCGTGACGGAGTTCGTCGTCAGCAGGATCCGCAGGGACGGCTGGACCGGCTGGCGCGACGCGCCCTGGTTGCTGCTGCCGTTCGCGCCGATCGTCGCCTACTCCGCCTACCAGCACTCCCGTACGGGCGACTGGCTGGCCTGGAACCACGCCCAGGAGGCCGGCTGGGGCCGGAGGATGGTCTGGCCCTGGGAGTCGTTCCGCTCGACCTGGGACATGACCGGCGACGCCACGTTCGGGCCGATGTTCCGCCTGGAGCTCGCGGTGGCGATCGTGGGGCTGCTGCTGCTCGTCTGGCTCCTGGTCACCCGCCGCTGGGCCGAGTTCGTCTACGTCGGGCTCCAGGTGGCCGTGCTCACCACGTCGACGTTCTACATGTCGATGCCCCGGGGAGCGCTGCTGTGGTGGCCGCTGTGGGTGCTCGTCGGCCGTACGGCCGCCCGGCACAGATGGGTGATCATCCTCTACGCCACCGTGATCGGGCCGCTCACGGTGCCGATGGTCATCTCCTTCATGAACAGCTCCTGGACCGGCTGACCACCACCCCGGGGCGGGCCGAGGGCTCCGCCTAGAGTGGGAGCATGCTGATCCATCCGTGGGACGCCGCGACGGAGGAGGAGGCGCTGGCCTTCGTCCGGGCGAGCGAGTTCGGCCACCTCATCGCCTCGGGACGCGGTCGCGACGTGCCGGTCGTCGTGCCGACCCAGTTCCTCCTCGCCGACGCCTCGACGGTCCTGCTCCACCTGGCCCGGCCCAACCCCGTGTGGGCCGCGATCGAGGAGAACCCCGCGGTCCTGCTCTCCCTGGCCGGCGACTGGGCGTACGTCAGGGGCGCGTGGAAGGTGCTGCCGGACAGCGGCGAGGACCCCCGGCTCGGCATCCCGACCACGTACTACGCCGCCGTGCAGCTGGTCTGCCACGCGGAGATCGTCGACGACGCCGAGGGCAAGGCGGAGATCCTCCGCGCCCAGCTCGCCCGGCTCGACGACGGGCTCGCCGATCCCGCCGAGCACCGCAGGTCCCTGCCCGGGATCCGCGGCCTGCGGCTCGCGATCCAGAAGATCGACGGCAAGTTCAAGTACGGCGGGAACGTGGACGAGGCCCACCGCCGGTACGTCGCCGAACGGCTCGCGGAACGCGGCGGCCCCGGGGACGAGGCCGCCCGCGGTCACCTCCTCCGCAGGCTGGGGTGACCGGCCGGGGTGACCCGTCGGTCAGAGCGCCGCGACGATCTCCTCGACGCGCTGCCGCGCGTCGCCGAAGAGCATCCGGGTGTTGTCCCGGAAGAACAAGGGGTTCTGCACGCCCGCGTAGCCGGTGGCCATCGACCGTTTGAAGACGACGACGCGGTCCGCCTCCCACACGCGCAGGACGGGCATGCCGGCGATGGGACTGTCCGGGTCCTCGACGGCCGCCGGGTTGACGGTGTCGTTGGCCCCGATGACGAGGACGACGGAGGTCCCGGCGAAGTCGTCGTTGATCTCGTCCATCTCCAGCACGACGTCGTACGGCACCTTGGCCTCGGCGAGCAGGACGTTCATGTGGCCCGGCAGGCGCCCGGCGACGGGGTGGATGCCGAAGCGGACCTCCACGCCGCGGTCGCGCAGCCTGCGGGTGAGCTCGGCCACGGGATACTGCGCCTGGGCGACCGCCATGCCGTACCCGGGGGCGATGATCACCGACTTGGCGTCCTTCAGCAGCTCGGCGGTGTCGCCGGCCGTGACCTCCTGGTGCTCCCCGTAGTCGGCCTCGACGGCGTGCCCCGCCTCGACGCCGAAGCCCCCGGCGATCACCGACAGGAACGAGCGGTTCATCGCCTGGCACATGATGTACGACAGGTAGGCGCCGGACGAGCCGACCAGTGCGCCGGTGACGATCAGCAGGTTGTTGTCGAGCAGGAAGCCGGACGCCGCGGCCGCCCAGCCGGAGTAGCTGTTGAGCATCGAGACCACGACGGGCATGTCGCCGCCGCCGATGGAGGCGACCAGGTGCCAGCCCAGCGACAGCGCCACGGCGGTCAGCGCGACGAGCAGCCCGAGGCCGGGGGAGGCCACGAAGAGCACGGTCAGGACCGCGAACGCGGCGAGCGCGCCCAGGTTCAGGTAGTTCTTGCCGGGCAGCGTCATGGGCCTGGAGTCGATCCGGGCCGACAGCTTGAGGAACGCGACGACCGACCCGGTGAAGGTCAGCGCCCCGATGAACACCCCGATGGACACCTCGGCGTGATGGATGCCGAGCAGCGAGCCGGCGGCCTCCGGCCGCGCCGCGCCGCCCTCCTCGACCTGGAGGAAGCCGTTCCATCCCACCAGGACGGCGGCGAGGCCGACGAAGCTGTGCAGGATGGCGATTAGTTCCGGCATGGCGGTCATCTCGACGACCCGGGCCCGCCAGAGCCCGACGGCGGCGCCGATCGCCATCGCGGCCACGAGCAGGGCGACCGCAGGGACGTCGCCGCCGTCTGCGGCGAGGGCGACCGTGGCGGCGAGGGCGACGACCATGCCGGCGACGCCGGACACGACACCGGAGCGCGCGGTCTCGTGCCTGGACAGGCCGGCGAGGCTGAGGATGAACAGCAGGGCCGCGACGATGTAGGCGGCCTGCGCGGCGGTGGTGAGAGTCACGGTCAGCTCCTCGTGAACATGCCGAGCATGCGCCGGGTCACGGCGAAGCCGCCGAAGATGTTGATGCTCGCCAGCAGGATCGCGACGAAGGCCAGGGCGGTGACCACCCCGCCCCCCTGCCCGATCTGCAGCAGCGCGCCGACGACGATGATCCCCGAGACGGCGTTGGTGATCGACATCAGCGGCGTGTGCAGTGCGTGGTGGACGTTCCCGATGACGTAGTAGCCGATCACGATCGACAGGACGAAGACGGTGACGTGCTCGATCAGCGCGTTCGGCGAGAGGGCGGTCAGCAGGAACAGCGCGGCGGCGACGGCGGCGACGAGCAGGTGCCGTCGCCGGCCCGGCGGGGGTGACGGCGTCGCCACGGGCGCCGGAGGCGGCGGCGCCGCGGTCGCGGCCGGTGCGGCGGGGGCCGCGCTGACCGCGATCGGCGGGGGCGGCCAGGTCTTCTCGCCGTCGCGGACGACGGTCATCGCCCGCTGCACGGGATCGTCGAAGTCCAGCCTCACGTGGCCGTCCTTGTCCGGCGTGAGCAGTTTCATCAGGTTGACGAGGTTGGTGCCGTACAGCTGCGAGGCCTGCGCGGGCAGCCGCCCGGCGAGGTCGGTGTATCCGATGATCGTCACGCCGTTGGCGGTGACGACCACCTCCCCGGCCCGGGTGCCGGCGACGTTCCCGCCCTGCGCGGCGGCCATGTCGACGATGACGCTGCCCGGGCGCATCAGCGCCACGTGCTCGGCCGTGAGCAGCGTGGGGGCCGGGCGCCCCGGGATGAGCGCCGTGGTGACGACGATGTCCACGTCCGCGGCCTGCTCGGCGTACATCTCGGCGGCGCGCAGGTCGTAGTCCCGCGAGGTCTCCCTGGCGTACCCGTCCGCGCCCGACCGCTGGGCGACCCCGACGTCGAGGAACTCCGCGCCGAGCGACCGCACCTGCTCGGCCACCTCGGGCCGGGGGTCGGTGGCCCGCACGATCGCGCCCAGGCTGACCGCCGTGGCCGTCGCCGCCAGCCCGGCCACGCCCGCCCCCGCCACGAGGACCTTCGCCGGGGGGATCTTCCCGGCCGCGGTCACCTGGCCGGTGAAGAACCGCCCGAACGCGTGCGCCGCCTCGATCACCGCGCGGTACCCGGCGATGTTCGCCATCGAGCTCAGCACGTCGAGCGACTGCGCTCGGGAGATCCGGGGCACGGCGTCCATCGCCAGCACGGTCACCGGCCGCCGCGTGAGCGCGTCCAGCAGGTCCGGGTTCGCCGCCGGGCCGATCAGCGAGACGAGCGTCGCGCCGTCGCGCAGCGCCGCGATCTCCTCCTCCGTCGGGGCGTTCACCTTCAGCACGACGCCGGCGCCCCACGTCTCCTCCCGGCCGCCGATCCGCGCGCCCGCCCGGACGTACGCGTCGTCCGTGAAGCCCGATCTCTCGCCGGCGCCGGCTTCGACGATCACCTCGTAGCCGAGTGAGAGCAGTTGCGGGATGGTGGCCGGGGTGGCCGCGACCCGGGTCTCACCCGGCGCCGATTCGGCGACGACGCCCAGGCGCTGATCTGCATGACTCATCGCGGAAATGGTCCTTCCTGTCACGCGGGTCGCCGGGTGGCCGGCCCCGCTGCCGCGCCGCCCGCCGCTCGCTCGTGGCTCGCGGTGGTACGGCGTGACGGTGTGCCGGGCCGTGGCCGGCCGGACAGCCATGAAAGGGGCGGATGCGGTGTGATGCGACGTACGGAGGAAGTCTCCCCAGTTTTCCCCTTTGGGATCAAGGCATCGCCGCAGTAGTTCCGTCATCGCGAACCACCGGACCTGCTCACCCGCCCGTCGCCGATGATCCGGTGGTCGTACGGCCGGGAGCGGGGCGCCCTGTCGTACGCAGGGTGTAGAAGGGTGGCGTGATTCCTGAGACGACCTGGGCGCGGGTGCTCGCCTGGAGGCTGAGGCGGCAGTACGTCGAGCCCGTGAGCGGCGGCGACGCGGTGGCCGTCGTCCGGCGGCTGTGCGGGGTGCAGGCGCAGGTCGCCTCGTCGGCGGCGCTGGCGGTCGCCGTGCGGCAGCGGAACCCGGTTCCCGGCGAGATCGACGGCGCGCTGTGGCGTGACCGGACGCTGGTCAAGACCTGGACGATGCGCGGCACGCTTCATCTGCTGCCGGCGGACGAGTTCCCCGCCTACCGTGCCGCCCTCGGGACGCACCGGTTCTGGGAGAAGGGCTCCTGGCAGCGCGGCCACGGGGTGTCCGCCCGGGAGATCGAGGCGGTCGTGGAGGCCGTGCCACGTGTCCTGTCCGGCCGGGTGCTGACGCGGGAGGAACTCGTCGAGGCGGTCGTCGACGCGACGGGGGAGGCGCACCTGAGGGAGGCGCTCACGTCCGGCTGGGGCGCGCTGCTCAAGCCGCTCAGCTTCCTGGGCGAGCTCTGCTACGGGCCGCCGCGCGACGGCAGGGTCACCTTCACCACCCCGGCGGGCTGGCTGCCGGACGGCGGGGGTGAGCCGCTGCCGGCGGACGAGGGGGGAGCGCGCCTGCTCCGCGCGTTCCTCGGCGCGCACGGCCCGGCCACGCCGGCGATGTTCGACGCGTGGCTCTTACGGGGCACCACACCGAAGGCGGTCCTGCGCGGCTGGTTCCACCGGCTGCGCGACGAACTCGCGGAGGTCGAGGTGGACGGCGTGCCCGCCGTGCTGCCGGCCGAGCACCTGGACGACCTGCTGGCGTGCCCCCCGTCCGAGGAGGTGCGTCTGCTGCCCGGCTTCGACCAGTTCATCCTGGGAGCCCCGCGCGACCTGGAACCTCTCCTGCCGAAGGCCGTGCGCCCCAGGGTGAGCCGCGCGGCCGGATGGATCTCGCCCGTCGTCGTGTACCGGGGCCGGGTGGCCGGGGTCTGGGAGGCCAAGGAGGGGCGGCCGGTCGTGGAGCTCTTCGAACCGGTGCCGGAGAACCTCCTCGCCGCCGAGGCCGAGCGTACGGCCGCGCTTCTCGGAGGCCTCCAGACTCCGGGCGCCGGCCTGGCACCGAGAGGATAATCACGGGCGAAGCGCCGCGAAGCCTGCCACTGTGGACGGCATGGATCTCACCGACGCCGAGAACCTGGCTCGGGCGCTGAGCGGCCTTCTGAACGAGGCCCGCCGGAGCATCGACGAGGGCCGGGAGTCTCCCGAGCTCGTGGCGCGGGTCACCGGGCACCTCGGGTGCGACCTGCGGCGCGTCGTGAACGTCGCCGAGAGCTTCCCCAGCTGGGAACACGTCAACCTGCAGCGCGGCACGGACGCGTACCTGGCGGCGTACAGCCCCGGCGCCGAGTGGGCAGGCGTCACCGGCCAGGGGCGCGAGCACACCGAACTCGTCGACATGCTCGTCAGCGCCGCCCGCGGGTGGGAGCGGTTCGAGCCGGGTGCGGTCGACTACGCGACGGCGGCGACCGGACCCGACCGGACCACGGAGGTCGTCTCGCTCGGCCTGGTCCTGACCCGGTCTCCGGAGGGCGTTCCGGTCGTGCTGAGCCTGCGGGGCCCCCACGAGCACGGCGCGCCGGAGTGCCGGCTCGTCGTGCTCGCCCCCGACCAGGCGAGCGCGACCGCCACCCGCGACGAGGTCGAGCGGCTCATGCGCGCCGACGACGTCTACCGGGGGCAGGTCCTGTCGTTCCAGTGGAGCGAGCACCGGGGCAACGACCTCGTCACCTTCCTGCCCCGGCCGGACCTCGACGCCGAGCAGGTGATCCTGCCCGAAGGCGTGCTCGGCACGATCGAACGGCACATCGTCGGCATCGGCGAGCAGGCCGACCGGCTGCGCGCGCACGGGCAGCACCTGAAGCGCGGCCTGCTGCTGCACGGCCCGCCCGGCACCGGCAAGACGCACACGGTCCGCTACCTCATGGGCCGGATGACCGGCTGCACGGTCATCGTGATGACGGGCGCCGCGATCCGCTTCGTCGCGCAGGCGGCCGGTCTCGCCCGGCGGCTGCAACCGGCGATCGTCGTGCTGGAGGACGTGGACCTGGTGGCCCGCGACCGCTCCTTCACCGAGGACGGCAACCCGCTGCTGTTCGCCCTGCTGGACGCCATGGACGGCGTGGGGGCGGACGCGGACATCACATTCGTGCTCACCACGAACCGCGCGGACGTGCTGGAGCGGGCGCTGGCCGACCGTCCGGGCAGGGTGGACCTGGCCGTGGAGATTCCCCGGCCCGACGCGGCCGGCCGGGCCGCCCTGCTGCGCCTGTACGCGCGTGACCTGCGGCTGGAGGCCGACCTGGAACCGGTCGTCGCGAAGACCGAGGGCGCCACCGCGTCGTTCTTCAAGGAACTGCTGCGCCGGGCCGTGCTGTCCGCGCTGCGCGCCGGGGACGGGACACCCGTGCTCACGGACGAGTACGTCGGGCGGGCGCTGGAGGAGATGCTGGGCGAGCGCGAGGCGCTGACCAGGTCCCTGATCGGCGCGGGGGAGCGGGGCCCTGACGGCTACGAGGACGAGGAGGACGCGGCGGAGTTTCCGGTCGTCACCGGTGGAGGCCCGGTGCCCGGCGCCTACGTCTCGAGGCTCCGTCTCGATTTCGACGGGCCCTGACGGCAGCGCCGCGCCATGCCGCCCCCGCCCCCGCCATGCCACGGCCATGCCACGGCCACCGGCGCCGGCCGGGCCGCCGCGGGAAGGCCGCCGGTCAGATCACCTCCTTGCGGAGCACGCGGATCAGACCGGCGGTCATCGGGACGACGATCCACAGGGTGGCCGACGCCGCGAGCCGCGCGCCGTCGCTCCAGGTCAGGTCGCCGGTCATCAGGGGCGCGGACGTGGTGCCGAGATCGAGCCATCCGGCGAGGGCCGCGCCGCCCGGGCCGAGCCGGGCGGCCGCGCTCCAGAGCATCGGAGCCGTCAGGCAGATCACGATCGCGCTCGGCGCGTTCAGGAGCAGGGCGCCGAGGGCGAGCCCCGTCGCGGTCACCAGGACGTTCGCCCCGGTCCAGCCGAGCAGCGCGGCGGGATCGACGTCCCAGACGGGGGGAGTGTTCCGGACGCCCGCCGCGACGGCCGTCACCGGGACCGCGACCAGCATGGCCAGCAGCGAGAGCAGCACGGTCGCGGCCAGGGGCGGCACGCACTTGGCCGCGATGACGCGATGACGCCGTGGTTCGAGCGCGAAGGTGGTCAACGCGGTGCGGTGCGTCCACTCGCCGGTCATCGTGAGGATGCCGAGCACCGGGAGCAGGGTGCCGAGGGCTATCCCGGCGGTGAAGATCAGCCTCTGCGGTTCCGGGCCGGCCACGGTGGCGCGTGCGGCGACGGACGCGACCACCAGCGCGACCAGGAGCACCGCGATGACCTTTCCGCTGCGGGTGTCGGCGAGCTTGCGGGTCTCGGCCCGCAGCAGCCTGCGAAAGGGGATGGGCAGGTCCTCGGTCGTCGTGCCGTCCTCCGCGGCCGTGGCGTGCGGGCCTTCGGGACGGTGCGTGCGGGTGGTCATCCTGTGGTCCTCCGTAACCGGGCCGTGCGTCACTTGGGGGGCGCCGTGCGGGCGGTGTTCGCGGTCAGTTCGAGGAAGGTCCGTTCGAGGCCGCCGCCCCGGCCGAGTTCTGCGGCCGTGCCCTGGGCGAGCACGCGGCCCCGGCCGATCACGACGATGTGGTCCGCCACCTGCTCCACCTCGTGCAGCAGGTGTGAGCTGAGCAGCACCGCGCACCCGGCGCCGGCGAGGTCGCGCAGCAGGTGACGCATCCAGTGGATGCCCTGGGGATCGAGACCGTTGACGGGCTCGTCCAGGACGAGCACCTCGGGACGGCCGAGGAGCGCGTGCGCGATCCCGAGCCGCTGCCGCATGCCGAGTGAGTAACCGCCGACCCTCCGCCTGCTCTCCCGCTCGGTCAGCCCCACCAGGCCGAGCACCTCGCCGACCCGTGCGCGCGGCAGCCCGAGGGTGACCGCGCCGAGCGTCAGCACCTCTTTGCCGGTGTGGCCCGGGTGCCGGGCCCCGGCGTCGAGCAGCGTGCCCACCCGCAGCCCCGGGCAGGCCATCTCGGCGTACGGGCGGCCCAGAACGGTCGCCGTGCCCGAGGAGGGGCGGGCGAGCCCGACCAGGATGCGCAGGGCCGTCGACTTCCCGGCGCCGTTGGGGCCGAGGAAGCCGGTGACGCTCCCGGGTTCGGCGGTGAAGGACACGTCGTCGAGCGCCTTCACCTTGCCGTAGTCCTTGCTGACGTGCCTGAACTCGATCACGATGCCAGTTCATCGCGGGCCGGGCGGCCGCCGCATCAGACCCGGGGCCGCCGGCGGCCGACGTGAGGCGGTATGCCGGCGCTGGCAATCGATACCTTCGGCTGTCCACACGTCGACCCAGGTCGCTGAACACCAGCTCAGCGCGGTCTCTAGGCTGTGGGGCTGTGCGTGCCCGACCGGAGTACCAGCCGCCCCTGGACAGGAGGGGCGTCGCGCTGCGCTACCTGTGCGCCGTGGTGCCCATGCTGTTCCACGGGGTGGTGCTGGCCTGGCTCGTCGCGCAGGACGGGAGCCGCCTCGCCCAGGCGCTGACCGACGTGGGGCTGGGCGTCCTCGGTCTGGTCCTGATGCGGTGGCGGCGCCGGTGGCCGTGGCAGATCGCGGTGGCGACCGTCCTGCTGACCGCCGTCTCCGCCACGGCGACCGGTCCCGCGCTGGTCGCGTACGTGTCGCTGGTGACCCATCGCCGGTGGAGCCGGACGATCCCCGTCGCGGTCGTGTCGGTGCTGTGCCTGCTGGCGGGCGCCGTCCAAGGCGGGATCACCCAGGCCACCTACGTCTCCACGGTGTCGGGGGTGACGATCCTCGGCGCGCTCACGGTCTTCGGCCTCTACCTGCGCGGACGCCGCGACCTGGAGCTCTCGCTGCGGGAGCGGGCGCTGGCCGTCGAGCGCGAGCAGCGTCAGCGGATCGAGCAGGCACGGCTGGCGGAGCGCGTCAAGATCGCGCAGGAGATGCACGACGTGCTCGCGCACCGGATCTCCCTGCTGGCGATGCTGGCCGGAGGACTGGCGTACCGGACGGACCTCACACCCGAGCAGACGCGTGAGGCCGCGCTGGCCGTTCAGGAGAACGCGCACCAGTCGCTCAACGAGCTGCGCACGGTGCTGGGCACCCTCCGCGACGACGGCGAGCTGGAGGCGCCGCAGCCCGGCCTTGACCACCTGGACGCGCTGTTCGGCGAGGTCCGCGCCGCCGGTCAGCGGGTGGAGGTGGACGACAGCGTCGACGGCCGCGACCGGCTTCCCGCGCCGACGGGCCGGCACGCGTACCGGATCGTGCAGGAGGCCCTCACCAACGCGCGCAAGCACGCGCCGGGCAGCCTGGTCACCGCGGAACTCGGCGGCCGGCCGGGGGAGGGACTGCGGATCCGGGTGACGAACCCGGCCAGGCCCGGCTCGTCCCCCGGGCCGGGTGGCAGGCTGGGCCTGGTGGGTCTGGCGGAACGGACCCGGATGGCCGGCGGCACCCTCAGCCACACGATCCGGGATGGTCGTTTCATCCTCGATGTCCGATTGCCATGGGAGAGTGCGGAGCGTGACCCGACTGGTGCTGGTGGATGACGACCCGATGGTGCGGACCGGCCTGCGCCTGATCCTCGGCGGAGAACCCGACCTGGACATCGTCGGCGAGGCGGAGGACGGGCGGCGGGCCATGGAGGTGATCCGCGACCTGCGCCCCGACCTCGTGCTGCTGGACATCCGGATGCCCGGCCAGGACGGGCTGACCACCACCGAGATGCTGCGAGCCTGGCCGGAGCCGCCGCGGATCCTCGTGCTCACCACGTTCGACGCCGACGAGATGGTGCTGCGGGCGCTGCGGCTCGGCGCGGACGGCTTCCTGCTGAAGGACACCCCGCCGCCCCGGATGATCGAGGCGGTCCGCGCCGTCGCGAGGGGCGAGCCCGTGCTGTCCCCGAGCGTCGCCAGGCAGGTGATCGCCGCGGCCACCGCCGGACGGGAACCGCCCCGTCCGCAGGCGAGGACGGAACTCGGCAGGCTGACCGAGCGGGAACTGGAGGTCGCGGTCGAGGTGGCGCGGGGCAGCTCCAACACCGAGATCGCCGAGCGCCTCTACATGAGCGTCGCCACCGTGAAGGCGAACGTCACCAGGATCTTCGCCAAGCTCGGCGCCGAGAACCGCGTGCAGGTGGCGATGAGGGTACGCGACGCGGGCCTCCTGGGAGACATCGCGGATTGAGAGTTCCGCCCCGGTGAGCGGGGAACTTCACCGGGGAAGCCTCAACCAATGGTTCAACGATACCGTTGAGATCATGGACATCAATGACTTAGCCCGGCCGCTCGACGGCGCGGCCGTCTCGGCGTTCCTCCGGTCGCTGCCGGCCGAACCCCTGCTGCTCGGACTGGGCGAGGCCAGGCACGGGGTGGAGGCGTTGCTCGAACTGCGCAACGACATCTTCCGGCATCTGGTCGAGCACGAGGGCTACCGGTCGTTCGCCATCGAGAGCGACTGTCTCATGGGCCTGGTGGTGGACGACTACGTCGCGACGGGCGCGGGCAGTCTCGACGACGTCATGGAACGCGGCTTCAGCCACGGCTTCGGCGCCTACCCGGCCAACCGCGAGCTCGTCCGCTGGATGCGCGCGTACAACGAGGAGCACGACGAGAGGCTCCGGTTCTTCGGCTTCGACGGCCCGCTGGAGATCAGCGGCGCCGCGAGCCCGCGCGAGGCGCTCACCGGCCTGTACGGCTATCTCGCCGAGCGGCTGGACCCCTCGTTGCTCCCCTGTGCCCCCGAGACCCTGGACGAGCTTCTCGGCCCGGACGACCGGTGGACGAACCCCGCCGCAGCCCTGGATCCGTCCCAGTCGATCGGACGGTCCGCCGAGGCGCAGCGGCTGCGGCTGATCGCCGACGACCTGGTGGCGTTCCTCGACGCGCAGGCGCCGCAGCTCGGCGGGCCGGACGAGGACCTGGCGGCCCTGTACGGACGCACCGCCACCGGCCTGCTCCGCTACCACCACTGGATCGCCGACACGTCACCGGCCCGGCTCACCTGGCTGATGAGCCTGCGCGACCAGATGATGGCCGCCAACCTGCGGGCCGTCGCGGGGCACGGCCCTGCCCTGGTCTTCGCGCACAACCGTCACCTGCAGCGGGACAAGAGCTTCCTGCTCCTGGGCGACGCGCCGGTGGAGTGGTGGAGCGCGGGGGCCATCGCGGGCGTGGGCCTGGGCGACCGGTACGCCTTTCTGGCCTCTGCCTTCGGCACGGTCGGCGGCGACGTCCCGCCCCCGGACACCGTCGAGGGCCTGCTGTCGGAGGTCCCGCCGGGCCGCTCCCTCGTCGACGCCCGCCGCCTGGCCGACACCCTCCTCGAACCGAGCCCGCGCATCTCGCGGGACTTCGCCTACTTCCCCCTCGACCCCGCCCAGCTCCACACGATCGACGGCATCGTCTTCCTGAAGGAGACCGGCGACCTGGACTGATCCGCGCGCACTGAGAACAGCCCTCTCGCGCGTACGCCGGGGGAGTCACCGTCTCGCGGCCGCGGCCCGTCGTTCAGGCGGCCAGGAGATCGAGGATCCGGGTGGCGTACGCGCGGGGGTGGGTCGTGTTCCCGTTGTGGCCGCCGGGGAACTCCCGCGCCTCCACGCCGAGGAGGGTGGCGAGCTCGTGCGCGCACCGGTAGTCGAAGACGTGCCGGGGCGTGGTGCGCCCGAAGGCCGGGATGACGCGGACCGGCGTGTCCCCGAGCGCGGCGACGTCGAGCGTGTCGCGGACCACGGCGCCGAAGTCGTTGCGGATGAAGAAGTCGAAGCCGGCCCGCCTCCGGTCGTCCAGCGGATGCGGGGTCAGTCCGGGCTCGGTGTCCTGGGCCACGGGGTCGATGCCCAGCGCCGCGGCGATCTCGGCGAAGGCCTCGGCGAGGCCGCGCTCGCGGTAGAGGTCCTGTAGTTCCTCCAGCTCCCGGATGTGGCGGACGCGTTCGGGAGCCGGGAGGAGGCCGGGAGCGACCGGCTCGTGCGCGATCAGGGTGTCCAGCTGCTCCGGATGCTCGACGGCCAGGTGCAGCCCGATGACGGCGCCGAAGCTGCATCCGAGCATGTGCGCCGGCCGGTCGGTCACCGCGGCGAGCAGGCGATGGACGTCGTCCACGTGGTCGGCCATGCTCGCCCCCCGGTCCGGGTCGTCCAGCGCACTGCGAGACAGCCCGCGCCGGTCATAGGTGATCACAGTGTGGTCGCCGGCGAGGTGCCGGACCAGGTCGGTGGTGCGATCGGCGTCGCCCTCCCCGCTCTGCGAGATCAGGAGCACGGGACCGGTGCCGTGCACCTCGTAGTACAGAGTCGCGCCGTTCGCGCGCAGCAAGCCGCTCATCTGGTCATCCCTTCAGGACAGGTGGCCTCGACGCACACCATAATCCATCAAATCTGATGCATCAAGGATGATGTATTGTGGGAGAGTGAACGGAGTCGACCTCTTCCTGCTCGGCAGGACCCTTATGAAGATCGGCGAAGAGGCCATGCCGGTCGAGGACATCACCCCGTCGAGAACGACGCAGGCCGCGAGTCTCCGGACGGTGCTGGTGGTCGTGGCCGATCTTCGCGCCCACCCGGAGACTTCCGTCGGGGAGATCGCGACGCGGACGGGACTGCCACAGAGCGCTGTGTCGGCGGCCGTCGCCCGGCTGAAGGAGGCCGGGGCGGTCGTGACGGCCCCCGATCCGGCCGACCGCCGCCGGGTCGTGATCAGGACGGCCCCCGAGGTCTCGGACCGGGTGGAGGCCGTGCGGGCGGCCGGTGTCGAAGGACCCCTGGCGGCGGCTCTGGGTACGGAGGATCCGGCGCGGGTCGCCGAGGTCGTCGCGGCGCTCGAGTTCCTCGCGGGCCGCCTCGCTCCGGGATCGGCCCCGCGCCGCCCCTGACGGCGGGAGGCCGGCGGTCGCCGGGCTCTGCCCCGTTCGTCGTCGCGTTCACGCCCGAGCGCGGCATCATTCCCGGCCGCTACCGGGCCACGTACCCGCCTGCCACCAATGCCGGTGGTCACGGGCCGCCATCGAATGGTTTCGGCATTCCCGCCTGGATATGAGTTCCGAGTTCGCGGGCGAATCACCTTCTGTTCGGGATCGCCTCGGCTTTCAGTACGACGCGCTTCTCCTCCTGCCGGACCCGAAAGGCCGGCGCGAACTCGTGGGCTTCGACGCGGAGAGCCGGGACGCGCAGGAGCCGCTGAAGCGATTTCGGGCTGCTGAGTGCAGGTGTGACAGGCCCTGATATGGGCCGACGCCGCTGCCGTCCGGGACCGGAAATATATCGGTCTTTCTTAGTCCGCCATTTCCGGATGAGTCCGCGATTCGCCGCGAAGCGTGACGGAATGCGACCTTCCCGATAGTGCTGCCATCGACGATTGCGGTGGTCCGTTGCCTTTTCGAGCGCCGGGTTGACTGATCCTTACACTCAATATTAAGGTATATGTCAGGATTGTCGGTTTCGTTCCCATCCCTTCGGTCCGCGTGGCGCGGCAGGGCTGTCGAAGTATTCGGGGGTTCCATGACGAGGGAAAAACGCGTGCGTCGGCGTCCGTACGACGATGAATTTCCTGAATTCCCTTCCGCGACGCGCCGGGGCACGGCCCCCGTGATCCACCCTGTCCGTGCGGAGGGGGAGATCTGATGGCCGGGAACCGGCTGACGACCTCGCTCGGCTGGGACGACGGCGCGGTGGTCGCCGTCGACCAGCGCGCGCTTCCCCATGAGTACCGGTTGCTGCGGCTGGAATCGGTCGAGCACCTGGTGGAGGCCATCCGGTCCCTCGCGATCCGCGGGGCCCCGGCGATCGGGCTGGCCGGAGCGCTGGGAGTGGCGCTGTCCGTGTGGCGGCATTCCGACGGGAAGACCGTCGACGTGCGGGCCGTCCACCGCGACGCCACGCTCCTGGCCGAGGCGCGGCCCACCGCGGTCAATCTCCGCTGGGGGGTGAGCCGGGCGTTGCGCCGTCTCCCGGACGGCCCGGAAGGCGTTCTGGCCGAGGCGTTGGCCATGCTCGACGAGGACGCCGCGACCAACCGGTCGGCCGCCGGCCGGGCCGCGGATCTGGTGATCTCCCTGACGGCGGATCGCCCTGCCCGGATTCTCACCCACTGCAACACCGGCCGCCTGGCCACCGCCGCGGTCGGCACCGCTCTCGGCGCCATCCTCGAACTGGCCGGCCGGGGCCGGGTCGAGGAGGTGCTGGTCGACGAGACCAGGCCCCTGCTCCAAGGGGCGCGCCTCACCACCTGGGAGCTCGGCGAGGCGGGCGTGCCCCACAGGCTGTGCGTGGACGCCGCCGCGGCCGCCGCCATGGCGCGGGGACTGGTCGACTGCGTGCTCGTGGGGGCGGACCGGATCGCGGTGAACGGCGACGTCGCCAACAAGATCGGCACCTACGGGCTCGCCCTGGCCGCGGCCCGTCACGGTGTCCCCTTCATCGTCGTCGCGCCGGAGTCCACGTGTGACCCGACCCTGGCCGACGGATCGGGGATCGTGCTGGAGGAGCGGGGCCCCGAGGAGGTGACCGGCTTCGGCGGGGTCCAGGTGGCCCCCGCCCGCTCCGCGGTGTTCAACCCCGCGTTCGACGTCACACCCGCGGAGCTGATCACCGCCATAGTCACGGAACGGCGGGTGATACGCCCCCAGGGAGACGGCGACCGGGATTCCCTGGCGGAGCGGGTGGCGGCACAGACCCGGGAGGTCGCCGACTTCCCCTTCCCCGGAGTCCGCTTCCAGGACCTGTCGGGCGTCTACGCGCAGCCCCGGTTGGTGCGGGACCTGGCGCATGCTCTGGCCGGCGCGTACAGGGGGCGCTTCGATCATGTTCTCGCCGTCGAGGCGCGCGGATTCCTGCTCGGCACGGCGGTGGCACAGGCGTCGGCGAAACCGCTGACGCTGTGCCGCAAGCCCGGCAAACTCCCCGGCCCCCTGCACACCGTCTCCTACGACCTGGAGTACGGGACCGACACTCTGCAGATACAGCGCGATCGGATCCCTCCGGACGCGCGGGTGCTCGTCGTGGACGACGTGCTGGCCACCGGGGGGACCCTGGCCGCCGCGGAGAAGCTGGTCACGGCCGGCGGGGGACGGGTCTGCGGGCACGGAGTCGTACTGGAGATTTCCGCGCTGGCCGGGCGGCGGCGACTCTACCCGTCGCAGGTCTTCGCGGTGCACACGGTGGGTGGTGCGCAATGATCACGAACGTGGACCACGACGTCGCCGCCCGGTCCCTGGCGGAGACGGCCCGTGAACTGTACGCGCGAGGCTGGATGGAGGGGACGGCGGGCAATCTGTCCACGCGCCTGCCCCACGAGGCCGGCCATGCGCTGATAACGGCCAGTGGCCGCGGCAAGGGCAGGCTCACGGCGGCCGACACGGTGGAGGTCCGCATCGCGACGGGGGCGCCGGTCAGGCCGGACGCGCCCCGGCCCTCGGCGGAGACCGCGATCCACATGGCGCTGTTACGCCTCTTCGGCGATTGCGGCGCGGTCGTGCACGCGCACCCGCCCTACGCCACCATCGCCGCGGCCCATGCGTGGGAGAGCGATACGGAGGCGGAGATTCCCCTCATCCGCTTCCGCGACTTCGAGCTCATCAAGGGGTTCGGGGTCCGTGATCCGGCCGAGGTGGCGGTCCCGGTGTTCCCCAACTGGCCTCGGGTCGCCCGGATCGGCGAGGACATCGAAAGGCACTTCACCGGCCTGCCGCCGGGATTCCCCACCGTGCTGCTGATCGCCCATCACGGGGCGACAGCCTGGGGGCCCGACCTGGACAGCGCCCGTGACCGGCTGGAATGCCTGGAGGCACTGTGCCGGCTCCGGTATCTGAACTCCGTGGCTACAACGATTCAGGAGACTCCATGACCATGCTCCGCGTCTTCGCCGAAGACGGCCGTCCCCTCTCCCGGACCAGGGATCAGAGCGAGATCGCCCGGCAACTGGCACCTCTGGGAATCCGATTCGAACAGTGGGCCGCCGCCGCCCGGCTGTCCTCCACCGCGGGCCAGGACGAGGTGCTGGAGGCCTACCGCGCCGACGTCGACCGGCTCAGCGCGGAGAACGGCTACCGGTTGGTGGACGTGGTGCGCATGCACCCCGGAGAGGCGGACGCGTCCCGGGAGGCGGAGATCGCCCAGGCGAGGGAGAAGTTCCTCAGCGAGCACGCCCACGCCGAGGACGAGGTGCGCTTCTTCGTCGAAGGGCGCGGCTGCTTCTACCTCCACCTGGACGACCGGGTGTACGCGGTGGTCTGCGAGGCCGGAGACCTGCTGGGAGTGCCGGCGGGCACCCGGCACTGGTTCGACATGGGCCGGGCGCCGCATTTCTGCGCCATCCGGTTCTTCCAGGAGGAGGACGGCTGGCTCGCCGAATTCACGGGGAACCCGATCGCCACCCGGATCCCCTACCTCGACGAGCTGCTCGCGCCGGTCCCGTGAGCGACGCCATCGTGGTGGACATCGAAGGAACCACGAGTTCCGGCTCCCATGTCCACACCCAGCTCTTCCCCTACTCCCGCAGGCGCGTCCCCGAGTGGATCCGGAGACCGGACCCCGGCGTCGCCGCGATCGTCGAGGAGGTTCGCGCCGTGGCCGGTCGTCCGGGCGCGTCCCTCAGCGAGGTCGCCGCCATCCTTCGCGGCTGGATCGACGCGGATGTCAAGGCGGCTCCGCTCAAGACCCTGCAGGGGCTCATCTGGGAGGCCGGATTCACCTCCGGCGAACTGACCTCGCACCTCTACCCGGACGTGCCCCACGCCCTGCGGGACTGGCACGCGCACGGGCGCCGGCTGTACGTGTACTCCTCGGGGTCCGTGCTCGCGCAGCGCCTGTGGTTCCGCCATACCCCGTACGGCGATCTCTCCCAGTGCCTCTCGGGGTACTTCGACATCCGCAACGCCGGCCCCAAGCGAGAGGCGGCCTCCTACGCCGCCATCACGGCCGCCATCGGCGTGCCCGGCCCGCGGACGCTGTTCCTCTCGGACACGCCGGACGAACTGGACGCCGCCCGGCGGGCGGGCTGGCGGACGGCACAGGTCCTCCGTCCCGAGGAGGGGGCGCCCCCGGCATCGGGGCACGTCCAGGTGACCGGCTTCCACGAGGTGGCGGAGGCGGCGGCCTGGTAGCCGCGCCCTCCCCTCCCCGCGACGGCGGCCGCATCCCCTCCACCCTCGGGCCGCGTCCAACGACACCCTTGGAAAGGTGATCATGGTTGACCACACCACTGCGCGGGGCTCCGGCGAGGCTCCCGTCGCGGAGATCGCCGTCATCGGCGGCAGCGGCTTCTACTCCTTCATCGAGGACCCGCGGGAGTTCCGGCTGGCGACCCCGTACGGCGAGCCCTCCGACGCGGTCGCCGTCGGAAGGGTCGGCGGACGAATGGTGGCCTTTCTCCCGCGCCACGGCCGCGGCCACGAGCATCCTCCGCATCGCATCAACTACCGCGCGAACATGTGGGCGCTGCGGTCGCTCGGGGTCCGGCAGGTCCTCGCGCCCTGCGCGGTCGGCTCGCTCCGGCCCGAGCACGGCCCCGGCACGCTCGTCGTCCCCGACGGACTCGTCGACCGCACCAGCGGCCGGGCCCAGACCTACTTCGACACCGGCGCCGTACACGTGCCGTTCGCGGATCCGTACTGCCCGGTCGGCCGCGGCATCGTGGTGAAGACGGCCACCGAGTCCTGGGGCGAGATCGTCGACGGCGGCGCCATGGTCGTCGTCGAGGGGCCGCGTTTCTCCACCCGCACGGAGTCCCAGTGGTACGCCCGGCAGGGGTGGTCCCTGGTCAACATGACCGGCCACCCGGAAGCCGTCCTCGCCAGGGAGCTCGCGCTGTGCTACACGCCCGTCGCGCTCGTCACCGACTTCGACGCCGGCATCGATGCGGAGAGCGCGGTGAGCCAGGCGGAGGTCTTCCGTGTCTTCTCGGCCAACATCGAGCGGCTGCGGGGTCTCCTGCGCGAGGTCGTGCGGGCGCTGCCCACCGAGAGGAACTGTCTCTGCGCGCACGCCCACGACGGCATCGAACTTCCCATCACGCTGCCGGGCCGGCACTGATCGCCGCGTGGTCGCCGGGCGAGGCATCGCCCGGGGTGCCGGTCGTGACGGGATCGATGTGACCGTGGTGACCCACCCGCACCCGTCCGTCCCAACTGAGGAGTGTCGATCTCACGTGTCCACGCTCGACCTGGATCAATCCTCGATCGAGTTCCACCGGATGATCGCGCGGAAAGACGTCGTCGGCCTCGAACTGCTGAGCACCGCCGAGGCCGTGCAGGCGCACCTCGCCGACGCCGCGAAGCGGTGCACCGGCGAGGTGCTGGCGGTCTACGCCTGCGGCTTCCCCTCGCAGAGCGTCCTGCGCGGCTCGGCCGAACGGGACTTCGGCGCCGTCGCGCGAGGCGCTCGGATGAAGGTCTGCTGGCAGCACTCGATGATCGCCAGCACCCGCCTGACCTGGTACGTCGACGCCGCCCGCGGCCTGGGTGCCGAGATCCGCGGCTGCGACCAATCGCCCCACCGTTTCGTCATCTACGACGACGTGGTCTTCTTTCCCCGGGACGCGCTGGCCGAGGACGAGCCCGGCGCGGTCATGACGCGGGCTCCCGCCGCGGTCGAGTACTTCCGGGCGCAGCACCGCTTCTACTGGTCGGGAGGCAGGCCCGTCGCCGCGGCGGGGGAGGGGGGCGAGGCGGACGAGTTCATCGAGAGCGACCTCGCGCGGGACATCGTCCGGCTGCTGGCCCAGGGTGAGAAGGACGAGGTGGTCTCCCGCAAGCTCGGGATCTCCCTGCGTACCTGCCGGGCGCACGTCGCACGGATCATGAAGGTGCTCGGCGCCAGGAGTCGCTTCCAGGCGGGGGTGTACGCGGCTCGGACGGGACTGGCCGGGGACTCTTCCCGCCGGCGGTGAGGCGGTCGCCGGCGCGACGGACGGCCGCCACCGCGATGCCCGCCGCGATCAGCGCGGCGCCCGCCACGTGGAAGGCGTGGATGCGCTCCCCGAGGGCGAAGAAGGCCAGCACCGCTCCGAAGACCGGCATCAGATGGAGGAACTGCCCCGCCCGAGCCCCGCCGACGAGCTCGACTCCGCGGTTGTAACAGAAGTAGGACAGGATCGAGGGGATCAGAGCCACGTAGGCGACGGCGGCGACGGCCCCCGCGGTGACGTGGACGACGTGCCCGCCGGCGGCTTCGGCCACGGCCAGAGGCGCCAGCATGAGAGCGCCGAGGCCGAACGTGACCGTCAGGAGGCTCACCGGGTTCACCTGGGGCCTCCGGCGCAGCAGGGCGGTGTAGAGGGCGTAGCTCACCACGGCCACGAAGATCCATCCGTCGCCCGCCCGCAGCCGCAGGCCACCGGACCCCAGCGGGCTGCCCTGGGTGACCACGAGCCAGACCCCGGCCAGGGAGACGACGAGCCCTGCCACCTGAGCCACGCCCGGCCGCTCGCGGAACAACGCGAACGCGAACACCACGATCAGCAGCGGCATGACCGACTGCATCAGCAGCGCGTTGATCGCCGTGGTCGTCTGCAGCCCGGTGTAGATCAGGGTGTTGTACGCGGCGACGCCGAAGATCGACAGCGCCAGCACCGTCACCCAGTGCCGGACGAGGATCCGCCGATCCTGCCGCAGCTTCCGCCATCCGAACGGGAGGAGGACGACGAACGCCGTCAGCCAGCGCAGGAAGGCCAGGGTCGCCGGCGGGACCGAGTCGTGGACGAGCCTCCCGACGATGAAGTTGCCCGACCAGCCGAGCACGGCGAGACAGAGAAGCGGAACCGGGGATCCGTAAAGCCTGCCTGCCAGCCCGCCCGGTCGCATCCGTCTCCTCCATCCCTCGGCCGGCGGCTCGGCCGCGAGCCCCGTCGGCACGCGTCCGGTCACCCGCCGGCGGCTCCGTACGTCAGGGAGCGGTGCTCGCTCGTCAGGAGCCGCTCTAGGACCGCGACAGCGTCCCATACATCGACATAGCGATTGAACAACGGAGACGGGGCCAGACGCAGGAGTTCGGGCGACCGGAACTCCACCGCGATTCCATGGGCCGCGAGGCCCCGCGCGAGCCGCTCCGCGGCCGGGTGCCGGAGCGCGACGTGTCCGCCCCGGCGGGCGGGGTCGGCGGGGGTCGGCACCTCGACCGAGAGCGGGCCCAGCCGCCCGGTCGTCAGCTCGATGAGCCAGCCGGTGAGCGCGGTCGACTTGGCCCGCACCATGCCGGGATCGGCCTCGCAGGCCAGCGCGACACCCTCGTCGAGCGCGACCAGGCTGAGCAGCGGGGGACAGCCCGTGGTCAGGCGTCCGACGCCGGGGTCGGGGCGGTACTCCGCTTCGAAGGCGAACGGATCAGCGTGGCCGAGCCAGCCGGTGATCGGCTGCTCGAATCCGGGGAGCAGCCGCGAGGCGACGTACATGTAGCCGGGCGCGCCCGGTCCGCCGTTGAGGTACTTGTATCCGCACCCGACCGCCAGGTCCGCACCGTCGGCGTCCAGGGCCAGCGGCAGCACGCCCGCGCTGTGCGACAGGTCCCACAGGACCAGGGCGCCCGCGGCGTGCGCCCGCTCGTTGATCTCCTTCATCGGCAGGATCTCGGCCGTCCGGTAGTCGGCGTGGCTCAGCATGACCACGGCGACGTCGTCGTCCAGCGCGTCGAGGAGATCCGGGGCGGGGACCCGGCGCACCCGGGCGTCCGGGTGGACATGGGCGGCGATCCCGTCCGCTACGTAGAGGTCGCTCGGGAAGTTGCCGGAATCGGTGAGGACGGTCCGCCGGGTGCTGATCCGCAACGCGCCGCAGAGCAGCTTGAAGAGGTTGACCGAGGTGGACTCGCCCACCACGACCTGCCCGGGCCCGGCGCCGACGAGCCGTCCGATGCGGTCTCCCACCGTACGGGGCAGGTCGAGCCAGCCGTGCTTCCACCAGCCGGAGTTCATGTCGTCGCGCCAGTCCTGCCCGACGAGTCGGGAGAGCCGGTTCCACGTGCTCTTGGGAGGCGCGCCCAGCGAGTTCCCGTTGAGGAAGACGCGATCGCCGGGCAGATCGAACCTGGTGCGGAACGACGACAGCGGGTCGGCCTGGTCCAGGGCTTCGAAGAAGGATCTGTCGAGGGCCGCCATCGCTCAGTCCGTGATCTGCTGCATCATGCCGAACATGTCCTCGTTGTGCCACCACTCGGCGAGGTGCTCGCCGTCGAACCGCATGATGTCGATGCCGGTGAGCGACACCTTGCGGCCGGTCCCGGGGATCCCGGACAGCACCCCCAGGTGGGTGCCGCAGGAGACGTACCGGGCCACCAGCCTGTCGCCCTCCACGATCACGTCCTCGATCAGGAACCGGTAGTCGGGAAAGGCCTGGTGCCAGTCCAGAGCCATGGCGATGTGGCCCTCCTTGGTGTTCGGGAAGGCGTCGATCGGCCGGTGGTCGACGAAATGCTCCGCGAGCGCCCGGCCGCCCGCGGGGTCTCCGCGGTTCCAGAGCTCGCCGATCCAGATCTCCTCATATACGTGCCGCATAAGGCTGCGCTGTGCCGACGATACGGAACTGGGCATCAGAGAGCACACCTCTCGAAATACGTCCGGGAGTCCCGGGGTCTATTTAAGAAGGTCGAGTGATTCGAAGATCTCGCCTTGCAGGCCGCCCTTCCCGCGCTCGAACCTGCGGGTGACCATTTCCGTGGGCCGGAAACCCGCGTCGAGGACGGGAAGCGCCTTGTCGGGCTGGGCGGAACCGCACATGAAGATGTCGATGGCGGCGAACCGGTATTCCGGCCAGCTGTGGATGCTGATGTGCGATTCGGCCAGTACGGCGACCCCGGACACCCCTTCGCCACGGTCGAAGTGGTGCACGTAGACGTAGAGCAGGGACGCGCCCGCGGCCGTCACGCATTCGCGGAGCACCTTCTCGACGTGCTCGGGGTCGTCGAGTCTGCTGGCGCCGATCAGGTCGGCCAGGATGTGGATGCCGGCGGCTTCGTCTGAGGAAAGCGGGCCCGCCGAGGCGTGCGACATCAGGGACTCTCCTTGAGGAGTTCACGGTCGTTTCACCGGCATGCCGGCGTGGAGGAGTGCCGGGTCACAGGGGGTTCAGCGAGAATCCGCAGACGTCCCGGACCGCCAGGTCGTCCCCCTCGGCCACGGTCACCGGCGTCACGTCGTGCAGGCAGCGCGGATCTTCGAAGACGACGGTGTCGCCCGGCGTCTCGAGCTCCAGCGTCCGGTAGACGCGGCCGTCGAGGTCGGCGAACATGCTGCACCCGCCCTCGACCGACCTCCGGTCGACGAGTGTGATCGAGGTGAACGCGTGCCCGTCGTGATGCATCCCCTCCGGGGCCGGATAGCCCGGCTGGCCGGGGCGGGCCAGGATGCGCATCAGGTGGACGCCGATCTCCCACTCCTTGGCCGCCGCCACCCGCTCGGGCGGCAGCACGGCGAGGACGTCCCACATGAGCCGGTGGAGAAAGGGGTTGGCGGCCGTGCGCTCGGCGAGCGGGGCGAACCTCCGCTCCATCCCGCCCGCGTACGGATTCAGGTCGACGCTCTGGAAGAACGGCCTGTCCTCAAGCCGCTCCACGCGGTGCCCGGCGGTGTCCACCTTGAACAGGCTGAACCGGCGCTGCCGGAAGACGTAGTCGGTCTTGAGCCAGAGATCGTCGGGCAGATCCTCGAAGTCCTCGCAGAGCTCGTGCAGTCCTGCTCCCAGGCTTCCCCGGAACGCGGCGGCACGGCCGGGGAGCAGGATGACCGGATCGTCGACGAAACGATCGGGGGAGAGTGGGCCGAAGAGTTCGGTGCTCGTTGCCATCTGTCGTCCTCATTCGCTGTGGCGGGCCGCGGTTCCGGTGAGTCCCCTCGGGGACCCGCGAGTCATGGCACGTAGTCGAGGTAGGCGTCGAAGTCCCAGGAGGTGGTCGTCGCCAGGAAGCGCTCCCATTCGTCCTGCTTGTGGTCACGGAACACCGAGTAGAGGTCGCCGTGGAGCGCGGAGCGGACGAGCGCGTCGTCGTGGAGCGCGGCCAGCGCCTCGCCGAGGTTCATCGGCAGCCGGTCGGCTCGGGCGGCGTCCGACTCGTAGGTGTTCGCGGTGGTCGGCTCGCCCGCGGGCAGCTTAGAACGGAGGCCGTCGCCGACGGCGGCGAGCAGCCCGGCCGCCATCAGGTACGGGTTCACCATCGAGTCGGCGGCCCGGTACTCGATCCGGTCCGGCGCGGACACCCGCAGAGCGCACGTCCGGTTCTGGTGTCCCCACCCACGGGTGAAGGGCGCCCACAGCCCGCTGTCCCACATGCGGCGGTAGGAGTTGACCGTGGACGCGGCGAGCGCGGTCAGGGCCGGGAGATGCGCGAGAACCCCGCCGATCGAGTGCAGCGCCTCCTCGCTCAGGCCGGCGCCGTCCGCGCGCGGGAAGAGGTTGCGGCCGCCTCGGCGATAGGCGGCGACGTTCCTCCCGACGGCGTCCGGAGCGTCGGCCATCGGAGCGTCCTCGCCACCGCTCCAGAGCGAGAAGTTGTGATGACAGCCGGACGCCGACAGTCCCATGAAGGGCTTGGTCATGAAACACGCGACGAGATCGAACTCGCGGGCCACCTGCCGGCAGATCTGGCGGTAGGTGATCAGCCTGTCCGCGTTGCGGAGCGGCTCGTCGAAGGCGAAGTTGAGCTCCAGCTGCCCCGGCGCGTCCTCGTGGTCACCCTGGATCATGTCCAGGCCCATCTCCCGCGCGTACCGCAGCACCCTGAGCATCACGTCGCGCAGTTCCTCGAACTGGTCGATGTGGTAGCAGTAGGGCTTCGAGGCGCCCACCAGTTCCGCACCGTCGCGGCGCAGCCACATCATCTCCGGCTCGGTCCCGATCCGCAGTTCGAGCCCGTGCCGGTCCGCGAAGCCGGCCGTCATCCGGGCCAGGTTCCCCCGGCAGTCGGACGTCAGCGGGGCGCCCGGCTCGTGCTCCTCCTCCCGGTTGCGGAAGAGCCTGGCGAAGACCCTCGCCACCCGGCCGTCCCAGGGGAGCCGCGCGAAGGTGTCGGGTTCGGGGACGGCGACCAGTTCCGAGGCCTCCGGGCCGTAACCGAGATAGCGTCCGGTCCGGCCGGCCGAGACGTTCGCGGTCGAGCCGTAGACGAGTTGCACTCCGCGCTCGGCCACCCGCTCCCAGTGCGCGGCCGGCATGCCTTTGCCGACCACTCTGCCCGTCACCGTCACGTACTGCACATAGATGTATTCGATTTCGAAAGTGTCGATGAGTTTGCGGGCGTGGGCGACGTCGTCCGCCCGGCCCTGCCTGTTCAGGAAATCGTCGATTCCCGTCATCGCCTTTCCTTCCGAGGCGTGGGGTTTCCTGCTCCGGCGAGTGACGTGGGCATGGTCCGGCTGGAGATTTGCGCCTCCGGGGGGAACGGTGGTTGTCAGCGACAGTAAATATCCAAAGTCGGGACACGAATCCGCGTCAAGGAGTTCCCCATTGCAGCTTCCTGCGGCGGGCCTTTTCGCCGTGTGTTCCGGCGGCGCCGCAGGCATTCGTCATCCGGACGGCGGAGCGCCGCCCCCCGTGGGCGGGGAGCGGCGCTCAGGGCCACAGGATGCGCGGGAGACGTCAGATCTCCGCACCCACCGCGGCCTCGCCCGGCTCGTCCAGGGAGAACACGGCCGTCCTCCCGCCGGCCGACACCTCGTACTCGCCGAGGAAGCCGGTGAAGCGCACCCGGCCGTCGTCGTCGGTGACCATCGTCGTGGGCGGCAGCCACCACTCGCCCTTGACGAGCGAGCGCAGCGCCTCGTACGACGGCTTGGGCGTGCCGTCGACCCGGACGAAGCCGCCCGGCGCGCCGAGCCAGCCGCCGTCCGACAGCCCCCAGTAGGTCATCGCCTCGACCGACGGGTGTGACAGCAGCGTCTTGTAGTGGCGCACGACCTCGTCGGCCTGGCGGGCCTCCCCCTCGGGGGTCGTCGGCCACTCGGGGATCTGGTAGTCGTTCAGGTCGACGATCTCCTCGGGCATGATGTGGCCGGAGACGATCGTCGTCTCGGTGAAGTGGATGGGCAGGCCGTACCGCGCGAAGCGGTCGATGGTCGCGAGCGTCTTCTCCTCGCCCCAGTAGCCCTGGTGCATGTGGCTCTGCAGGCCGAGCACGTCGATCTCGACGCCCGCCTCCAGCACGCCCTCGATCAGGCACTCGTACGCCGCGGACATGTCGAAGTCGTTGAGCAGGAGCGTGGCGCGCGGGTTGGCCTCGCGGGCCGCGTCGAAGACCATCCGGACCAACGGGATGCGGCCCATCTCCCGGCAGATCCGGGTGATGCCGTTGTCGTACTTGTCGAAGATCGGCATGATCACGACCTCGTTGACGACGTCCCACATGTCGATCACGCCGGCGAACTCGGTCACCTCGCGCCGGATGCGGTCCGCCTGCGCCTTGGCGATCTCGGCGTTCGGCAGGTCCATCAGCCAGCCGGCCGTCTCGGTGTGCCAGGCCAGCGGGTGCCCCTTCACCACGCACCCCCGGTCGGCGAACCACCGCGCGGCGGTGAGTGTCCGCTCGGTGTCCGGACGGCCGCGTTCGGGCTCGAACCACCCCCAGTAGAAGGGCAGCGTGGCGAAGTTGAAGACGTCGAGCCACAGGTCGGCGACTGCCTGGGAGCCGGTGGCGGGCGGCTGGTCCGGCGCGGGGGCCTCGCCGTTCGCCAGCGGGATGAAGTCGCCGCCGGTGCAGCCGAAGAGGAACCTGTGCCGCCGCTGCGCGACGACCACCTCCTGACCGGCCAGCGGCGCGCCCTGCGCGGTCACGGTCAGCGTGGCGTCCGCGGTGCGGTGCTTCCTGATCAACGGGTCGGGGTCGAAGGAGGAGGGGTCGAAGCCGGAGGGGTCGAAGGCGGGGCGCGACGACATGGGCGGCCTCCAGGGAGTGCGCGGGGCGGAGGACCCTCTCCGAGAGCCTCCACGCTCCCGCCGGAGGGGTCTCATGATCCAGTGCACAGTATCGCTTGTGCTGGGAAAGGCCCAGGCTGTCTGAAAGGTGCAGACAACAGTCGGAATGCGCATCGCGCTATCGCCAGAAAGTGCACCCGCTGTCACGATGAGCGCATGAGAGTCCCGGCCGGGTGGCGGCGCGCCGCCCTTCCCTCCGCGGGGCTGGTCGCCGTCGGCGGCCTCGGCTACGGCCTGACGAAACTCTCCGACTCCGACGCCGCGGCCAACTGGGCCCAGCTCGCGAGCGTGGCCCTCGCCGTGTTCGCCCTGGTGCCGCCCTTGATCAGCAGCTGGCGGCAGCGGCAGCCGGGCGGGACGAGCACGATCGAGCAGATCGACCGCGCCGAGCGGACGCTGCGGGTGCTGGTGCGGGAGCAGTGGCGCGAGGAGATCGTCATGCGCGAGCTCGACCAGCCCGCCCGGCTGCCCGTCCGCTGGAAGATCTCCGGCCTCGACGTGATGGACCAGGACGAGCGGATCGACGGGGCGCGGCTGCTGCGCTCCTGGTTCGGCCTCGGCAGGGTGCGGTTCGACGGGCGCACCGACCGGATGCCCGAGATGGCCGGACGGTTCCGCAAGCTCGCGCGGCGCCGGCTCGTGATCATCGGCGAGGTCGGCATGGGCAAGACCACGCTGGCCGTCCTGCTGCTCAGCGAACTGCTGAAGGAGCACCGGGAGGGCGACCCGGTGCCCGTGCTGTTGTCGATGTCCGGGTGGGACCCGTCGGACGAGCCCGTCCACCGCTGGCTGGCCAGGCGGCTGCGGGAGAACTACCCGGCGCTGCGCGCGTCCGGCTTCGGCCCCGACGCGGCGCGCGGCCTCGTGACGTACCGCCGGATCCTGCCCGTCCTCGACGGCCTCGACGAACTGCCGAGCCCGGTGCGGTCCAAGGTGGTCGACGCCCTGAACGACGCCTCGGCCGTCGAGGCGCTCATCCTCACCTGCCGTACGTCGGAGTACCTGGCCGCCGTGAACGGGGGCGGTGGCGCGCCGCTGGCCGGCGCGGCCGTCATCGAGCCCAGGCCGGTGAAGAGCGCCGACGTCATCTCCTATCTCCTCGACCGGCTCGCGCCCGGCCAGCGAGCCGGCTGGGCGGAGCTGCTGGCCGCGCTGAAGAGCGAGCCGGACGGCCCGCTGGCCGAGGCGCTGTCCACGCCGCTGGTCGTGTGGCTGCTCTACAAGGTCTACATCGAGACCCGCGCCAACCCCGCGCCGCTGTGCGACTCCGGACGCTTCGACACGGCGGACGCCGTCACCGAGCACCTGCTCGACAACCTCGTCCAGGCGACGTTCTCGGCCGCCCCGCCGGACGACGACCCCGACGAGCGGCACGAACACGACCATCCGTTCCGCCCGCAGCGGTCGTGGGACCCGGAGGAGGCCCGCGGCCGGCTGGCCTTCGTCGCGCACCACATGTCCGAGACCGGCAGCAGGGACTTCCGCTGGTGGCACCTCCACCGGTCGGTGCCGCGGCGTACGAGCATCCTGATCGGCGGTGTGTCCGTCGGCCTGACGGTCGGGACGACCGTGGGACTGGTCAGCGACGCCGTCGTGGCGCTGCGCAGCCCGCACGCGGGCAGCCTGCGCGACGCCCTGCTGTTCGGCCTCGCCGGGGGACCGGTGGGCGGCCTCGTGGGCGGGCTGACCGGCGGGATCATCCTGGAGCGCCTCAAGGGCTACTCGCTGGAGCCGGCGTACGCCAACCTGCGCTGGCGCGGCAACGTCACCGGCCTCGCCGGGCAGCTGGCGCTCGGGCTGGTGACGGTGCTCCCGGTCGGCATGGCCGCGGCGTTCGCCCTGTGGCGGGTCGCGGGCATGTCCTCCGAGGTCGGCGGCCTGGTCCTCTACGGGCTCGTCGTGGGAGCCATCGGCGGCGTCACCCTCGGGCTGAACAAGTGGGTGACGACCCCCCTGACGAACGACCGGCCGCAGGGCCCGGTGACCACGCTCCGGCGGGACCTCCGGCTCGTGTACGGCAGGTCCCTCACGTTCGGCACGGCGCTCGGCCTCGCCTTCGGCGTCGCCGGCACGCTCGTGGACGGGTTCTCCGGGCTGCTGCGCGGAGCCGAGGCCGGGATCGCCTTCGGCCTCGCCGGCGGCGTCGTGTTCACGCTGACCTTCGGGTTCACCGGCGCCAGCTCAACCTACCTGGTGGCCGTCGCCATGCTCCGCGCCCGGCGCCGCGTCCCGCTCCGGCTGATGACCCTCCTGGAGGACGCCCATCGGGTCGGCCTGCTCCGCCAGGTGGGGCCGGTGTACCGGTTCCGGCACGAGAGGCTCCAGGACCGCCTCGCCCACCTGCACCGTCACCCCGGCGAGAACCGGTGATCAGACCGCTCGGCGGGTGAAACGGGCGCTGGGCTCGCCGCGCAGCCGTCCTTCCGGCAGCCTGCGGCCGGACAGCACCAGGACCAGGTCCTGCGCCGCGCCGGTGAGCAGGACGCCCGACCCGAACGACCAGTCCACGTCGTCGGCCCGCAGTTCGATCCCGTCGAGATCGACGCCGAAGTAACGGCGGGCCCTCGGCGACAGCGCGCCGTCGAGCAGCACGCGCAGCCGTTCGCCGGGAACCCGCCGGTCGATCCCCAGAGCCACCGTGATGTCCATCCCGTGGATCACGTCGTGCGACAGCGCGCCCTCGAAGCCGCCGCCCGGGGGCCGCCACGGGTGCTCGGCGTTGTCCCGCAGGCACGCGGTCAGCTCCTCCGCGGTCAGCGAGGCCGTGTCGCGGCGGGCGAGCCGGTCGGCCAGCCGGTCGAAGTTCCCCCGGGCCGCGACCAGGCCGGCCAGCACGCGCGGCCCCGAGTGGCGGTAGGGCAGGGTCAGGTGCGCCACCACTTCCCGGACCCGCCAGCCCGCGCACAGCGACGGCGCGTCCCACGCCCGCGGCGGCAGCCCGCTCAGCAGGTCCGCCAGCTCGCGGCGCTCGGCCGCGATCATCCGCCGTATGTCCGTTCCCATCTGTCCGCCGTCCTTCCGGTCGTCCACCTGTACGTCCTGCCGACGAACGGGAACGGCCCGGACGGACACCTACTCCAGGGCCGCGAGGCGGCGGGCGAGATGGCGGCGTTCCGCGCCGGTCGGGGCCAGGCCCATCGCCTCCCGGTAGGCGTCGCCCGCCTCGGCCGTACGGCCCAGGCGGCGCAGCAGGTCGGCCCGGGCGGCGGGCAGCAGGTGGTAACCGGCCAGCGCCCCCGACTCCCGCAACGCGTCGAGCAACGCCAGACCGGCGGCGGGACCGGCCGACATCCCCACCGCCACCGCCCGGTTCAGCTCCACGACGGGGGACGGGACCAGGCCCGCGAGCCGCGCGTACAGGACGGAGATCTGGGCCCAGTCGGTGTCCTCCGGGCGGGCGGCGGTGGCGTGACAGGCGGCGATGGCGGCCTGCACCTGGTAGGGGCCGGGACGGCCCCGCCGCAGCGCGCCGTCCAGGAGGGCGACGCCCTCGGCGATCCGTGCGGCGTCCCACAGCGTGCGGTCCTGCTCCTCCAGGACCACCAGGTCGCCGGCCCCGTCCAGGCGGGCGGCCCGGCGGGCGTGGTGCAGCAGCATGAGCGCGAGCAGGCCCGCCGCCTCCGGCTCGTCCGGCATCAGCCGCACCAGCACCCGGGCCAGCCGGATCGCCTCGGCGGCGAGGTCCGGCCGCATCAGGCCGGCGCCGGACGTCGCCGAGTAGCCCTCGTTGAACAGCAGGTACAGCACGGCGAGCACCGCCGGGAGGCGCTCGGGCAGCAGATGCGCCGGCGGCACCCGGTAGGGGATCGCCGCGTGCCGGATCTTCTGCTTGGCCCGGGCCAGGCGCTTGGCCATCGCCTGCTCCCCGACCAGGAACGCGTGGGCGATCTCGGCGGTGGTGAGCCCGGCGAGGGTCCGCAGGGTCAGCGCCACCCGGGCCTCCGGCGCGAGCGCCGGGTGGCAGCAGGTGAAGATCAGCCGCAGCCGGTCGTCGGGCACGTCCGGCTCGTCGCCGGGCTCCGGTCCGTACGGCACGCCGTCCTCCCGCATCGCGCTCGCGACCTCCCGCAGTTTGGCGGCGCCGGCCGCCTCGCGGCGCAGCAGGTCCACGGCCCGGTTGCGCGCGGCGGTGGTCAGCCACGCCCCGGGCCGGCGTGGCACGCCGTCGCGCCGCCAGGCGCGCAGGGCCAGGGCGAACGCGTCCTGCACACACTCCTCGGCCAGGTCCCAGTCACCGGTCCGGCGGATGAGCGTCGCCACGAGCTGCCCCCACTCCTCCCGGAACGCCTCGGCGACGGCGGCCTCGACCGGAGACGGCGCGGCGCCGGCCGTCGTGGCTCCGGGTGCGGTGGCTCTGGGTCTCATCTCGGGGAACGCCTCACGGCGACACGAGCGGGCGGATCTCGATCGTCCCGTACGCCGCGGCGGGGTGGGCGGCGGCGACCTCGATCGCCTCGTCGAGGTCGGCGCACTCGATCAGGCAGAACCCGCCGATCTGCTCCTTGGTCTCGGCGAACGGCCCGTCCGACAGCAGCACCTCGCCGCCGCGCACCCGCAGTGTGGTGGCGTCGTCCGGCGGGCGCAGCCCCGCCCCTCCCCGGAGCACGCCGCGCTCCAGCATCGTCTCCGACCACCCGCCGCAGCCGTCGGCGGCGTGTTCCGCCGCCGACTCGTCGCCGCAGATCAGCAGCACGTACTTCATCCGTCCTCCTCGGGCCGTCGTCCCATCCTGACCGTACGACGAACGGGACGGCCCGGAACGGACACCGCCGGCGGGAACCCGGCGGGGAAACGGGTCGTTCCGACCGGTGTACGCCGCAGACAAGGGAGTGATCGGTGTTCCGTAAGCTGATGGCCGCGCTGGGATCCGGGGTCGAGGTCGACACGGTGCTGCGTGACCCGCACGTGCGCCCGGGGGAGACCCTGTACGGCGAGGTCCGTTTCCGGGGTGGTTCCTCCGACCACAAGGTGGAGGGGATCACCGTCGACTTCACCGCCGTGGTGGAGGTCGAGCGCGGCGACGAGGAACACCACGTCACCTACAGCTTCCTGCGCGCGCCGGTGTCCGGGCCGTTCGACCTGCGGGCGGGAGAGGCGCGCACGCTGCCCTTCGCGATCCCGGTGCCCTGGGAGACGCCGGTCAGCGCGATCGGCGGGCGTCCGCTGCCGGGCATGCGTCTCGGCGTGGCCACCGAGCTCGCGCTCGCGGGCGCGCTCGACAAGGGCGACCTCGACCCGCTGCACGTCGCTCCGCTGCCCGCGCAGGACCACCTGCTGGGGGCGCTCATGCACATGGGCTTCCACTTCAAGCGGGCCGACCTGGAACGCGGGACGATCCGGGGCTCGTCCATGCCGTTCTACCAGGAGATCGAGTATCACGCGGGCTCCGAGTGGCGGCGCCACTTCAGCGAGCTCGAGCTGACCTTCATCGCCGGGCCGCACTCGATGGACGTGATCCTGGAGGCCGACAAGAGGGGCGGCTTCCTCACCTCGAGTCACGACGTCTACAACCGGTTCCGGGTGGGGTACGGCGACCATCCGGGCGCGGTGGAGCAGGCGCTGCGCGACGGCCTGGCGTCCATGGCCCGCCACCGCGGCTGGTTCTGACCCTTCGGCCGCCTCCGGCGGGTCAGCCGGGCCGGCCTGCCGGGTGGTGGCCGTGACGGCGATCCTGCCGGTGGTCGCGCCGGTTCTCGGGCCGGTGGGTCCGGCGGTGGTCCTGGGGGTGATCCTGCCGCTGATCCCGGTGGTGGCCGTCGAGGACGGCGTGGTGGTCCACGCCGTCACCGGGCAGCGGATCGGGATGCACGATCACGGCGGTCAGCCGGGGCACGGCGTGGATCAGGTTGTGCTCCGCCTCGACCGCGACCCGGTGGGCCTCCACCACGGTCGTCCCCGCGTCGACGATCACCTCGCACTCGGCCCTCAGCCGGTGCCCGATCCAGCGCAGCCGCACCTGGCCGGTGCCCAGCACGCCCGGCGTACCGCGGAGGGTCTCCTCGGCGAGGTCCACGAGAGCGGGGTCGACGGCGTCCATCAGCCGCCGGTACACCTCCCGCGCGGCCTGCCGCAGGACCGTCAGGATCGCGACCGTGATGAGCAGTCCCACGGCGGGGTCGGCCCAGGTCCAGCCGAGCGCGGCCCCGCCCGCCCCGGCCAGCACGGCCAGCGAGGTGAGACCGTCGGTGCGGGCGTGCAGGCCGTCGGCGACGAGCGCCGCCGAGCCGATCTCCCGGCCGACCCGGATGCGGTGACGGGCGACCAGTTCGTTGCCGGCGAAGCCCACCAGGGCCGCCGCCGCGACGGCCCCGAGGTGGGTGACCTCCCGCGGCTCCAGGAGCCGGACGATCGCGGCGTACGCCGCGGCGGCCGAGGAGGCGGCGATCGTCAGCACGATGGCCACGCCCGCGAGATCCTCGGCCCGCCCGTAGCCGTACGTGTAGCGGCGGGTCGGCGGGCGGCGGCCGAGCAGGAACGCGATCCCGAGCGGCACCGCGGTCAGGGCGTCGGCCGCGTTGTGCAGCGTGTCGCCGAGCAGCGCCACCGACCCCGACAGCACCACGACCACCGCCTGGACCAGCGTCGTCGCCCCCAGACCGGCCAGCGACACCCACAGCGCCCGCATGCCCCGGGCGGAGGACTCCATCGCCGGGTCGACCTTGTCCGCGGCCTCGTGCGAGTGCGGCCGCAGCAGGTGCGCGACCCGCCCCCGCAACCCGCCCCCACCGTGCCCGTGCCCATGCCCGTGGCCGTGCTCGTGCCCGTGGTGGTGCTCGTGCCCGTGGCCGTGCTCGTGCCGGGGACCGGGACCGGCCTGTTCCT
This sequence comes from Microbispora sp. H10949, assembly GCF_014161435.1. Classification (NCBI taxonomy): domain Bacteria; kingdom Bacillati; phylum Actinomycetota; class Actinomycetes; order Streptosporangiales; family Streptosporangiaceae; genus Microbispora; species Microbispora sp. H10949. Next base: position 99,828 of record NZ_JABBWZ010000011.1, on the reverse strand, counting down.
GGCTCATGGCACCACCATGCCTCGGAAAAGCCGTCGCAGCACCTCGACAACAGCGTGCCCGGCGCAGTTGCGAGCGTTCCGCAGCCGCACCCCGTCCGCGACGGGCGCCGAGCTGGAGACCCAGCCGGGATCAGCCGCCCGAGATCTCCCGTACGAGGGCCTCGCTGCGGCGGACGAGATGGGGCAGGCCGAGACGGCGATGGGCATCGCGCGCCGCCTCGGCGTGCGCCAGCGCGGCGGAGGTGTCGCCGGTCCGGTGCAGCAGTTCGGCGACCACGTCGTGGAGTGTTCCCCAGGCGACGCAGCCGGTGCCCATGATCACCAGCTCGTGGGCGATGGGCCGCAGCTCCGCGAGCATGGCGTGGGGGTCGGGACGGCCGAGCCGCGCGGCGACCAGACCCCACTGCCAGGCGACGAACTGCCACGTCCAGTCCTGTGGCGCCACGGTTCCCCAGCGGTCGATCAGCCGGTGGGCCAGGTCGTGGTCCCCCGCCTCGACCGCCGCGAGCACGGCCGTCGGGCGTGCGATCATGTTGGACTCGTCGGCCGCGGACTCGACGAGCTCGGCGAGGAGGCCACCGCCCCGGCCCTGGCCCCACTCCACGAAGAACGAGTTGATCCGCTTCAGGACGTCCGGCCCCCAGAGGCTGGTGCGACGGTAGCTCCCGGTGCTGAGGTCGGCGAGGCGCTTCGCCTCCGCCCAGTCGCCCGCCAGCAACGCTCGCCCGGCCGCGGCGTACGAGACCTGTGTCTCGATCTCCGGCATCCGCACTTCGGCGGTGAGTCGCAGGCAGCGGGCGAGCTCCGCGTCGTAGTCGGCGATCAGGCCCGCCTTCAGGAACCTGGGCATGCGGTGCAGGCGGGCGATGATCTCGGTGGCCCGGGGGAGGCCGGGAAGGCCCAGCATCTCCTCCGCCGCGCGGTAGCGCTCCTCCTCGTTCTCCGGCGTCCAGGCCGCGATGACGAAGTTGTTCAGCGTGCGCGCCAGCAACCGGGTGTCACCCGTACGGCGGGCCAGCTCCACCGCCTCCAGCGCGTGCCGGCGGCCCTCCCCGCGCCGCTCGCCGTAGTACAGCTCGACGGCGAGCGTGCCGAGCAGCTCCGCCCGGGTGCCGGCGGCGTCCGGATCCAGCCGGGAGAGCTGGTCCTCCAGCACGGTCACCATGCGCTCGTCCACGACGCCGTACGAGCGCCAGTTCCACAGCGTGACGCCGCCGAAGACCGTGGCCGCCTCGATGACCGCCGCGTCGTCGCCGAGGGCGGTGGCGAGCGTCACGGCCTCGTCGAGCGCGCTCCGCGCGCCGTTCACGTCGCCGGTCACCCGCCGGGCCCTGCCCAGGCCGATCAGCAGCGAGCACCGGGTGGCCGGGGGCCCGGCGGCGCAGGCGTCGAGCGCCTGCTCCCAGTAGAGGACGGCCTCGTCGTAGGCGAGCCGCGCCGCCGCCTGCCCGGCCGCCTCCACGGCGTACGCGACCGCCTTGCCGGCGTACCCGACCCTGGCGGCCAGCGCGAAGTGGTGGGCCAGCGCGGGCAGCCGCGAGGCGGCCTCGCCCCACCGCAGGCTCTCGATCGCCTCGCCGACGCGGCCGTGCAGCTGGGCGCGCTGCCTCCGGCTGAGCCCCGAGTACAGCGCCTCCTGCACCAGGGCGTGCGAGAAGCGGTAGTCCCAGCCGCCGTCCACCTCGACCAGCAGCCCGGTCGCGACGGCGGGTTCGAGCAGCATCATCACCCGGGAACCGCCGATGCCGGTCGCGGTCTCCAGCACGTCGGCGTCCACGTCCCGGCCGATGACGGCGGCGGCGCGCAGCAGGGTCTGGGAGTCCTCCGGCAGCCGCGACACCCGCTGGTTGATCACGTCGCGTACGCCGTCGGGCACGGCGGTCTCCAGCACGTCCGCCGCGCCGACCCGGCCGCCGGTGTGGGTGCTGGTCAGCAGGCGCAACAGCTCGCCGAGGAAGAACGGGTTCCCGCCGGTCCTGTCGTGCAGCGCGCGGGCGAGCTCGGGCCCGGACCCGTCCCGGCCCGCCTCCCGCAGGTAGTCGGTGATCTGCTCGGGGGTGAACGGCGCGACGCTCATCCGCTCGGTGCCGCGCTGGCGGGTCAGCTCGCCGAGCGCCTCGGTCAGCGCCTGCCTGCCCGTCGCGGGCTCGGGCCGTACGGTCGCGAGCACCAGCAGCGGGAGGCGGTGCAGGTCGGCGCCGAGAAAGGTGAGCAGCTTCAGCGACGCCGCGTCGGCCCAGTGGAGGTCCTCCACCACGACCAGGACCGGCGTGGCGGCGGCCCGCCGCGCCAGCGCCCGCGCCACGGCGTCGTGCAGCAGGAACCGGGCGGTGTCGGGGTCGGCCGTGTCCGTCCGGTCGCCCGTCCGGTCGCCTGTCCTGTCGTCTGCCCTGTCGTCTGCTCTGTCGCCGTCCGACAGGCGGTGGGCGAGGCGGGTGAGGTCGCCGTCCGTCTCAAGGGCGTGCAGGGCCTGGATCCAGGGCCAGAACGCGGGAGCGCCGCTTCCCTCGACGCACCTGCTCCAGGCGACCACGGCTCCGCGTCCGGCCGCCATCGCCGCGGCGGCCTCCGCGAGGCGCGTCTTGCCGATGCCGGACTCCCCGCTGACCAGGAACACCCCGCCGACGCCCCGGCGCAGGTCGTCGAGCCGCTCGGCGATCCGCCGCAGGTACGGCTCCCGCCCCACGAGGCCCGGCGTTCCGGAGGCCTGCGCGGACGCGTCCGCGCTGTCCACGGCGTCCGCGGTGCCCGGGGCGCCGGGCGCGGTGGCGTCCCTGTCCGGGGAGACCGGCGGGTCCGGCACGAGCCCGGCGGGCCGCGCCGGCGCGGCGGCGGGCGGCCACGGACCCGCCGGCGACTCGTCCTGGTGCAGGATGGCCTGCTCCAGCCGCCGCAGCTCCGGGCTCGGGTCGAGCCCCAGTTCGTCGTCGAGCAGCGTACGGCAGCGCTGGTAGGCCGCCAGCGCCTCGGCCTGGCGGCGTTCCCGGTACAGGGCACGCATGAGCAGCGCCCACAGGCCCTCGCGGTAGGGGTCCCGCTCCAGCAGGCGCTCGGCCTCGACCGTCACCTCGGCCGCCCGTCCCAGCGCGAGCCACGCCTCCGCCCTTACGGTCAGCGCGGAGAGGCGGGTCTCGGCCAGCCGGGAGATCGTGGACCGGGCGAACGGCTCGTCGGCGAGGTCGGCCAGCGGCTCGCCGCGCCACAGGGCCAGTGCGGGCCGGAGGATCCGGTCGGCCTCCTCGGGACGGCCGGCGGCGAGGGCGGCGTGCGCGGCCTCGGCGGCCCGGGTGAACCGCTCGGCGTCGATCTGGTCCGGCTGCACGTCGAGCAGGTAGCCGGGTTCCCTCGTACGCAGCACCTGGGCGGGCGAGCGCGGGCTGCGCAGGGGTTCGAGCGTCCTGCGCAGGTGCGAGATGTACGCCTGGAGCGTTCCCGTGGCGCTGGAGGGCGGTTCGTCGCTCCACAGCCGGTCGATGAGCTGGTCGAGCGGCACGACGTGGGGGGCGTTCAGCAACAGCAGCGCCAGCACGGCGCGTTGCTTGCGCGGGCCGAGGTCGAGGACCGTTCCGGCGGCGTCGGCGACCTCGACCGTGCCGAGAAGGCGGAAGTCCAGGGCGGAGTTCCGCCGGTCGGCCCGGGCCGGGCGAGGCGCCGGTAATCGCCCGCCGTCGATGCTTGTCCGCATCACAACTCCCGAACAAGCCATACGGCCCTAAGTCGGATTTCTGGCTCATCATACTCAGATGTCCGGTGATTCTCGCCAGCGAACGGGGGGCCGGTCCGCTCGGTGAAACCGGCGTCCTCCAGGAGGGCGCGCACCGCGGCGCCCCCGGTTCCGTTCCCGGTGCCGTCGCCGGGGATGTCGCCGGGGACGGCGTGGAAGACGACGGACCGGATCCCGTCCGCGCGCAGTTCCATGAGCAGGTCGTCGAGCAGGCGGTCGAGCAGGCGGCGGACGAGGCCCCCGCCGCATACGTGACCTCGGTCCGGCGGAGCGACGGTGAGGGCGCGCAACAGGGCCCAGCGCCCGCCGCCGCACGCCGCGTCGCCCCCGGCGGACCGGGCGCGCGAGGGCTCCGCCGTCTCCAGCAGCGCGGCGGCCAGGGGCGCGGCGGCGGCCGGGTCGGCGAGGTCGGCCAGCACGTAGAGGCGGCAGCGGGCGGGCGGGACCTCCCGCAGGGCGAGCGGCAGCGCCGGGCCGAGGATCTCGGCGCCCGGCGCGCCCGCGTGCGCGGCCACCTCGCGCAGCAGCAGCGTGCTGGGCGGCGGACGGCCCTCCGGCTCGTCGGCGTACGGCTCGCCGGCGTACGGCTCGTGGGGACGCGGCGGCCGCTCGTTCGTTGGCGACGACATCGCCCCAGCGTGCGCGGGGTCTCTTGGACGTCTCTAGGAGTTCGCTTGGTCCGTCCCGCCGCCCGGCGGCGCGGGCGGCGCAAGAACATCCCAAGCGGTGGCTGCGACAACTGTGACCGTCAACCACAGCGACATCGAGGACGGACATGTACAGCACCATCGAGGACGCGCTCCGCGGGCAGGTCACCGGGCGGGTCCTGGTCCCGGGGCAGGACGGGTACGCCGAGGAGGCCGCGGGGTTCAACCTCGCCGTGCGGCACCGGCCCGCGGTGATCGTGGCGGCGGAGGGCGCCGCCGACGTGGCCGCGGCCGTGCGGCTCGCCGCCGCGCACGGACTGCCGGTGGCGGTCCAGTCGACCGGCCACGGAGCCGTGCAGGCGGCCGACGGCGCGCTGCTGATCAGCACCCGCGCCATGCGGGAGATCGTGGTCGACGCCTCCGCCCGCACCGCCGTGATCGCGGCGGGCTGCACCTGGGGCGAGGTGATCGCCGCCGCCGCGCCGTACGGGCTGGCCCCGCTGTGCGGCTCGGCGACCGGCGTCGGCGTGGTGGGCTTCACGCTCGGCGGCGGCATCGGGCCGATCGCGCGGACCTTCGGCTTCGCCGCCGACCACGTGCGGGAGATCACCGTCGTGACCGGCGACGGCGTCGTCCGCACCGCCGGCCCCGGGAGCGAGCCCGACCTCTTCTGGGCGCTGCGCGGCGGCAAGGCCGGATTCGGCGTCGTCACCTCGATCACCGTGGACCTGCTGCCGCTCACCCACCTCTACGGCGGCGGCCTGTTCTACGCCGCCGAGGACGCCGGGCGGGTCCTGCACGCCTACCGCACCTGGGCCGGCACGCTGCCCGAGGCCACCACGACCTCGGTCGCGCTGCTGCGCCTGCCCCCGCTGCCCGAGCTGCCGCCGCAGCTCAGCGGCAAATTCGTCGTCCACCTGCGGGTCGCGCACGTGGGGGAGGGGCAGGAGGCCGAGGACCTGCTCGCGCCCATGCGGGCCGTGGCCGAGCCCGTGCTCCAGGCCGTCGGCCCCCTGCCGTACGCGGCGATCGACTCCATCCATCAGGACCCGGCCGGGCCGATGCCGGTCGCGGAGCGGGGGGTGCTCCTGCGGGAGCTGACCGCGGAGACCGTGGAGGCGCTGCTGGCGGCGGCCGGGCCGGCCGTGCCCGCGCCGCTCGCCGTCGTCGAGATCCGCCAGCTCGGCGGGGCGCTCGCCCGTGAGCCCAGGGAGCCGAACGCCGTGGGCGGGCGCGACGCCGCCTTCTCGCTGCTGGTCATCGGCGCGCCGGTGCCCGAGCTGATGGAGACCGCCGTCCCCGCCGCCGTACGGGCGGTGACCGAGGCCGCCGCGCCCTGGGCCACCGGCGGCACGCAGATCAACTTCCACGGCGGCGCGCTGGCGCCCGAGGAGCTCTCCCGGGCCTGGCCCGCGGAGACGCTGCGGCGGCTGGCGAAGCTGCGGGACGTCTACGACCCGGCGAACCTGTTCCGCTTCGGTCACGTCGTTCCTCGCGAGGGCTGAGCACGCGGGCCCGGCTGAGCACGCGGGCCCGGCCGTCCGCCGGAGTTTCGCGAGAAGCCGCATCGATGCGGCCGTACGCCTCCTCGCCGGCTCTTCAATGGGAGAAACGACGGAGGGGATGCCGATGTACGGGCGCAGGAACCGGCTCACGCCGAACGAGGCGCTCCAGGTGGCGCTGACGGCTGTCGGCGCCTTCCAGGGCTACGTGCAGCACGCCGATTCCAAGGTGGCCACGGTGACCACCGTGCATCTCGGCGCGGCGGCGGTGGCGGCCACACAGATCGGAGTGCTCGCCGCTCTCCGGGCGCCCGGCAGGCCGGCGCTGCTCGGCGTCGTCGCCGTGGTCCTTCTCGCGCTCTACGCGGCGGGGTTCTTCGTGGCGGGCTACCACCTCGTTCAGGGACTGCGGCCCAGGCTCGGCGGGCCGGCGGGTCCGAACAGGTTCGGCCTGGCGGGCGGCGAGCCCGGGCCGTCGCCGCAGGCGGACGCGACGCAGCAGGAACGGGAGGCCTGGCTGCTGGCGGGCAGGCTCGCCGAGCTGAGCCGCGACAAGCACCGCAGGGTGGGGCGGGCACTGCCGTGGACGGCGCTCATGCTCGCCGCCACCCTGCTGTGGCTGGCGCTCGGAGGTCTCTACGGCTGACCGGCGCCACCCGGCGGCGACGGATCCGGAACCCGGGTCGGCGCGGCTTCCAGCCGGACGGCCGGAGGCGCGGGCCGGCCAGGGCTCAGGCCGGCGAACGCCGTGAGGCCCGCCATGTCGCGGACGACCACGCCGCGATGGCGCTGCAGCACGAGACTTCGGGCGGACAGGTCGTGCATCGCCTTCTGCACCGTGCGTTCCCTGATCCCGACCAGTTCCCCCAGTTCGGCCTGGGTGACGGGCACACCGACGTCGACGCCCGCACGGTGGGGTCTTCCGTGCCGCACAGCTAGGTCGACCAGGATGCGGGCCAGGCAGACGTCGGCCTCGTACCCCGCGAAGTCGAGACGCCGGCGGTTGGCGAAGCGCAGCCGGCCGCCCGGATCGACAGCAGCGTCCGGGACCCGTTCTCGGCGAGAGCCGTGACCTTCACCAGCGCGTCGAGCAGCAGGTAGACCGCGCTGCCCGGGTCGCCCTCGCGGACGAGGACATGCCTGCCGGGGAACGTCACCGGAGAGCCGAGACGAAGGAGTTCGTCGCGCGCGGCCTCCGGGAGCCGGTCGAGGAACGATCCGGTCAACCATGGTCGTCGCTCGGTCCTCCGCGTCACCTCGGCACCTCCAAGCCGGAGTATGACCCGGCGGGGCTCTCCACGTCACCGGGTCCCGGCGGGGGCCGAACGCCAAGACGCCCTTAGCCAGTCATTACGCTCATAACGTTGTGAGACTGATCCGTCACGCGATGTAATCACATCGGCGATGGGCCGGACCTACTGGCTCCGAAGGAGTGACTATGACGTTCACAGCTATGCACCCCGCGTCCATGGCGACCACGCTGGGCTACGGCTCCCAGCACCAGATCACGCCGCTGCAGCTCGCCCAGCAGATTCCGGGGCTGCAGCAGCAGGTGTCGCCCCTGGCGATGATCCAGCAGGAGGAGCAGATCCTCCCCCAGGAGCACCTGGTGAGCCCGGTGACCTTCTGGACCAAGGTCGCCAGGCACGCCGTCCGCTACGGCGCGCCCGCGGCCCGCCAGATGCTGGAGAGCGTGCTCTACCAGCAGCTGGTGCAGCAGCAGATTCAGGCCCAGATCCAGCAGCAGCAGGTGCAGCAGCAGATCCAGGCCCAGATCCAGCAGCAGCTTCAGCAGCAGATCCAGCAGCAGGCGCTGCCGCCTCAGGTGCTGCAGGCGCTGCAGGCCATCCAGGCCCAGGCCCTGCAGATCCCGCAGGCCGCCTACGCCCAGCCGTACGCGCAGGCGTACGGCGCGCAGGCGTACTCCCAGCCCTACGCGGCCCAGGCGTACGCCCAGCAGCCCGGCCAGCAGATCCCGCAGCTCGGCGTCCAGTCGGTCCTGCCCCAGCACGTCCAGGCGGCGTACGGGCAGCAGGTCCCGCTGACGATGCAGTCGCCGAACCCGCTGGGCCAGGGGTACGGCCAGCTCCACCAGCAGGCCGCCCAGCAGGTCCCGGTGCCGGCCGGTGCCGGACTCTGAGCGGAGGAACACCGTGGAGTCGATGGGTCCCGGGACGGGTGTCCCCGGAATGGGTCCCGGGATGGGACCCGGGATGGGTTCGCCGACGCCCCCGGCCACGGGAGTGACGGCGGGGCAGCCGACGCCGGCGGCGCAGTTGCAGGCGCACTGCGCCGTGACGCTCCAGCAGCTGTACGAATGGCTGCAGACGTCGATCCCGCAGGCGCCCCAGGTCGCGGGGGTCATCCCGCTGCTGGTGCAGGCGGTGCAGCTGTACCGGGCCGGGCGGTACGAGGCGTGCCTGGCGCAGATCCAGTACGCGCTCGGCGTCGTCGCCCCCGGACGGCCCATGGTTCCACTGCTGTGACGTGATCACCTCGGTGGCCCGGACCGGTCGGCGGCCGGTCCGGGCCCCCGCCGTCCCGAGACCGGCGAACCGTGATGACAGAGCCTGAACGGCCGGCCGCGCCGTGCGCGCGACCGGTGACACCAGTCTGAGCTGGGGAGAGTCGAGACGTTGTGACCACTAACGACAAGCCCAAGGACGCAATCGAGGAGCCGCGCCCGGCGACCCCACGGGGGCGGCAGGCGTCGCGCCAGGCGCCGCAGCCGGTGGAGTCCCGGCCGCGGCGCTACATGGTGGCGGCGCTGCCGCAGCCGCACCCGGCGGCGCCGGGAGCCGCCGGGCCGGCGTACGACGACGACACGGTGCGCAGGCTGCTGGAGGACGACCCCGAGGTGCGCGTGCTGCGCCGCGTACGGGGACGGGCGGCGGGGAACCCGGAGGCCGCGGTCCCGGGGTTCCCCGCCGTGGTCGTGGCGGAGACGACGCCGCAGCACGTCGAGGCGCTGCGCCGCCAGTATCCGCAGCTCCACTTCGAGCGCGACCGGCTGCTGACCTACAGCGAGGTGCCGCGGCCACCGCGCCGGCGGCGGCCCGCCCCGGTGGTGGCGCCGCCCGGCCTGGAGAGCACGTTCGCCGTCCTGGTCAGGGACGCGGACGGCACGCCGCTGCCGGGCGCGAGCGTCCTGGTGACCGGGCACGGCTGGCCGGGCCAGGCGGTCACGGGGGCCGACGGACGCGCCGTGGTGACGATGGCGGGAGAGACGCCCGACTCGATCACCGGGCTGACGGTCCGGCCGCGCTCGGGCTACTGGAGCGTGCACGTCGAGCGCCCGGCCCTGTCGACCACAAGGGACAACCTCGTCGAGCCGGTGCGCCTGGCCGAGACCTTCGGCGGCTTCCCGGACCGGCAGGTCTTCGGCTGGGGCCAGCAGGCGATGAACCTCGACCGGCTGCCCCCCACGCTGCGCGGTGCGGGGGTCAGGATCGCCATCGTCGACTCCGGGGCCGACGTCCGCCACCCGGACCTGCGCGAACGCGTACGCGCCGGGATCGACCTGGTCGACGCCGAGCCCGAGGGATGGAGGGCCGACGCGGCCTATCACGGCTCCCACTGCGCGGCCGTCATCTCGGGCGCGGACGACGGCCGGGGCATCGTGGGCTTCGCCGTCGAGGCCGAGGTGCACGCGTGCAAGATCTTCCCGGGCGGGCGGTTCAGCGACCTCGTCGAGGCGCTCGACTACTGCGTCGAGCAGCGCGTCGACGTGGTCAACCTGAGCCTCGCGAGCAGGCACCACTCCCCGCTGGTGGCCGCCAAGATCGAGCAGGCCCGGGCGGCGGGGGTGGCGTGCGTGGTGGCCGCGGGCAACGACGGGGGACCGGTCGCCTTCCCCGGCACCCTGCCCGGCGTGCTGACCGTCGCCGCCGTCGGCAAGGCGGACGCGTTCCCGCCCGGCACCGCGCACGAGGCCGAGATCGACGGTCCCGTCACCGGTGACGGGTACTTCTCACCCCGCTTCACCTGCCGCGGACCCGAGATCGACGTCTGCGCTCCGGGCGTGGCCGTCCTGTCGGCCGTGCCGCCGGACGCGTACGCCGTCCTGGACGGCACCTCGATGGCCGCGCCGCACGTCGCCGGCCTGGCGGCGCTCGTGCTCGCCCATCACGGCGACTTCCGCACCGCCTACGCCGCACGGGACGCGCGGCGGGTCGACCGCCTCTTCCAGATCATCAAGTCGAGTTGCGTGCCGCTGAACCTCGGGGACCTCCACCGCACCGGCGCCGGGATGCCGAACGCGCTGCGCGCCCTCGCGCCCGCTCTCGCGCAGATCACCCCCGAACCGGCCGGGACGGACACGCTGCTTGGCCGGCTCGCCGCCGAGATGACGGAGGCCGGGCTGCTCGCGCCCGCCCCCGTGGGACAGGGCGGCCGGTCCGGGTATCCGGGTCATCCCGGGCAGGCCGGCTCGGGGGCGCAGCACGGCCTCGCGGGCCAGACGGCGTACAGCACGGGCGTCACGACGAACGGGCCGCTGTCCGGGGGGTCCCTCCCGGGCGGGCTCGTCCCCGGCGGTCCCCGCACGGGCGCCAAGGGCGGCGGCTCCGGCCCGGATCCGCGGGAAGGGGCCGGCGGCGCCGGTTCCCCGGGGGGCAGGCGCGGCAGCGGACCGTCCGCCACCCGGTCGTACGCCACCGGCTCGACGGGACCGGGCCGCGCGCAGGGCGCCCGCGGCGCGGCCGGCGAGGCGGCCCCGGTGATGGACGTCACGACCGGCGGCGGGCCGCGGACGGCGAACGGCGCGCCCGCGATGGGCTCACCTGTGGGCTCACCGATGGGTGCGCCGATGGGCTCACCGGCGGGGACGGGGGCGCCGATGGGCGCCGTGCCGTACGAGCAGGTCGCCCTGGCCTGGCTGGCCGAGGAGATGCGCGCCGCCGGGCTGATCGGTGGTTGACAGGGGCTGACCGGGGGCTGACCGGTGGTTGCCCGTGGCTGATCGGTGGCTGATCGGTGAGTAGATCGGTGGCGACACCTGGCGGACCCCGGCCCGGCACGGGGCCGGGGCGCCACGGGTGAATCACCTCGGCAGGACCTCAGCAGGACCCGGCGGCGGGCACTCGGTATCAGTAGGACTCGTACGCGGGCCCGGCCAGCTGGGCCACGTCCTCGGCTCCGTCGCCGATCAGCTTCGACCCCAGGTCGGCCAGCGCGCGACCGGCCGCGAGTTCGTCGCCGATCTCCGGCACCGGCCTGTCGGCCGGGTTGCGGCGGGCCCGGCCGACGCTCTCGTGCCGCCGCCCCGAAGGCGTGTAGAGCACGGCGGTCGCCGTGGTGATGTCGTCCTTGTCGTCCTCGTTCACGAAGATCTCGACGGTCCAGCGCTTCGACTCCATGCGGACCACCTCCCAGGAGTCCAGCATCCCTCCGGGCCGTACGGCCCCGGCACCCACCCCGCCATGAGGAGCGACGAGGACCGACGAGGACCGACGAGGGCCGACGCGACCCGGCGAGGACCGGCGCGGCCCGAAACGCCGCCCCTGGGCGGTGGCGCCACGAAGGGGGCCGGCCAAGGAAGGAGCGCCCATGCCCGGCCAGATCGTCGTCGGCACCGACGGCTCGCCCGCCGCGACGGCCGCCGTGCGGTGGGCCGCGGACGACGCCGCCCGCCGCGGCTGCCCGCTCCACCTCGTCTCGGTCGTGGACCATTGGGCGTACGGGATACCGAAGTTCCCCACCTCGGGCGGTGACCCGCTGACCCGGCACGCCGAGCGGGCGCTCGCCGCCGCCGAGGCCGTGGTTCGCGAACACCGGCCGGACGTGCGGATCAGCGCGGAGATCGTCGAAGGCGTCCCCGCCCGCGCGCTGCGGGACAAGGGGGAGGAGGCCGTCGAGATCGTCCTCGGCAGCAGGGGGCTCGGCGGCTTCGCCGGCATCGTCGTCGGGTCGGTCGGCTTCCACGTCGCCGGGCACGCTCCCTGCCCGGTCGTCGTCGTACGGCCCGGGTGGTCCGGAGGCCGCGGTGAGATCGTCGTGGGGGTGGACGACTCGCCCGAGTGCGATCCGGCGCTGGCGTACGCCTTCGAGCAGGCGAGGCTGCACGGCTGCGGCCTGCGGGCGGTGCACGCGTGGCGGGTTCCCGCCCACCCGCTCGCCCCCGAGATCACCTATGACGTCGCGGAGGCGCGCGAGGCCCGCAGGCGCGTGGCGGCGGAGAAACTGGCGGGCCCGCGCCGCGGGCATCCGGAGGTGGCGGTGCACGAGGAGGTCGTCTACGGCCACCCCGTCGACGCGCTCATCCAGGCGTCACGCGCCGCCGGCCTGCTCGTGGTCGGCTCGCGCGGCCGGGGAGCGCTGGGGTCGGTGATGCTCGGCTCGGTCAGCCGGGGCGTCCTGAACCACGCAGACTGTCCCGTCGCCGTCGTTCGGCCGGCCTGCTGAGCCGTCTCCCTTCCGTTCCGGATGCGCGGGCGACGGTCCGGGCGTGTGACGGAAAGGCCCGGCAGTCGGCGGCCTGGGCAGGTGGCCCTGACGGCCTGGGCAGGTGGCCCGCCCGGTCGGGCGGGCCGTGGTGGGCCCTGGCGGGCTCTGGGGCGGCGCCGGTACTCCCGGGCGCGTCAGTCCTGCTGCCGCTGTCCCTCCGGCCGCTCGATCGGGATGCGCCTGCGCTCCTCCCGCTCCTCGGCGAGCCGTACGCTCACCTCCAGGATGCCCTGGTCATAGGTGGCCTTCACGTCGTTCTCGTCCACGTTCGGGGGCAGCACGACGGACCGGGTGAAGGTCCCGTACCGGAACTCGGTGCGGTGCCCCTGCCGCTCCTCGTGGCGCCGTTCGGCGTGGATGGTCAGAACCCCGTTCGACACACTGATCTCGACGTCCTTCTCCGGGTCGATGCCGGGCAGTTCCGCCCGCAGCACGTACCGGCCGTTCCTGACGTAGTCCTCCAGCCGCATCTGCTGGCCGGCCATCGGCCTCATCGCGGCCAGCGGCGCCTCCAGCAGGTCGAACAGGTCGGGCACGAGGCCCCGGGACTCCCGCCGCATCGGAACGCTCATGGCTGTCACCTCCGTCCGGCAGAACTCATCAGAAGAGACGTACCCGGCATAAATCGGGCAAATCGCCATAGCTGGGCCGCCGCCGCGTGATGCAGGATGCGGAGACGGGTGCGGGCGGCGCCGGAACGACCCGACCGGCCCGCGGTGAAGGGAGTGGGCGATGAGGTTCGTACGCGAGAGTGACATGAAGGCCACCCGGCCGGGACCGGACAGGTTCACCGACGGCGTGTGGGAGGCGGAGGCGCTGGAGGCGGTGCGGCCGGACGGCCTGCGTGCCCAGCGTTTCTCCTACGAACCGCAGGCCCGCTCGGGCTGGCACACCCACGACGGTGAGCAGGCGCTGTACGTGGTGTCGGGACGCGGGGTGGTGGTGCGCTGGGGCGAGACCGGGGGCACGCCCATCGGGCCGGGCGACTGGGTCCACGTGGAGCCGGGTGAGAAGCACTGGCACGGCGCCGCCGCCGACGACACACTGGTGCACCTCGCCGTCACGGCGAGCGGCAAGACCCACTGGCACGGGCCGGTCAGCGACGAGGAGTACCGCGCCGGCCTGGGCTGATCGGCGGCGCCTCAGCCGGTGACGACGACGAGGCCGGCCCGGGAACGCACGTCGTGGCGGGCGTAGTACCGCTCCTCCTGTTCGGCCCAGCGCCGCCAGTGGGGCGCGTACGTCTCGCCGTCACGGGCGAGCGCCCGCGCCCGGCGGACCTCCTCGCCGGCCTCCAGCCACACCAGCCCGCCGAGGTACGGCCCGGCCTCGCGGGCGCCGCAGCCCACGCCCTCGATCACAAGGGTGTCCGCCCCGGCGATCTCGTGCCATTCCGCGTACTCGCCACGCGCCCAGTCGTAGCGCCGCCAGCGTGCCGGGCGGCCGAGGCCGAGCGGTCGCAGCACCCACTCCATCAGGGCGTCCACCCCGGCCTGCAGGCCGTCCCAGCCGTCGTACAGGTCGTCCATGCGGACGACCGGCGCGACGAGCGCCGCGGCCACGGCGGCGGCCAGCCTCGACTTGCCCGCACCCGAGCGTCCCTCGACGGCCAGGACGCGGGTGCCGCCCGCGCGGGCGGGCCGCATGCGCAGCCAGCGCGCGACGGCGGCGGGGTCCGGTGTCACGCGCGCCGAGCCTGGCGGAGCCGCCGGAGCGTGGGCGGCACTCCCTCCGCTCACCGCCGGCTGGGGCTGACTCCCGCCACGGCCAGGCCGAGCAGCCGGTCCGCCTCGGCGGCGGCGTCCGGACGGTGCTCCGTGGCCAGGGCGATGCCGGTGATCAGGGTGAGCAGGTCGGCGATGGTCACGCCCGGCGCCAGCGCGCCGTCGTCCGCGGCGCGGCGCACCAGTGGCTCGCCCGCCTCGGTGAGCTGCGCCGAGCAGCAGTACTCGTGCGCCGCGCCGGCGTCGATCGCGGGGTCGAGGGTCAGCGCGGTGGCCAGCCCCCGGATGGTCGCGGCGTCCGCGACGACGGCGCTCAGCCACTCCAGCAGCGCGGCCCGGGTGTCGGACCCGCCGGTCAGCTCGCGGGCGCGGGCGCACAGGGTCTCGACCCGTTCGCGGAAGACCGCCTCCAGCAGGGCGTGACGGCTGGGAAAGTGCCGGCGCAACGTGGCGGACCCGACCCCCGCGACGCGCGCGATCTGCTCCAGGGAGGCGTCGGGACCGTGCGCGGCGATCTCCTCCTTGGCCACGGCGAGCAGGAGGCCGTAGTTGCGCCGGGCGTCCGCACGCTGGGCGGGCATCGCGTCACCTCACGGTTGCTAACTGGCGGGGTCCGCCGTATCTTACCGAAGCATAAACGGCGGGGTCCGCCGTTTAGCTACCGCCCACCTGTAGGAGGGGTCTCATGTCCACCGATTCCGCACCCGTTCTGGTCACCGGCGCCACCGGACGGCAGGGCGGCGCCACCGCCCGCGCCCTGCTCGCGAACGGCGTTCCCGTCCGGGCGCTGGTCCGCGACCCCACGTCCGCCCGGGCGAGGGCGGTCGAGGAGCTCGGCGCCGAACTGGTCACCGGCGACCTCAACGACCGCGACTCCGTGGTCAGGGCCGCGAGGGGGGCCCGGGGCGTCTTCTCGGTGCAGATGCCCCCGATCAAGGGAGACGCCTACGACTTCGAGGGCGAGGTGGCCCAGGCCGTCAACCTGGTCGAGGGCGCCCTGGCCGCGGGCGTGCCGCAGTTCGTGCACACGTCCGTCACGGGCGCGGGGCGGCACACGGAGGCCCCCGGCTGGGCCGAAGGCCGCTGGGCGTCCATAGAGCCCGCCCTCTCCGCCAAGGCCGAGGCCCAGGAGCGGGTGCGGAAGGCGGGCTTCACGCGCTGGACGATCATCAAGCCCGGCTTCTTCATGGAGAACTTCCTGCCGTCGACGGCCTACCTGCTTCCCCGCGGCGTCGAAGGGGGGATCGTGACCGTGCTGAAGCCGGGCACCCGGCTCTCCCTCGTCGCGTCCGGCGACATCGGGGCGGCGGCCGCCGCGGCCTTCGCCGAGCCGGACCGGTTCCACGAGGTCGAGCTGGAACTGGCCAGTGACTACCTCTCGATGACGGAGATCGCCGGGGTTCTCTCCCGCGTTCTGGGCACGGAGCTGGCCGCGCCCGACATGACCATGGAGGAGGCGATCGCCGCCGGAATGCCGGGAGCGGGCGTCACCTCACACGAGTACATCGACACGGTCGGCCAGCCCGCCCGCCCGGAGTACGCGCGGGCATTCGGCATCCCGCTCACGACCTTCGAGGAATGGGCGCGGGCGCACTTCCGGGCCGAGGCCTGACGGGCCCTTCGCCGGGACACGGCCCGTGGCAGGCGCGTGTGAGCACGGGTGGGCGCCAGGCGGCCCGGAGGGGCCGTCCGGTCCCTCCGGGCCGCACACGGAGCGCCCGCTAGCTAGACGCCCGCGCGGGTGGGGCGGCGGATGTCGCTGCTCTGCT
The DNA here is from genome assembly GCF_014161435.1 of Microbispora sp. H10949. Taxonomy (NCBI): domain Bacteria; kingdom Bacillati; phylum Actinomycetota; class Actinomycetes; order Streptosporangiales; family Streptosporangiaceae; genus Microbispora; species Microbispora sp. H10949. Next base: position 84,018 of record NZ_JABBWZ010000011.1, on the reverse strand, counting down.
CCTGCCACTCGGGGGTCTCGCGCCCCTTCTCCTCGGACATCTCCTCAAGCTGCAGGGCGATGCCCATCGCGAAGAAGGTCGGGGCCCACTCGCCGACGAACAGCGCCCAGCGGTCCGCGCGTTCGATGCCCGCCTGCTCGTATTTGTTCGAGAGGATCCAGGAGGCGATCGACATGCCGATCGACCCGAACGCCGCGCCGTACATCATGTTGGAGCGGAGCCCTATTTTGTGAAGCATCTTGATCATGGTGTCCCCCTTGTGGTGATTTGCCCCCATTTGTGGGCTACCCGGCCTCTTCTGACGTAACCCGCCGGGCCCGTGACGGCGTGCGATACTCGCGTCCGCGCATGAGGACAGGCCTGCGGGGTAGCCGTGAAGCCGGACCGGGAGGGAAGTCATGGAAGTTCTGGGCATCGACATCGGCGGCTCGGGGATCAAGGGCGCCACCGTGGACACGCTCACCGGGACGCTCACCCGTGAGCGCCTGCGCGTCCCGACGCCGCGTCCCTCCTCGCCGGGGGCCGTCGCCGCGGCCGTGCAGGCGATCGTGGACCACTTCTCCTGGACCGGCCCGATCGGCGTCACCTTCCCCGGAGTGGTCCTCGACGGCGTCATCCGTACGGCCGCCAACGTCGACAAGTCGTGGATCGGGGTGAAGGGCGCCGACCTGTTCGGCGACCAGTCGGTCGTCCTCAACGACGCCGACGCGGCCGGGGTCGCCGAGATGACGTTCGGCGCGGGGCGGGGCAGGCCCGGGGTGGTCCTGATGCTGACCTTCGGCACCGGCATCGGTAGCGCGCTGTTCGTGGACGGACATCTGGTGCCCAACACCGAGTTCGGCCATATCGAGATCCGCGGCAAGGAGGCCGAGCACCGCGCCTCCGACCGGGTGCGCGAGGAGGAGGACCTGGACTGGGACGAGTGGGCCGAGCGCGTCGAGGAGTACCTCGCGCACATGCGCGACCTGCTGTCTCCCACTCTGATCGTCGTCGGCGGAGGCGTGAGCAAGAAGGCGGAGAAGTTCCTGCCGCACGTCCACCTGGGGGACACCCCTGTGGTGCCGGCGGAGCTGCGGAACGAGGCCGGGATCATCGGCGCCGCGATGGCCGCGGTGGGCGCCGCGCGCCTGCCCTGAGTCCGCCTGCCTCGGACGATAGATCTCCCTTATTCCTACCTGGACAGCGGGTAATTTCGCTGTCATGATTGACTCATGAACTCCTCGGGCGGGCTGACCCAACGCCGGCACATCGACCTGCTGCGCGTCTGCGCCGCCGCCTGTTGACCACCTGTCGACGAACCGCCGGCGACCGTGGTCACCACCATTCCGTAAGACAGGCATCCCGTACGCGACAGGCCCTCTTGCGACAGGCGAGGAGAAGCGACATGTCCCACCAGAATGTGATCGATTCCGGCGTACGGGGGTACGAGCACGGCCACGAGCCCCCGGACCCCGGGCAGGGATCGGTGCTCGGCGTGCTTCCCGTGCCGGGCACCGGGGCCGCGCTGATGATCGTTGGCTATCTCGTGCCCGCCGACACGTCCCTGGACGTACCGGCCCGGACGCCCCGTCCGGCCGCCGGAGAGGCGAGCGACGCGGTGAGCAGGACGGCCAGGGCGGCCGTCGAGTCCGCCGGGTCCGCCATCGCGGGCGGACCGCCGTCCGCCGCCACCGCCGAGACGCCGGCCACGCGGGAGCGGGCGCCAGGACCGGCGTGGCACGAGTTCTCCGCCGTGTCCCTCCCGGAGGAGGACCTGGTCCTGGACCGGACCGCGCGGGTGGTCCGCAGCGGCGGCGAGGAGATCGAGCTCACCTACCGCGAGTTCGAGCTTCTCGACTATCTCACCTCGGCGCCGGGCCGGGTCTACAACCGCCGCCAGCTCATGGCGGCCGTCTGGGACCGGTACGACGAGGAGGGCGGGCGCACGGTCGACGTGCACGTGCTGAGGCTGCGCCGCAAGCTCGGCAGGCACGCCGGACGGATCGTCACCGTCCGGAACGTGGGATACAAGTACCAGCCCCCGCGCCGCCACTGAGGCCCCCAGGGCCGTGGCGGGGGTGCCCGCCCGGCCCTCGGCGGTCTCCTCCGGCGGGCCGCCCGCCGCGCGGTTCGAAAACGGCTGGCAGATCGGCCGGGTGCGTTGCCTATCCTTGAGCCTGGAATGAACACGCTCGCCGATCTCCAGGGCCGTATCCCCGATCTGATGCTGCGCGACCAGCGCAGGCTGCGCCGCCGTATCGACGGCATGCGCCGGGTCCGCGACCGCGCCTCCCGCCAGTCCGTCGTCCAGGAGATCGCGGGGGACGTGGAGGCCGCCGAACGCCGCGTGGCCGAGCGCCGCGCGGCCGTGCCGGTCATCAGCTATCCCCCCGATCTCCCGGTCAGCCGGCACAAGGACGACCTGCTCGCGGCCATCAGGGACCACCAGGTCGTGATCGTGGCCGGGGAGACCGGCTCTGGCAAGACCACCCAGATCCCCAAGATCTGCCTGGAGCTGGGCCGGGGCGTCCACGGGGTCATCGGGCACACCCAGCCCCGCCGCATCGCCGCCCGCACGGTCGCCGAACGCATCGCGGAGGAGCTGTCGATCGACCTCGGATCGGCGGTCGGCTACAAGGTCCGCTTCACCGACCACTCCAGCGACGGGACGCTCGTCAAGCTCATGACCGACGGCATCCTCCTCGCGGAGATGCAGACCGACCCGCTCCTGCTGCAGTACGACACGCTGATCATCGACGAGGCGCACGAACGCAGCCTCAACATCGACTTCATCCTCGGCTATATCCGCCAGCTCCTTCCCCGGCGGCCCGATCTCAAGGTCGTCATCACCTCCGCGACCATCGACCCCGAGCGGTTCGCCCGGCACTTCGCCGCCCCGGGCGGCGACCCGGCGCCGATCGTCGAGGTGTCCGGCCGGACCTACCCGGTCGAGGTGCGCTACCGCCCGATCGACGAGGACGACGACCAGACCCAGGCCATCGTGGACGCGGTGGACGAGCTGTGCGCCGAGGGGCCGGGCGACATCCTGGTCTTCCTCAGCGGCGAGCGGGAGATCCGCGACACCGCCGACGCGCTCAAGGGACGCCCGGAGGAGGTCCTCCCGCTGTACGCGCGGCTGACGGCCGCCGAGCAGCACCGGGTGTTCCAGTCCCATCGCGGCCGCCGGATCGTGCTGGCCACCAACGTGGCCGAGACGTCGCTGACCGTGCCGGGCATCAAGTACGTGGTGGACCCCGGCACGGCGCGGATCTCCCGGTACAGCCACCGGCTGAAGGTGCAGCGGCTGCCGATCGAGCCGGTCTCGCAGGCCTCGGCCAACCAGCGCAAGGGCCGCTGCGGCCGTACGTCCGACGGCGTCTGCATCCGCCTCTACTCGGAGGAGGACTTCCTCTCCCGCCCCGAGTTCACCGACCCGGAGATCCTCCGTACGAACCTGGCGAGCGTCATCCTGCAGATGACCTCGCTGGGCCTGGGCGACATCGCGGCGTTCCCGTTCGTGGAGCCGCCGGACAGCCGCCAGATCAGGGACGGCGTCAACCTGCTGGTCGAGCTCGGCGCCCTCGCCGACCGAAGTGCGGACCGGAGCGCGGAGCAGGACGGCGACCGGAGCGCCGAGCGGAGTGGAGACCGGGGCGCCGAGAGGGCCGGAGGCCGGGGCGGACGGGGTCCGGGGCGGGAGGCGCGGCAGGGGCCGCAGCTCACGCCGGTGGGACGCAGGCTCGCCCAGCTGCCGGTCGACCCCCGGCTGGCCCGGATGGTGCTGGAGGCGGAGAAGAACGGCTGCGCCCGCGAAGTGATGATCATCGCGGCCGCGCTGTCCATCCAGGACCCGCGCGAACGCCCGGCCGACAAGCAGCAGGCGGCCGACGAGAAGCACCGCCGCTTCGCGGACAAGGAATCCGACTTCCTGACCTACCTGAACCTCTGGAACTACCTGCGCGAACGGCAGAAGGAGCTGTCGTCGGGCGCGTTCCGGCGGTTGTGCAAGGCCGAGTTCCTCAACTACCTGCGCGTACGGGAGTGGCAGGACATCGACAGCCAGCTCCGCCAGGTGGCGCGGACGCTGAACGTCGTGCCCAACAGCGCGCCCGCCGATCCCCGGCGTGTGCACGAGTCGCTGCTGGCCGGTCTGCTGTCGCACATCGGCGTCAAGGACGTCGAGGCCAAGCGCAGGCAGGACGGCCCGCGCCGTCCGCTCACCGAGTACATCGGCGCCCGCAACGCCCGATTCGCCATCTTCCCCGGCTCGGCCCTGGCCAAGACGCAGCCGCAGTGGGTCATGTCGGCCGAGCTGGTCGAGACCTCCCGGCTGTGGGCCCGGGTCAACGCCAAGATCGAGCCCGAGTGGATCGAGCCGCTCGCCCAGCACCTCGTCAAGCGCACCTACAGCGAGCCGCACTGGGAGAAGGACCAGGCCGCCGTCGTCGCGCTGGAGAAGGTCACCCTGTACGGCGTGCCGATCGTGACCGAGCGGAAGGTCAACTACGGCCGCATCGACCCCGAGCTCAGCCGTGAGCTGTTCATCCGGCACGCGCTGGTCGAGGGCGACTGGCGGACCCACCACAGGTTCTTCCACGACAACCGCAAGCTGCTCGACGAGGTCGGGCAACTGGAGGAGAAGGCCCGCCGCCGCGACATCCTCGTCGACGACGAGACGCTGTTCGACTTCTACGACCAGCGGATCCCCGCCGAGGTGGTCTCGGGCCGGCACTTCGACAGCTGGTGGAAGAAGGCGTCCCGCGAGACGCCCGACCTGCTGACGTTCACCCAGGAGATGCTGGTCAACGACAGCGCCGGGGTCAGCGCCCGCGACTACCCCGACGCCTGGCGGCAGAACGGCCAGCGGATGCGGCTCACCTACCGGTTCGAGCCCGGCGCGCCGGAGACGGGGGAGGCGGACGGCGTGACCGTCCACATCCCGCTCGCCGTGCTCAACCAGGTGGAGCCGGAGGGCTTCGACTGGCAGATCCCGGGTCTGCGGGAGGACCTCGTCACCGCCCTCATCAGGTCGCTGCCGAAGCACCTGCGCCGCAACTTCGTGCCCGCCCCCAACTACGCCAAGGCCGTGCTGGAACGCGTACGGGCGGGCGGCGAGCCCATCCTCGGCGCGCTGGAGCGCGAGCTGCACGCGATGACCGGGGTGGCGATCCCGCGCGACGCCTGGGCGCTCGACCAGCTCCCCGCGCACCTGCGGATCACCTACCGGGTGATCGACGACCGCAGGCGCACGGTGGACGAGGACAAGGACCTGGAGGCCCTCAAGCGGCGGCTCGCCTCCAAGCTGCGCGCCACCCTGTCGAGGGCCGCCGACGACCTGGAGCGCGACGGCCTGCGGAGCTGGACGATCGGGACCCTGCCGAAGGTGTTCGAGCAGGGTAGGATGCGCGCGTACCCGGCCCTGGTGGACGAGGGCGGCAGCGTCGCGGTCCGGATGTTCGACACCGAGGCCGAGCGCGACCGGGCGATGTGGGCGGGCACCCGGCGGCTGGTGCTGCTCACGGTGGTCAGCCCGGCCAAGGCCATCCTGCGCGGGCTGACCACCGCGCAGAAGCTCGCCCTCAGCCGCAGCCCGCACGGCGGCGCCGCCGCCCTGTTCGACGACTGCACGGAGTGCGCGGCCGACCGGCTGATCGCCGAGGCGGGCGGGCCCGCGTGGGACGAGGCCGCCTTCGAGCGGCTGCGCGACCACGTGCGCGCCTCGCTGTTCGAGACGACGGAGGAGGTCGTCACCCGGGTGGAGCGCGTCCTCGCGGTGTGGCACACCGCGCAGACGCGGCTCGACGCGCTGGGCGGCGCCGTCGCCGACCTCGCCGCCGACGTCCGCGACCAGCTCGACGCGCTGGTCCACGCCGGGTTCGTCACCGAGACGGGGTACGACCGGCTGCCGGACGTGCTCCGCTACCTGCGCGCGGTCGAGCGGCGGCTGGACAAGCTCCCCGACGACCCCGGCCGCGACCGTGAGTGGATGCACCGGGTGCACGATGTCGAGGACGACTACCGCGACCTGCTCGACCGGCTGAAGCCCGCCGAGCGGGACGCCAAGGCCGTACGGGACATCCGGTGGATGATCGAGGAACTGCGGGTGAGCTTCTTCGCCCAGCAGATCGGCACCCCGACACCGGTCTCCGAGAAGCGCATCCGTAAGGCCGTCGAGCAGGCCGAGTCCGCCGCCCGGGCCGGGTGACCCCGGCGTCGGCGGCCCCGGCGGCGGGCTTTCAGTGGCCGAGCGCGGCGCCGATGAGGGCGCGGGGGTCGGCCGCCCCGGCGAGCGAGCCCGACGGGAGCAGGTCGATCAGGTGGGCGTGCCCGAAGTCCGTGCCGTACGCGGCCGTCCCGACCGCATGGCCGCGCTCGCGCAGGCCGTCCGCCCACGGTGCCCCCTCCTCGACCTCGACCCCCTGATCGGACCGCCAGGTGTCGAAGCCGGTGTCGCCGCCGCTCAGCCGCCACCGGGGGGCGCCTACGGCCTCTCCCGGCGTCTGCCCGTGCAGGAGGAGGCGGGTGACGATCTGCAGCAGGATCTGCGGCTGGGCGTCCCCGCCCATCGTGCCGAGGACCGCGCGCAGGGTCCCGTCCGGGCGGGTGACCAGCGCCGGGCACAGGGTGTGGGGCGGCCTGCGGCCCGGGCCGTACTCCGCGGGATGACCGGGCGTGAGCGAGAAGCCGATGCCGCGGTTGTGCAGGTTGATGCCGGTGCCGGGCTCGAAGAGCAGGCTGCCGAAGCCCGACGCGTTCGACTGGATCAGTGAGACGCCCATGCCGTCGCCGTCCACCGCGCACAGGTACGTCGTGTCGCCGGACGCGGAGGGGGCGGCCGGCAGCGGCGAGCGGCGCGCCGGATCGACCAGGGCCCGCCGGGCGGCCGCCGTGTCCAGGGGCGCGACGGCCGTCTCGTGCAGCACGCCGAGGCGGTCGTGCCCGGCCGCTCTGGCCGACTCCACCAGCAGGTGCGCCCAGCGCGGCTCGGCCGGATCGGCGGGCGGGCCGAGCCCGGCGAGGATCTCCAGAGCGAGCAGCAGCAGGTAGCCCTGCGAGTTCGGCGGCGTCGTCCAGACGCGGTGCCCGAACACCTCGATCTCCAGTGGCTCCACCCAGTCGGCGTTCGGCCGGGCCAGGTCGTCCCCGGTGTACTCGCCGCCGCCCAGCGCCAGCAGTCCCTCGCCGAACTCGCCCTGGTAGAACGCTTCCCGGCCGCCTTCGGCGAGGGCGGAGAGCGCCCTGGCGACCCCGGGACGCCGGATCACGTCTCCGGGGCGCCGTACGGCCGCGAAGTCGCCCGCACCGGCGAGCGTGCCGACGAAGTCGGCCGTCGGCCCCAGCAGCGGCGAAGCGGGGAAGCCGCCGGCCGCGTGGCGGATCGCCGGGGCCAGCAGGTCGGCGAGCGGCAGGCGGGCGTACCGCTCGTGCAGCGCCAGCCATCCGTCCGCGCAGCCCGGCACCGGGACCGACCGGATGTCGAACAGGTGCGGCATGCGGTCCCGGCCCTCCGCCCGCAGCCGGCCGGGGTCCGCGCCCGATCCCGCCCGTCCGGACGCGTTGAGCGCGGACACGGCGCCGTCGTGGACGAGCGCGAACAGGTCGCCGCCGAGACCGCACAGATGCGGGGCGGTGACCGCCAGCACGGCATTGGCGGCGATGGCGGCGTCCACCGCGTTGCCGCCCCGGTCGAGCATCGCGACACCGGCCGCCGAGGCCAGGTGGTCGGCCGTGCACACCATGCCGTTCAGGGCGTACCGCGTCTCGCTCACGACCGGTGATCGTACGGCACGTCGTAGAGTGGCTGCCGTCAATCAGGACGTAAGGGATGGGATGGTCATGGTCCGGGCGCTCGTGTTCGACGTGGGGGAGACGCTCATCGACGAGACCCGGATCTGGTCGCGGTGGGCCGACCGGCTGGGCGTGCCGCGCCTGACCTTCATGGGCGTCCTCGGCGGCATGGCGGCTCTCGACCGAAGCCACCGGGAGGCCTTCGAGCTGGTCAGGCCGGGAATCGACGTCGAGGCCGAGATCGAGGCCTGGCGGCGCGAGGACCCGGCCGGGCTGCGCGAGAACTTCGACGCCGACGACCTGTACCCCGACGTCCGGCCGGGCCTCGCGGCGCTGCGCGCGGCGGGCTACGACCTGGTGGTCGCGGGAAACCAGCCGCCCCAGGCCTACGACGCGCTGGTCGCGATGGACCTGCCGGTCGACGGTGTCCACACCTCCGCCGCCTGGAACGTTGAGAAGCCCGACCCGGCGTTCTTCGCCAAGGTCGCGGCCGTGTGCGGGCACGAGCCGGAGGAGATCCTCTACGTGGGCGACCGCCTCGACAACGACGTCCTCCCGGCCGCGGCGGCGGGGATGCGGACGGCCCTGCTGCGCCGGGGCCCCTGGGGCCACCTGCACGCCGCCCGCCCCGAGTCCGCCCGCGCCGACCTGGTCGTCGACGCCCTCACCGACCTCGTCCACCTGGTCCCCGCCCTCGGCTGAGCCGGAGCTTCCCGGCGCCCGGCCGGACGGAGGCCACGCCGGGAGCGGTGATCGTTCCGGCCTTTCCCGGCACGGCGCGCGCGGGAGGACGTCGTCACTGGGGGCGTAGCCGGCGGGAGAGCAGGTCGCTCAGGGCGCCGGTCTCCCGGGCGAGCCGGTCGAGCGACGCCAGGAACTCCTCCGGGGCGTCGAGGAGGCCGAGCATTCCGGCGGACACCTCGGCGCGGGCGGTGCGGCCCGCCTCGATCGCGGCCTGGCCGTACGGCGTGAGTTCGATCATCCGCGCCCGCTGGTCGCCGGGGTCGGTCCGGCGCGCGACGTAACCGGCGCGTTCCATCTCGGCCGCCACCTTGGACGCGCCCTGGGGAGTCATGCCGAGCAGCCCGGCCAGGTCGGAGACCCGTACGGGCCCCTGGAGCAGGTGCTGGAACACGTACCCGTGCACCGTGCGCACCCGGTCGTGCCCGGCCGCGGTCATCCGGGCGCGCACCTCGGCGTCGCAGGCCGCGCTGAGGGCGGCGAACAGCAGGGTCAGGTCACTTGACACCACAGGAGGATGCTCTAATACTCAACCATGGTTTCGCAACCAAGGTTGAGTATCTGGAGGACGTATGTGGTGTGATCCCGCGTTCCGGCCCGTCGCCGAGGCGTTCCGGCAGGTGTGCGAGGGACGGCCGGGTGGCGCGGCCGTCGCGGTGTACGCGGACGGGCGGCTGGTGGTGGACCTCTGGCACGGCACGGCCGACCGGGACGGCGGCCGTGCCTGGGAGCGCGACACGGTCGTCAACGTGTTCTCCGCGTCCAAGGGGGTGCTCGCGACGCTCGCGCACCTGTACGTCCAGCGCGGGCTGCTCGACCTCGACGCCCCGGTGGCCCGTTACTGGCCCGGGTTCGCCACCGCGACCACCATCGCCGACCTGCTGGCGCACCGGTCGGGGTTGCCCGCCGTCCGCCGCACCCTGCCGCCGGGCTCGCTGTTCGACTGGGACGCCATGACCGGCGCGCTCGCCGCGGAGAGCCCGTGGTGGCCGCCCGGCGAGCGGCACGGGTACCACGCGGTGACCTTCGGCTGGCTCGTCGGAGAGGTCCTGCGCCGGATCGGAGGGCGGCCGGTGCGTGACCTGGTCCGCGACGAGTTGCGCGTACCCGGCCTGTCGATCGGCCTGCCCGCCGCCCAGGCGGGCAGAGCGGCCCACCTGGCGCCCCCGGAGGCGGCACCTCAGGAAACCCGGGAGGAGGCCGGGCAGGCCGGGCAGGACGCCGCCCCGCCGGCGTTGGCGTCGGCCATGGCGGATCCCGGCTCGATCACCATGAAGGCCTTCTGCAACCCGCCGGAGCAGCTCACGCCCGGCCTGGTCAACACCGCGCGCTGGCGCTCCGCCGAGATACCCGCGTCTAACGGGCACGCCAACGCCCGGGCCCTGGCCACCCTGTACGGCAGGCTCGTGTGCGGTGAACTGCTCGATCCCGACGTGCTCGGACGCGCCGTCGAGCCGCGCAGCGAGGGGCGCGACGAGGTGCTGCTCGCCGGGACCAGGTTCGCCCTCGGCTACATGCTGCCCGGTGAGATCCGGCCGTTCGCGCCGGACCCGCGCGCCTTCGGCCACAGCGGCACGGGCGGGGCGCTGGCCTTCGCCGACCCGGCGGCGGGCGTGGCCCTGGCCTTCACCCCGAGCCGCCTCCTCGTCAGTCCCGCCGGGCCGGACCCGAGGTGGCGGCCCATGGTCGCGGCGCTGTACGGCTGCCTCTGACCGGCGGGGCACGCGTCGCCGCCGTGCGACGTCCGGCGTGCCCGCCTCGGCTGCCCGCCCGTACGATGCCCGCCGTACGGCGCCGCGGCCCGGGGTCAGCCCTGCTGCTTCTTCTGCCTGATCGCGGCGACGAGCTCGTCCTTGGTCATCCCGGACGCGCCCTCGAGCTCCAGCTCCTTGGCCTGGTGCAGCAGCTCCTCCTTGGTGCGCGAGCGCGGCTTGATCGGCTTGGCCAGCACCTCGGCCTTCCGCCTGCTGAAGGCCTTGCCCGCCCGCACCCGCTCCTCCAGCGAGACGGCCTGCTCCAGGAGGGGGAGGATGTCGGTCTCCTCCTCCTCGACGTGGTGGGACACCGCCGCCACCAGCTCCCGCAGCAGGGTGTCGAACTCTGTGCTCTCCGGGTCGCTCTCCAGCAGCCGCGAGAGCATCTCCTCGGCCTCGTGGTGCTCCTCGGCGCCGTGGTGGACCTCTTCCTTCTCCTCCGGCCGCCGCCTGGCGAGCAGGGGGTAGACCACGTCCTCCTCGCCCTCGCTGTGGGCGATGAACTTCGCCGCCAGCTCCGCGAGCAGAGCCGGACGGTTCTCCGGCATCTTCTGGAGCCGCTCGAACAGCGACTCCACATCGCGGTGATCTTCCTTGATCAGGCCGATGACGTCGGTTGCCATGGATTTCCTCCTGTGCGTGGACGCCCTCGCGACTACCCCGCGTCCCGCCGCTCACACCGATCACGGCCGGTAGGAGCACCCGCTTGTCGAACCCCTCGTCGGCCCTCCGCTCACAGCCGTGGGCGAATCGGCCCGAAATCGGCTCACACCGGGAAGGTGGCTAGTGCCGCATCAGAGGACCTGCGCCCCGTAGTGACGTGACGCGCCGTTCGGATGCTGGTCCGTGCGGCGCGGTGTCGCCAGGCTGCCCGGGTGGCAGAACGGGTACGCGTCCCGACTGTGTCGTCGGCCGCATCGATCCCCACTTCGTTCGCCGCTCGTCAGGGCAGGCGGGCGTGTTCGGCTCGGGTGGCAGCGATCCGCTCACGCGCGAGCGTACGGGCCCGCTTGGTGTCGTCGCCGGTGAGTCGGGCGAGGATCGTCGCGAGCGGCCTGATCTGGCCCCGGCCGCCCCAGTGACCCTCGGGGATCTCGGTGGGGAATACCCAGACCCGGCTGGCGTCACGCGGCCAGGCGCCGTTCTCCGCGTCGAGGATTGCCTCGGTGACCTCGGCGATGACGCTCGCACGCTTCTGCTCGTCGAGCTGGCCTTCGGGGACGGACGGGACGACCTTGTAGCGAGGTGCGTCCGCGGGTTCTCCGCCGACGTAGATGCCGGCCGGTCGGTGCAGCCAGAGCCAGGAGACGGAACGGCTCACAGGGTCGGCAGGGTCGAATCCCTCGTTGCGGACGAGGATCTCGGTGATGCGGTTCAGCAGGGCCGCCTCGGCGTCCGGCTGGAGCGCGCCGTCGGGAATGTACACGTCGAGCATGGGCATGGTCGATCTCCTTGATGAGTTTAGTTCTTCAACTCAGGCCGGAGTCTACGAGGGCTAAGTACAGCTTGTAAACCCAGATGGGTACACTCGTCCCATGGAGACGCGGCGAATCGACCCAGTGAACTGCTCGGTGGCGCGCGCCCTCTCGGTGGTGGGGGAGCGCTGGTCGCTGCTGATCGTTCGTGAAGCGCTGGACGGCGCGCGCCGGTTCGGAGAGTTCCACTCCCGCCTCGGGATCGCCAGAAATCTTCTGGCGACTCGGCTCGAGGCCTTGGTGACCGCGGGAGTGATGCGCCGCGTGCCCTATCAGGAGCCCGGGGAGCGGCAGCGCTTCGCCTACGAGCTCACCGAGCAGGGCCGGGCGTTGCGGCCCACGCTCGTGGCGCTCCTGGAATGGGGCGACACCTACCTCGCCGACCCGCAGGGCCCGTCGGTCATCGTCCGGCACCGGCCCGTCGACGATGCGAGCTCCTGCGACGAGCCGGTCAAGGTCGTCCTCGAGTGCGCTGCGGGGCACAGCCACCTCGCCCCGGAAGACGTCTGCCGCACGCCCGGGCCGGGCGCGCGCTTCGTGGAAAGCTCCTGAGATCCCAGGATCGTACTGAGCAGCCCACTACACCGGCTCCTTCGTCTCCGACGACGGACGCACCCGACGACAGCCCCGTGATGCAGTGGGTGGAGAAGGGGGAAGCCGATACTGCCACGCCGTCTCCACGTACATATATCTGCCACCCAATACGGCCCAGCCGCAGACGCTGACGGGCAAGGTGGACTATTACACGGGAAGTATCTACACCACCGTCGCCAGAACGACCTTCCATCAGGTGGGTGGATACTAATACTTCCTGGTGAGGTCGCCGGTGTAGGTGAACAGCTTGGCGTCGTCGCTGTGGCGGTAGGCGAGGGCGTCACCCTTCCGGGTGAGCATCACCTCGCCCAGCACGCACCCGTCCACGTCCTCCAGGCGGAAGGTGAGCGCGGGGCCGGAGCCCCCCGTGAGCCCTCCCGTCAGCCGCAGCGTGCCCTCGCAGGAGTTCGCCGGCTCCTTCCACCTGCCCGTCTTCTCGCCCCGCCGCAGTTCGATCTCGATGTCGTACTCGCCCATCAGCGGGGTGTCGGGCGCGATGTGACCCTGCCACTTGCCCGCGAACGCGGCCGGAATCGCGGCCACCGTCGTGGTCGTCGAAAGGGAGGAGGACGGTGTGGAGCCGCCTCCGGGCGAGGCGGTCGCCTCCGCGCCGGTGCCGTACGTCCCGGTGGCGGACGTGTCCGGGGCGGACGTGGCGGTAGTGCCGCTCGTCGGCGGCGGGTCCGCGGACGCGGAGGGGGAGGTGCCGTCAGGCGCGGCGTTGAGGCGCGGCACCAGCACCGCCGCGGTGATCCCGAGCGCCGCCACGACCGTGGCCGCCCCCGCCAGGACGCGGGCGCGCGAGCCCCCGCGGGCCGCGCCGCCGGGAGAGGTGACCGCCGCGCCGGTCCCGGCCACCCCGGACCCCGCCGCCCCGGGTTCCGGCGCGCCGTACGGCGGGCGCGGGAGCGTGCCGTACGAGTCGCCGGCGGCGGCTGGGGCGGCTCCGGCGGCGGCACCCGCGCGCAGCGGGTCGGGCGCGCTCCCGACCAGAGTGAGCAGCAGATCGCGGGCGGTCGGCCGGGCCGCCGGATCCTTCGCCAGGCACCGCTCGACCAGGGCCCGCAGCGACGGCGGCAACGCCGTCAGGTCGGGGGAGGCCGTCATGATCCGGTGCAGCACGGCGGCGACGTTGTCGGCGCCGAAGGCCGCGCGCCCGGTGGCGGCGAAGACGATCGTGGCTCCCCACGCGAACACGTCGGACGCGGGCGTGGCCGGCTGCCCGGCGATCTGCTCGGGCGCCAGGTAGGCCGGGGTGCCCACCGGCCCCGCCGTGATCGTCTGGCTCTCGCCCTGGCGGGCGATGCCGAAGTCGACCACCCGCGGGCCGTCCGGCCCCAGCAGCACGTTGCCGGGCTTGAAGTCGCGGTGCACGATCCCCGCGGCGTGGATCGCCGCGAGGGCGGTCGCCGTGCCCACCGCGAGCCGGTCGAGGTCGCCGCCGCGCAGCGGGCCCGAGGCGGCCACCCGCTGCTGGAGCGAGGGGCCGTCGACGAACTCGCTCACGACGTACGGCCGGCTCCCCTCGACGACCGCCGCGATCACTCTCGCCGTGCAGAAGGGGGCGACGCCGCGCATGGCGTCGAGTTCGCGGGCCAGCCGTTCGCGCACGACGGGGTCGAGCCCGGTCTTGAGCACCTTGACCGCGACCGGGTCGCCGTCCGGCCCGTGGCCCAGGTAGACGACGCCCTGGCCGCCCTCGCCGAGCCGGCCGCCGAGGCGGTAACCGCCGAGCGTGCGCGGGTCATCTGCCTCAAGGGGGGCAATCATGGTCAAACCGTAGCGACCCTGGGGCCGCTCCGGGTCAAAGGGCGCCGAGGCTCACCGTGTAGGCGAGCTTGCGCCGGCCGGCGTCGCTCAGGTGCAGATGGTCGCCCGAGTCGTACGGCACGGCGAGTTGCTCGGGGAACTCGGGGTCGCGCACGGCCTTGTCGAAGTCGAGGACGCCGTCGAACGCCTTGCTCGTGCGGATCCACTGGTTGAGCCGCAGCCGGACGTCCTCGCGCTCCGGCGTCCAGGTGCCGAACCCGTAGAACGGGGTGAGCGTGGCGCCCAGCACCCTGATCTTGCGGGCGTGCGCCAGGCGGATCAGCCGCTTGTACCCGTACGCGAGGGGTTTGATCGAGGTGTACTCGCCCCGGGAGATGTCGTTGATGCCCATGAACACCACGACGGTCCGTACGCCGGGCTGGGTGAGCGCGTCGCGGTAGAACCGGCTGAGACCGCTCGGGCCGACGCCGGAGTGCAGCAGCCGGTTCCCGGCGATGCCCGCGTTGAGCACCGCCATCCTGCGCGACGGCGAGAGCCGGGCCATGCGCTGCCGCAGGTAGTCGGTCCAGCGGCGGTTGGCGTCGGTGTTCTGGCCCGCCCCGTCGGTGATCGAGTCGCCGAAGGCGACCACCGAGCCCGCCTTCGACGTGGTCTCGACCGCGATGCGGTCCAGGAAGTACCACTGCGTGCTGGTGTAGGTGAAGCCGTCGGCGGTCTCCTCCGCCGCGTGGTCGCCGGGGTCGGACAGGAACGTCGTGGCGTAGGCGCGCTCGTGCCCGGTGATGGCGCTGACCGTGCCCGGCAGATAGAGGCTGACGACCAGGGCGGAGCCCGTGACGATCCGGCCCGGGATCGGATCGCTCCAGACCGCCCGCCCGGCCGGCACCCGCACCGACTTCCGGCCGCCGAAGGTGACCTGCCGGTTGGTGCCGGTGAGGATCTCCGCGCCGTACGCCTGGACGCCCACATGGACCTGGGCGAAGGTCACCGGCGCCGTCCCGAACACGTTGGACAGCCGGAGGCGCGTTCCGCCGCCGCCGGCGCTCACCCGCACGACCATCCGCACGGTCTGCCCGCCGAGAGCCGCCACCACGCGGTCGGTCGAGGTGGTCCAGGCGCCCACCAGGTGCGGCCGGGCGGGCGTGTCTCCCTTCCGTGCGGCGGCCGGCGAAGCAGCCGCGCGAGCCGCGGCCGTGACGTTCGCGGTCGCCGGGGACTCCGCGTGGACCGGTGCCGTGGGGAGCGCGGCGGTCGCGCCGGTCACGGCGAGGGCAAGAGCGGCCATGGTCAACCGGTGAGCCGGCCGTGCCATCCGGGTCCTCCAAGTGGGTCGGGCTGCCTGGGCGGGTCGACGGCGGCGGCGCGATAGGGCCGCCGGAACCGTTGATCGTAGAGCATGCGCGACGCCCTACATTACGGCTGTTTGCCGAACACTGGGGGACAACTTGACGGGTGCGTGTGATCGCCGGTGCCGTCCCCGATGCCGAAGGGGTTTCGGACCTTCACTCTGCCCACATTCTTCCGTCACAGAGGGGCGGATAGGCTCGGAATGATGAATGCACACAAGCGTTGGATCGTTCTCGAAGGCGCGGCGAACGTGCGCGACCTCGGCGGGCTCCCCACCGAGGACGGGGGGACCACGGCGTCCGGACGGATACTGCGGGCCGACAACCTGCAGGGCCTCACCACCCGTGACATCGGGCTGCTCGTCGGCGACCTCAAGCTGCGGCACGTCGTCGACCTGCGGTCGGGGACCGAGGTGCGCCTGGAGGGGCCCGGCCCCCTGACCCGCCTGCCGGAGGTCGCCGTACACCATCACAGCCTGTTCGCGGAGGGCGGGCGCTTCACCGACGTCGAGGCCGACACCATCGACGACAGGGCGCTGCCGTGGCAGGACGAGCGGAGCGAGGAGGACCTCGCCGAACTCCGGGTGACCGGCTACTACTACGGCTACCTGCGCGACCGGCCCGACTCGGTGGTGGCGGCGCTGCGGGTGCTCGCCCGTGACGACGGCGCGGCCGTGGTGCACTGCGCGGCGGGCAAGGACCGCACCGGGGTGGTCTGCGCGCTGGCCCTGGCCGTCGCCGGGGCCACCCGGGAGGCGATCATCGGCGACTACGTCGCGACCGGGGAGCGGCTGGCGGGCATCCTCGCCCGACTGCGGGCCAGCCCCACCTACCGCGCCGACCTCGACGGCAAGCCGGTCGACAGCCACCTGCCGCGGCCCGAGTACATGGCCCAGTTCCTGGCCACCCTGGACGACCGGTTCGGCGGCCCCCTCGGCTGGCTGCACGCCCACGGCTGGACCGGCGCCGACACCGGGGCGTTGTACGGCCGCCTCCGCGGCTGACCCGGCCGGGACCGGAGTCGTGGGCGGGCCGGCTCACTCCCCGTGTGCGGGGACGGGCACCACCTGGCCGAGGGACGCGGAGAGCCGGGCCGCCTCCAGCACGGCGATCGCCGCGACGGCCTCCTCCGCCGGCACCGGCGGCGGCGCGCCGTCGCGCAGGCAGGCCACCACGCCCTCGTAGAACCGCTGGTAGGCGCCCGGCTCCGTCCGGACCGGGCGGACGTCGCCCTCGACCCCGAGGGTGCCCCAGCGCTCGGGCGGCTCCGTGCCCCAGCCGTCGCGCCGCTCGGTGTCCCGGGGGTCGCGCCGCTCGGTGTCCTGGGGGTCGCGCCGCTCGGTGTCCCGGGGGTCGCGCCGCTCAATGTCCCAGCCGGCGGGCGGCTCCGTGCCCCAGCCGTCGCGCGGGTCACCGCCGCGGCCGAAGTCGGCGGGCCCCGGGCGCTCGCCCGCGCGCAGGCGTTCCTCCTGCGGGTCGAGGCCCCACTTGACGTAGGCGGCGCGGGAGCCGAGCACCCGCAGCCTCGGGCCGGGCAGCCCGGCAACCGCGCTCATCCACAGGTGCGACCGGGTCCCGCTCCGATGGGTCAGCGCGACGAACGCGTCGTCGTCATTGCGGATGCCGGCCCGCCTGACGTCGGTCTCCGCGTACACGTGGGTGACCGGGCCGAACAACGTCAGGGCCTGGTCGACCAGATGGCTGCCGAGGTCGAAGAGCGTGCCGCCCACGTCCTCGGGGCCGCCCGCCTCGCGCCAGCCGCCCTTGGGCACCGGCCGCCACCGCTCGAACCGCGACTCGAAGCGGTGGACCTCGCCCAGTTCGGGCAGCAGGCGGCGCAGCGTGAGGAAGTCGCCGTCCCAGCGTCTGTTCTGGAAGACGGTCAGCATGAGGCCGCGGTCACGGGCCAGCCGCACGAGGTCGCGGGCCTCGTCCGCGGCGCCGGCGAGCGGCTTGTCGACGACCACGGGAAGACCGGCCTTGAGCGCCTCGGCCGCCAGCGGCACATGGGTGCGGTTCGGCGTCGCGATCACCACGAGGTCGCAGGCGTCCCAGAGGTCCTCCGCCGCCGCGACGACCTCGGCACCGGGGTGGTCCGCGCGTACCTGCCCGGCTCTGCCGGGGTCGCGGGTGACGACGGCGGACAGGCGCAACCCGGGGGTGGCGGCGATCAGCGGAGCGTGGAAGAAGGACCCGGCCGGGCCGAAGCCCGCGAGCCCGACCCGGATGTCGGAGGTGTCGCCGGAAGACGGCGTGAGCGGGGAAGGCATGAGTGGTGCGTTCTAGCCGTCGTGGTCGTCGCGTTCGGCGAGGAACGCCTCGAACTGGGCGGCGAGCTCCTCACCCGTGGGCATCGGCGTGTCCTCCGCCAGGAGGCTCTCCCGCGTGGCGCCCGACTGGAACGCGTCGTACTGCTGCTCCAGGCCGTGGATGGCGCCGGCGAGCTCGTCGGAGGCCGCGATCTGCTCCTCGATCTCGGCGGTGGTCTTCTCGGCGGCGTCCCGCAGGGCCTCGGTGGGGAACACCAGGCCGGTGCCGCGGGTGATCGCCTCCAGGGCCGCGACGGCGGCCTGCGGATACTCCGCCTGGGCGAGGTAGTGCGGCACATGGATCGCGTAACCGAGCGCGTCGTGGCCCTTGGCCCCGAGACGCAGCTCGATCAGCCCGGCGAGGCTGCCCGGCACCCGGACCTTCCCGAACGGGCTGTTCTGCCCGTGGACGAGGTCGGGGCGGCTGGCGTGGGCCGTCAGGCCGAGCGGCCGGGTGTGCGGGACGCCCATCGGGATGCCGTGCACGGTCACCAGCGTGCGGATGCCGAGCCGGGTCACCAGCATGCCGACGGCCTCGGTGACCAGCTCCCACTCCCGGTCCGGCTCCGGCCCGCTCATGATGAGGAACGGGGTGCCGGTGACGTCACGGGTCAGGTAGACGGCCAGCTCCGGGGTCTCGTAGTCGGTCCAGCGGTCGGTGTCGAACGTCATCACCGGCCGGCGGGACCGGTAGTCGAGCAGCCGGTCGACGTCGAACGTCGCGATTACCCGGTGCTCCAGCTCGGCGAGGAGGTGCCCCAGGGCGAGCCGCCCCGCTGCGCCGGCGTCGACGAACCCCTCGAAGTGGTAGAGCAGCACCGGATCGGTCAGCTCGGGAAGGTCCCCGTCGAGCCGATAGAGATCCGTGGGGTCGGACACGTGTCCCAGCCTTTCTCAGGAAGCCTTTACCTACTGAACCTACGGGGTGCCCGGTCGATTCCGCGGTGGTTGCGGCGACCTTATCGGTGGACGGTGTCCAACGGGCACCCGGACCCGGAGCCGGACCGGCCGGGCGCCGGGCACCCGGGCCGGTCCGAACCGGCTGCGCTGAATCGCTGACCGATGTGTCCGTAATCAGGGCAAGGGTGGCCCCTGTCTCCCCGGCGGGATCATTCTTGTCGGATGGCTACTGCGAAAGCGGATTCCCTCAGTGGACACCCCCTCCGCATCCCCCCGCTCGCCTGCCCTTTCCCCCGTGCGGTCAACCCCCACGTGGACGAGGTGGACCGGGACACGCTGGCCTGGCTGGCCGCATCCGGCATGATCGCCGGCGACCAGTTCGAGCGTTTCCGGATCGCCCGGTACGGATGGCTCGGCGCCCGCACCTACCCGTACGCCTCACGGGAGCTGTGCCAGCTCGTCACCGACTGGTGCGTATGGCTGTTCGCGTTCGACGACGCCTACTGCGAGTCGGACCGGAGGGCGGCCGAGATCGCCCGGGCGCTGCCCCAGCTCTACACCGTCGTGGAGGACGCCGGGGGAGGTGGTGCGGTCGAAGACGTCTTCGCCCGGGCGCTGCTCGGCATCAAGACCCGCATCGCCGCCCACGCCACCCCCGATCAGCTCGACCGCTGGCGCACGACGACCAAGGACTATCTGTTCGCCCAGGTGTGGGAGGCCGCCAACCGGGAGGACGACGTGCTCCCCACCATCGACGACTACGTCTTCATGCGCCGCAGGACCGGCGCGATGCTCACCGTCTTCGCGCTGATCGACGTGGCCGCCGGGGTACGCCTCACAGTGGACGAGTGGCTCCACCCGGCCGTCCACGAAATGACCGGGCACGCCAACGACGTGGTCGTCTGGGACAATGACCTGATCTCCTACGCGAAGGAGCGGGGGCAGGCGAACATCCGCAACAACCTCGTCAGCGTGCTCGCCGGGCACACCGGCTGCGGCGTCCAGGAGGCGATGAACCGCATCGGCGTCATGCGCGACGAGGCGGTCGCCGCCATGGTGGAGCTCACCCCCGCCACCGAGGCGCTCGGCTCGCCCGCGGTCGACGCGTACGTGCGGGGCCTGAAGTTCTGGGTCAGCGGCAGCGTGGACTACTCGCTGACCAGCTCCCGGTACGCCGGCGCCTGGCAGTGACCCGACCGGCCCGGAACAGCCCCGAGAAGCCCGGCCGGTCCGGTCAGTCCTCGGGGAGGTCGTCGAGACCGTCGAGGTCGTCCAGCGCGTACTCGACGAGATCGCCCAGGCTGAACCGGGCCCCGGCGGCGTACGCCTCGTCGTAGGCGTCCTCGCCGACCAGCTTCTTGCACTCCTTGACGCACTGCTCGTGCTCGGTCGTGAAGAACGGCGACCCGAACTGGGGCAGCCCGAACGTCCGCCAGTTGGCCTGGGCCGCCCCGAGGAGGGTCGCCGTCCGTTCCGGCTCACCGGCCTCCAGGCTCAGCCTGGCGAGGTTGTCCACGCACAGGACGATGCCGAGCACGTCGTGGAAGCGCCGCTTGATGCGCAGCGCCTCCTTGCACGCCACCAGGGCCTCGTCCCGCCGCCCGGTCTCCCGGTGGACGAGGGAGGTGACGTACCAGGCGTAGGAGCGCAGCCACAGCTCGCCGCGTTCCCGGCAGACCTGCAGGCAGTCGGCCAGCAGCGTCTCCGCCTCCTCGAACTCGCCCTGTGCGAGCAGCACCATCGACAGCTCGACGATCGCCGGGAGCAGGCCCGGGTTCAGCTCCCGGCCACCCCGGTGGAACTCGATCGCGACGCCGAGCAGCGCCGTCGCCTTCTTCGCGTCGCCCTGCAGCATGGCGGCGGTGCCCTGCATCTTCGTCGCGAGCAGTACGGCGCCCGAGTCGCCCACCCGCACCGCGTCGGTGCTGCACTGCTCGGCCGCGGCCAGCGCGCCGGCCATGTCTCCCTGGGCGCTGCGGATGTAGGCCAGCACCCACAGCGCCTTGCAGCGTTCCCTGCTCGGCGCCGGGCTCGCCTTGAGGGCGCGCTCCAGGTAGACCACCCCCTCGCGGGCGAAGCCGCAGGCCACCCAGAGGAACCACAGGGCCGACAGCAGTTCCAGGCCGACGCGTTCCTCTCCCGGCGCCGACAGGCAGTAGTCGAGGGCGACCCGGACGTTGTCGTGCTCCTGGCGCATCCGGCTGAACCAGTGCACCTGGCGGGGCCCCGACCAGGAGTGCTCGCTGAGCTCGGCGAGCCGGAGGTAGTGGTCGCGGTGGCGCCGCCGCAGGTCCTGCGTCTCGCGGAGCTTGTCCAGCCACTCGCCGCCGTACTGCCGCAGCGTGTCGATCAGCCGGTACCGCTGCCCGGCCGGGGTGGCGAAGCTCAGCAGGACCGACTTGTCGACCAGACCGGTGATCACGTCGAGGATCCGGTCGGCGGGCAGGGCGTCGCCCGCGCAGACCTGCCGGGCGGCGTCGAGGTCGAAGTCGCCGGCGAACACCGACAGCCGGGCCCACAGCAGCCGCTCGGCGGGCTCGCACAGCTCGTGGCTCCACCCGATCGCCGCGCGCAGCGTCTGGTGCCGCGGCAGAGCCGTGCGACTGGCCCCCGCCAGCAGGCTGAACCGGTCGGCGAGCAGGGCGAGGATCTGCTCGACCGACAGCGTGCGCAGCCGTACGGCGGCCAGTTCGATCGCCAGCGGGATGCCGTCGAGGCGGCGGCACAGCTCGGCGACGGCCGCGATGTTGTCCTCGTCCACCGTGAAGTCGGGCACCACGGCGGAGGCCCGCGTGCCGAACAGTTCGACCGCCTCGTTGGTGAAGGGATCGTCCGACAGGTCCTCGCCGGGCACCGTGAGCGGCGGCACGGCCACCGTGAGCTCTCCCGCCGCGTTCAGCGAGCGCCTGCTGGTCGCGAGGATCCGCAGGTGCGGCGAGGTGCCGAGGAGGTCCTCTGTGAGCCGGGCGCACGCGTCGACCAGATGCTCGCAGGTGTCCAGGATGAGCAGGATCTCCCGCTCGGCCAGCCATTCGGCGAGCGTGTCCGACCCCTCGCGCGGGGACTGGTCCGCGATGCCGAGCGCGGCCGTGATCGTGTGATACACCATCGCCGGGTCCTGCAGGCGGGCCAGGTCGACGTACCAGACGCCGTCCCTGAACCGCCGCCGCACCTGGTGCGCCAGGCGCAGCGCCATGCGGGACTTGCCGACGCCGCCGATGCCGGTGACCGTGATGAGCCGGGACTCCTGCAACCTCTGCCTGAGCGACGCGAGTAACCGTGTCCGCCCGACGAAGCCGGTGAGCTCCACGGGAAGGTTGCCCTCTTGCCGCCATCCTGCTGGCGCTGCCATGCCGCCTCACGGGGGGGATTTGTCCGGCGTGCTCCCTGCTCCCGCATCGTACCCGCGCCGCCGTCGGCTGTCCGGTCGTACGGGCGTGAGGCCGGTACGCCAGAGAGGCTGTTGTTTCTCCCCTCACCGGAAGGAGTCCCAGGGCATGACAGGCGTCTCCACGGGCCGCCGCGGGAGCCGATACCATTGGGATCGTGAGTATGCGGCATCCGGATGACATGCGTCCGGTGGACCTCTTCGACGAGGGGCTGCCGGTGCTGCCAGACCAGACGAGCGACGACACCGACCTCGGGTGGGGCGAGTGGCGCTCCGACTCCGACGTCTCCCACCTGCTGGAGGAGCGTCCGCCCCACTGGGACTAGACGTTCACGGGGAGCTCGAACCAGACGGCCTTGCCCCTGCGGGTGGGGAGCACGCCCCAGGCGCGGGACAGCGTGTCGACGATCAGCAGTCCCCGCCCGCCCTCCTCCTCGCGCCGGGCGGTTTCGTCGCGCGGTGACGTGCCGCGTGCCCGGACCGGGACGCGGGCCTCGTCCTCGACCTCGCACCGGAGGGTGTCGTCCCGCAGCAGCAGGAGGGTGAGGAGGGGTGATCCCCGCCCGTGCCGCATGGCGTTGGCGACGAGCTCGCTGACGAGGAGTTCGGCCACCTCCGCAGCCTCCCGGTCTCCGTCGCCGCACCAGTCGCGCAGTGCGGCGCGGACGAACCGGCGGGCCAGGCACGTGGACGACGCGTCGAGGGGCAGGGTCCAGCAGGAGCGGTGGACGGCCGGCACGTCGTCTGCCGGCCGCCGGCTCAACGGGACGAGCGAGCACATCATGTTCGCATCCCTCTTCATGCGGCCCGCGTGCAGCGGGCCCGGTGCGTGGGAAGGCTCCGGCCGTCGGGCAGCAGTTCGCCGGTGTCCTCGAACACCACGACGCCGTTGCAGAGCAGGCCCCACCCCTGCTCGGGATGGAACGCCACCAGCCGGGCCGCCTCGTGGTCGTGCGCGTACGCGGGCGGACACGGCGGACTGTGCGGGCAGGTGGGGCACATGCGTGTCACCTCGATCCTTCAGATGAGCAGGACGGTTCGCGGGGGGCCGGCCCGGGCCGGGCAGCCCGGCTCGGGGAGCGGAGGCGTGCGGTGCCGGCGCCGGAAGGCCGCACCGGGCCGAGGCCGTCGATCCCGTCGGCCCACGCGTCGTGACGGTCGGTCAGCATCGCCGCCCTCTTCCTGTCCTGTGACCTCGCCGGCTTCGCGGTCGCCCGCTCACCCCCCTACGATCGCTCGTGGAGGGCGCCGCGTCTGCGCGGGCAGCCCCCATCTCGCACGGGTGTCCACCGGCATGCCGAGATGCCTGCTACCTGCAATGACGTGGACGCGAGCCGGTGTCAGCATGGTGTTGTGCCTCTGCGGTGTCTCATCGTCGACGACAGCGATCACTTCAAGGACGCCGCCCGCCCGTTGCTGGAGGCGGACGGCATCTCCGTCGTGGGCGCGGCGTCCACCACGGCCGAGGCTCTCCGGAACTGTCAGGAGCTCCGGCCGGATGTCGTGCTGGTCGACATCGACCTGGGCGAGGAGAGCGGCTTCGACCTGGTGCCGCGGCTCTGCGCGGAGACGGGGGAGCGCCCGCCCCGGGTCATCCTGATCTCGACGTACGACGAGCAGGACTTCGCCGAGATGATCGCGTCCAGCCAGGCGCTCGCCTTCCTGTCCAAGCCGAGACTGTCGGGCCGGGCCATCGACGAGATCCTGCGGAGAGCGGACGCCTGAAGCGGCCGTTTCGGTCCCGGCCGAGGCGCCGCCGATGTTCCCGTGCTCGGTCCGGGCGCCGCCGTACGGCGTCAGCGGGCGTCGAGGAAGGCGAGCACGGCGAGCACGCGGCGGTGGTCGTCCTCGGTCTCCGGCAGCCGCATCCTCGACATGATGCTGCGGACGTGCTTCTCGACGGTGCCCTCGGTGATCCACAGTTTGTGCGCGATCCCCGCGTTCGAGCGGCCCTCCGCCATCAGGGCGAGCACCTCACGCTCACGCTGGGTGAGCTCCTCCAGCGGATCGTGCCGGCGGCGGGCGTTGATCAGCTCGGCGACGAGGCTGGGGTCGACGACCGAGCCGCCGTGGACGATGCGTTCGAGCGTCTCGACGAAGTCGGACACCGCGGTCACCCGGCTCTTGAGCAGGTAGCCGACCCGTTGGCCCGCCGCGAGCAGCTCCATCGCCTGGTCGACCTCGATGTGCGCGGACAGCAGCAGGATGCCCACGTCGGGAAGTTCCGCGCGGATGACCTTGGCCGCCTCGACGCCCTCCGTGGTGTGTCCCGGCGGCATCCGGATGTCGATGACGGCGAGGTCGGGATGGTGTTCCCGGACCAGGGCGAGCAGCTCGGACGCGTCACCCGCCTGCCCCGCCACTTCGAACCCCGCGCGCTCCAGCAGGCTCGCGAGCCCCTCCCGCAGCAGGACGTCGTCGTCCGCCAGGACCACCCGGCTCGGGGTCTCGTCCACCGCTCCGCCGCCTTCCGCGTGCGCAGGTCACGCCGGATCGAGGGTCGTGCCTCGATCGCGCCGGCGATCGGGGCGGCCGTGCCAGCCGTGGTCGTCCGATCTGCGTCGACGTGGTGCGAACAGCCGCGTAACGTGGGCTTATGCGCGCGCGAATGTTGTCGTCGCTGCTCCGCGTGACGCGCCCGCCCCTCTTGGTGGGCGTCATCGTCGGCGTCGCATGCGTGACGGCGGAGACTTTTCTGACCTTCCTGCTGGAGCGGGTGGCCCCCTCGAACGCCCTGAACGTAGTTTATCTGGTCGGCGTTCTCGTGGTCTCCTACCTGTGGGGCCTGCCGCTCGGCATGCTCACCGCCGTGGCGAGCGGCTTCGTCTACGACTACTTCCTGGTCGTTCCCCGCCACGCGATCAGCGTCTTCAGCGGCTGGTCGTGGATGCCGCTGCTGGTCTTCCTGGTCGTCGGGCTGCTGGTCAGCGCCGCCGCCGCGCTGATGCGGACGCTGCTGATGGAGGCGGAGGAACGCCGCGGCGAGGCCGATCTGGAGGCCGCCACGGCCCGTCTCCTCCTGCGCGCCGAGCACCTGCCCGCCGCGCTGCCGGTCGTGGCCCGTCGTCTGGCGCAGGGCCTCGGCCTGCCGTTCCTGGCCGTGGAGCTCGGAGCGACCGGTGCCGGGGACCCGGGCAAGGTCGCACTGCCGCTGAGCGACGACGACGTACGGCTCGGCACGCTCGTCGCGCCCGCGAACCTGCCGGCGGCGGTGCTGCGCCGCCTCCGGGAGCGCGTGGTGCCCTCACTGGAGGCGGTGCTGGCGGCGGCGTGTGATCGTGAGGCCATCGGGAACGCCCTGGCCACGAGCCGGGACGAGCTCGCCAGGGTCGCCGACGAGCAGGCCGCCCTGCGCCGGGTCGCGACGCTGGTCGCGCGTGGCGTCCGCCCGGCGGAGATCTTCGGCGCGGTCGCCCGCGAGATGGGTCTGATCGTGAACGCGGACCACACGGCGGTGGAGCGATACGAGCCCGACCGGACGGTCGCCCTGATGAGCTTCTGGAGCGCCTCGGACGGCGGCCCGGCGCCGCCGATCGGCTCACACCGGCCGCTCCGGGAGGACGGCCTGTCCGCCCTCGTCCTGCGCACGGGACAGCCGGCCAGGATGGCCGCGGCCGAGGGCGCGGCGGGAGAGCTGGAGACCTGGGTCAGGGACGACAAGGTCGTCTCCGCGATCGCCAGCCCGATCGTCGTCGAGGCCCGTTTGTGGGGTGTGGTGATCGCCTTCTTCCGCGGCCGTGAGCCGCAGCCCGAGGGCATCGAGGAACGCATCCGGGACTTCACCGAACTCGTCGCCACCGCGATCTCCAACGCCCAGGCCCGCGACGAGCTCGCCGCCTCACGCGCCCGCGTGGTCGCGGCCTCGGACGAGACCCGGCACCGCATCGAACGCGACCTGCACGACGGTGCCCAGCAGCGCCTCGTCTCCCTGGGGCTGCAACTGCGGATGGCGGAGACCGCCGTGCCTCCCGAACTGCCGAAGCTCAGGGAACAGCTCTCCCGCACGGCCGAGGGCCTGACGCTGGTGCTGGAGGACCTGCGGGAGCTGTCCCGTGGCATCCACCCGGCGATCCTGTCCAAGGGCGGCCTCGCACCGGCCCTGAAGATGCTCGCCCGCAGGTCGTCGGTCCCCGTCGATCTGCGGGTGCGGGTCGACGGGCGCCTTCCCGAGCGGGTCGAGGTGGCGGTCTACTACATCGTCTCCGAGTCGCTGACGAACGTCGCCAAGCACGCGCACGCCTCGCTGGCGTGCGTCGAGGTGGACGCGGTGGGCGAGGCCGCGCGGGTCGCGATCCGCGACGACGGGAAGGGCGGCGCGGACCCGCGCGGGGGTTCCGGTCTCATCGGCCTCCTCGACCGCGTGCAGGCCCTCGGCGGCACGATCGAGATCACCAGCCCGGCCGGCCATGGCACCACTCTGACGGCCGTCATCCCGGTCGGCGGCGGCTGAACACGGCCTGGTCAGGAGACGACGTCCCGGCGCCGGAAGCGGCGGAAGGCGAAGGCGACGATGATCGCCGAATAGGTCACCGAGATCGCCACGCCCTTCACCATGCCGCCGTACTCGGGCTCCGGCGCGAGGGCGTCGAGCCACGCGGCGTTCCAGAACGTGGGCAGGAACTCGCGCAGCGAGCCCAGCGCCTCGACCGCCTGGAGGATGCTGCTGACGATCACCAGGCCGACCGCGCCGCCGACCGCGCCGAGCGGGGAGTCGGTGGTCACCGACAGCAGGAAGGCCACCGAGGCGACGACCAGCTGACTGACCATGGCGTACCCGATCACGACGGCGAACTTCGGCAGCACGTCGGCGGCGGGGATCACCTCGCCCGTCCCCGGCACGGTGATGTCGTTCCACCCGAAGGCGAGCGTGCCGGCGAGCAGGGCCATCAGCGGGAGCACGGTCACCGCGGCGGCCGAGTACGCCAGCGCCACCACCAGCTTCTGGCGCAGCAGCCGGTCGCGGGGGACCGGGGCGGCCAGCAGGTAGCGCAGCGACGACCAGCTCGCCTCGCTCGCCACCGTGTCGCCGCAGAACAGCGCCACGGCGACGACCAGCAGGAAGCTGGCCGACACCGACAGGGCGAACGCCGCGAAGTTGAGCCCGCCCGCCGTGGCGAGGTCCGACAGCCGCAGGCTGCCCTGGCCCCGCCCGGCCGGGCCGAACTGGAACGCCACCACGAGCACCCAGGGCAGGGCGAGCAGCACGCCGAACATCGCCATCGTCCGGCGGCGGCGCAACTGCCGGACGAACTCCACCCGCAGCGGCAGCGTGCGTCCCGGCGCGTATCCGGGCGCGTGCGCGGCCGCCGCCTGTCCGGGCGTGTGGCCGTCCGCGTCGCTCCCGTGTGCGTCCGGCCCGTCGTGCCGGACGGCCCGCCCGGCGGCGGGGGCTTCTCCGGCCACGTCCGGGGCCGGTCGATCCATCGGGCTCAACGGCGCTCTCCGATCAGGTCGAGGAACACGTCCTCCAGGCGCGGGCCGGCGCCGTTGGCGGTGGTGGCGGTGCCGAGCAGGTCGCCGACCGGTCCGGCCGACACCAGCCGCCCGCGATGCATGACGACCACGTGGGTGCAGGTCTGCTCGACCTCCGCGAGCAGGTGGCTGGAGACGATGACCGTGCGCCCCCGTTCGGCGTACGCCCTGAGCACCCGGCGCATCTCGGCGATCTGCGGCGGGTCGAGGCCGTTCGTCGGCTCGTCGAGCACGAGCAGGTCGGGGAGGCCGAGCATGGCCTGCGCGATGGCCAGGCGCTGCCGCATGCCCTGGGAGTAGGTGCGCACCGCGCGGCCCAGGGCCGCGCCGAGCCCGGCGATCTCCAGCGCCTCCTCCAGGTGGGCGTCCTGAGGCGGACGGCCGGTGGCCCGCCAGTACAGCTCCAGGTTGGCCCGCCCGGACAGGTGCGGCAGGAACCCCGGCCCCTCGACGAACGACCCCAGCCGGGACAGCACGGGCGCCCCCGGCGCCACGCGGGTGCCGAAGATCCGGATCTCGCCCTCGTCGGGATGGATGAGACCCATCAGCATGCGCATGGTGGTCGTCTTGCCCGCGCCGTTCGGCCCGAGCAGGCCGAGCACCTGCCCCTTCTCGACCCGGAACGACAGGCCGTCGACCGCCTTCTCGCCGTTGCGGTAACGCTTGACCAGCCCGCTGATCACCAGGGGCACCTCGGCCGGCCCGGCGTCTGCGGCCCGGTCGCCGGTAGGGGCCGGGTCGCGCCTCGCGGCCCGGCCGGTCAGCAGGAGGACGGCCGCGATCAGGATCGCCGCGAGCGGCATGGCCCACGTCCACCAGGCGGGGCCGGTGGCGGGCGTCCGCAGCGCCGCGAACCCCGGGACCTCCAGCGCCGGGGACTCCAGCCCGATCCGGTAGACGGCGGGGGCGGCGGGTGTCGCGTAGCCGAGGTCGGTGGTCGACACCACCACCCGCATCCGGTGCCCGGCGTCGAAGCGCCTGTCGACGGCCGGGAGCGTCACCGTGACCGGCGTGCCCGCCTCGCTCGCGGTCACCCGCAGCGGCGCGACGAGGCCGGACGGCAGCACCGGGAGCGACCCCCCGGAGACGTCGTAGAGCTTGGCGAACAGCGTGGCCTCGCCCGTGCCGTAGACCCTGATCCGGACGGCCGGGCTGCCGGTGACCTGGGTGGGCCGGGCCAGCGGGGCGGACTCGAAGACGGCCGCCTGGCCCGGCATGTCCAGCGCGACCGACACGCCGCCTCCGCCACCTCCGCCGGCGCCGCCGAGCAGCCCGCCGAGGCCGGGCACCGCCGAGATCGACGCCGGCGACCCGCCCGCGGGGTTGGCGACCGGCTGGGCGGCGCCGTGCAGAGCGATCGTGGTGCGTTCTCCACCCGCCAGGCCGGGGTATCGGCCCGCGGTCGCGTGCAGGAGCACGGGGCGGCGGGTGCCCGGGTCGCGTCCGCCGTCCCGGGTCACGGTGAACGCGGCCGAGGCGGCGTCGGCGGGGGAGCCGGACCGCTTGAGATAGCGGTCGAACCAGCCCGCCGTCCGGTCGGACAGCCAGTCCGCCTCGCCGTCGCCGCCGTCGTGGCCGCCGTTGAACCAGGCCACCTCCACGGGAGCGCCGGTCGCGGCGATGGCCCGGGCGTTGGCGTCGGCGTGGGAGAGGGGGAACAGCGAGTCGCGCTGGCCCTGCACGAGAAGCGTCGGCACCTTGATCCGGCCGGGCACGGAGATCGGGCTCGACCGCCGGAGGAGGTCGACCGCCTCCTTGGTGGCCCTGCCGGTCTCGGCCACCTTCTGGTACATCGCGCAGATCTCCGGCCGGAACCGCCCGCACTGGACCTGCTCCGCCTCCCCGCCCCCCGACGTGCCGCCCGGCCCGGTCCGCTGCCCGGACCCCTGGCCGGTCTGCGGGGCGGCCGTGTCCCCGGGCCTCGCGGTGGCCGCACCGGCCTCCGGCGAGGGCGCGCCGGGCCCCTGCTCGCCGGTGCCCGGTGCCCGGCCGCCGCTGCCGGCGGCGGCGCCCGCGAGGCCGGCGAGACCCCCGGCTCCGAGCCCCCCGGCGCCGAGGCCGCCGTCCGGGGCCAGCCGGTCGGCGGCGGCGCTGAAGAAGATGCCGGCCCACATCTTCTTGAACACGCCGTTGGCCGGCCCGGCGCCCGAGGCGTCGGGGAAGAGCGCGTCGGCGAGGTCGTACCAGGTGATCTGGGGCACGATCGCGTCGACCCGGCTGTCGTAGGCCGCCGCCATCAGCGCGATCGCCCCGCCGTACGAGCCGCCGGCGATGCCGACGCGCGGGTCGCCGGGGGCGTCGAGACGCACCTCGGGCCGCGCGGCGAGCCAGTCGACCAGCCCCCGCACGTCCTTGACCTCGTAGTCGGGGGAGTTGAGCGCGATCTGACCCGTCGAGCGGCCGAACCCGCGGGCCGACCAGGTCAGCACGGCGTAACCGCGCCCGGCGAGCCGCTCCGCCTGCTCGCGCATGCTGTCCTTGCTGCCGCCGAAGCCGTGGGCGAGCAGCACGGCGGGGGCCCTGCCGCCGGAGGCGGGGGGATAGAAGGTGGCGTCGAGATCGACGCGCTGGTCGCCCGAAGGCCCGTCGACGACGGGGATGGCGAGATCGCGCCCCTGCACCGCCGGGCCGGAGGGCCACAGGGCCCACGCCACCCCTCCGGCCACCAGGATGACCAGCGTGACCACGATCGCGAGGGCACGCCGCCCACCCGGAAACGTCATATCGCGATGCTACTTGTCGCACCTGAGAGCGGGCTGAGGAGCCCGCCGCGCCTGTGGACAACCGGCCCGCGACACCGGGCGCGGCCTCCCTCGGCATACGAATCGTGATGATGCATCGGGGTAATCCCTGATTGCGCCTGACCTTGGGGGACGGCATCATTTCGCGCGTGAACGGAACGCCGCTGAAGCAAGTCCCCACGCGCGTGGTCGAGTGGGCCCTTCCCTACTGGACCCGGGGGGAGGCGGGCAGGCAGACCCCGTCCGACCTGTTCCGGGTGCTCTACGCTGGCTGGCTCGCGGCGTTCGTCCTCAAGGTGCTCGGGTCGAGCTGGGACGTGTCGTGGCACTTCAGGTGGCTGCGCGACGACCTGGCCCCGCCGCATCTGCTCAACACCGTCGGCACGGCGATCGCCGTCGCGCTGACCATCGTGCACTGGTACACCGGTTACGGGGTGGACCGCGCGTCCTCCCGCCTGATCGTGTGGGGCACCGGCGTCTTCCTCATCGCCATCCCGCTCGACCTGATCAACCACCGGGTCAACGGCATCGACATCACCGCCTGGAGCCCCTCTCACGCGCTGCTGTTCGTCGGCACCGCGCTGATGCTCGCGGGTGTGATCCGCGGCTGGTACCTCGGCTCGGGCCGCTACGCCGAGATCTCCGGCGGGCGGCGCGCCCTGGTGCTCGGCGGCCTGTTCGCGTTCTTCCTGGAGAACGCGCACTTCCCGGAGCAGCACCAGGAGTACGGCGTGCTGGAGCTGGCCTCGTGGGACCGCGGCCAGCCGTACGCCGAGCCGACGCTGCTGAACTTCGCGGCCGACCAGATGGGCCGCGCCGTGGACCGCGCGATGGTGCTCAAGTTCTCGCTGCCCGTGCCCGACGCCGTCTACTCCGTCTACGCCGGCGTGTTCGGCGTCGCGATCCTGGTCTTCGCCCGGGTCATGACAGGCCGCCGCCTCACCGCCACCACGATCACCGCGGGGTACCTCGCCTACCGCTGCCTGATCTGGCCGCTGCTCGTCGGCGGCGGGTTCCCGCCGTCGGCGATCCCGTTCTTCTTCCTGCTCGCCGGGATCGGCGTCGACCTGGCCTTCCTGGTGCCGATCCGGCTCCTGCGCCCGCTCGCGGGCGGGGTGCTCGCCACCGTCGGCGTGTACGGAGGCCTGATGGCGCAGGACCGCCTGCTGGAGGCCCCGCCGTACGCGCCGGAGGCCTGGCCGTACGCGCTCGCCGGGCTGGTGGTCGTGTGGTACGCCGTCGAGTGGTTCGCCGGGCGCAAGGGGCTGACGGCCGCCGACGCGGAGGCCAGGGACGCCCGGGAGAGGGCGGCGGACTCCGGGTCGCCCGTCTCCACGTCGCCGGTCTGAGGACGTTCAGGCGACGGGCGTCCGGGTCAGCGCGACCGCGACGCCGAACGCGAGGCCCATCACCGTGACTTCGAGGGCCGCCCAGGCGGCGAACGCCGTGGGCTCACGCCGCGCGATCGCCGGCAGCAGCCGCCAGCGGATGTTCGCCCCCAGCAGCGCGATCACGCCGGTGAGCACCGCCTTGGCGATGACCAGCCAGCCGTACCGGGTGGTCACGAGCGACCCGGGCAGGGTCTCGCCGGGCGAGAGCGCGAGCTCGACCAGGCCGTTGAAGAGCCCGGAGAGCCCCACCACGAGCAGGGCGTAGGTCGCCAGCCGGGAGAACCTGGGCAGCGTGGGGGCGAGCAGGTCGCGGTCGCGCGGGAGCAGCACGCCGAGCGCGACCAGGCCGCCCACCCAGGCGCACGCGCCGATGACGTGCAGCTCCATCGACACCATGCTGAGGTCGTGCCAGTACCAGTTCGACGCGTGCCCGGTCACCGGCAGCGGCAGCAGCCCGAACCCGGCGACGAGCACCCGCAGCTCGGCGGGCACCTTCTCGCCGAAGCGCACCGCGAGCATCCCCACGGCGGCGCTGGCCAGGGCGCACGACGCGCTCACGATCATGCCCTGCCCCGAGCCGATGCCGTCCACGTACGCCGCGACGTCCGGCGCCCCTCCCGGCATGATCTCGGCGGCGCCGAGCACGGCCGACAGCAGGGCAGCCGCGCACCAGACGAGGGAGAAGGCCACGGCCCAGTGCCGTGCCCTGGCGGCGACGGGCTCCGTCCGGTCCGGATCGTCGAAGCCGAGCAGCTTGGGCAGCAGACTCAGGCCGAGGGCGGCGGTGGCGGCCAGGTCGAGGACGACCCGGACGACCGGCAGGCCGTACTCCACGACCGCGCCCGGCATCGGAATGCCCGGCGCCGCCCCCGGACGGGTGAGCCACGTCGCGGTCACGACGGCGAGGACGGCCGCCACGGTCAGCCCCGCGACCGGGATCCGGGTCCTGGCGGGCGTGGCGCGGCGGTCCGTGGTGGCGGGCCGCTCCGTGGTCGCGGTCATCCGGCCTCCCCGGCGGCGGAGTGGCCCGGCGCGGCGCTCGCCACGCGGCGGTC
This sequence comes from Microbispora sp. H10949, assembly GCF_014161435.1. Classification (NCBI taxonomy): domain Bacteria; kingdom Bacillati; phylum Actinomycetota; class Actinomycetes; order Streptosporangiales; family Streptosporangiaceae; genus Microbispora; species Microbispora sp. H10949. The sequence goes on along the minus strand of NZ_JABBWZ010000011.1, from coordinate 51,315 downwards.
GTGCCGGAAGAGGACGAGGGCGGACAGCGCCAGCAGCGCCGCGGTGAAGATCAGCAGCCCCCAGACCCAGCCTCCGCCGCCCTGGCCGCCCGCCGCCGCGGAAAGCCCGGTGCCGGGCTTCGGGTCCACCGTCTCCACGGCGACCACTTCGGTGTTCACGTAGCCGGTCGGCAGGGTGAACCGGAGGGTGCCGGTGACCGGATGGCCGTCGTTCGACACGATGCGGTAGCCGACGGCGTACGACCCGGCGGGGACGGTGAACGCCTTTCCCGGGGCGGCCGGTGGTCGCACCGCGATCGAGATGCTCCCGCCTTCGACGGTGACATCGCCGTCCTCGTAGTGCCCGCCGTCCGGTCCGGTGACGGCGATCCGGGCGAAGTCCGCACGCACCGCCTGGTCGAACGTGAGCGTGACGGTGCGGGGCAAACTGTCGAGTACGGCGCCGTCCTTGGGGTCGCTGGACACCAGGACGTTGTGCGCGCTCGCGGGTGTCGCGACCAGCGTGACGGCGAGCAGGGCGAGCACGGGCCACACGAGCAGGGCGAGCGCAGGAGACGCCAGGCGGGCGAGTACCCGCGACATGGGCCGAGCGGGCGGGGGCGGCGGCACGAGCCGCGCGGGCATCCGCGACACAAGCCGTGCCGGCGTGGGCGGGGCGGTTCGTCCAGCCGTACGCCGGCCACCGCGCGGGGCCGGGGCGTCGTGGCACGTCGGGGTGCGTGCGACCTGGTCCACCTGCCTTGCCTTCCTTTTGCCGGGCACCGACCCTGACATGGTCCCACTGATCGCGTGCCCGGAACGCCCCGGGCGGGGCGCGTACGGCCGGGCCGTTGTTGAGCGCGGGCCGGGCGGAGGCCAGCATGGGGGGCACGGTCACCGGCCCCATCGTCACGACCGCGAGAAGGAGAAGCCTCTTGACCCCCCAGCCCTCGTCATGCGAGTCCCAGCGCGACCCGGCCCGGAGCGAAGCGTCGACGCCGCGCTCGTCATGGGTGACGATCATCGTCATCTATCTGGCCGGGGTCGCCGCGGCGACGAGCCTCGGCAAGTTCTCCTCGGTGGGGCCGCAGATGACGGCGCAGCTCGGGCTGTCGCTGTCCCAACTGGGCTGGGTGATCTCGGCGGTGGTCGCGCTCGGAGCCGTCGCCGGGCTGCCGGCCGGTTACCTGGTCCGCCGGTTCGGCGCGGCGAGGTCCCTGGTCGTCGCTCTCGTGCTGATGGTGGCGGCGAGCGCGCTCAGCGCGGCCGCCGGAAACCTCGCCTGGCTGCTGACGTCCCGCGTCGCCGAGAGCGCGGGCTACCTGCTGGTCTCCATCACCTGCCCGGCGCTGATCCTCCGTCTCGCGCACGAGCGGGATCGAGGGGTCGCCCTGTCCATCTGGGCGACGTTCGTCCCGGTGGGCATCGGACTGAGCACCCTCGCGGGAGGCGCCGCCGGCGCCGCCCTCGGCTGGCGCGGCTGGGTCCTGCTGCTCGCCGGGTTGACGCTGGTCATGACGCTGATCGTCCGGGCGCGGCTGCCGTGGACGTCCGCTCCCGAGACGGCGGCCGGGTCCGTGCCCGGCGCGCGGGCGCTGGCGTGGCCCGCGCTGCTCACCGTGGCCTTCTGCCTGATGGTCCTGGTGACCATCCCGGTGATCGTGCTGCTGCCGACGCTGCTGATCGAGCAGCACGGGCGGTCGGCCGCCGTCGCCGGAGCCCTGACCTCGGCGATCTCGCTGGTCGGGGTGCCGGGAGGGCTGGCCGTGGGACTCCTGCTCCGCCGGAGGGTCCCGCTCGGGGTGCTGGCGGCGTCCGGACTGCTGGTCGTGCCGGCCGCCTGGCTCACCTACGACAGCGAAGGGTCGCTGGCCGCCGCGGTGACGGGCGCGGGAGTGATCTCGCTGGAGAACGGGCTGCTCGGCGCCCTCGTCTTCGCCGCCCTCCCGCAGGTGCTGGAGCGGCTCGACCACGCCGACGTGGGCAACGGCCTGGTGACCCAGATGGGCAGCCTCGGATCGCTACTCGGTCCTCCGCTGTTCGGCCTCGTCGCCGGCGCCTCCGGGTACGGCGCCGCCGTGCCGGTCATCGTGGCGGGCATGGTGGCCTCGGTCGGGATCATGCTGCTGGTGACCCGGCACGTGAGCGGGCGGGCGCGGCGGGCCGCGCCGGAGATCGGCTGAGCCGCGGGCCCGTCAGGCCAGCAGCCAGCCGTACAGCCAGGCGAGGAACGCCATGCCGGTCAGAGCGGGCACGATCTTCGCGGCGCCGGCGGTGAGCCGGAACGCCTCGATCACCGACAGCACGGTGCAGACGATCGCGAGCAGGCCGAACCAGGCCAGCGCCGGAGGCACCCCGATCGCCAGCACGACGGGATCGGTGATCGCCGAGAGGCTGAGCGCCGACAGCGCGCCGAGCACGACACCCGCGAGGCCCGCGAGCACGCTCAGCCCGCCGCCGCGGCGGCGCAGGAGGGAGACCAGCCCCACGAGCAGCTGTACGGCGGCCACGAGGAGGAACGCCGCGGGTATCGCGAGCGGAGCGGGCGACCGCAGCATGCGGTACACCGAGGAGGTGAGGAGGAGATCGCCCGGCCGGACCATCGCGTACGGCGCGACGCCGGGGTCGCAGGGCCGGGCGGCCGAGGCCGGGTCGGCCAGGAACGCGGCGATCGTCCGGCGGCCGCACTCGCTCGACAGGAAGACCGCGTGCCCGACGCCGTCGAACTCGGCGAACCGGGCGCCCGGCACCGCCGACACCGCTTCACGGGCGGCCTCCGGCGGCGTGGTCGGGTCGTAACGCCCGCCAAGCGCCAGGATCGGCACCCCGCCCCCGGCCGTCGTCTTCCCGGCTGTCCTGCGCCTGGCGGCCGCGCTCCCGGCCGTCGCGCGCCCGGTCGCCCTGCCCTCGGCTGTCGCGCCCGTGGTTGCCGTGCCCGTGGTTGCCGTGCTTTCGGCCGCTGCGTGCCCTGCGAACGCGTTCCTGGTCGCGTTGCCCCCGGCCCTCGCGGTTCCGGCATTCGTGCGCCCGGCCGTCCTGCCCTCGGCTGTCGCGCTCCTGGCCGTCGTGTGCCCGGTCGTCGTGCCCCGGGTGTCCGCGGTCGCGGAGCGCCCGGCGATGGTGGCGTCCGCGCCGACGGCGGTGACCGCCGGGTCGGGGGTCAGGGCGTCGGGTTCGGTGCGGGAGGCCGGGAGCCCCCACGCGCCGCACACCGCGGCGTCGACGACACCGGTGAACAGCCGCGGGTGCGCGGAGCCGGGGAAGGAGTTGCCCGGCGTCTCGTCCTGGCACTGGACCGCGTAGTACAGGCCCCACTCGTGCGAGGTGAGCCCGTCGCCGGCCTGGTCGACCAGGGGTTGCAGCAGCTCGGTGCGCCCCGCGGCCAGCCCGTCGACGAGAGCCGGCATGACCGGGATCACGTCCGTCTCGTGCAGGGCCTCACCCAGGATCGTGGCCACGTCGTCCCCGTTGAGCCACACGGTCAGCCGCTTGCGGGTCAGCGGGTCCCGGGTCTCGTACGCGGCCGGATGGGCGTTGAGCGCGGCCACCATGGTGTCGAACCGGCTGGTGAGCCCAAGCTTCGCCATGGTGGCCGTGAGCGAGCCGGGGGACTCGTCGTACCACCGGGCGCGCGGGGGGAGGAGGGAGTCGAGCACGATCCCTCGGCTGCCCTGGGGATCGAGCGCCGCCGCCCGCAGCATCGGGCGGGTCGAGTAGCTGACGCCGAACAGGTACCACCGCCGGTAGCCGAGCGCGGACCGCAGGTCGACGATGTCGGCCGCGATCTCGGCGGTCCGGTAGCCGCGCAGGTCGACGTGCTCGCTCTCCAGCCGGGACTGGCAGGCCGCCGCCCGCCGTACGACCGCCGCCGTCTCGTCCGCGGTCGGGCCGGGGGTGCGCAGGGTGTCCACGATCCCCTCGACGATCTCCGGGCAGCTCAGGCGTGGCTCGGAGTAGCGCCCCCCGCGCTGCTCCAGCACGATCACGTCGCGGCCGGGAAGCATCTGCGTCAGCAGCCCGGTGAGCTGGAGAGAGGCGGAGCCGGGGCCACCGCTCATGTAGACGACCGGGTCGGCGTCCTGCGCGCCCGCCTGCCCTGTGACCTGCCCTGGCGCCTCTCCTCCGGCGCGGTGCACGGCGTAACCGACCTTGATCGTCCTGCTGTTGGGGACGTCACGCCGCTCGGGCACCAGGAGATAACCACACGTCGTGCCGGCGGGAACGGTGACCGGGCAGGGCCGCTCCTCGACGGGCGCCGTGGCGGACGCCCCGGCGGCCGTCGCACCGGCCGCCGTCGCGGCCCCGGGCCGGCCGGACACCGGCGCCGCCAGGGCCGCCGACCCCGGACCTTCCATCAGCATGAGGGCCGCGACGAATGCCGCGACGGCCGCTCCGCGCAAACTACGCAACCGTCAGCCCCGTCCCGCGAACCCGGCGATATCGGCAGAAACCTTAGCGTGTCCGTTGGTCATCCCGCCCACATTCGCCACATGCGCCGCCGGTCGGACGATCACCGAAACGCCCGCCGGCTCCCTGTCCGGGAAAGCGGATGACCGGGAGGAGGCCGGAGCGCGAGAATGCGCCCCATGTCCCAGGCGACACTGCGTACGGGCCGGATCGAACTCGTCCCGCTGTCCGACGAGCACCTCGAAGACGAGATCGAACTGGACGCCGACCCCGAGGTCATGCGTTACATCACCGGCCGTGCCCGCGACCGCGCGGAGGTCGAGGCGCTCCACCGCCGGAGACTCGCCGCCGCGGAGCGCGTCGCCGGGCTCGGCTTCTGGGCCGGTCTCGTCGACGGGCGGTTCGTCGGTTGGTGGATCCTGGAGCCGCCCACCCGCGCCGACCAGGGTCCGGTCGAAGGGCAGGCCGAACTCGGCTACCGGCTCCTGCGCCGCCACTGGCGTCAGGGGCTCGCCGGCGAGGGGGCCCGCGAACTGGTGCGGCACGCCTTCGAAGACCTTCGGCTGTCCCGCGTGTTCGCCGAGACGATGGCGGTCAACACCGCCTCCCGCGCGACGATGACCGCGATCGGCATGCGGTACGTCCGTACGTTCCACCCGGACTGGGAGGAACCGCTCCCCGGGAGTCATCTCGGCGAAGTCGAGTACGAGATCACCCGGGAGCAGTGGCTCGCCTCCCGGGCGGCCGGAGCGTAACGGCCCGGCCGAGTCGGCTCCATTTCTCATCGCGGCCTGGCGGTGCTCTCCCTGATCACCAGATCGGTGGACAGCTCGACCCTGCGGGCCTCGGTGTTCTCACCGCGGCCCATGGCCAGCACCATCCGCGCGGCGAGGGCCGCCATCTCCTCCAGAGGCTGGCGTACGGTGGTCAGCGGCGGCCACGCGGAACTGGACAGCGGCAGGTCGTCGAAGCCGACCACGCTGAGGTCCTCCGGCACCCGCAGGCCGCGCTGGCGCGCGGCCTCGAACACGCCGAACGCCTGCATGTCGCTGCCCGCGAAGATTGCGGTCGGGGGAGTCTCCAGCGAGAGCAGCGAGTGGCCGTGGTCGTGGCCCGAGTTGACCAGGAAGTCGCCGTACCGGATGAGCTCGGGGTCGATGGACACCCCCGCGGTCTCCAGCGCGGCCCGGTAGCCGTCGATCCTGGCCCGGCTGCAGAGCATGTCGGGCGGGCCGCCGATCATGCCGATCCGGGTGTGGCCGAGGTCGAGGAGGTGACGCGTGGCCGCCAGGCCGCCGTGCCAGTTGGTCGCGCCGACCGACGCCACCCCCGGCGGCGGCTCGCCCTCGGGATCGACGACGACGAACGGGATCGAACGCGCGCTGAGCTGGCCCTGCTGACGCACGGAGAGGCGTGAGCTGACGATGATGACGCCGTCGGTCCGCCGCGCCGCGATGCGCTCCAGCCAGTCGCGGCCGGGTCCCGCATGGGTGTGCAGCACCGAGATCACCACGCTCGCCGCGGCCTCGTGCGCGGCCTGCTCGGCCCCGCGCACCAGTTCCATGGCCCACGGGCTCTCGATCTCGGCGAACACCAGGTCAAGTAAACCGACCGGGCCGTCGCCCTGCCCGGTCCTGCGCTGGTAGCCGTGCTTCTGCAGGAGGCGCTCCACCCGCTGGCGGGTCTCCGGCGCCACCTCGGGACGGCCGTTGATCACCTTGGACACGGTCGGAACGGAGACCCCGGCCTCCTCCGCTATCTGGGCGATGGTCACCCGCCTTTTCACTGGCATGGTGCAGATCGTAGCCGAAAGTTTCGGGGGAGCCGTACCGGATACCTCCTGATGGCGCGGATGTCGCAGGTGATCAAGCCCGCGATGCTCTTGACGCTTAACGACCGTATTACATATTCTCCGGTCCGCGAAAACATTCGGATATCAGCCGAAACTTTTCAAAAGCGGACAGAGGAGAGGCAGGCCCGTCGCCCCTCCGGCCACGCCACTGGTTTCGAGGTTTAGGAGAATCGATGACGCTGCTGCGCGTGTCCGGATCCCGGCTGGTGAACGAGACGGGTGACACGGTCCGGCTCCGGGGGGTCGGCCTGGGCGGCTGGCTCAACATGGAGAACTTCATCACCGGCTACTCGGCCAACGAGTCCTCGATGCGCGCGGCGGTCCGCGGGGTGCTCGGCGAGGAACGCTACGAGCTGTTCTTCGACCGTTTCCTGACCTCGTTCTTCACCGAGGCCGACGCCGACCTCCTGCGCGACATGGGCGTCAACTGCGTACGCATCCCGGTGAACTACCGCCACTTCGAGTCGGACGACCGACCGATGGAGATCATCGAGCGGGGGTTCCACCACCTCGACCGGGTCGTCGCGATGCTCGGCGAGCGCGGCGTCTACAGCGTCATCGACCTCCACGCGCTCCCCGGGGCGCAGAACCAGCACTGGCACTCCGACAACCCCACCCATGTCGCCTCATTCTGGCAGCAGCGGCACTTTCAGGATCGGGCGGTCCACCTCTGGGAGGCGGTGGCCGACCACTACAAGGACAATCCGTGGGTGGCCGGCTACAACCCGGTCAACGAGCCGGGCGATCCGAGCGGCCAGGTGGTCGGCCCCTTCTACGACCGGCTGGTCAAGGCGCTGCGCGCCGTCGACCCCGCCCACGTGCTCTTCCTGGACGGCAACACCTACTCGACGGACTTCTCGGTGTTCCGGGAGGTGTACGAGAACACGGTGTTCGTCTGCCACGACTACGCCCTTGCCGGTTTCGCCCACGGCGGGCCGTACCCCGGCTACACCCGGGGCGAGTGGTGCGACCGCGAGGAGCTGGAGCGCACCTTCGCCCGCCGCACCGCGTTCCAGCGCGAGACGGGCACCCCGATCTGGGTCGGCGAGTTCGGGCCCGTCTACACCGGCGACCCCACGGTGGACGAGCAGCGCTACCGGATCCTCAGCGACCAGCTGGAGATCTTCGACGCCCACGGGGCCGGCTGGTCCATCTGGACCTACAAGGACGTCGGCCTGCAGGGCCTCGTCTGCGCCGGCGGGACGTACATGGAGCGGTTCGGGCCGTTCATCGCGAAGAAGAAGCGTCTCGGCGCCGACCGGTGGGGCTCCACGATGGAGGAGACGGCCAACGAGCTCGCGCCGCTGCACCGCCTGATCGACACCGAGTTCCCCTCCTGGACCCCCTACCCCTGGGGCGCCCGCTACCAGACCGACGACCTCATCCGGCACATCCTGATCGCGCAGGCGCTGCTGCCCGAGTACGCCGAGCTGTTCGGCGGGCTGGACGACGACGAACTGGTCGCGCTCGCGGACTCCTTCGCCCTGTCCGCCTGCACCAGGCGGGAGCCGCTCATCCAGCTCCTCGGTGACAACCTGTCCGCGGGCTAGCCGACGAACTCGGGAAGGGGCACGTTCCCGAATTCCCGCCTCGGCGCAGGCCGGCGGGATACAGTGCGGCAAGGCCACGCGTCTGTGACCTTCTTGAACGGCCCTTACTCGCCTACTGTCGAAGCGAGGGGATGGCGAACTGGGAGCCCGCGTGCCTGGAACCTGCGACGTCGTGATCATCGGTGGTGGCGTGATCGGCTGTGCGATCGCGCACCGGCTCGCCGCGCGGGGCACGAAGGTCGCGGTCGTCGACTCGGGCCAGCGGCTCGGGCTCGGCGCCTCCGACGCCGCCATGGGCGGCATCCTCACTCAGACGGAGCCGTCCTGTCTCGGCCCGCTCAGCGTCGTCATCAAGCGCAGCCGGGACATCTACCCCCGGTGGCTGGAGGAGGTCGCGGCCGCCTCGGGCCTCACGGTCCCGGTGCTGGAGGGCGGCGACATACAGGTCGCCCTCGACGAGGCCGAGATGGAGCGCCTGGAGTCCGAGGTCCTGCCCGAGTGGAAGAACTCGCCATTCCAGGTCGTGCGCCTGACCGCCGCCGACGCGAGAGACCTGGAGCCCCTGCTGAGCGATCGGGTGGTCGGGGGGTTCCTGCTGCCGCAGGAGCTCGCGCTCGACCCCCGCGTGCTGATGGCCTCGCTGGGCCGCGCGGTGCTGGAGCACCCGGGGATCCGCGTGCACAACCAGGCGCACGCCACCGCCCTGCGCTCCACGCCGGGCGGCGTCGAGGTGGACCTGCACGACGGCCGCCGGCTGCGCGCGGAGACGGCCGTGGTCGCCGCCGGGCACCTGAGCGGGGTGTTCCTGCCCCGCCTCCGCGAGCACCTGTTCCCGATCAAGGGCGTGGCGTTCGACCTGCGGCCTCCCGGCGCCACCACCTACCCCCTGCGCCACCACGTCTTCGCGGAGTTCACCGACGGCGAGCGGGAGTACTTCCCCTACCTCGTGCCGCGGCACGACGGCCGGGTGGCCGCGGGCGTCACCTACGAGGAGAACGTCGGTGACGTGACGGTGACCGCCGAGGCGATCGAGGAGATCCGGCAGGGGGTCGCCACCCTCATGCCGGAGGCGGCGACCTGGCCGATCGGCCGGCGCTGGGCCGGCCTGCGGCCCGGCAGCGCCGACCACCGGCCCATCCTCGGCCAGGTGGACGACCACGGCAGGATCGTCGCCGCCACCGGCCACAGCGGCCTCGGCGTCACCCTCGCCCCCGTCACGGCCGAGCTGGTTACGGCACTTGTCACCGGGGAGGTGGGCGCGCCGGAGCGGAGACTGCTCGACGTGTGCAGGCCCGACCGCCCCTTCCCGCCCGCGCCGCCGGTGCCTGCTCCTCCGGTGCCTACGCCGCCGGCGTCGCCGCCTGCCACAGTTCGCTGAACCGCTCCACGCGTTCCCGCACCCTCTCCTGGTCCCGTACGAGGATCGTGCTGTGGATCACCGGCGCGATGTCGTCGCCGAGCTGGGGGGCGGGGTTGGACTCGTAGTAGACGACCCCGTCGAACAGGATGAAGTCCGACAGCGAGCCGCGTAGCAGGGGCGGCGCGTCGGTCAGCAGGAGCGTGCGGACCTCGATCCCGACGCCGGCCTGCCACTTCCACACCCTGCGGAACGCGTCGGAGTCGAGTCGTTCGGAACGATCCATGACGAACACGCGGCGCACCCGCACCCCGCGCTGGACGAGATCGCGCTGGAGCTTGACGTAGCGCTGCCCGAGATCGGTGTGCCAGAAGCCGCCGGCGAACTCGATGTCGCGGGCGTCCACGCTGGTCAGGCTGATCGCGTCCAGGCTGACCTGGGTGTTCTTGGCGAGCGCGAGCAGCCAGTCGCGGTCCTCGCCCTCGTAGAGGGCGTACCTGCCGTCGGTCAGCTCGCCGAGGAACTTCGCCATCCGGCTGATCTCGTGGTGCACCAGGAGCTTGACGAGGTCGGGCATGTCGTCGCGGATCTTGGTGGCGTTCCGCACCAGCTCGGCCACGCCCCTGGTGTGCAACGACGACATCTCCATCAGGCCGAAGAGCTTGCTCGCCTCGTTGATCCTGGTGAAGCTGTCGGCCACGAGGGTGTGGGTCTTCGAGTGCTGCCTGCTCTGCTCCTTCCGTACGGTCTGCAGCTGGTCGTCCACGTCGACCAGGAACTGCACGACGAAGGCGACGCCGCTGATGAACGTCGCGAGCAGCAGGCTCCACAGGTCCTCGTTCGGGCCGTGGATGAGCGCGTTGCTCACCAGATAGCTGACGCCGCCCACGAGCACGGTCACGAGCGCCTTGCGCACGATCCTCGGCACGAGCGTGGGGGGCGGCTCCGGTTCCGCTCCGGTCACGGTCACCTCCCTCCGGTTTCGGCGTTCGCGCTGAGCAGGGCGAGGGTGTGCACCGCCAACTGGTCGCGGACGCGGTCGACCAGCGACCGCCACTGGCGGCTGAAGCCCGGCCGCCGCTCCAGGCTCTCCCAGAACGGCGTCAGCCGCTCCTCGACCCGGGCGGCGGGCATCCACAGGTGCAGCAGATGGTCGACGGCGGGCGACAGCCGCGCCGCCACCTCGGCCGCCGGGGTCGCGCCGACGCGCGCCCGCTCGACGACGACCAGCAGCGAGGTGAGCAGCCAGTCGTGCACCGCCAGGTCCTCGCAGAGGTCCACCACCGCGGGCGTGAACGGGCCCGGATGCGTCAGGCGCAGCGTGCGCTCCTGCTCGGTGTGCAGGGTGAAGGCGATCGACGGCTCGCCGGTCTCCGCCACCCATCGCAGGATCGTCCGCGGCATCCTGAAGGGCGCCCGCCGGTTCAGCAGCGGGGACGTCTGGACGAGGTCGAGGAAGCGGCCGGTGACCGCCGTCAGGTCGAGGCAGCCGTGGAGGCGCGGGGCGCCCTCGCCGACGAACCCCTCGGCGATGTCGGCCGCCCTGGCCTTGCCCAGGACCTCGATGACGCCCGGCCGCGCCAGGTAGTGCGACCAGGGCAGCCGCCGGTCGGTCTCCGAGCGCGCCAGCCGGACGTACGACGAGCCCTGGGCCACCCGGCCCCCGGTCACCGCGCAGCGGGACACGACGGTGCCGACGCCCCTGATCCGCGAGCCGGAGGCGGCGGGCAGCACGCAGTCCACTCCGGTCAGCCGGTCGGGCGACAGCGCGTGGACGATGGGGCGGCGGGACACTCGCACGGTCTCCCCGGTCATCAGCCCGAGCACCTGACGGCACGCCGGTTCGGAGATCTCCCCGGAGTTCTGCAGCAGCCCGGTGTGGACCTCCCCCATCACCAGCATCGGGCCCCTCAGGTGAAGACGTAGGAGACGCGGTCGACGAGCTCCTCTTCGAGCCGGACTCGTTCGCTCTCGCTCCGGGCCGCTACCTGCCGCAGGACTTCGTCGTCCACCGCGACCTGACCGAGGATCGTCCGAACGGCCAGCTCGACGGGCAGGAACCGGGGGGAGAGGACGGAAAGCGTGGTGTACGCGCTGAACGGCGCGGCCTGGGGGTTGATCCGGACGACGGCGGGCAGCCGGTCCCAGTCGCCGGGCCAGTCACCCTCCAGGGGCACCGGGGGCAGCGGCACCCGGCCCTCGGCGCGCAGCAGGCCGAGCCGCAGGAGCTGCCAGACGGCGGCGAGGAAGGGACACGACCAGGTGCGCCGCGCCCCCCTCTCGTCCCACAGCTCCACGTCCACGAAGATCGAGTGGCCGCGCTTGGCGTTCTGGGTGGGCGGCTCCCAGGGCCGGGCCTTTCCCATCGCCTGCAGCGGGGTGGTGAGGGGTGAGCGGGAGCCGTTGCACAGCCAGCCCGTCTCCTTCACCGGCGGGCGGGACCCGTCGGTCTCCGGCGGCGGGTCGTCGACGAGGCGGTCCTCCACCAGCCGGGCCAGCTCCACGGCTCCGGACCGGCCGTCCTCGAACTGCGCGCACGCCGACTCTCGGGCCAGGTAGTCGATGGTCAGATCGTGCTCGGCCGCCGCCTCCAGGATCATCGGGACCAGCTCGGCCGGGGTGCTGAACCGGCTGAAGTAGTCGTCCACGAGGAAGCAGGTGCTCACCCGGGCCCGGCCCCCGGGCACCCGCTCCCGCCACACGGAGCGGATGGTGGCGAGCCACGGCGCGACCCGGCGGAACTGCTCGCGTAACCGGGCCGGGCCCGCCTCGAAGTCCTCCATGTAGAGGTGCCCGAGCTCGACGGACACGTGCGAGAGAGGGACGGACGCGATCCTGCGCTCGGCCGCCACCTCGCCGAACGTCGCGTGCACCGGCGTCACAGACCCTCCCACGCGTTGTCGTCGACGATCTTCTTGGCGAGGTCGTCGAACGCGGCGGCGGTCTCGACGTTGGCGATCTTGCTGGCGAGCACGTCCTCGTCGGTGATGAGCTGCTCGCGCCACTGGAGCACCGGGTCCAGCGGCACCTTGCCCAGCATCGTCGTACGGCCGACGCCGTGGCGGCCCGCGAGCTCGCGCAGCTCGCTGTCGCACGCGCTCAGCCAGGCCCGCTGCTCGTCGCGCAGGCCGACCAGCTCCGCCGCGTCCGGCTCCAGCACGGCCGTGCGCACGAAGCGGATGCGGTCGCGCAGGACCTCCGGGTCGTGCCCGAACCGGGTGCCGACGTCGAACAGCCCGTCCGTGCCGGTGACGAGCCCGTCGGCCGCGATGATGTGCTGGCGCGTCCAGCGGTGGAAGACCAGCCAGCGGAACGGGACCGCGGGCATCCGCACGGTCGCCGCCAGGACCAGCTCGGCGGTGAACGACCGGCCGGCGCTGACGTCGACCATGCAGAGGTCGAACTCCTCCTCCAGCCGCCCGAACAGCTGGACGCACCGCCCGACGACCTCCTCGGAGAGCGCGGACAGCTCGCCGCCGCCCTCGCTGCCCGGCAGCAGCACGAGCCGTCCCGCGCCGGGCGGACGGGTGCGCAGTCCCTCGCGGTCGGACTCGGCCCACACGTCCACCCGCCGCGGCTGCGGGCAGTCGCCCCGCAGGTACTCGTGCAGGCCGCTCTCCCGCGTGCCGCGCGCCACCGAGCCGACGCTGAAGATGGCTCCGGCCGTGGGCGAGCCGAAGTCGAAGTCGAGGTAGCAGACGTCGTTGCCCTGCAGGGCGTGCCGGTAGGTGATGTTGGTGCCGGTGACCGAGCGCCCGGTCCCGCCCTTGTCCGAGATCGCGAAGACCAGCACTCAGATCGCCTCCGACGCGCTGTCGCGGGCGGCGGCCAGCCGTTCGAGGTCGAGCAGCGCGTCGTTGATCAGCGCCTGGGCCGTCGCGGGCCGGTCGCTGATGATCGTCCTGGCCCGCTGGAGCGCGGACTGGATCGTGCGCAGCTTGGGCTGGATCGTCTGCCCGGCGACCAGCGGCCGGGTGACCATCTCCTGGTCGAGCAGGTGCTCGGCCTCCCCGAGCATCTGGTAGGCCAGCTCGACGAGCTGCGGGCTGCGCAGCGGCGGCTCCCCGCTGGCCGTCGCCGCGGCGACGAGGAACTCGGCGACCCGTTCGGAGAAGTACCAGGACGGCTCCTCGTCCCGCACCGGGATGTCGGTGAAGACGTTGCCCGGCTGGTCCCACAGGCCGGCGGCCGGGCCGGCGGTGTGGCGGCGCTGCAGGATGTGCCGCCAGATCTGGTCGGCGAGCGTGAGCAGCCGCTCCCGCATGCGGGTGTTCTGGGCGATGCTGGCGGCCCAGATCGTCCGCTTCAGCAGCGTGATGGCGAAGTCGGACACCATCCAGAGGAGGTGCGGGCCGAGCATGTCGCTGCCGTGCAGGTTGACCGGCACACCGGGGGAGTGCATGAGCACCGGCGGGTCGCCCGGCACCGCCCTGCGGATGATCCTGGCGCGGATGGCCAGCTCCTCCAGCACCGCGCCGACCCGGTCGAGGTCGACGTCGGCCGACCGGTTGTTCACCAGGCTCTGCACCACCATGGCGGTGACGCCGAGGCTGTAGTAGTCCGACTCCTTCTCGTCGACCGTCCGCCAGGGGATGTCCTCCAGCGGCCAGGTGCCCCGCCCGTACGTCGCGATGGTGCGCCAGTAGAGCTGCGTGAGGTCCCAGCGGCGCTGGATGGCCTCGGCGAGCGTGATCTGGTCGTCGTTGAGCAGGCTCAGCACTCTGGTGCGCGGCGAGAACAGGTCGGCGATGCCGACGAGGGCGTTCACGGTGAAGTACAGGAACGGCGTGTCGGCGGCCACGCCCTCCGGCTGGGGGCCGATGTCGAGCGGCGTGACGACGGCCGGCGCGTCCTTCACGATGCCCCACGTCCAGCCGCACTCGAACAGCAGGTTCTCGTTGTCGAGGTCGGCCTGGCTGCCCGAGCCGATCGTCAGGTCGCGCAGGCCGGCCCGCACCGGCCGCAGCTCGCGCCGCAGATCGTCGAGCACCCGGCGGGTGGGCGCGCCGGTCTGGTTCACCGTGCGCAGCAGCGCGCGGCCCGCCGGGGAGGCGGGGTCGAACGCGTTCACCGTGAAGCTGCGCAGCAGGCCGGCCATCGCGGCCGAGAGGCGTTTGCCGGCCAGGTCCTCCAGCTCCCGGATCTCGGTGCGGATGGACTGGCGCCGCACGCTCTGACGGAAGACCTTCAGGAAGCCGAGTGTGCCGAGCGCGAGCGTGACCGACATCGAGAACGAGTCGACCACGTCGAGCTGGAGCTGTTCCGGGGTGACCTTGGCGTCGTCCTCCTGGGTGCGGAAGTAGCTGCCGCCGGAGAAGATCGGGCGCCCGTCCTCGGCGGTGTAGGTGCGCAGGTACTGGCCGATGACCTTGAGCAGCAGCTTGGGGATCTCCACGGAGTCGCCGAGCACGGTGAGCGCGGCCAGCACGTCGTCGCCGGTCTCGTTCGGCGTGTCCAGCCGGAAGCCCGGCAGCTCGGAGGCGGGGTACATGAAGCACAGGAGCTGCTCGGCGTCGGAGATGGAGTTCGACCCGTCCCGGCCGCCCCACGTCCATACGCCGTCCCGGTAGGAGGTGCGGGCGGCCGCCTCCCACAGCTCCAGAAGCTGCTGTCGCGGCTGGAGTCTCATACGGGCCCTCTCTGCACTGCCTTCGCTTGCCTCGGGTTCGCCTATAAGGGGCGGATACCTGATGGCGGGCCGAAGACCGGTGTTCCCGCGGCCCACCTGGGGAGTTCCTTGCGAGGAGTTGTCCGTACCTGGCACGTCGCTATCAATATTCTGTATATCATTGAACTCGCACTTCGTCGCTACAATCGTCCGCGATATTTGGCATTCCAGCTGGGCTGCAGTGATTCCGGAGCCTACGGAAACCAGTGAGAAGCGGGTCCTGAATCGAGAGATAACGCAATGGTCCACCCACCGGTTGTCGGGGCTGAAACATTCGGCGATGCCGCGACGTCACGGGTGGACGGTGCGGAGAGGCCGGCGAGGGGCGGGGTGGTCCTCGTCACCGGCGCCGGCATCGACACGAAGCTGCTGGCGCCGCTGAAGGAGCGGCACGGTCTGAAGGTGCTGTACCTGCCCGGCCCGCTGGACGAGACCGAGCTCGGTCATCGCCTGGGGCAGCACGTGCGCGCCTACCTCCACGGAGGCGAGGAGCGGGCGACCGGCGGCGTGCTGCGCAAGGCGACGTCCCTGCAGGTGGTCGCCTTCGTGGGGGTGGGCTACGAGAACTTCGTCGACGTGCCGACGGCCGACGAGCTCAACATCGCCGTCACGAACACCCCGGGGGCGGCGACGGACGCGGTCGCGGCGTTCACGGTGGGCCAGATCATCAATGCCAACTGGCGCATACCCCACCGTCTCGGCCGGCGCGTCCCGGGCTGGGGGGACCCCGGTGACATGCCGCACGAGCTGGGCGCCTGCCGCGTCGGCATCCTCGGCATGGGGGCGAACGGGCAGCGTATCGCCGAGATCCTCCGCGACGGATTCGACGCGACCGTCGCCTACCACAGCCGCACCCGGAAGGCGGACGTCGAGCGCAGGCTCGGCCTCTCCTATCGGGGATCGGTGTCCGAGCTGGCCGAGGGCAGCGACATCCTCGTCGTCATGGTGCCGGAGACCGACGAGACCAGATCGATGATCGACCGCTCGGTGATCAAGCTGATGCCCTGGGGGTCGGTCATCGTCAACACCGCGCGCCCGGCGATCGTCGATCCCCATGCCCTGTACGAAGGGCTGAGCGACGGCAGAGTGCGCATGGCGGTCTTCGACGGCTTCTACGACCTCGACTCCGATGCCGGGCTGAAATTGACCCGGGATTTCGCCGACCGCCTTCTCGTTACCGGGCATATCGCCTCCCACACCCAGGAGACGATGAACCGCATGATCACTCAGGCCGTCGCTTCCATCGACAATTATCTGACAAATGGGACGGATGAGCACGAGGTAGGCAAACGCCGCGACACGTTTGGGACGGCGCTCCGGGTGACATGCGGTCGGTCATCATAATTCGAGTGCCGGAAGAGCGTACGCGGTGCACGACGGGGGAAACCTAGGGAGTAAACCTCCGTAAACCCCTTCTCTCCCCGGGAAGTGACGTGGCCACCGAGGACCCGATCCATTCCAAGGGGACGCCCGCCGGGATCACCGGTGCCCGTGCCCTGGTCGAGACGTTGACGGCGCACGGCATCAAAACGATTTTCGGTATACCGGGCACCCACAATCTCGCGATCTACCAGGAACTCGACGGCGCGGGCGTGCGATGCGTGACGCCGCGGCACGAGCAGGGCGCGGGATACGCCGCCGACGGGTACGCCAGGGTGACCGGCAGGCCGGGCGTCGTCGTCACCACCACCGGCCCCGGCGTGGTCAACGCGGCCACGGCGATCGGGCAGGCGTACTCAGACTCGTCCCCGATCCTGCTCGTCTCCCCGGGCGTCCCGACCGGCCATCCCCGCGACGGCCGCGGCTACCTGCACGAAAGCAGGGACCAGTCGCGGGCGATCGGCGCCCTGTGCGACTGGAGCCACCGTGTGACGAGCGTGCGCGAGATCCCCGCCGCCGTCGCCCGCGCCTTCGGGCACTTCGCCGAGGGACGCCCCCGGCCGGTCCACATCGAGATCCCCGCCGACCTGCTCGACCTGGAGGGCCACGTCAAGATCGTGCCGCCGTACCGGGTCATGCCTCGCGAACCGGATCCGCAGGCCCTGGACGAGGCGGCCGAACTGCTGCGTGCGGCGCGGCGCCCGGGTTTCGTGCTGGGCGGCGGCGCCCAGCGGCCGGGCTCTGACGAGCCGCCGGTGGGCCGCCTGGCGATGCGCCTGGCGGAACGGCTCGGCGCGCGGGTCGTGACCACGGTCAACGGCAAGGGCGCGGTGCCGGAGAGCCATCCGCTGGCGCTCGGCGCCACCCTGCACCTCGCGGCCGTCCGCCGCTGGCTCGCCGCGTGTGACGTCGTGCTGGCCGTCGGCACCGAGCTGGGACCGGCCGACCTGTGGGAGGACCCCTTCGCCCTCACCGGCCGCCTCGTACGGATCGACATCGACCCCGGGCAGATGCACGGCGACCACGTGGCCGACGTGGCGATCGTCGCGGACGCCGAGCGAGCCATGCGCGGCCTGACCGAGCGGCTCGACGGGCGGCTCAATGGCCGGGCCGGCGGGCAGGGGGACGCGCCGGGCCCGGAGCGGGAGCCGGGCGTCGGCCACGAGACGGAGCTCCAGGACCTGGTTCGCAGGTGGTCCGGCCAGCTCGCGGCGCTGCGCCGCGCCATGCCGCCGGAGACCGTCGTGGTGGGGGACAACTCCATGTTCGTCTACCACGGCGCGCTCGTCGGCATGCCGATGGACCCGCCCGGGCGGTTCCTGTTCCCCACCGGGTTCGGGACCCTCGGCTTCGCGCTGCCGGCCGCCATCGGCGCGAAGCTGGGTCAGCCCGAGCGGCCGGTGGTGGCGCTGGCGGGCGACGGGGCGTTCCAGTTCACCCTGCAGGAGCTGGCCACGGCCGTGGAGCTGCGGCTGAGCCTGCCGATCGTGGTGTCTCTTAATGGCGGTTTCGGGGAGATCCGGGAGGAGATGGTCGCCCGCGGCATGACGCCGGTCGCCGTGGACCTGCACGCGCCGGACTTCCCCGCACTAGCCGCCGCGTTCGGCGCGCGGGGCCTCGCCGTCAAGACGCCCGGGGAGCTGGAGGAGGCGGTCGCCGAGGCCCTGCGCGCCCCACTGCCCACGTTGATCGCTGTACCCGAGGGGGAGTGACGCCGCCGCCGGATCGCCGGCGCTCGACGACGTAGCAGCCGTCGGCGAAGCCCGTCACCCGGCCGCCCTCAGCCATCAGGCCGCCGAGCACCTCGCGTACGGCGTGCCGCCACGCCGCGGCCGTCGCGGGGTCGCGGCGGCGCAGCGTCTCCATGTCCGCGGGCACGGCGACGAGCACCGCCGGGGCGTCCGTCCGCAGGACCAGGGGCCGCCCGTCCCGTTCGATCAGCGCGCGGCCCGCGCCGTCCGCGCTCACCGGCCGGTACGGCACGCCGGCGCAGGCCCGCGACACGGCGGGCGAACTGAGCCGCCAGACCGCCAGGAGCCGGTCGGACTCGTCCCCGGCGTTCAGCGCGTCGCCCATCGGGCCGTAGAAGTCGGGAAGGTACTCCTCCGGCCGCGCGGCGAGCTTGACCAGGTTGAAATGGGCGTTGCGCCGGACCAGCGGATCGAACGTCCAGGTGATCCGGCTCAGCCCGCGCCGCAGGGCCCAGGCGCGCTGGTGCAGCTTGAGCGCGAAGCCGGCCCCCGGCCGCACGGCGCCGGTGACGTGCGAGTGCAGCACCTGTCCCGCGGGCGCGGCGAGGAAGCCGACGCACGCCCCGACGAGATCGGGTCCGTCGAACGCCCCCGCGACGTATCCGCCCGCGTGCGACAGGGCCCGCATCAGCTCCGCGGTGACCGGCGGGTTCGACGGCTCGGGATGCCAGATGTCGTCGAACAGCTCGACCACCCGGCCGAACTCGTCGTTCGTGTCCAGCTCGGCTATCCGCAGGCCGCCGCGGCCCGCCGGTCTCCCGGCGGCCCGCGTTCACGCCGTGTCCCCGGCTTCGAGAGGACCGGTCTCCACGTGACCCGTCTTCCCACGACCGGTCTTCCCGCGACCGGTCTCCACGTGACCCGTCTCCCCGAGGCCGAAATGGCCGGTCCCCGCGCGGCCGTGCGCCGCGTGCGTTCCGCCACGGCCGTTGTCCGCCGTGTCGCCAAGGTCGCCGGGGTCGCCGGGGTCGCCGGGGTCTCGGGGGTCGCGGGGGTCGCCGTCCGTCGTCTCCCCGCAGCCCGGGGGTCCGACGGCCCCGCCGGCCAGGACGTACGCGGTGAGCGCGGCCACGAGGCGGGCCCGGACCGGCATCTCGGCGACCACGACGTGCTCCCCGGCGGCGTGCGCGCCGCCGCCGACCGCGCCCAGGCCGTCGAGCGTGGGGCAGCCGGCCCCGGCGGTGAAGTTGCCGTCGGAGCCGCCGCCGACCGCGACCCCGCGCAGCGGCGCCGTGCCCAGCTCGCGCGCGGTCCGTACGGCGACCTCGAAGAGCCCGGCGGAGGCGGCCGGGTCGAGAGGCGGGCGGTTCGGCCCGCCCCGCAACTCAAGGCGTACGCCCGGGGTGCGGGGGGTGAGCGCGCGCATCAGCTCGTCCACCCGCCGCTGCGCGGCCTGGTCGGGCACCCGCACGTCGACCGCGACCCGGGCCCGCGCGGGCACGGTGTTGGTGCTCGTCCCGGCGGACAGCATGGTGGGGGTCACCGACGTGGCCCCCGCCCTGGACGACGACCCGACCTGGTCACCGATCGCCGCGACGGCAAGCACCTGATGGGCCAGCTCCACGGCGGCGTTGGCGCCCAGCTCGGGTTCGAGCCCGGCGTGCGCGGCCCGGCCGTGCACGATCAGCTCGTAGCGGGAGATGCCCTTGCGCGCCGTCTTGAGCGCGCCCCCGTCCGCGCTGGCCTCCAGCACGAACGCGGCGGCGCACCGCGCCGCGATCGACTCGATCAGCGGGCGGGAGGTCGGCGAGCCGAGTTCCTCGTCGCCGACGACGAGCACGCTCAGGCCGTCGGCGGACGGCAGCGAGGCGGCCGCGTGGAACAGCTGCACGAGCCCGGCCTTCATGTCGAACACCCCCGGGCCGCGGGCCACGCCGTCCGTCACCGACCAGGGGTGCTCGCGCAGCGTGCCGACGGGCCAGACGGTGTCGTGGTGGCCGAGCAGCAGCACCCGCGGGGCGCCGAACGACCAGAGCAGGTGCGTCACCCCGTCGATCACCAGGATCTCCGGGTCCGCCCCGAGCAGCCTGCGGCCCTGCGCGGCCACGACCCGGGCGCTGCGCGCCACCGCGTCGTGGTCGCTGGAGTACGACTCGCAGAGCACCAGATCTTCGAGGTCGGCCAGCATCGCGTCCAGGTTCACCGCGCGGGCTGTTCCTCTCCCGCCCCTTCGGGCGCCGGCCGGCCGAGCTCGGCCCGGAACAGGCGCATCACGTTCGCGCCCAGGATCTTCTGGATCTCCTCCTCCGAGAATCCCCGCTTGACCAGCGCGTCGGTCACCAGTGGAAGCCCGCGCGGCCCCTCCAGGCCGGGGATCGCCGCGTTGGCGTCGATCCCCGGGTAGCCGAAGCCCTCGCAGCACGGTGGGGTGAGGTCCTCGTTGACCTCGCGCATGAAGTCGGGGCCGAGGCCCACGTGGTCGATCCCGGCGACGGAGGCGACGTGCTCGATGTGGTCCACCAGATGGTCGGCGGTGGCCGAGCGCGCGTCCTCGGTGAGGAAGGCGGCCAGGAAGTTCACGCAGATCACGCCGCCGCCCGCGGCGACGCCCCTGAGCTGCTCGTCGGTGAGGTTCCGGTGGTGGTCGCGCAGGGCGCGGGCCGAGGAGTGGGTCGCGATGACCGGCCGGGCCGCGATCTCCAGCACGTGCGCGACCCCGGCCGCGCCCAGATGCGAGATGTCGAAGAGCATGCCGAGCCGTTCCATCTCGCGCAGCGCCTGAACTCCGTGGCTGGTGAGCCGGGAGCCGGCGCCGTCCTGGCCGCTGCCGTCGGCGAGAGCCGTACGGCCCCAGTGGGCGATCGACGCGACGCGGACCCCGAGCCGGTGCAGGGTCGGGATCAGCTCCACGCTCTCGTCGATCCCGGGCATGCTCTCCAGGGCGAGGACCAGGGCGATCCTGCCGAGGGCGAGCGCCTCGTCGATCTGCTGCCCGTCGTGGCACAGCGCGACCGCGTCCTGGTTGCCCTCGGCCAGCACGTGGGCGCACTCGATCATGCGCAGGGTCTGGCGCAGCGCCCCCTCCGGGCGGAACCGGCTCTCCACGAACACCGGCAGCACCTGCACGTCGACCCCGCCCTCGGCGAGCTGGGGCAGCCATCGGTCCCGGAAGAACGAGGACCAGACCTCCGGGGGCCTGGCGGAGACGGCCATCAGAAGGTCGTTGTGCGTGTCGGCGACCACGAATCTGTCGTGCGGGCTCTGCTGACCATCGGGCACGGCGGGGTCCCTCCCTGTGTCGAGTCCTCGGTTGGGACGTTACCTTTCCCGGGCCGCCCCGCCACCAGGCTGTAGTGTGCGCGGGTGGATTCGATCTCCTCCTGCGCCCTCGCCGAGGTCGTCGCGCGCCTGGACGCGTTGTACGACCCCTCCTGGGCCGAGTCGTGGGACGCGGTGGGCCTCGTCTGCGGCGACCCGGAGCAGCCCGTACGGAAGATCCTCTTCGCGGTCGACCCGGTCGCGGTCGTCGTCGACGAGGCCCTCGCCTGGGGGGCCGACCTCGTCGTCACCCACCACCCGCTCTATCTGCGCGGCACCACGAGCGTCGCCGCGACCACGTTCAAGGGCCGGGTCGTCCACCGGCTCATCCGCGGCGGCGCCGCGCTGTACGCCGCGCACACCAATGCCGACGTGGCCGATCCGGGCGTCTCGGACGCGCTCGCGCGGGCCGTCGGCCTCGCGGGTGAGCTGCGGCCCCTCCAGCCCGCCGCGGACGATCCGCGCCGGGGGCTCGGCCGGATCGGGGACCTGCCCGCCCCGATGCCGCTGCGGGAGTTCGCCGCGCTGGCCGCCGCCGGACTGCCGCGTACGGCGGCTCCGCTCCGCGTCGCGGGGGACCCGGACCGCGCGGTGCGGACCGTCGCCGTCTGCGGCGGCGCCGGTGACTCCCTCCTGGGCACGGCCCGGGCGGCGGGGGTGGACGTCTACCTGACGGCCGACCTCCGGCACCACCCCGCCGGTGAGCACCTGGAGGCGGGCGGGCCCGCATTGGTCGACGCCTCCCACTGGGCCACCGAATGGCCCTGGCTCGCGGACGCCGCCGAGCGTCTGACGTCAGCGTTGGCCGCAGGTGGCATTACTGTTGAGGCGCGCGTCTCGGGCGCCGTCACCGACGCCTGGACGGCGACGACCACCGACTTGGACCCCCGAGCATCTTGAGGGATTTGGGATGAAGGCCGCACCGGAAGCACAGAAGCGTCTGCTCGATCTCGCGGAGCTCGACACGGGTCTCGACCGGGTGCGGCATCGCCGCCGCACCCTGCCCGACCTGGCCGAGATCGACGAGCTGTCCAAGAGGCTCGCACGGCTCGCCACACAGGTCATCGCCGCCGAGACCGAGGCCGGCGACCTCGCCCGCGACCAGGCCAAGGCCGAGTCGGACGTCGACGCCGTACGCGTCCGGGTCGACCGCGACACCAAGCGTCTCGACTCCGGGCAGGTCTCCTCGCCCAAGGACCTGGCGAGCCTCCAGTCCGAGATCACCTCGCTGCGGCGCAGGCAGTCGGACCTGGAGGAGGTCGTGCTGGAGATCATGGAGCGCCGGGAGGCGGCGGACGCCCAGGTGGAGTCGCTCAGGTCGGAGCGCGACAAGGTCACCGGGACGCTGCGGGCCGCCGAGGAACGGCGTGACGCGGCCTTCGCCGAGATCGACAAGGAGGCCGGCGAGCTGACCGGCGGCCGGACCGCGATCACCGCGGACATCCCCGCCGACCTGCTCGCCCTGTACGAGAAGCTGCGCGAGCAGAGCGGCGTCGGCGCCGCCATGCTGCACGGCGGCCGGTGCCTCGGCTGCCGTACGACCCTGTCGATCGCCGACCTGAACCGGATCAGGGCCGCCGCCCACGACGAGGTGGTCCGCTGCGAGGAGTGCCGCCGGATCCTCGTCCGCACGGCCGAGTCCGGGCTGTGACACCGGCTGCGTGAACGAGGGTGTGCGGATGACGAGGGCGTGCGGGTGACGGGGGTGCGTGGATGACCGGGGGGTACGTCGTCGAGGCCGACGGCGGGTCGCGGGGCAACCCCGGCCCGGCCGGGTACGGCGCGGTGGTCAAGGACGAGGCCGGGCACGTGCTCGCCGAGGCGGCCGAGTCGATCGGCACCACGACCAACAACGTGGCCGAGTACCGCGGCCTGATCGCCGGGCTCGAGTCGCTGCTCGCCCTCGGCCTGGAGGGCGCGCGGGTCGAGGTGCGGATGGATTCCAAGCTGGTCATCGAGCAGATGGCCGGGCGCTGGAAGGTCAAGCACGAAGGGCTGCGCCCGCTCGCCCTGGAGGCGGCGGCCCTGGCCCGGCGCCTGCGCGTCACCTGGACCTGGATTCCGCGGGAGCGCAACACCCACGCCGACCGCCTCGCCAACGAGGCGATGGACGCCGCGGCCCGGGGGGAGACCTGGCGGGCGGGCCCGGCCACCTCCGCCCCGCGGACACCGCCCACCACTGGGCCTGATAGCGGGTCCGCTAAAAGGCACGCCGTGGGCCCGGGCACCGACCCGTCCGACCCCGGCACGCTCTTCCCCGCCCCCGCGCGGGACGACGGCACCGGTGCCCACGGCGGGACCGCGTCGGCGGAACGCGGCGCGAGACCCGGGGACCGCGAGGCTCGGGGCACGGACGCCGTGGCCGACGATCGGCGCGGGCACGGATGGATGCCCGGGGCCACCCGGACCGCCACGTCGCTGCTGCTGCTCCGGCACGGGCAGACGCCGCTCTCGATCGAGAAGCGGTTCTCCGGGCTCGGCGACCCGGAGCTCACTCCGACCGGGCTCGCGCAGGCCGAGGCCGCCGCCGCGCGCCTGGCCCGCGGGCCGCGGCGGGTGGAGGTGATCGTCACCTCCCCGCTCGCCCGCGCCCGGCAGACGGCGGAGGCCGTGGCGTCCCGTACGGGTTCGGCGGTGCTCGTGGACGAGGACCTGCGCGAGACCGACTTCGGGGCGTGGGAGGGGTACACGTTCGCGGAGATCCAGCGGCGCTGGCCTGATGAGCTGGCCGCCTGGCTGGCCGACCCTGAGGTGGCGCCGCCCGGCGGCGAGAGTTTCGCCTCGACGGCCCGGCGGGTCGAGCAGGCGAGGGAACGCATCGTCAAGGCCCACGAGAGCCGCAGCGTCGTCGTGGTCTCCCATGTGACCCCGATCAAGACGCTGATCCGCTTCGCGCTGGGCGCGCCGCCCGAGGCCCTCTACCGGATGCACCTCGATCTGGCCTGCCTGTCGGCGATCGACTACTACGCCGACGGTCCTTCCGTGGTGCGGACGTTCAACGACACGGCGCACCTCGGCTGAGGCCACCCGCCCGGCGGAGTCGGCGCGCCGGTCGCCGGGTGGACGGGCAGGGAGACGCGGAAGGCAGCCCCGGCGCCGGGCGCGGTCCGCAGTTCCACCCGCCCGCCGTGGGCGGCGACGATCGACCGGACGATGGCCAGTCCGAGGCCGGCCCCTCCCGCGCCGCCGCGGCTGCGTGATCCGTCCACGCGGTAGAAGCGGTCGAAGACCCGCTCCGCCTCCTCCGGCGGCAGCCCCGGCCCCTCGTCGGCGATCACCAGGACGCCTTCGGCGCCGCCGCCGGTACCGACCGTGCCGACGCCGATCCTCACCGGGGTGCCCGGCGGCGTGTGGGCGACGGCGTTGCCCACCAGGTTGGAGACCACCTGCCGCAGCCGCGCCTCGTCGCCGCGTACCGGCGCGGCACCGGCCGGGCCCCCGTCGGGGCCGGTCAGCGTGACCGTCCGGGCCGGATCGAGCGCTCGGAGGTCGTGGTGCGCGTCGGCGGCGAGCGTCCGCAGGTCCATGGGTGCGAGGTCCATCGGCAGGGCGTCCTCGCCCTCGTCGAGGCGGGCCAGCAGGAGCAGGTCCTCCACGAGCCGGACCAGGCGCACCGCCTCGCTCTCGATCCGGCCGAGGGTGTGGTCGACGTCGGGAAGGCCGCCCATCCGGTGCAGTTCCGCGAATCCCTTGATCCCGAAGAGCGGCGTGCGCAACTCGTGGCTCGCGTCGGCGACGAATCGCCGCATCCGGGCCTGCGACCGCTCCCGTCCGGCGAACGCCGCCTCCAGCTGGGCGAGCATCGTGTTGAGCGCGGCGGCCAGCCGCCCGACCTCGGTGTGGGGAGCGGCGGGCACGGGCACCCGCCGGGACAGGTCGCCCGCGGCGATCGCCGCCGCCGTCCGCTCTATCGCGCGCAGCGGCCGCAGCCCCCGGCGTACGGCGAACCAGCCGATGACGGCGAGCGACGTCATGAGGGCGGCGGCGGTCGCGGCGCAGACGAGCGTCAGGCGGCCGACGGTCGACCTGACCCCGCCGAGTGACGCGGCCACGACGACGGTGCCCACCTCAGCCGCACCCGCACGAGGCCCCTCGCCAGGCCCCTCACCAGGCCCCACGGCGGTGAGAGCGGCCCGAGGGACGGCGACGACCCGCCACGCGGCGCCGTGGTCGTCCCTCGCGTCGAACGGCCGCCCGCCCAGCCGGCGGACCGCCGCGGCGTCGAGCCGGGGGAGCTCCGGACCCCGTCCCCGCAGCCAGGGGCCGCCCTCCTGCTCGACGGTCCCGTCCGCCCGCAGGTACGCCAGATACACCTGGTCGATCAGGTCCATGCCGGGCAGGGCGCTCAGCGGCACCCGGCTCTGGCCGGTGAGCGGGGCCGTCAGCAGCCGGGCGGGGACCCGCGACAACAGCGTCGCCATCGGCCCGAGCTGCTGGTCCACCCGTTCGATGAGGTGGGCCCTGAGCGTGGCGACGGCGACCGCGCCGCTGGTCGCGAGGCCCGCCGCGAGCAGGGCCAGGGTGATGAGCAGGAGCCGCCCCCTCAGCGACAGGCTCCTCCGGTGTGTCGTCCGGCGGGTCACGGGCGCGGCCCGCGCAGGACGTAGCCCACGCCGTGCATGGTGTGGATCAGCTTCGGCCCGGCCTTGTCGATCTTCCGCCGCACGTAGCTCACGTACGTGTCCACGATGCTGGTGTCACCCGCGAAGTCGTACCGCCAGACGTGCTCCAGGATCTGCGCCTTGGAGACGACCCTCCCGGCGTTGAGGATCAGGTAGTGCAGCAGGCGGAACTCGGTCGGCGACAGCCGTACGGGAACGCCCGCGCGTGTCACCTGATGGCCGTCGGGGTCGAGTTCGAGGTCGGCCACCCGCAGCGTGCGGTCCTCCGGGGCCGCCCCCGCCCGCCTGAGCACGGCCTCGATCCGGGCGAGCAACTCCTCCAGGTCGAAGGGCTTGGTCACGTAGTCGTCGCCGCCCAGCCGAAGCCCGTTGATCTTGTCCTGGGTCGTGTCGCGCGCGGTGAGGAACAGGACGGGCACCTGTCCCGGACGGTCACCGGACAGCGGGCGGGGGCGTTCCCGGAGACGCCGGATGACCTCGAACCCGTCCATGTCGGGCAGCATGACGTCGAGGAGGACGAGATCGGGAGGCTCGGCCCCCGCCGCCTCAAGGGCCTGCGACCCGGTCGCGGCGGAGGTCACGGTGTATCCCGCGAAGCGCAGCGTGGCCGCCAGCAGTTCCCGCACCACGGGCTCGTCGTCGACCACGAGCAGGCGCCGCCCGTCCACTCCGGCCTCCCTTCGTCGGTCAGCGGCAGGATAGGTCCGCCGTCCAGGATCACGTGCCTTCAGACGTCCCGTGCCCGGAAGACGGCGGCGGCCGCGCACAGCAGCGCGAGCACGGTGGCGGCCAGCACCCCGATCCCCGTGAGCGGGGCCGGCCCGCCGGACCCCGGATGGACCGCGAACACCCGCGCGCCCGCCGCGCTCGGCCACCAGGCGACGATCCATTCGGCCAGCGCATCGGGGAACAGGGACGCCATGCCGGGCAGGATCAGCAGGAAAGTCCCGAGCGAGACGGCGCCCGCCGACCTGCGCAGCAGGAACCCGAGCGCCACGCCGTACAGTCCGACCAGCCCCGTGAACAGGCCGGCGCCCGCGACGGCCCCCAGCACGCCCGGGTCGCCGAGGCCCGCGCTCGGCACGTTCCGCGCGGCCAGCGAGAGCTGGCTCAGCGTGAACGACACCAGCGCCATCGGCGGCCCGGCGACGAGCGTGACCACCGCGACGACGGCGGCCTTGCCGCCGAGCAGCAGGCCCCGCCTGGGCACGGCGGCGACGCTGACCGGCATCGTCCCCGAGGCGTACTCCGACGTCACGGCGAGCACGCCGACCGCGCTGACGAGCACCCCCGCGAGCACGAGAGCGCGGAAGCCCGTGTCGGTGGGATCGAAGGCCGCCCGGTCCGCCGCCGACCCGGCCAGATACCGGCGGGCGTCGGCCAGCCCGAAGAGGTACCCGTACGCCGCGGTCGCCGCCAGGGCCCCGGCCAGGCAGCCGAGCGTCGCCCGGATGCTGTGGAACTTGCCCCATTCCGAACGCAGGACGTCGTACGCGGTCATCGGGCGGCTCCGCTGGCAGTCATGGATGTGGTGGTGGCTTCGGTTTCGGCGGGGGGCGCGGGCCGGGCGCCGGCCGAGGCGAAATCGGCGCTGCCGCCGGTGAGTTCGAGGTACGCCTCCTCCAGGGAGGCCCGCCGCGGCGTCAGTTCGTGCAGGACGACGCCGTGCGCGCCGGCGATGTCACCGACCGCGGCGCCGGACACCCCCGTCACCAGCAACTCGTCCCCGGCGCCGGGCCGTACGGTCGCGCCGGCCTCTTCGAGCAGGGCGGCGAGCGGCCGCGCGGCCGGCGTGCGGACCAGGACCGTCTCCCGGGCCGCGGACCGTACGAACGCGTCGAGACCGGTGTCCGCGAGCAGCCGCCCGCGGCCGACGACGACCAGGTGATCGGCGGTGAGCGCCATCTCGCTCATCAGGTGGCTGGAGAGCAGGACGGTGCGGCCCTCGGAGGCCAGATCGCGTGTCAAGGAGCGGATCCAGCGGATCCCCTCCGGGTCGAGCCCGTTGACGGGCTCGTCGAGCAGCACGACGCCGGGATCGCCGAGCAGCGCCGCCGCGATGCCGAGGCGCTGCTTCATGCCGAGGGAGAACCCGCCCGGGCGGCGACCCGCGACGTCGGCCAGCCCCACCAGCCCGAGCACCTCGTCCACCCGGCGCCGGCCGATGCCGTTGCCGCGGGCCAGGGCCAGCAGGTGCTTCGCGGCGCTCCTGTACGGATGCACGGCGTGCGCGTCAAGCAGCGCGCCCACCTCGCGGAGCGGCGTGGGCAGATCGGCGTAGCGCCGTCCGCCGATCGTGGCGCTTCCGCTCGTCGGCCGGTCGAGGCCGAGGATCATCCGCATCGTGCTCGTCTTGCCCGCGCCGTTCGGGCCGAGAAAGCCGGTGACGACGCCCGGCCGTACGTCGAAGCTCAGCCCGTCGACGGCCGTGACATCGCCGTAGCGCTTGGTCAGTCCGCGTATCTCAATCATGCGCTCAGGCTGGCCCACGCGTCTTGGCGTTCCGGGAGAGAGCCTGTGAGATCTCTGTGAGCGGTCCCCCCGTGGCCTGCGCCGCTGCCGCCGGCCCGCCCGCCCCGGGTGGAGAACTCGCAGAATCCTCACATGACTTCCGGCCGTGCCGGGGAACGGAGCGGAAGCCGATAGGCTTGTCCTCACGGCGGACGAGCCGGCCGGGCGGCCGCGTCAGGGCCTCGCGCTCTGCCGAGGAAGGTCCGGGCTCCACAGGGCAGGGTGGTCGGTAACGCCGACCCGGGGTGACCCGCGGGACAGTGCCACAGAAAACAGACCGCCCCTTCCCAGGGGTAAGGGTGAAACGGTGGTGTAAGAGACCACCAGCGCCCACGGTGACGTGGGCGGCTCGGTAAACCCCACCCGGAGCAAGGTCAAGAAGGGACGTTCTCCGGAACGTCCCGCGCGCGACGTTCGAGGGCTGCCCGCCCGAGCCGCGCGGGTAGACCGCTTGAGGCCGCCGGCAACGGCGGTCCTAGATGGATGGCCGCCGGTCAGCCCCCGTGGCTGACCACAGAACCCGGCCTACAGGCCGGCTCGTCCACCTTCACATCTCTGATCAGGGCCTTGGCGCGGGCCGGGTGCCGCTGTCCAACCCCGGCAGCGACCCGTCGGGGACCGGGGAACAGACGCCCCCGGCCGGGATCACCTATCCGGGGAGGGTGTCTCCGGGGAAGCCGTGGCACGGGTGGACCTCGCAGCGCAGCATCCCGGCTCGAACGCAGGGGTCCCCGGCCATGATCTCCGCGGCCTCCTCGGCCGGCACGGTCATGATCACGACGCCGGCCACGGTGTCGGAGGCGACCGGGCACAGGATCGCGATCACCCCCTCGGCGCGCAGCGACACCATGCGTCGCTGGTGTTCGAGTTCGATCGCGTCGGCGCCGTCCATGGTCCGCTCCGGCCCCCACTGAAGGAGCGCCAGGCTGTAGGGCTTCGCGGTCGCGGCCAGAGCCCGGATCTGTTCGTCGGTCACGGTCGTGCTCATGATGTCTCCTTACTTCTCGATGCGCTCGGCCAGCGAGACGATGATTCCTTCGGGCCCGCGGACGTAGGCCATCCGCCACACGCCCTCGTATTCGCCGATGCCCCCCACCAGGCCGTAGCCGCCGGCCGCGGCGTGGCCGACCGCGGCTTGGAGGTCGTGCACCTCGAAGGCGACGTTGCGCAGGCCCAGCTCGTTGGCCGGCGCGGCAGGCGAACCCGGGAGGTGGTCCGGCCGCGTGAAGCTCGAGAGCTCCAGCGTCGTACCCCCGCCGGGCGCTCGCAGCATGACGATCTCGGTGCGGGCGCCGGTCATGCCGATCACCGTGTCCAGGAACTCGCCTTCGACGGCCATCTTCTGATCAGCCTCCAGACCGAGGCTGACGAAGAACGCCGTCGCGGCGTCGAGGTCGGCGACGGTGATCCCGACGTGGTCGAAGCGCCTTACGAATGTCATCGGATCCCTTTCGAGGTTTCTTCAAGAGACGCTGAGAAAGGTAACACCCGAGGTTTCGTAAGGGAACCCCACTTGCTAGATTGCTGCCATGCAGCGAACGCGGTTCGGGGAGATGGCGTGTTCCATCGCGCGCACCTTGGACGTGATCGGCGAGCCCTGGTCGCCACTGATCCTGCGCGACGTGTGGGCCGGGGTGCGCCGCTTCGACCACATCCAGGCCGACCTGGGGATCTCCCGCAAGGTACTCACCGAGCGGCTCAATTACCTGGTCGAACAGGGTGTGCTCGAACGGCTGCCCTACGACGCCCGTCCCCGCTACGAGTACCACCTCACCGCCAAGGGTGTGGATCTCGTCGAGATGCTCATGGTGATGGCCCGGTGGGGTGACCGCTGGCTCGCCGGCGAGGCCGGGCCTCCCGTCCTGTACCGTCACCACGCCTGCGGGCAGATCGGCCACGTCGACCCACGCTGCAGTCACTGCGGGGAGCCGATGCACGCCGACGACGTCGATCTCCTCCCGGGCCCGGGTTCGGCCGGATGACCGTGACGACGGTCCGGACCCCGCGGCTATCCGAGGACGAGCGGGAGTCTCGTGGTCAGCTCGCCCAGTTCGGTCCTCTCCGCGTCTGTGGGGGCTCGCCGTCCGGTGCCGACCAGCAGCGCGTCCCTGTCTGAGAACGACGAGGGAAACGCGCTCCCCGCGATCTTCTCCAGCATCTCGCGGGACCGGGCAAGCCCCTCCGCGGGCGGTCCCGCGGCGTCCGCCAGGTGCGCGACCAGGTCGAGGTGGTGCAGTGTCCACTCCATGACGTACGCGGACAGGTAGGCGTCCACGGTGAGGACCTCGCCGCGGGTCCCGACCCGGAGGTGCGGGTCGGCGAGCCCGGCGGCACGGCCTGCGGCGGAGCCGACGTCGTCGAGGTGGAACTTGAGCAGCCGCGGCTCCTCGTACGCGGCGGCCAGCCGGACGACCAGCGCGTCGAGCGGGTCGTCGCCGGTCGGCGGCGTCGTGGCGACCTCCCAGTAGGTCACCGCGTCGCGGGTCGGTTCCGTCTCCACGGGGGTCGCCAGGGTGATCAGGACATCCTGCGCGTCGATGACCAGATGGCACACGAGATCCCGCACGAGCCAGCCGGCACAGCCCGACCGCTGGGCGAAGTCCTCATCCGGAAGCTCGGCGACCGCCCTGCGCAACGCCGTCCACGAGCGCGCGAAAAGATCCGTGCGGTACTTCGGCGCCACGAGGACATCCACCTCGCCTTCCTCAGCATCGGCTGCGCCCTGATCTGCTGGCGCCGCCTCAGTTTGCCACGCCAGTAGACGCGGGGGATTGAACGGCGCCGGCGTGACCGGTGCCCTGGCCACGGTCCTCGGCTACGGTACCGAGGACGCCATGGCTTCGGTCCACTCCGACTTTCGGTAGAGCGCACCGCGGCACGAAGAACCGGGGCGGGCAGGAGAGGAGACGGGGCGGTCAGTTCTCCGGGTCAGGGAGCAGGACGGAGGGGAGGGAGGTGTCGGGGTGCAGGCGTAGTAGTTGGTAGAGCATGCCGCCCACTCCCGGCATCAGACCTGGGCTGAAGGCGTCACGTGAAAGGCCACTCACCGGGCCGTGCTCGTCCATGCTGCCGATCACGTACGCGGCGAGGTACTCCGGCGTCAGCTCTTCGGGCCCGACACCCACATCGATCGCGTGGCGCACGATTTCCCAGGTGCCGAGGTCTCCGTGGCAGAGTGTGTGGTTCCAGCCGATGCCCCTCGACCAGGACGACGCGGCGGCCCGGCGCAGCACGTCCGCCCAGCGCGGGGCACCTTCGCGGGCCAGCCGGTCGGCCGCGACGAGGCCGATGCCGGCGGCTCCGTGGCACCATGCGCTGGAGGTCACGCGATGGTCGTCCATTTCACGCAGGTCACGCCAGCCCTTCTCCGCCGGGTCGTACAGTGACTCCTCGTACAGAAAGGCCCTGTCTGCCAGTGCGCGGAAGTCCGCAGCGCCGGCCGTGGCACTGTCAGCGAGCCGGGCCAGCGCCCAGGCGATCCCGGTGGCGCCGTGTGAGACCCCGCCTAACCCTTGTGGGAAGGCGGTGCTGGGCCAGCGTGCTCCCCGGTCGTCGATGTGGGCCAGTGAGAGCAGGCGCTCCCCGATGCGGTCGGCCTGCATGGACCACTGCTGGTCACCGGTCTGTTCCGACAGGCGGAGCAACGGCACGATGGCGCCTGCCATGCCGGTGAGCAGGTCGTACACCCCGTCGGCGGCCACCGCCTCGGGCAGTTGCCCCGCCAGGGCGCCGGCCCGGGCGACCGCCTCCTGCGAGCCGACGGTGCCCAGCCTGCGCAGCAGCAGCCAGCTCCAGATTTGCGAGCCGATGCCGACATAGCCACCTGGGGTGGCGGGGCGGCGCCGCGGCCCGGTGCGGCGTGCCTCCGCGTCGCGCTCCTCGGCCAGCCTGATCGTATGGAGGAGATCGGCGAGCAGCCCGTCCAGCCCCGGCACCTCGTCGGCCCTGCCCTGCCCGGTCTCACTCACGTAGGCGGCCAGGGTGATGGCGACCCCGTACGCCCCGCCGTACACGTCGGGAGACAGCGACTGTACGAACCAGCCGTCGGAGGTGAGCACCGGCGCGGTCCAGGTGACGGTGCCGTCGTCGCCCCGGACCGCCGTGTCAAGCATGCTGCGGGCGATCCCGGCCGCGATCCGGCGCCGGCGCCGCTCGAGGTCCTGGTGCTGGATGAGAGGCACGGTCATACGCTTGTTGGCAGGCATCCACCCTTCGTTGAGGTAGGCGCTGACCAGAGCGGACCGGATCACCTCACGGTCCAGGGCCGCGTCACGGTCGCGCCAGCGCCGCAGCGCGTCCGCGATGAGGTCCTGCTCGTCTCCGTACGAGGTTCTGCCAGGGCCGTCCAGACGGCCGCGAGCAGGGGTTGTGGCGAAGAAGGGGATGTCGCCGACCAGCAACTCGGCCACCTCGGCGTCGATCACCTCGGGGTCCGATGGCGCGCCGGGCAGGTTCTCGGCATGCTGGGCCAGCAACCCCGCCGCCTTGCCCATCGCGGTCGGCTCGTCGTGCAGTGAGGCCGGGTGCCACAACATGCGGGCCAGCTCGGCGTACGCCTCGGTGGCGCGGAGCACGACCCGGATCGGACGGTCGGCGAAGTCCGTGAGCAGCCCGGCGAGCTCACCCCGCCGATCCAGCATGTCGAGGTGCTCGGCCAGCTCGCTGAATCCGGACAGCACCAGATCCCAGTAGTGGACGAGGATCGGATCGGGGCTCGGGTGGTTGCTCACCGCTCCCAGCTCGACCCGTTCCATTCCCAGTCTCGCCATGTCCGTGCCCGCGTCGACGACGACCGGCACCTGCGTGTACGGCTGCTGGCCAGGCAGGCCTCCGACGGCGGACATGTCGACGCCGCGCCAGGCGAGCGAGACGCCGCGTCCGGGAAGGAGTCCGGTGCGCAGCACCGATCCGCTGAGCAGGTCGGTCGCCTGGTCGACGGCGTCGCCGTATCCGGACGGTTTGGCCGGGACGTGCGGGGTGAACAGCGTCTCGCAGTCGACGACGACGGGCGCGGGACCGGCCGCGATGAGGTTCTCCATGTGCAGGTCGCTGCCGCCGATCAGCCGCATCAGCGCCAGCCAGTGCCCGACACCGCGGTAGAAGGACCGCAGCTCCGTCTCGTCGGCGCAGTAGCGGTGCTGGATGTGCTCCGCCCAGCCGTACCCCTGGCGAATCAGCACGTCGGGTACCCGGATGCGGCTGCCGGCGGGCAGCTGGGGTGCCAGGCGGTCGATCAGCCGCGCCAGCGCCTCGTCCACGGCGAGGGACCGGGGCTTGTATACCACCTTGCCCTGCGAGCCGTGCAGGACGACGACGCTGTGCCCTCCGCGATGGCTGTCTCCCGCCCCGAAGTCGACTCCGACCAGCTCGCCGCGGAGACCGCCGGGCAGTGTGGTGAGCGCCGCGCGATCGGCGGCGAACCTGCGGGCCAGTTCCACGGCCGCGGCGCACCTGTTGTCGATGATCGTGCCGAGCCTGGACAGCATCGTGGGGTAGTGCTTGGTCAGGGACAGCCAGAACTCGGGCGTCGCGGCCGTCGCCTTCCACTCCTGCCACCGCAGCTGCGGCGTCTCGGCGGTCAGCCTTCCGCTGATTCTGGCGGCGTTGAGTTCCAGCAGCAGAACCCTGTTGACCTTGAGGCGGACGGTCTCCTCCAGCGCTTCGGCGGTGCTCTGGCATACCAGCCGGGCCTCCGCCTCCGTGAGGCCGGGGATCGATCCCAGCGTGGCGGACAGCCCGGCCAGCGCCGGTGCGGTCAAAAAGTCCAGCGACGGGTCGAAGTCCCCGGCCATTCGGATCCTCCTTCCTTGATCAGCAGCAGAAGCGGCTGCAGGTGCACGAGCTCGCCAGCCGGGTGTCCAGGGCCGTCAGCGTGATCTCCGACTCGGCGTACTCGCCGATGAACAGCGGACCGGCGGGGCTGTCCCAGCCCTCGACGTCGGCTCCGCTGCGCCACGCGGAGACGATCTCCTCAGAGCGATCCAGTGTGAGAGGCATTGCTACTCCCTTCGTGACTGTGCGTTCCGATCCGCATTGACCGGGTAGGTCCGATCAGCAGCAGGGAATGGTGTTGGCGCCCGTGCACGAGCTCGGCCTCCGCGTGTCCAGGGCCGTCAGCGTGATCTCCGACTCGGCGTACTCGCCGATGAACAGCGGACCGGCCGGGCTGTCCCAGCCCTCGACGTCGGCTCCGCTGCGCCACGCGGAGACGATCTCCTCAGAGCGATCCAGGGTGACAGGCATTCTTACTCCCTCCATGACTAGGCGTCCCGATCAGCGTTAGTCAGCCGATCGAAAAAATCAATACATAGCAGGCGAAATGTAGACTTGTCGGCATTCGGCGGAAATGGCGAAAGCTGCGGTTGACTGTGACGGAGCTTGCCTGGACGCCGAAGGGATGTCCGGAACGCGCGAGCGAGACCGGCCACCCTCCACGCCACGCGCCCACGCCCTCCAAGGGGGCGAAAGCACACGTCAGGGGGGGTTCCTCCCGCAACGGGCTATGACTACCACCTCGGCGACGGCGCTCATGTACGGGACGACCCAGCGAACCGCTTTGATACGGAAGAGGCGGGCGCGAGAAGGTTTCCGCTGTTCGGGAGCGCGGCAGACGGCGGCGAACAGCCCCGGTCACGGGGCGTCCGGCGACATTTCCCACCAATGTGCCGGAGATTCTCCACATATTGCGGGCGACAATTATCGCGATTTGTGAATATAGCTCTCCGGCGGCGCGCCGCCCCGGCCCGAGCACCCCTCCCTCCAGGCGTGGTGTACCCCTACTGCTGGACTCCGCGGCGGGCCAGCACCTCGGCCGGCGTCGGGCGGGCGCGTGGGTAATCTCTTCGGCCTTCGGCCCACAGGAGGAGTCCCTGTACCGGCACGAGACAGTGGCTCCCGCGCTCGCGCCGGCCAGCCGCCTCTCCGGGGTCCTGTTCCACCGGGACATGGTGGAAAGTCACACTCTGCTCGGCGGGGTCATCACCGCTCCCGTACCCGACGACCCTAAGTAAGCTCCCCGCCGATCCCGGCTCAGTCCGACCATCTCCGTGACCCCCGCACCAGGAATACGGCGCACCCACACCTCACATCCTTTCGTTCGGTCAGGCGCAGCCCACGCTACTCACGCAGCTCGCCATCGCTGCCGGGGCACGCACTGCTGAAGACGATGCGGCGTCCGTCCATCGCGGACCAGGCGCGGGGAGCGCCGGGCTCATTCGTCACCCTCTTCGTACGGGACCCATCGCATGCCGGCGGGCATGGCGACCGTTCCGACGCCGCTGCGGTCCCATCCCAGCTGGGCCACGGCGAAGATGTTGTCGGCACGCCCTCGTAATCCGGCCATGGCCGGGCACGTCGTCCTGTTCGGCTCGTTGCCGGCGGCGACCGTCATCACCCGTACGTCTGCGGCCGCCGCCACGGCCGCCTCGCAGAGATCGCAGGTGCCGTCGCAGGCGAACAACCCCCAGCGCCGTGAGTAGCAGCCGAGGCTGATGTTGACGCACACCGGCGACGACGTCCCCCGCGCGAAGTCGCGGACCCATTCGATCCCTTTGATCAGGTCGCGGGGCGTCGCGCGGCCGTTTCCGTCGGCGACCTTCACGTTGAGAAGGCGCGGCCGGCGGGTCAGGCCGGCCGCGAGGATGAGCGCCACCATCGTTCCGTGGCCGTTCGCGTCCTCGCCGTCGGGTTCCGTGGTCAGGTTGGTCCCGTCCACGATCAGCCCTCGCAGGAGGGGGTGACGGGAGAGCAGGCCCGTGTCGAGGACGGCGTAATACTCGGGCGTCGGTTCCGGGCGCTTCCTCGTCAGTTCGCGCCAGATTTCCGGCCACGCGCGCTCGAGCGCGTCCGCGTCGAATTCGGCTCCGGCCTGTGCCTGCAGGTACGCCGCCTTCACGCCCCGCTCGCGGAAGGCGAGCATCTCCTCGCTGTCCGCCGGACGGAGGTACGTGCCGGTGCCGGCGTCGAAAACGTACTGCATATATCTGCCGGGTGAGCTGCCCTCGTCTCCGGCGATCTCGACAATTCGCTCATCCATATGAGCCGTGACCCACGACATCGCCGGCCTAGACGAAGAGGGAAACGATCAGAAGGACCACGCCGGCCGCCACCAGAAGGGCGCAGAGTCTGACCCCGAACTCGGAGAACCACTCGGTGAAGCCTCTCCGGCCACCGTCTCCCAGCACGTTCACCTGCGCCGGCAGTTTGACGGCCACGATCCCCGCCAGCAGTGCGCCCACCACCAGCACCGCGAGTCCGACGCTCGTGGTCTCCGCCTTCGCCCCGGCGACCTCGCCCTTGAACTCGACGACGCCACCCAGGCCCAGTATCGCCACCACGGCCCCCGCCACGGCGAGCAGAAGTCCCGTGATGATAAGCACCGTGTACGTGATCGAAATTCTGGTTCTGTTGGTTTTCTTGCCCGCACGCCCTTTGCCCATGCTGCCGCTCCAGAGCCCAGATCAATACAGAACCAACGTGAAAGGATCTATATCACATCTTCTTCTGAAGTATCCATGGTTTCCTCGAATAAGGTTTGTGATGGCCCTTCTGTCGGGACTCCGAGAATGGGTGATAAAGACAGCCTTAGGCGATATTTCCTCTTGTGAGAATTACGAGAATCGTTCGATGGTCACGGGGATCGGGCCCGCGTGACGTATCGCCGTGGTCAGGCTCCGGAGCAGCGGCCGGAGGGCGTCGTCGGACATGGTGCCCAGGTGTGCCGTGAGATCGACGCAGCAGGCGACGCCGGGCCCGATCCGGCGCAGTTCCCAGGTGAACTCGTCCCGCGCCGTCCGCAGCCCGCCCGTGCCGGCGATCCGGGTACGCGGGTCGTCGGCGTTCTCGGCGAGTGTGACGACCTCCGGCGCGAGGCGGGCGAGGCCGGCAAGGCGGAGATCGCCCGCGAACAGGACGCGGTATGTCCGGGAGTCGTGGAACCCGCTGGAGCCCCCCTCCGGGCCGAGGCGCAGGGGAGCGGAGTCCGGAAGGGCGAGGGTGTCGCGGAAGCGATCCCGCAGCGTCGCCTCGCCGGGGAGTTCCTCTCCTCCGAGGCGGAGATAGGCGGCCTCGGCGTCCGTACGGCCGACGGCGACCACCCGGGCGCGCAGTTCCGGGTCCTCGCGCATGGCCCGCCCGAAGGCCGCCGAACTCCACCAGGCGCGGTCGTCCCCGCTCCATCCGGCGGTGTCCAGGCCGATGGTCCGATGGTCGCCGCTGAAGACGAACTCCTCGACGACGAGACCCTCCGCTCGTACGGCGCCGGCCCCCGCCCCGGGCGTGATCACGTAGTAGTCCAGGGCCGGCTGGGTGGGGGCGGAGGCGGTCGCCGCCAGCCCGGCCCGGAGGAGGTCACCAGTCACGGGCATACCGTACTGATCCGCCCCACATCTGAAGCGGTGTCTCCATCGGCGAGGCGCCCCCGTCCCTCCGACGGGGGAGGGCTCGGGGGCGCCGTCGCGTCGCGTCCGTAC
This sequence comes from Microbispora sp. H10949, assembly GCF_014161435.1. Classification (NCBI taxonomy): domain Bacteria; kingdom Bacillati; phylum Actinomycetota; class Actinomycetes; order Streptosporangiales; family Streptosporangiaceae; genus Microbispora; species Microbispora sp. H10949. The sequence goes on along the minus strand of NZ_JABBWZ010000011.1, from coordinate 13,510 downwards.
CGCCTGCCGTCGCGACGTACGTGCTCGCGTCAGGCCGGGCGCGTGGTCGGGCGCGTGGTCGGGTGTGCGGTCGGGCGTGTGGTGGGGCGGGGGCCGGTACGCCTCAGTGGGACATGTCCATGCCGCCGCCGGAACCGCCGCCCATGCCGCCCATGTCATGGCCGCCCGGCACGTTCCCCTTCTCATCGGACACCATGAAGACCCCGGCCATGCCCATGTCCGAGTGGCTCTGCACGTGGCAGTGGTACATCCACATGCCGGGACCGACACGCTCTCCCGCGACCACCTGGAAGCCGAACGACTCGGCCGGGCCGGTGGTCTTCGTGTCGATGATCCGGCTCGGGTCCTGGGGGCTCTCCAGCAGGCCGGTGCGGTTGTCGGCCCACCGGTGCCCGTGGATGTGGAACGTGTGGAACGCGCTCCCGTGCGTGATCACGATGAACTCGACCCGCTCGCCGATCTTGGCGAGGAAGTGCGGCCCGGCCGGGAGGTTGTTGATCCGTACGTCGTTGAAGACGACGGTGAACGTCTTGTCCGGCAGCACGTCGCCCTTACGGCGGACCACCAGCGGGCCGTAGAGGCCCTTCTTGATGCCTCCCGTGCCGTGGTCGGTGCCGACCACGTGGTCGTGGTAGTGCCAGTAGCCCGCGCTGCCGGGCTCGATGGTCCCGCCGGGGCGGCGGCCCGGTGCGTGGGTGCGCCAGACGTAGACGCGCCGGGCCCCCGGCTCGACCACGCTGTCGTTCATCCGCGTGCCGTCGCTGCTCGTCTCGTAGTCCACTCCGTGCACATGGAGGCTGGCGGTGACGTCCGCGTTGTTCACCAGCTCGACTTCGAGGGTCTCGCCCTCGACCATCTCGATGAGGGGGCCGGGGATCGTGGCCTTGCCCGGCTCGAGGCCGTAGCCCATGTCGCCGTTCGGCAGGTTCTCGACGTAGAGGGTGATGCGGCGCGGGTTGCCCAGGCGAACAGGCGCTGTCGCGTTCCTGCCGACGGGCGCCGCGTCGGCCTGAGCCGACACGACCAGCGGTGCTATCGCGGCGGCCGTCGCCGCCGTGGTGAAGGCGCGCCGCGAGAACGTGCTCCGCGTCGTTCCCCTGCCTACCTCGGTCATGGTTCCCCAATCCGTTGTGCCGTTCCGTCCGCGAGGCGCGTGGCCGCGAGCCGGCGGTGGGGCCGGGCCTCGCGGCGTGACGCCGGGACCGGACCACGGGCGCGGTCCGGCCCTGGAACCAGGCGGGACGAGACGGGTGCCCGATGCTTTCCACCACACCGGGCATCACTTTTGATGGAATTAGGCGATAGTGGCCGAGGAAAGTCAATAAGTTGGACATAAAGCGATAGGACTTCGTCACATACCAGACTGAAGTGATGTGAGATGGCTCCGTTCTGTCGTCGCACCGTCGCATTCTGTCGCTCGCGCCGCCGGTCCGGTGGCGATTCGCGAGCCGGACGGGAGCGCGTGGCAGGTGTCCGCGTGGGGCGTGTCGGGCGTGCCGGACATGCAGGTGTGCAGGTGTGCAGGGTGCGCCGGGGGCGGCTCAGTCGGTGCGGAAGGGGTCGTGCTCGGCCAGCAGCCTGTCGAGCCTGGCCTGGTCCACCCGGCTGACGACGGTGGCCTCCTCCTGCCGGTCCCGCACACACTTGGCCAGCGTGAAGGTCGAGGTCACCACGTACATCAGCCCGAGGGCGAGGAACGAGCGCACCCAGGTCGTGACGGGCAGGTAGAGGATCCCGGCGGCCAGTCCGGCGAGGGAGATCGCGAACGAGATGACGGCCTGCAGGTAGAAGGCCGTCGTCGTCGTGCTCTTCACTGGTTTCGTCATGGCGCCCATGCTGCGCGCCCGGCGCCGCCCGGACATGAGCGCCGATACTCAGTTACCGATGAGTACGATCTCTCGGTCAGGCCGCCGGGGCGCGGCCCGGAGCGGCCCGGAGCGGCCCGGAGCGGCCCGGAGCGGCCACGCGGGAACGGCTCGGCGCAGGCGGCGGCCCCGGCGGCATGGGCTCAGCGGCACGCTCTCAGTGGCGTGGGCTCAGTGGCGTGGGCTCAGTGGCGTGGGCTGAGCGACCCGGCTCAGTTCGGGGAGATCTCGTGGAGCCGGCAGACCTGACGCCAGACGCGGGGGTCGAGGGTGCCCGCTCTGTCGTCGAACGAGGCGGAGGGCACCCGGACCGGTCCGGTGAGGTCGAGGAAGCTGTTGTGGTCCGCGCTCGGGTCCCACGTGCGGGTGGGGATCTCGACGTGGTCGGAGCGGTCGCTCCGGTCCTGGCTGGTGATCTTCAGGACCTCCGCGCCGCCGTGGTACGTCCTGAGCACCACGCAGGGACGCACCTTGTGCCCGGGCCCGTCCTCGTACGGCACGTCGGCCCACCAGATCTCGCCCGGCTGCGGGCCGGTGCGCTCATCGGTGGCGGCGCCACTCCGGGTTCCGCCGCGGGTCGTACGGGAGGAGGGCGGGGAGGAGGGCCGGGCACCTCGTGACGGGCGCGTCGTCGCGCCCGGGGGGCGTGGCGCGGGCCGGCGGCGGGACGTCCCGCGGGCGGGCCCGCGGGACGCCTGACGGGCACGTCCGGTCCCGGCCAGCGCGGCGAGCACGATCAGTACGGCCACGATCGAAAGAGCCACCCAGAGCATGCCCGACAGCCTACGGCCCGTGCGCCTCACGGCGGCAGCCCTGCGCCCGGTGCCGCCGTGGTCGTCCCATCGCGCTCCGGCCTGTGCGCCTCACGGGCAGCCCTGAGCCTCTGCGCCTGGTGCCGCCGTGGTCGTCCACGGCGCTCCGGCCCGCGGTCTCCGGGCGGCCCTGAGCCGCTGCGCCCGGTGCCGCCGTGGTCGTCCCATCACGCTCCGGCCCGCGGCTTCCGGGGGCCGGACCCCGCTCCTGCTGGGGAACGCGTCAGCGGGCGTCCCAGGCGGCGAGCACGCGGCGCTCCTTGTCGGGGTCCATGCCGCTGCCCACCCGGACGCCGCGGAAGCTGCGCCGCTCCTCCGGGATGTCCTTCAGCCACTCCCATGTGTCGCGTACCGTCTCGCGGAGCGGACGGCAGGTGAGACCGGCGGCGAGGGCCTTGGCGGAGGAGTGGTTCCACACACCCAGGCCGTCCGCCCCCGGATACCACAGCGGAAGCTCGGTCCACGGCTCCACGCCCTGAGCGGTCAGGAAGTCGTCGTCGGCCCAGACGAGCTCCGCGCCCGAGCCGGTGGCCTCCACGCAGTCGCCGAGCCAGCTTCCGAACGTGGCCCTGCCCGGCACACCGCCCGTCATGTAGCGGCCCGTCGTGCCACCGGCCGCCTGGTCGAGGGTGAACGCCGCGATGTCGCGGGCGTCGATGAGCTGGATCGGCTGCGCCGGGTCGCCGGGCGCGAGCACCCGGCCGCCCTTGGAGATGCGGTCGAGCCACCAGGGCAGCCGGCCGACGTTCTCGTGCGGGCCGAGGATCAGGCCGGGCTGGACGACCAGGGCGGCGCCGTCGAAGTGCTCCTCCACCGCGCGTTCGCAGCCGGCCTTGAGCACGCCGTAGTCGCCGAACTCGGCGTCCGCGTCCGCCGGGCACTCGTGGGTGGGGAAGGTCTCGTCGACGCCCGTCTTGTCGGGCCAGTCCGGGTACGCGGAGATGCTGGAGATGAATGTGTAGTGCGAGGCGTGCCCGGACAGCGCCCGCACCGACTCCAGGACGACCCGGGGGACGAATCCGCAGACGTCGACGACCGCGTCCCACCGCCTGCCGTCGGCGAGCCGCAACAGGTCGCCGGTCACCTCGCGGTCGCCGCGCACCGCCTCCACCCCGGGCAGGTCCGTCCCGCTCCTGCCCCGGTTGAACGTCGTGACCTCGTGATCGCGCCGCAGCGCCTCCTCCACGATGGCCCGGCCCAGGAACACCGAACCACCGATGACCAGAATTTTCATACGGTCATCCTTGGTGCTGTGGCGCGCGGAGTCCGCCCGGTTTCACGATCGGCGGACATCGTCCGCTCACAGCGGAAGCGCACCGGTGCGTTCCCGGCCACTGCGTTCCTGACCACTGCGCTGAGGGCCGGTGCGCTGTGGGCCGGTGCGGCTCAGCCGGTGGTGCGCAGCTCCGGGACCGGGGTGAAGCCTTCCTGCTCCAGCACGTGCACCCGGGCCGCGCCGATGTCGAAGTACAGGCCCGTGAGCTCCAGCCTGCCCGCCCGTACGAGCGTGTCCACAAAAGGGTGGGTCCGCAGGTTGTCGAGCTGCTGGATGACGTTGACCCGGCACAGCCGGTCGAGCGGCCCGGCGTCGTCGGCGTCCTGGCCGGGCCCGGCGGCCACGAACCGGGCCAGGCTCTGCCGTCCGTGCCGCAGCCAGGCGCGCAACGCCGGCAGGTCGGGGACCTCGCCGAGGAGGGCTGCCATCGCGCCGCACCCGGAGTGCCCGCAGACGGTGATCATGCGGACCTCCAGCACGTTCACGGCGTACTCGACCGCCGCCGCCACCGAGTCGTCCGGCGGGACCGAGCCCGCACGCGGCACGAGGTTGCCGATGTTCCGCAGAGTGAACAGGTCACCGGGGCCGCTCGCGGTGATGATGTTGGGCACGATCCGCGAGTCGGCGCAGGTGATGAAAAGGTGCGACGGCGACTGCCCGCGGGCCATCCGGGTGAGCAGCGGACGGACCATCGGCGCGGTCCTGCGGTGGAACTCCCGCGTCCCCTCCAGGAGGTCGGGCACGCCCTGCGGCTCGCAGATCACGGCGTCGTCGTGGCCCGCGAAGCTCCCGCCGTCCACGCCGACCACCTCGAAGGACCCGTACGGGCCCGGACCCGGGGAGTGGGCGCCGGAGGAGTGGGCGCGGCGCCGGTAGGCCCAGGGCAGCCACCAACGGTCGTGCCGGGGCGGGATCCTGGCGGGGGAGAGCCGGGCGCCGCTGATCGCGGCGGAGTACCACTCGCCGTGCGGCTCGTCCACGTCGACCTCGCCGCCGGCCCGTTCGTGCTCCAGCCGCCAGGTGTGCAGCGCCTCGAAGGCGGCGTTGTCCATGAAGTCGAGGTGCAGGTCGAGCTCCACCGCCGACCCGGCGGGGATGGCGCGCAGCGCCTCGGTCAGCCGGGGCACGCCCAGGAACGTCAGCGATCCGGTGACGACGACCCGCCAGTGCCGCTCGCCGTCCTGGCGGACGTCGACCGAGACCCACGCGAGGCGGCGCAGGGCGAGCAGGGCGGCCAGCCCGAGGCCGATCGCCACTCCCTCGGCGAGCCCGATCAGCACGACCCCGGCCATCGTCACGGCGTACACCGGCACCTCGCGGTGGTTGCGCAGGTTCCGTACGTGCCCGAGGTTGACCATCTGCACGCCGATGAACAGCAGCAGCGCCGCGAGCGCCTCCAGGGGGATCAGCGCGAGCATCCAGGCGAAGGCCGCGGTGAACAGCAGCACCCACACGCCGTGCAGGACCGTGGACCAGCGGCTGCGGGCGCCCGCCCGCGCGTTGGTGGTCGTACGGACGACGACCCCCGCCACCGGCAGGCCGCCGAGCAGACCGGACACCACGTTCGCCACGCCCTGCGCGGTGAGCTCGCGGTCGAGGTCGGCACGGGGGCCGTCGTGCAGGCGGTTGGACGCCACACACGTCAGCAGCGACTCCACCCCCGCGAGGAGGGCGACGAGCAGGACGGCCCCGGCGATGGCGTGCCAGTCGCCCTGGGGCGCCAGCGGCCCCTGGACGGAGGAGAACCCGTCGCCGAGGTCCACCTTCGTCAGGTCCCAGCCCGACACCCCCGCCGTCAGCGTCGCGATCATCAGCGCCGCCAGCGGGGCGGGCACGGCCCGCAGGCGCGGGATCCGGCCCCACACGAGCAGGACCGCGATCGTCAGGACGCCGATCAGCACGGCGTGCGTGTGGTTGTGGACGATCTGGGCGGGCAGTTCGAGCACGTTCTCGAGCGCGGAGCGCTGCGGGCTGCCGCCGAGGACGATGTGCAGCTGGGAGAGCGCGATCACGGCGCCGACCCCGGCCAGCATGCCGTGGACGACGGCGGGGGAGACCCCCAGGGCCGCCCGCGCCACCCGCAGCGCGCCGAGCCCGACCTGGAGCAGCCCGGCCATGGCCGTGATCGCGCACGTCGCGCGCCAGCCGTACGTGTGGACCAGCTCCGCGACGACCAGGGAGAGCCCGGCGGCCGGGCCGCTCACCTGGACGACGGACCCGCCGAGCGCTCCCGCGACCACCCCGCCGACCACCGCCGCGACGAGGCCCGCCGCGACGGGAGCGCCGGACGCGACGGCGATGCCGAGCGACAACGGCACGGCCACCAGGAAGACGACCAGCGAGGCGGGAACGTCATGGCGGAGCACGGACTTCCAGTCACGATGCGAGATTGTGCCGTCACTGAGGGTCATGGGCCGACGATACGTCAGCCACGGAAACCGTCACCAGGCAGGGAACGGGAAAGTCACCGATAGTAGTCGGGATAGTCGGTGTCGGGATCGCGGTGGCTGCCCCGGCGACGGCCGCCGGCCGACGTGGAGGCGTCGCCGTACAGCTCGTCGTAGGAGGGCCAGCTTCCGCCCATGTTCTGCTCGGGCCACGACGGCTGCGTGCCGCCGTACCCCTGCTGTTGCTGGTCGTAGCCGTACTGGCTCTGCCCCGACGGCGCGTCGTAGCCCGCCGACTCGTACGGCGAGGCGGACCCGGGCGCGGCGCCCGTCACGCTGTCGGAGGCGTCGATCGACGCCCAGCCGGGGTTCACCTCGTACGACGGTGTGACCGGGGGCGGAACGGGCGACGACGCGGCCGGGTAGGAGGACTCACCGGAGTGGCCCGCCTGGTAGCCGTCGTAGGCCGGGGTCTGGTAGGTCTCGGCGTTCGGCCAGGAGGACGAGCCGTGCGACGGCTCGGGGTCGTCCAGCACGTCCCGGGCTGCCGCCCAGCCCGGAGTGGGAGCCGAGGCGGCGGGGGCCGGCGGGTAGCTGCCGGTCACGGGCCAGCCGGGGTCGGTGGCACTGCCCTGGCTGCCGGGAGCGGGGGTGCCGACGGCCGGCTCCTGGGTGGGGGAGTACGAGGGGCGCGCGGCCGGGAACGGGCCCGTCGAGGCCTGGGAGGGGTCGTAGGCGTCGGTGCGGGCCGGCTGACGAGCCGTCCAAGGGTCGAAGGAACTCTGGGGCGCAGGCTCGGCGAGGGCGTCGGCGGGCTGGGCAATGGGTTGAACGGGGGACGCGGCCGCCTCGAACGCGCCGCTGCCGCGCGCCGGGTCATAGCCGCCCATGACGAAGGTCCCGGTCTCCGGCACGGGGGAGGCCGACGCGGCGTCGAAGGAACCGGCCGCGTGACCGTCGTACGAGCCCGTGCCGCCGGCGGACGGGAACGGGCCGGTGGCCGCGGCGCGGTTGAAGAAGCCGGTGTCCCCGGAGGCGGCCATCGGGCCGGTGTTCGCCTGGACGCCGTCCAGGGCGTCGGCGCCCGGCGTCGCCGGGTAGGAGCCGGTGCCCGACGGCGTGGTGAACGGGCCGGTGCCCGCGGACGCCGGGAAGGGGCCGGTGCCTCGGGGGATGTCGTAGGAACCGCTCGCCTGGCCCGCGTCGGCGGAGGCGGCGGCCGCGGCGCGGCGGGCCGCTCGCGACGACCTGCCGGACCTGCCCGGCCTGCCGCTCTGCGCACCGGCCGGTGTTGCTCCGGTCGGGGGGGCGGCGGGGGCGTCGAACGGGCCGGTGGCGGGGGAGCCGGCGGCGTCGAGCAGGTCGGGCGTCGGCGCGGCGAACGTCATGGTCTTCTGCTCGGCCATCGCCGAGGCGGGGACGGGGGCGTCGGCGCGGCCGGCCGCGGGGCGCGCGGGCAGGGGTGCCTGCACGGTCACCGCGTCGGCGTCGGCCGCCTGTCCCTGGGACGCGCCCGGAGATGCGCTCGCCGGGCTTGAGGTGTCCTGGACGGGCCGGGGGGTGGCCATCCTCGCGGCGATCGTGCCGCCGAAGCCGCCCTCGTCGGCGCGTACGCGCGACCAGTAGTCGTCGTCGTAGTCGTCCGGCTCGCCCCACTCGTCCACGCCGCGCTTGCCGCGGGCGGCGGCGGGCTGCTTGCCGCCGCGCTGCGCGGGCCGCGCCTGCCGGCTGCCGGGGCGGGTGCTCGCCGGCCTCGGCTTGGGCGCTTCGGGCTCGGGCTCCTCGAAGGCGTCGAACCCCTTGGGGAAGCTCTCGAAGAACGTCTCCTCGGCCGGTCGGCGCGGCTTGGGACCCTTGTTCTCGGCCATCGCCTTGATGCGCTCTGAGGAGAGAGCGCTCTCTCTGCGGTTCATCGACCGCATGCCCAGCGCCACGACCAGCAGCACGAGAAGCACGACGGCGACAAGACCGACAATGACCGCAGTCATAGCACCACCTTCAAGGCCATGGCCTTTCTGCGGCGCCGGTGAGGTCGCGCGGCCATCGACGCGACCTGCCCCCTCTGGCCACCTGCGCTCAGCAATTGAAACCGATTCTGCTCGACCACAATGACCGTTGTCACACCCTAGGTGAAGATTGGTGTAGCACGACTACCTCCGGTGCCCAGCATGTCACTCGATCGTGTCCGCCGTGAGGCGTCCACGTGCGATGGTGTGGCTCGCGATGCTCTCCAGCGTCGGCGCGAGGCCGGCACCCTGCTCCAGACCGAGCTTCGCGTCCAACGCGTAGACAGTGAAACGGTAGCTGCCATCGGTCCGGCATGGGGGCGTATAGCCCACCTTCCCGCTCGTCGTCCTGCCCAGCCTGGCGCCCCGGGGGACGTCGTCCATGCCCAGTTCGGTCGTGTCGGGATCGATGTCGAACACCACCCAGTGCACCTCCGGCCCTCCGCGCGGGCTGCTGTCGTCGACCACGAGGGCCACGGACTTCGCGCCCGACGTGCCCGACCAACGAAGAGGCGGGTTCCCCTGCCCCCCCTTGCAGGAGTAGTCCTGCGGCAGGGGGGCGCCGTCGCGGAACTGCGGGCTGGACACGCTGATGACGTCGAGGTTCCTCGGCGATCCGCCGCCGATGATTGCGCAGCCCTGCGTGGCCAGCATGAGCGCCGTCACCGTGACGGCGGCTCCCGCGACCGCTGATTTTCTCGGCGACCCCATGCCCGATGATGCTACGCGGATTGGACAGGTGCCCCGACCGCATCGCGATGATCCGTACAGCCGTCCTTGCCCGCGTTGGCCGGTTGACCTCTACTTGTTCGCTCTACGAGCAATATGACCGAAAAGTCAGTACGGAGGGCGGCGTGGGCTACCCGCGTACGGCGGGCACCCGGCCGACCGGCGGCAGGCCCGCTCCGGGGTCGTGGTCGTAGAGCCAGGCGGTGGCGCGTTCGTAGGCGAACGGGAAGACGACCGGCATGATCAGGTTGCGGAGCCGGCGGGCGACCGGGCCCAGGGCCTTGGCGTCCCGGTTGTCGTCACCGGCCTTGAGCATCCTGGCGACGCGGTCCCGCCGCGCCTGCCCGTACGCGGCCAAAGCGCTTGCCAAAGCGGCGGGCTGTGCGGTGGGCGCGTCGCCGGTGGCCGCCAGGCAGCGGGCCAGCACGACCGCGTCCTCGATCGCCATCGACGCGCCCTGACCGGCGCCGACGGGGTGCCAGGCGTCGCCGACCAGGGCGATCCGGTCGTCGTGCCAGACCGGCACCGTCGCCAGGGCGTGCATAAGGGTCGGGCGCCGCACGCTCGTCGCGGCGCGCAGCAGTGCGGACGGCGTCTCCTCGTGGCGGTAGAGGTCCCGGAGGTCGTCCAGGCCGGCCTCGTCCGGGCCGGGAGGCGTCGCGGAGGCGGCCTGGGCCGACCACCACACTTCGCCGCCGGGGGCGGCCAGGTAGATGAACGCGCCCTTGCGGCCGAAGACCATGTTGAAGACGCCGGGTTCGACGTCGACGCCGCGTGAGACGCCGGAGACGGAGTAGAACCCGGCGTACGCCGGCTCGGGCGCGGCCGGGTCGAGCACGCGCCGGGTCGCCGACCAGATGCCGTCGGCGCCGACCAGGAGGTCCGCGCGGGCGGTGTGGCCGCTCGCGAACCGGGCCCGGATCCCGTCGCCGTCGCCGTCGCCGTCGCCGACGGCGCCGGTCAGCCGTTCGCCGGTGACGAAGCGCGCGCCCTGGGCGGCGGCGCGGGCGCGGAGCGTCTCGACGAGGCGGCCGCGTTCGAGTGTGACGCTGTGCAGAGGCTCACCCTCGGGGCGGCCGCGTGGTGCGTCGCCCAGAAGTTTGCCGGTGTCGGCCCACAGCCGCTGGCGCGCCACGTCGAAGCCCGCCTGCTGCACGGCTTCGAGGCAGCCGAGGGCACGCAGGCCCTTGAGCCCGTTGGCCGCCAGGCTGAGGAACGAACCGACCGGTCCGGCGGGGTCGGCGTACGCCTCGTACACGGTGACCTCGGCTCCGATGCGCCGCAGCGCGAGCGCGGTGGTCGCCCCGGCCACTCCGCCGCCTGCCACGATGACCTGCAACCCATCCTCCTGAATCTCGGTTCACTGAATAGTTATTCGGCGAATCTGGGTTCAGTATGATTTGACGCATGAACGAACGTCAAGGCGGGGTGCGCAAGGCGAGGGCGGCCGAGACCCGGGTCGCGCTGAAGGACGCCGCGCGCCGCCTGTTCATGGAACGCGGCTATCTCAACACCAAGATCGCGGACATCGCGGCGGAGGCGGGCCGGGCGACGGGGTCGTTCTACGAGCACTTCAAGAGCAAGGAGGAGCTGCTCCAAGCCCTGATGGCCGACCTGGAGGGCCAGGCCGACGAGGAGATCGGGGCGGCCGGGCATCCCCGCGACCACGACCTCACCGACCGGGCGCAGCTACGCGGGCACATGGCCGTCGCCTGGAGCGTGCTGCGGGCCAACCTGCCGGTCGTGGCGGCGCGGATGCAGGCGCTGATCGCCGAGCGCCCGGCCTCCGGCGCCGCCTGGGCGAGTCTGACCGCCGAGTCGGAGGTGCTGCGGGACCACCTGGAGTATCTGCGGGATCGCGGGCATCCATTGCCGGGCGATCCCGCCCTGCTCGCCGCGATGATGGCGGCGATGCTGTCGATGTTCGGCTACGCCGTCCTCACCGCGGGCGAGCATGGGCCCGCCGCCACGGACGACGAGATCGTCGACGCGCTCACCGGCCTGCTGCTGCACGGCCTGGCCGGTCCCTGACGCCCGGCGCCGGACGTCAGGGAACGCGCATCAGCAGGGCTCAGCAGGCGACGTCGGCGGCCGGCAGCGTCCCGGTGGTGAGGAAGGCGTCGACCGCGCCGTTCAGGCACGCGTTGCCGTACGCGGGGTAGGGCGCGTGGGTGTGGGCGTCGATGGTGACGATGCGCGAGCCGCGGATGCGCGCGGCCACGGCGCGGCTGTTGGCGATCGGCACGGCCACGTCCCGCAGCGCGGCGGTCACCAGGACCCCGGGAGACCGGTTGGCCGACAGCCGCACCGGCTCGTCCTCGATCCGCGGCCAGAAGGCGCACGGGGTGATGTTGGCGTTGGCCGGCCCGAACAGCGGATACCGCTCACTGTAGGAGGCGATGTCCCGCAGGTAGTCGCGGGGATCGCGGGGCCACGGCCCGTCCCCGCACCGGTAGGCCATGTTCGTCGCGGTGTGGTTGTCGACCGGCACGCCGGGCACTCCGGCCGGGGGCAGCGGGCGGAGGGGGAACGGCACGAACGGCTCCCGCCCCGCGGCGAGGGCGGCGAAGGCCGCCGCGACCAGGCCGAAGGACCGCTCGTCGTAGATGCCCACCACCAGCAGCGTCCCCACCTCATCGGACGTCCAGGCGTGGCCCCCCACGACGATCGGGGCCGTGCGGGCGCGGCGGATGAGCCCCGTGACGGCGTCGGTGACCTTCTGCGCGGTGTCGCCGAGGCCGTAGTCGGCGTTCCGCTGGGCCGTCCAGGCGGCGAAGGCGGCCGTCCCGGCCTCGAAAGCGGGGGTGCGGGCCAGTTCGTACGCCCGCCAGACCGTGTCCGCGTTGGGCGGGCTGTCCAGCACGAACCTGTCGACCCGGCGGGGGAACAACGTGCTGTAGACGGCCCCGAGCATGCCGGCGTAGGAGCCGCCGAGGTAGGAGATCTTCTCCTCGCCGAGCGCGGCGCGGATGACGTCCATGTCCCTCGCGGCGTTCGCCGTGGTGGCGTGGGGCAGCGCCCACCCGGCGGCGCGCACACACGCACGGGCGTACGCGCGGGCCTCGGCCGTGTCGGCGGGGAAGCTCCCGGAGGTGGCGGTGCGGACCCAGTAGCCGCCGGGCTCCTCCACGTCCTGGCCGCAGCCGATGGGCGTGCTGCGCTCGACGAACCGCATGTCGAAGCCGATCAGGTCGTAGCGCGCCCGCACCTCGGAGGACAGCATCGGGGCGAGGCTCGACGGCAGCGGGACGCCCGGCCCGCCGGGGCCGCCACCGGTGGTGAGCAGCACCCCACGGCGGCGGGCCGGGTCGGTCGCGGGCAGCCGTGAGACGACGATCGTGATTTTCCGGCCGTGGGGATGGTGGTAGTCCAGCGGCACGGCGACCTCCGCGCAGCGCAGGGCCGGGTCGGCGACCCCCGCGCAGTCGCCCCAATGCAGCTCCTGCCGCCCGAACCGGCCCGCCGCGCTGTCCGCGCCCCCTGTGGCGGCCTCCGTGCTCTCTGTGCTGTCCGTGCTCCGCTCGGCCGCCGCGCTGTCCGCCCCCTGCGAGGCCGCCACCGAGCTGTCCGCTGCCCGCGCGGCTGCTGCCGGTGGTGCGGCCAGCACTGCCGCGAGCACGGCGGCGAACACCGCGACGAGCACACGCCGAGACCCACCCATTTGGTACGCCATCCCGCACGGCCTCCTGATCATGTGGATGGCGTGGATCATGGACGACGTGCCGCACTGCGCGCCACCCGCCGCAACCGGGGCGCCGGCCGTACGGGAGGGTGCGCAGTTCCCGGGCACCTCACCCCGGTCCGCGCGTGAAACTTTCTCGCGGGCGCGCACCGCGCGTGCGAAGTCTCCGGACCGAACGGCCTGCTCCGACGAATCAACAGGACGCCGCCGTCCCTATAAGGACGGGGGATCCGCCAACCTCGATCCGGCGCAGCCGGGTTGCGCGGCCCCTCGTAGGGGTGATGAGGGCAACAGCGCGAAGAGCGTGCCCGGTCATACCCGGGTGTTGCGATCCCTCGTAGGGGCGATGAGGACACCTCCATGACTGGGTGCAGCCCTTGATCGAGGCGTTGCGACCCCTCATAGGGGCGATGAGGACGGCATGGTCCCCGAGGTGGTTGCGACCCCTCGTATGGGCGATGAGGACCCGGCGTCGGATTCAGCGTGGAACGCCGGTATGTGGAGTTGTGACCCCTCGTAGGGGCGATGAGGACCCTGCGGAAGATCGAGGTAGCGCACGGCCTGTCCGAGTTGCGACCCCTCGTAGGGGTGATGAGGACCACCCGACACCACCGAAAGCGAACTCATGGCCAGGATCTGTCAACGGACTCCCGATAGTGACCCCCAGCGGTTCCGGGAACTTTAACCCCCCGGGGTTGGCTCAGTCGCGGTTGGCGCGGTTCTCCTTGGCCAGCAGCTCGCGGCGTTGGCGGG
>NZ_JABBWZ010000010.1:130234-345652 GCF_014161435.1 Microbispora sp. H10949 | reverse complement strand
CCAACTGCGGCTGATGCACATGCACCAACCCCTCCGCCGCCATGTCCGCGATCACCACACGAACCACACCCAGCGGAATCCGCAGCAACGCCGACACCTCCGCCACCGACCGCACCTGACGGCACAGCGTGCTGATCGCCTGGCGCTCCGGGGTGAGCGTGGAAAGGTCCTGGTGCATCGAGGTGGCGGAGGACACGAGTGCCTCCATCGCCAGCTGGAGGCGTGGCGTCGTCCGTCCTCCCGTCACCGCGTAGGGCCGGACGAGGGAGCTCTGCTCCGTCGGCGCCGGCCTCGGGACGGGGGTCGCACCGCCGTACTGCCGGTGGGCGTCGGCCACCGGCGGGTAGGGCTCGTTGTTCCAGCCGCCGCCTGCCACAACGTCCTCCTGACGTTCTTGTTGTCACTCCGGAATCCCGGTGGCCACCCCGTGCGCCCCGCTCCCGGGGCGCGTTTCCCGATCTGTCCTCCGCCGCGGTTCTCAGCTCACGGAACGGCGGGTCACCTCGGGTGGGACGACTGCAGCTCGGCCCGGACCGCGGGGGTCAGCACCTGCCCCGCACGCTCCACCAGCAACGTCATCTGATAGGCCACCAGACCGAGATCGGAGTCCGCCGCAGCCAGCACCGCCAGACACGACCCGTCACTGATCGACATGATCAGCAACAAACCCCGCTGCATCTCCACCACGGTCTGCGTGACGGGGCCGCCCTCGAACACCCGGGACGCCCCCTGCGTCAGACTGATCAACCCCGCGGCCACCGCCGCCAGCTGATCCGCCCGATCCTTGGGAAATCCGTCCGAGAACGCCAGAGGCAACCCGTCGGCCGACACCACCACGGTGTGCGCCACACCGGGCACGTTGTTCACGAAGTCCGTGATCAACCAGTTGATGCCGCGTGCGGCCTGACTCATCTCCCTCATCAGTCCTCCTTCTCACTGTCCTGGGCATCAGGCATGCCCAGGGACGCCGCCCCGGGGTATCCCTGGTCCTCTCCGGCCTCCCCGCGCGCGACCGCACGGCCCTGCCGTACGCCCTGCTGGAAGCTGGAGAGCCTGCTGCGCACCCGCTCGGGCGAGAGCACGGGCGGGGGTGGCGGCGGGGTGGCCGCCGCCGCGGGGGCGGGTTCCGCGGAGGGCGCGGGAGCGTTGGCAGAACCCGGCACGAGGTTGGCCTTGGGCACCCGCTTGGGCAGACCCGACGAGGTGACCCCGCCGAGGGCCGGCTCGCTGGCCGCCTGGGCCGCCTGCCAGCCGACGTCGGCCGGGGACGACCAGGCCCTGCTCTCCGCGCCGTCTTCGGCGGAGTCGTCCTTCTCCTCCGGGCCGTCGGCCTTCTTGAACCAGTCCGACTCGACCGCGGCGAAGATGGGGAGGTACTCCTCCTCCGACTCCAGCGGCGAGCTGCGCACCACCGGAAGCGGGCCGGTGTTGTCCTCGCCTTCGAAGGAACCGCGTCCGGCCCACCCGGGCCAGCCCGCGCCGCCCTCCTCCTGCCCTCCCGGCCAGGAGGCGCTCCCCGGCGGCGGCAGGTGGCCGGGCCAGGGCGTGTCGACGGGCGCCTCACCCACGCGGCCGCGGTTGAAGGGGTTGGTGTCGAAGGGACTGGACTCGAACGAGCCCGCGTCGAACGCGCCCGAGTCGAACGGGCGTGACTCGAACGCGCGTGAGTCGAAGGGTCCGGAGTCGAAGGTCGTGGTCTCGAACGGGTCCCGCTCGGCCGGCGTCTTCTCGAACGGCGTCCTGTCGGCGAAGCCCCTGTCGGGGGCCTCCTTGTCGAGGGGCGTCTTGTCGAAGGCCGCCCGGTCGAAGGGGCCGGACTCGAACGGGCTGCGGGCGAACGGGTCGGGCTGGCCGAACCCCCCACTGTCGAAGGGGTTGCGGGCGAAGGGATCCGGCTCCGCGGGGCGCTCGAAGCCGCCCGATTCGAAGGGGTTGCGGGCGAAGGGGTCGTTGCCCGCGTTCCGCTGCGGCGGCTCGAACGGATTGCGCGAGAACGGGTCGGGGTCGAAACCGGTCGTCTCGCGCGGGAAGGTCTCGAAGGGCCCGCGCTCGAAGGAGGCGGCGGCCGGGGCGCCGACCCCCGGCGCGTCCGCGCCGAACACGGGGGTGCGCGGCGGGTTGTCGAACGAGGTCGGGCTGGCGAGGGCCGGCGCGCCGAACGCGGGCTCGCCGAACGCGGGGGCGCCGAACTGCGGCCCGGTCCCGACGGCCGGCATCGGGCTGGTCAGCTCCGGCTGGGGCATGCCCGGCACTCCCGGGAAGGCCGGGCCGGCGTGGGCCAGCAGCGACTCGGGCAGCAGCACCATGGCCGTCAGGCCGCCGCTGTCCTGCTGGCGCAACTGCACCCGGACGCCGTGGCGCAGCGCGAGGCGGCCGACCACGAACAGGCCCATCCGTCGGGACACCGACACGTCCACCACCGGCGGGTTCGCCAGGCGGTAGTTCGTCTCCGCCAGTTCCTCGGGCGTCATGCCGATGCCGAGGTCGCTCACGGAGATGATCAGACCGCCGCCGTCGATGCGGTTGCTCGACACGGTGACCTTGGTGTCGCGCGGCGAGAAGGAGATGGCGTTCTCGACCAGCTCGGCCACCAGGTGGACGACGTCGTTGACCGCCTGGCCGACGATGGACGCGCCGGGCTGCACCTGGATGTCGACGCGCTCGTAGTTCTCGACCTCCGACAGGGAGGCGCGGACGATGTCGACGATGGGCACCGGCTGGCCCCAGCGGCGCGCGGCCTCCTGCCCGGCGAGGACCAGCAGGTTCTCACTGTTACGGCGCATGCGGGTGGCCAGGTGGTCGAGCTTGAACAGGTTGCCCAGCCGGTCCTCGTCCTGCTCGCCCTGCTCCAGTCCCTCGATCAGGGACAGCTGGCGTTCCACCAGGGTCTGCGTGCGCCGCGAAAGGTTCACGAACATCGCGTTGACGTTGCTGCGCAGGCGCGCCTCGTCGCCCGCGAGGCGGATGGCCTCACGGTGGACCTCGTCGAAGGCCCGGGCCACCTCACCGATCTCGTCGCGGCCGACCACGCCGATCGGGACGATGGCCGGCGCCTGGGCGTTGTCACCGGCCTCCCGCAGCTTCTGGACGGTGTCGGGCAGGCGCTGCCCGGCGACCTCCAGGGCCTCGCTGCGCAGTCGTCGCAGCGGGCGTACGAGCGAGCGGGCGACGCCGGCGGTGACGAGCAGCACCGCGATCAGCAGGAGGGCGACGGCGACGGCGATGACGACGGCCCGCTGCTGCTCGTCGTCCTTGAGCGACTGGGCGCGGGCCACGATCGCCGACGTCAGCTTGGCCTCGACGGTGCGCATCCGGTTGATCGGCTGCGAGATCGCGTCGAACCACAGACGGGTGTCGTCGCGCACGGACTGGTCGAGGCCTCTGAGGTCGAAGCCCGAGTTGGCCCGGTCGAGCACGAGCGTCCGGAGGAACTCCGCCTGGTCGACCCTGCCGCCGGAGACCGTGTTGTCGTAGTCGGTCCGTTCCTCCGGCGTGGCGCTCTTGCGGAACGCGCGCAGCTCGCTCTCCTGGGCGGACATCGCGCCGAGGAAACTCTGGAGCTGGGCCTGCTCGAACCGGCCGGAGGTCAGCACCGTGGACAGCAGGCCGCGCTGCTGGGAGGCGCTCTCCTTCGCGCGGGCGAGTGCGGCCAGGGTGACCGACATGGAGCCGAGCCGGTCGTCGACCGTGCCCTTGGCCAGTTCGTCCTGCAGGGCCAGCAGGTTGTCGATGACGAGGGTGTACTGGTCGAGCACGGCCCGCGGCTGCAGGTTCCCCTCCGCGGCCTGGCCGCGCAGCGACTCCACGCCGTCGAGCTTGCCGAGGATGTGCTCGATCTCGGCGGAGGCCCGGTCGCTCACGCCGGACCTGATCTCGTTCGCCAGGTCGCGTACGGCGGTGGCCGCCTTGTTCGTGAGGATGGTCTGCGCCTTGACGGCGGCGGCCGCCTTGGCCGGGCGGCCGATCGTGGCGTTCCACGCGGCCCGGTCCCGCTCGGCCTGCAGTTCGTGGGTGAGGTTCGCGACGCGGTCCACCAGCCGGGCCAGCTGGCTCGTCTGCTGGTACTGCGCCGCCGTGGCCACCGAGGTCACGATGCGGAACCCGCCGAGCACCAGTGCGGCCAGCGTGGGTATGAGGATCAGCGCCACCAGCCGGGAACGCACCCGCCAGTTACGCAGGAGGAAACGGCTTCCCTCGTCGGGCTCCTGCTCAGCCGGAACCCCGGTCCCGGGGCTCTCATCGGTCCGGGGGTCTAGTGTCCTCACAGGCTTCGCAACCTCTCGCCGTATGTGCGCGCAGGGGGAGTGTCTCGTCACGGATGTGGTCGGCGTGACACGGGAGACGTCCTGCAGGCGAGGGTAATTGCAGCACACCGACACCAGGGAGGCCAACCGAACACCCGTGCACAAACAACCTATACAGGCACGGAGATGATGTTATTTGATTAAATATCGGGTCGTCATCATTACCGGATTCTGCCCTTCCGGCTAGGTCACCATCTCACGAAACCACAGGCAGAAGGCTGGGAATCCGGTGACGCGGGCGGCCCGGACGGGCGCGGCCGCGGCCGGACGCCACGAAGGGCGGCACCCCGGGGGTACCGCCCTCGCCGCCCTCTCCCCGAGGGCTCACGGGACCGCGCTCAGTACGTCCTGCCGTACGCGGCCCGCACCGTGAGCACGTACTCGACCAGGCTGATGAGCGTGGACTTGACGGCGTCCCGCGACCTGGCGTCCGTACGGACGACCGGAACCTGCGGGGGCAGGGACAGCGCCTCGCGGACCTCGTCCTCCGAGTGGAGGAACTGCCCCTCCCAGCCGTTCATCGCGACGAGGAACGGAAGCTGGGCCTCCTCGAAGTAGTCGATGGCCGGGAAACAGTCGGCGAGCCTGCGGCTGTCCACGAGCACGACCGCCCCGATGGCACCGCGGACGAGGTCGTCCCACATGAACCAGAAGCGGTGCTGCCCCGGAGTGCCGAACAGATAGAGAATGAGGTCCTGGTCGAGCGAGAGCCGGCCGAAGTCCATCGCGACCGTCGTGGTCGTCTTGTTCGGCGTGAGCCCCAGGTCGTCGATGCCGGCGCTGGCGTCGGTCATCACGGCCTCGGTCGTCAGCGGAAGGATCTCGGAGACGGCACCGACGAAGGTCGTCTTCCCGACGCCGAACCCACCCGCCACGACGATCTTCGTCGAGGTAAGACCACGACTAGAGCCTGCGTAGTCCACTGAGCACCCTTTCGAGCAGGTTGAGGTCTGGCTGTCCCTGGTTGAGCTGCGGCATGTGCAGGCGGACCAGACCCTCGTCGGCCATGTCGGCGATGAGCACACGGGCCACGCCGAGCGGGACCCGGAGCAGCGCCGAGATCTCCGCGACCGATCGTACGGTACGACACAGCATCATGATCGATTCCTGCTCCGGACCGAGCAGGGAATAGTCATTGCTCTTCAAGGCCACCGATGATACGAGCGTTTCCATCGCCAGGTGATAACGCGGCTCGGCTCGCCCACCGGTGACGGCGTACGGACGGAACAGAGGTTCGTCCTCTGTCCCGTCACGATCGCGCATGCCTCACTCCCATGGTCATCGCCGCGATGTCTGCAGCTCGGCGCGCAGCGCCGGGGTGAGCACCTGTCCGGCCCGTTCCACGAGCAGGGTCATCTGGTAGGCCACCAGACCCATGTCGCAGTCCGGGGAGGCCAGCACGGCCAGGCAGGAGCCGTCGCTGATCGCCATGACCAGCAGCAGGCCGCGCT
The DNA here is from genome assembly GCF_014161435.1 of Microbispora sp. H10949. Lineage (NCBI taxonomy): Bacteria > Bacillati > Actinomycetota > Actinomycetes > Streptosporangiales > Streptosporangiaceae > Microbispora > Microbispora sp. H10949. The sequence goes on along the minus strand of NZ_JABBWZ010000010.1, from coordinate 339,897 downwards.
GCATCTCGACCACGGTCTGGGTGACCGAGCCTCCCTCGAACACCCGCGAGGCGCCGACGGTGAGGCTGAGCAGGCCGGCGGCGACCGCCGCGAGCTGGTCGGCTCGGTCAGGGGGGAAGCCGTCCGATTGGGCCAGCCGCAGGCCGTCCGACGAGACCACCACCGCGTGCGCCACCCCAGGGGTGGTGCCGACGAAGTCGGTGATCAGCCAGTCGAACCTGCGTGCTTCCACGCTCAGCTCAGTCACGAGCCCTCCTCCTCTTTACCCGACCCTTCGGTGAGGCCGCCGGCCGCTTGGGCCCGGCCCCGCCGCACACCCTGCTGGAAGCTGGAGAGGCGGTTGCGCACCGCCTCGGCCGAGACCGGCGGACGCGGAGGCGCGGCGCTCTCCGTGCCGACCGAGCCGGGCACCAGGTTGGCCTTCGGCATGCGCTTGGGCAGTCCGGCGGCGGTGACGCCGCCGAGCGACGGGTCGCGCACGCTCGCCGCGGCCTGGAAACCGCTGTCGGCCCGCGACCGCCACAAGCCGGTGTCGCCGGCCTGCTCGGCGGCGTTCGCCCGTCCGTCCGCCGGCCCGTCCATCGGCCGGGGGGCCGGTGCCGGGGCCGCGGCGGCCCGGGGGGTTCTCGCGATCTCTCCTGTGGTCTCCGCCGCGGTCTCCCCGTCCGCGGGCGGGACCGCGGTGGGACCGGTGTCGGAAGGACGGCGGAACCAGGCCGACTCGACCGAGGCGAAGATCGGCAGGAACTCGTCGCCGCGCTCCAGCGGCGAGTCCTCCGCCTCCGGCAGCGGACCGGTCGCCGACGCGAGGTCCCCTGCGCCGCCGGCCCGCGCCCTGGCGGGCGGCGGAGGGAAGGCGGTCGGCCCGGTGTCTCCCGGCGATCTCGTGCCTCCCGGCACCGGAGTGAAAGCGCTCACCCCCGTGCTTTCCCGAGTGAAGGCGCTCGGACCCGTGCTCTGCGGTGACGGCGAGAACGCGTTCGGCCCGGTGCTCTGCGGTGACGGGGGGAAAGCGTTCGGCCCGGTGCTCTGGGGCGAGGACGGGAACGCGTTCTCACCCGTGCTCTGGGGTGACGGCGGGAACGCGTTCGGCCCGGTGCTGTAAGCAGAGGGTGCGAGCGCGTTCTCACCCGTGCTCTGCGGCGGCTGCGGGAAGGCGTTCGGCCCGGTCGTGCCGGCCGGGGTGGCCGCGTCCCGCCGCGGGAGCGGGGTCGGCCCGGTGGGCAGCGACGGCCAGGAGGATTCGGACCGGCCGGGCGCGGGCTCCTCATCGAGCGGCGTGCCGAACGCCGGGGGCCACGACGCGCCCGCCTGCCCGCCGAAGGCCGGGCGGGGGGAGTCCGCGTCCGGAGACCCTCCCGGTGCTCCGGGCATCGGCTGCGGACCCGAGTTCCCCGTGTACGTGTTACCGGTGGCCGTGTTTCCGGCGTATGGGGTCTCGGCCGGCGGCGCCTCGGCGGGACCCGGCGCGCCGTAAGGGTTCTCGGGCGGCGCGGGCGCCTCCCTGACCGGAGCGCCGAACGCGGAGAAGCCGCCCGAGCCGTTTCCGCCGGACCCGGCGACGCCGGCCACCGGGGGACGGCGCGATCCCACGCCGCCGGCCGCGCCGTTGCCGGGGTTCCACGGCTCGAACGGGCCCGCTCCCGGCGCCTGGCCGGTGGGGTTGGGCTCGGCGAACGCCTGCCGGGCCGGCAGCCCCGCCGCGGTCTGCCCGACCGGGACCGACGGACGCGGCATTACGGGCTGGTCGGCGTTGGAGATGAGCTGCGCGGGGAACAGCACCATCGCGATGATGCCCGCGCCGTCACCCCGGCGCAGCTGCACCCGGATGCCGTGACGCAGCGCGAGGCGGCCGACCACGAACAGGCCCATCCGGCGGGACACCGACACGTCGATCGTGGGCGGCTCGGCGAGGCGGCGGTTGATCTCCGCCAGTTCCTCGGCGGACATGCCGATTCCGGCGTCGGTGACCCCGAGCATCACGGCCCCGCCCTCGACCGGACTGCTGGAGACCACGACCTTGGTGTTGCGCGGCGAGAAGGCGATGGCGTTCTCGACGAGCTCGGCCAGGAGGTGGACGACGTCGTTGGCGGCGTGCCCGGCCAGGGCGATGCTGCGGGGAATCCGGACGACGACCCGTTCGTAGTCCTCGACCTCCGACAGCGAGGCGCGGACCACGTCGACCAGCCGGGCGGGCTGGCTGCGCTTGCGCGGCGGCTCGTGGCCGGCGAGCACCAGGAGGTTCTCACTGTTGCGGCGCATGCGGGTGGCGAGGTGGTCCAGCTTGAACAGGTCGGCGAGGCGCCGGCCGTCCTCCTCGCCCCGCTCCAGGCCGTCGATCAGTGAGATCTGACGCTCCACCAGCGTCTGGGTGCGGCGCGAGAGGTTCACGAACATCGAGTTGACGTTGGCCCGCAGGCGCGACTCCTCGGCGGCCAGCCGTACGGCCTGCAGGTGGACCTCGTCGAATGCCTGGGCGACCTCGCCGATCTCGTCGGTGCTGCCGACCGCGATCGGCTGCACCTGCGACTCCCGGTCGGGGTCGTCCGACTCGCGCATCCGCCGCACGATCTCGGGCAGCCTGCGTCCGGCGATGTCGAGCGCCTCCACCCGCAGGCGGCGCAGCGGCCGGACCATCGAGCGCGCGATGAGCGCCGTGGTGGCCAGCACGAGGACGAGGAGGGCGAGGATCAGGGCCCCGGCGATGAGGGCGTTGCGCTGCTCGGCCGACTGCAGGTCGCGGGTCCGGTCCTGCACCAGCGACGACACGCGGCCCTCGACGGCCGCCATCTGCTCGATGGTCTTGGTACTGTCCTGGAACCACCGCTGGGCCGTGTTGTCCCTGCTGCGGTAACGGCTGAGCGACTGGTTCTGCAGGCCCAGCCTGAGCGCCCACGACTTGGTCAGCTCGCCGTTCACGACGCCCGGATCGGCGAAGAGGGTCACCAGGCGGGTCGCCTCGGCCTGCGGGGCCTCCGAGTAGAACGTCGCGAGGTAGCTCGCCTGGCGCGACTGGGCGGCCAGGAAGTCCTGCAGCTCGAAGGTGGTGAAGGTCTGGTTGCGCTCCATGAACTCGCGGGTGAGGGCGGCCCGCTGCAGGGCCACCTCCTCCTTGGCGTGGGCGAGACCGCCCAGGGCGCGGACGTCGCCCACGATCTCGGGGGCGCCGTCGCTCGTGCCCAGCTCGTCGTGCAGGCGCAGGATGTTGGCGATCAGCGCGCTGTAGTCCTCCGGCGCGCCGTTGGCGCGGATGCCGGCGAGGCTGGCGAAACGGCTCGTGAGCTGCTGGGCCTGCTCCCCCGCCCGCGCGCCGTAGTCCGCGTCGACGTTCTTGAGGTCGGCCCTCACCTGCTGCACCAGGGGATCCACCACCGCGCGCTGCTCGGCGCGGGTCAGCTCGGTCTGGCCGTCGATGTCGAACTTGCGCCTGCTGTTGCCTCCCCAGATGAACAGGTCGCGTTCGAGGGCGAGCTGTTCGGCCAGGTCCCGCAGGTGCACCGAGTACTCCGCCGCCGACCTGGTCCGCTGGTAGGCGGTCAGGCTGTCCATCGAGCTCACGACGCGGAGGCCGGCGAGGAGCACGGCCACGAGCGTCGGAGCGAGGATCAGCGCGGTCAGGCGTGTGGGAACCCTCCAGTTGCGCGGTGAGAACGGGCTCCTCCGCCTGCGGTTATCGGTATTCGACTGCTTCATGCTCACCGGCCCCGCCATCGTTCGGCCTGCCTTCACGCGTCTGGACAGCATGAAGTGACACAGCTATATAAGCGGGGACAATTCGACCACAAGGTCATCAAGGCGGGCGGCCCTACCCCTGCCGCAGCGCCCCAATTGTTACCAAGAGGTGAGGATCGTGACCCTTATCACCTAAGGGCCGCGAGGACGTGCTCACGTACCTGGATCCGCTGCTGTTCGTCCACAATGGGGCGGCCCGTACGATCCGCCACATAGAAGACATCCACCGCTTCTGCGCCCAGAGTCTCCACACGCGCGGCCCGTACGTCAAGTCCGCACTCGCCGAAGGCACGGCCGATACGCCACAGCAGACCAGGCCTGTCGTGCGCTCTCACCTCCACCACACTCGCCGTGTTGGACGCGTCGTCAAGTAGTGTGACGCGCGGCGGCGCCACCGGCACCCGGGAAGGGCGCATGGACCTCGCCCGCCGGGCCAGGCGCTGCTCGATGTCGAGCCGCCCGGCCAGGACGAGGCGCAGGTCGGCCTCCAGCGTCGCCGGATCCGGCGGCGAGCCGTACTCGGGGACGACGACGAACTCGATGACGGCGGTCGACCCGGCGGACGCGGCGGAGGCGGCGCGCACCGCCATCCGGTGCGCCGCGAGCACCCCGGCCGCCCGCCACAGCAGGCCCGGCCGGTCGGGCGCGACCACGGTGACCGCGCTGCCGTTGACCCGCACCGCTCCGCCGCCGTGCCGGGCGAGCGCCGCCTGCTCGGCCGACAACGCGGGCGCCGGCGCCGGCGGGGTGCCGGACAGCACCGACCTCACCCGCCTGACCAGGTCGGAGACCAGGGACGCCTTCCAGGAGTTCCACGCGGCCGGGCCGGTCGCGGTGCCGTCGGCCACGGCGAGCGCGGCCAGCAGTTCGAGGACCTCCCGGGAGCCGATCGCCTCGGCCACCCGGGAGATGGTCACCGGGTCGTCGAGGTCCCGCCGGGTGGCGGTCTCGGGCAGCAGCAGGTGATGCCGCACCACTGTGGCGAGGATCTCCACGTCCGCCTGCGGCAGGCCCATCCGGGTGCCGATGTCCCGGGCGACGATCTCACCGGTGGTCGAGTGGTCGCCCGGCCAGCCCTTGCCGATGTCGTGCAGCAGTGCCGAGATCAGCAGCAGGTCCGGGCGGGACACCTCGCGGGTGAACGCGGCGGCTCCGGCCGCGGTCTCGATGAGGTGCCGGTCCACGGTGTACCGGTGGACCGGGTTGCGCTGGGGACGGTGCCGCACGCGCTCCCAGTCGGGGATCAGCTTGACGAGCACGCCGGCCTGGTCGAGCTCCTCCCAGACCGGTACGGCGGCGCGGCCCGCGCCGAGCAGCGCCACCAGCGCGCCGCGGGCCTCCGGGGGCCACGGCACGGGCAGCGGAGGCGACTGGGCGGCGAGCGCGTTGACCGTCGCCGGCGCCATCGGCAGCCCCGCCTCGGCGGCGGCCGCCGCGGCCCGCAGCACGAGCGTGGGGTCGGAGCGCGGGGTGACGCCGCGGGCCAGCACGACCTCGCCGCCGTGTTCGACGACGCCGTCCGCGAGCGGCCGCCGTCCGCGCGGCGCGGGACCGGTCAGCAGCCGGTCGACGGTGCGCCAGGTGGCGTCGAACGCGTGGGAGATGGTGCGGCCGGCCTCCGCCAGGCGGCGCATCAGCGCCTCGGCGTCGAGCATGCCCAGCGTCCCGGCGACCGCGTCCTGCTCCTGGAGCACCAGGCGGTCGGTTCCCCGGGCGGTGACCAGGTGCAGCCCGTGCCTGATGTCCAGCAGCAGTTCGTACGCCTCGCGGACGCGGGGGCCGGGAGCCGAGGCCACCCAGGCGGCGGCCACGGCCTGCATCGCCTGCACGTCACGCAGGCCGCCCCTGGCGTCCTTGAGGTCGGGTTCGAGGAGGAAGGCCAGCTCGCCGCCGGTCTCGGCGCGTTTGTCCGCGGACGCCCGCAGCTCGGCCAGCCTGCGCCGGGAGTCGGCCCGCCACTCCACGAGCACCGCCTCCCGGGCGGACCGGGTCAGTTCGGGATCGCCCACCACGTGCCGCGCCTGGATCAGCCCGAGCACGGCCTTGAGGTCCTCCCTCGCGACCTTCACCGCCTCGTCCACGGTGCGGACGGAGTGGTCGAGACCGATCCCCGAGTCCCAGATGGGGTACCAGATGCGGTCGGCGATCCTCGCCACGTCGTCGCGGCCGTTGTGGAGCAGGACGAGGTCCAGGTCGCTGCCGGGGGCGAGTTCGCCCCGGCCCAGGCTGCCCACCGCGACCAGGGCCACGCCGCTGATCCCGGTGGGAGCGGCGGGGCCTCGCTCGTCGGGGAGGCCGCCCTTCCCTCCCGATCCCTCCTCCCGCGCGTACGGCCGGGTGGCCGCCGTGCGGAACAGATCGGTGAGCCATCTGTCGATGTCCGCGGCCCGGTCCTTGCGGGTCGCGGCGAACGAGCGCGCCTCCCCTCTCATCATCCGGTTACAGCGCCTCCGGTCCGCGCTCCCCGGTGCGGACCCGGATGACCGTGTCCACGGGAACCGACCAGACCTTGCCGTCGCCGATCTTCCCGGTCTGCGCCGCCTTGACGATGACGTCGATGACGTCCTCGGCGTCGTCCTCCTCGGCCAGGACCTCGACCCGGACCTTGGGCACGAGGTCGACCTGGTACTCGGCGCCCCGGTAGACCTCGGTGTGGCCACGCTGGCGGCCGTAGCCGCTGGCCTCCGAGACCGTCATTCCCTTGATGCCGAACTGCTCCAGGGCGGCCTTCACGTCGTCCAGTTTGAACGGCTTGATGACTGCGGTGATGAGTTTCATGCGTCGACCTTCTTCGCCTGTGCCGCGGAAACGGGCCCGTTGACGGAGGCCACTCCCGAGGAGTGGACGGTGCCGAGGTCGTACCCGGTCTCGGCGTGGGTGGTGATGTCGATGCCGGTGACCTCGTCCTCCTGCTCGATCCGGAAGCCCATCGTCTTGTCGATGATCTTCCCGATCACATAGGCCATGATGAAGGAGTAGAGGCCCACCGCGACAGGGCCGAGCGCCTGGACGCCGAGCTGCGAGATCGGGCCGCCGTAGATGAGGCCCTGGTTCTGGCCGTCGGCGAAGGGGTAGCGGGCGATGAGACCGAGGGAGACCGCGCCGATCGCGCCGCCGACCAGGTGGACGCCGACCACGTCGAGCGAGTCGTCGAAGCCGAAGCGGTACTTCAGGCCCACGGCGTACGCGCAGACCGCGCCGGCCAGGAGGCCGAGCACGAGCGCCGCCCACGGGTCGACGAAACCACAGGCGGGGGTGATGGCGACCAGGCCGGCGACGGCGCCGGAGGCGACGCCGAGGGTGGTGGAGTGGCCGTCGCGCAGCTTCTCCACGAGGATCCAGGCGCCGGCCGCGGCGGCCGTGGCGACCTGGGTGTTCATGAACGCGAGACCGGCGGTGCCGTCGACGGCGAGCTCGGAGCCCGCGTTGAAGCCGAACCAGCCGAACCACAGCAGGCCCACACCGAGCAGGACCAGGGTGAGGTTGTGCGGGCGCATGGGGTCCTTGCGCCAGCCGGTCCGCTTGCCGAGCACGAACGCGAGCGCGAGGCCCGCGGCTCCGGCGTTCACGTGGACGACGGTGCCGCCCGCGAAGTCCTCGATACCGAGACCGGCCAGCCAGCCGCCGCCCCAGACCCAGTGCGCGACCGGGAAGTAGACCAGCGTCGCCCAGGCGATGCCGAAGACCACCCACGCGCCGAACTTGGCCCGGTCGGCGATGGCGCCGCTGATGAGGGCGACGGTGATGATCGCGAAGGTGAGCTGGAAGGCCGAGAACACCAGGTTCGGCATGCCGGTGCCGTCGTCCTTGGTGGCCGTGTCGATGAGGCTCTGCAGACCCAGGGCGTCCCCGCCGCCGATGAGCTTGTTGATGACGTTGTCCCCGTCACCGAAGGCGTCAAAGGCCAGCGAGTGGCCGTACAGGACCCAGGTCAGGGTGACGGTGATGATGCTGACGAACGACATCATCATCATGTTCAGGACGCTCTTCGCCCTGGTCATGCCCCCGTAGAAGAACGCGAGCCCGGGCGTCATCAACAGCACCAGTGCGGTTGCTGTGATCATCCAGGCGGTGGTACCGGTATCGATCTTCACCGACGCGGCCCTCCTTACATTTGGCGTGTGGCCGGTTATCACTCCCTCAGTGGCGTCGTCCCGGGCTTCCTCGGCCGGCTGGCTCACTGACGTTGGCGAAAGCGTGTTCTTCCGCCGTTTCAGCTCATGACCATGCGTGTTTCACATGTGTGAAACTCGCCCATCCCGTGTTTCGGCCAAGTTTCGGACGTGCTGAGAACGACAAAACGCGCACCCCTGGGGGTGCGCGTCGTCGTGGGCGGCACGCCGGCCGCCACGGGTGCCGCCGGGGTTCAACCAGCCGCTTCAGGGGCCGCCCGGGCCACCCGCCGGGTGAACCCCGGTACGGCCGGGTCGTCAGGCGGCGCTGGCCATCTTCCGCAGCCGCGTCAGCGCGTCGCGCTCGATGCGCCGGGCGCGGTCACGGCCGATGCCGTAACGCTCCCCCACCTCGGTGAGGGTGTGCTCGCGGCCGTCCACCAGGCCGTACCGCCAGCGGAGCATGTCGCGGATCTGGCCCTCCAGGCCGGTCAGCCACTGCTCCAGGCGCTCCTTCTCCAGCGTGGCCATGGCCTGCTGCTCAGGGTCGGCCCAGGTCTCGTCGGCGATCATGTCGCCCAGCTCCGTCTCGTCCTCGTCGCCCACCCCGAGCTGGAGCGAGACGGGGTCGGACGCCCAGCGGCGCAGCTCCTGCACGCGCTCGATCGGCAGGTCGAGCACCTCGGCGAGGTCGGCGTCGGTCGGCTCGGCGTCGAACTCGGCCAGCATGTCCCTGCGGACCCGCATGAGCCGGGTCATCTGCTCGCCCGCGTGGGTGGGCAGCCGCACCGGCCGCGCCTGCTCGTGGATGGAACGGCCGACCGACTGCCGGATCCACCAGGTGGCGTAGGTCGAGAACTTGTACCCCCGGCGGTAGTCGAACTTCTCCACCGCCCGGACCAGCCCGAGGTTGCCCTCCTGAACCAGGTCGATCAGGGGCATCCCCCGCCCCGAGTACTTCCTCGCCACGGCGACCACCAGACGCAGATTGGCCTGGATGAACTCGTCCTTCGCCCGCCGCCCCGAAACGGCGAGGCGCTCGAGCTCCTCGTCGGTCGCGTCCGCGATCTTAGGCTCGGCCCTCCCGCCGTCGAGCAACTGCTCGGCGAACAACCCCGCCTCGATCCGCTTGGCGAGCTCGACCTCCTGGTCCGCGGTCAGCAACGGAACGCGGCCGATCTCGGCCAGATACGTCCCCAGCAGATCCCGGTCAGCGATCTGCTGCTCCTGCGTCCGATTCCCCGTCGCCATACGATGGCACCTCGTTCCGCCGCCACGATATGCAATATGTGAGCCGGTGACCGGACACGTCCGCCCCGTTCGGCGTGGCCCCCGGCTTCCTGCTCCTGACCCGGTCAACGGCCGGTCCATGGCAAAGATTCCCCAAATGAATACGACCGGGGAATGGTTTCCAGTTCCTCCCCAAGGAGGATGCGGGGCCGGGAAAAAAGCCGTTTACCCAGGTGTCCCGGGTCTAAACAAGGCGGCGTCCCCCTCGCCACACCTGTGCCACCAGCGGCACGCCGGGCCGGTACGCCAGGTGGACGTACGAGGGCGCCTCCAGGATGACGAGGTCCGCGCGGCCGCCCACGCACAGGGTGCCGACGTCGGTGCGCCGCAGCGCCCGCGCGCCCCCGCGGGTGGCCGCCCGTACGGCCTCCAGCGGCGTCATGCCCATCTCCCGGACGGCCAGGGCGATGCAGAACGGCATCGACGTGGTGAACGACGACCCCGGGTTGCAGTCGGTGGCCAGCGCCACGGCGACCCCCGCGTCGATCAGCCGCCGCGCGTCGGGGTACGGCGACCTGGTGGAGAACTCCGCTCCCGGCAGCAGCGTGGCGACCACCCCGGAGGACGCGAGCGCGTCCACGTCGGCGTCGCCGAGGAAGGTGCAGTGGTCGGCCGACGCCGCCCCCATCTCACAGGCCAGCCGCACGCCCGGCCCCTCCCCCAGCTGGTTGGCGTGCACCCTGACCTGGAGCCCGGCCTCGCGGCCCGCCGCGAGCACCCGCCTCGCGTGCCCCTCGCCGAACGCGCCGCGCTCGCAGAACACGTCCACCCACCTGGCGTACGGCGCGCACGCCTCCAGCATCGGGCCGGTCACCAGCTCGACGTACTCGTCGGCGGTGGTCTCCGGCGGGACGACGTGCGCGCCCAGGAACGTGGTCTCCTCGGTGAACTGCCGGGCGATCTCCAGGCTGCGCCGCTCGTCCTCGACGGTGAGGCCGTACCCGCTCTTTATCTCGAAGGTCGTCGTGCCCTGCATCGTCATCTCCGAGACCAGCAGCGCGGTCGTGGAGACGAGCTCGGGGATGGTGGCCGCCCGGGTCGCGGCGACGGTGGCGCGGATTCCGCCCGCCGTGTAGGGCCGGCCCGCCATCCGCGCGGCGAACTCCGCGGTGCGGTCGCCCGCGAACACCAGATGGGCGTGGCTGTCGACGAACCCCGGGATGACGGCGCGTCCCTCGACGCCGACCCGCTCGTCGGCGGGCGGGGCGCCGGCCGTGGGCCCGATCCAGCGGACCACCCCCTTCTCCGCGACCAGCGCGGCGTCCCGGATCTCCTCTCGTTCGGGATCTCCCGTGAACAGCAGTCCGATCTCGGTGAACACCGTGGAAGTCGCGTCGCTCGGCCACACGTCTCCTGATCCTCGCCAGGCCGCGCGCCGCGCAAACCCGCCGGGCCCGCCTGGAATCCCCTATTCGGGGCCGAGCACGGCGCCCGCGCGCCCCGGGCCGGCCGCGGCGCCGGTCAGGGGACGAGCGGGGCGAGCGCCTCGCGCAGCAGCGCGCCCGCGTCGCCGAGGACGTGCCGCCCGTCCGTCACGACGCGCCGCCCGCCGGACACCACCGAGTGCACGTCGGCGGCCGTCGCCGCGAAGACCACCGACGCCGCCGCCGACGCCCTCGTCGCCCCCGCCGTGCGGACCGAGTCGAGCCGTACGGAGACGAGGTCGGCCCACGCGCCGGGCACCAGGCACCCCGCGTCGGGGAAGCCCAGGGACGCCTGCCCGGCGGCGGTCGCGGCGTGCAGGAGGTCGGCGGGCGGCCAGTGGCCGCGCTCCCCCGTGACCAGCCGCTCGTCCAGCTCCACCGCCCGCGCCTCCTCGAACAGGTCGATGACCGCCTGGCTGTCGCTGCCCAGCGTGACGGGCGAGCCGGCGTCCAGGAGCCGGCGGGCGGGGCCCACGCCGTCGGCGAGGTCCCGCTCGGTGGTGGGGCACATGCACACGTGGCTGGTCGAACCGCCCAGCAGCGCCACGTCCACGTCGGACAGGTGGGTGGCGTGCACCGCGGTCGAGCGCGGCCCGAGCGCGCCGTGGTCGTGCAGCACCTGCACCGGTGTCGCCGCGTACGCCTCCACGCACGCCTCGTTCTCGGCCCGCTGCTCGGACACGTGGACGTGCAGCGGGCCGGTGTGCCGGTGGGCGAAGTCGACGACGACGTGCATCTGCTCGGGGGGCACCGCGCGCACGGAGTGGATGGCCGCGCCGATCTCCACGTCCCGCGCGCCCTCGTGCGCCCGCGCCAGGGCGTCGGCCCTGGCCGCCCAGCGCTCGGCGTCCCCGTCGCCGAACCGCACCTGGGCACCGGTGAGCGCGTCGCCGATGCCGCCGGTCAGGTAACAGGCGTCCAGCAGGGCGATGCGCAGACCGGCCCGCCTGGCCGCCTCGACCAGCGCCTCGCCCATCGCGTTCGGGTCCGCGTACGGCGTGCCCCCGGGGCCGTGGTGCAGGTAGTGGAACTCGGCCACGGCGGTGATCCCGGCGAGCGCCATCTCCGCGTACGTCGCGGTGGCCAGCGCGAGGTAGCGGTCCGGGTCGAGCGTCTCGGCGACCGCGTACATCCGCTCCCGCCAGCTCCAGAAGTCGCCCCGGCCCGTCTGGGTGTGGCCGCGCAGGGCACGGTGGAAGGCGTGCGAGTGACAGTTGGCCAGGCCGGGCAGGGTCAGCCCGGCCAGCCGCTCGGCTCCCGGCGGAGGCGGCACACCCGGCCGGACGTCCCCGATGCGGGAGCCCTCGATCGCCACCGCGACGCTCTCCACGACCTCGCCGGGCGGCAGCCACGCCATCTCGCACCAGTAAGTCACGTGCACCGGTCCTCCAGCTGGGCGGCGTGGCTGGCGCCACGGCCGGTCCGACGGGCCGTCAGCGGGTCGGTCCCGCCGCAGGCCGCACGGTGATCTCGGTGACATGCGCGTCCGGGGTGGCCGTCACCGCGGTCAGCACGGCGCGCGCCACCGACTCCGCCTCCAGATACCTTCCCGGCTCGTACGGCTCACCCTCCTGCTCGCGCACGTCCCTTTGCATGTCCGTGGCCACCCGGCCGGGGAAGATCGAGGTGACCCGCACGCCGTTCGCGTGTTCCTCCTCGCGCAGCACGTCGCCGTACGCGCGGAGGGCGAACTTGCTCGCGGCGTAGGAGCCCCAGTTGGGGTTGGCCCGTTGCCCCGCGCCGGAGTTGATCAGCACGACGTGCCCCCGGGCCGCCCGGAGGGCGGGCAGCAGCAGCCGGGTCAGCTCGGCGACCGCGACGACGTTGACCTCCAACGTCCGGCGCCACACCTCGGCCGGCGTGTCGGCGAGGTGGCCGAGCCTGACGATCCCCGCGCTGTGCACCAGCAGGTCGAGCCGTTCCACCCCCTCCACCTCGGCGGGGGTCAGGTCGGTGAGCTCCACCGCCCAGGGACGGGACCCGGGCAGCTCGTGGCACATCGCGTCGAGCGCCGTGCCGTCCCGGCCGCCGAGCAGCAGGTCGTACGTGGGGGCGAGGGCGCGGGCGATCGCCGCACCGATACCGCGCGAGGCGCCGGTGATCAAAGCCGTGGGTCGCATGGAGCACTACCTTAGGTCGCCACGCCGGGTCGCCGCCGTCCCGCCCCGCGCACGCCGGCCCGGCCCGCGTTTCCGGTGGATCGCGCTGGAACGTGGCGGGACGCCCCGGCCCACTGACCGGGGCGTCCCGCCTCCGGCCCGGCCGCCGGGCGCGCCCGCACGCGCGTTGCCCCCGGCGTCCGGGGCGGTGGTGAAGGAGAGGTAACGCACCTCCTGCCTTCCCGGCTCCCGGTCGAAAGAAGCTGTGGTCAGGTGTAAGGGCTGCTCACGGTTCCCCATCGCCCGTCCGATCGCCCATCCGATCGCCCGTCCGGCGGCCCGTCGGCGCGGGCCCGCCGGTCGCCGGTCAGGTCGCCACGAGGAACTGCGTGGCGGCGAGCTCCCGGTAGAGCGCGTCGGCCGCGACGAGCTCGTCGTGGGTGCCCCAGGCCCGCACACGCCCGGCCTCCATCACCACGATCCGGTCGGCTCCGGTCACCGTGGACAGGCGGTGGGCGATCACCAGGACCGTCGTCTCCCGCGCCACCTCCGCCACGACCTCCCGCAGGCGCAACTCGTTGACGGCGTCGAGCTGGGACGTCGCCTCGTCGAGCAGCAGCAGCCTCGGCCGGCGCAGCAGCGCCCTGGCGATGGCCACCCGCTGCCGCTCCCCGCCCGACAGCAGGACCCCGCGGTGGCCGACCGGCGTATCCAGCCCCTCGGGCAGCCGCTCGACCAGGTCGTCGAGGCGGGTGCGGGCCAGGGCGCGGGCGATCTCCTCGCCGGTCGCCTCCGGCGCGCCGAAGACCAGGTTCTCCCGCAGCGTCCCGGCGAGAACGGGGGCGTCCTGCTCGACATACCCGAGCATGGCCCGCAGCTCGCCGAGCGGCCAGTCGCGGATGTCGCGCCCGCCGACCGCGACGGTGCCCTCGCCGGCCTCGTAGAACCGCTCGATGAGGCCGAACACCGTCGACTTGCCCGCGCCTGAGGGGCCGACCAGCGCGGTCATGCCGCCCGCCGGCACCTCGAAGGTCACGCCGTGGTGCACGACCGGCCGGTCCTCGTCGTACCGGAAGACGACGTCCGTGAACGTGACCCCGACGGGCGCGCCGCCCGCCGCCGGGGCGGGCGCGGCGACCGGCTCCGCGGGCAGCAGGGCGATCTCCTGGATGCGGGTGACCGCGGCCAGGCCGTTCTGCATCTGGGTGAGGCTCTGGATGATCTGCCCGATCGGGGAGACCAGGTAGAACAGGTACATGAGGAACGCGATCAGCGCGGAGATCTCCATCTCCCCCGACGCGACCCGGGCGCCGCCCACTCCCAGCACCGCGAGGAAGGCGAGCTGGATGGACGTCCACGCGCCGACCCCGGCCAGCGACGTCCACCCGGCGGCGGCCACCCCGCGGTCGCGCGCCTCGGTGGCCGCCGCGGTCACCACCGCGGTCTCGCGGGCCTCCGCGCCGCTGGCCTTGACCGTACGGAACGCCTGAAGCGCCCGGTCGAGCATCGAGCCCATCTCGCCCAGCGCCTCCTGGGCCCGCAGCGAGGCCCGCCGGATGCGCGGGGCGATCACCACGCCCATGACCGCGACCAGGGCGACGACGGCCAGGGTGACCCCGAGCAGCAGGCCGTCCATGATCGCCATCATCACCGCCGCGCCGAGGAACGTGAACGCGCCTCCGACCAGCGACGCCAGCGCGTCCGTGCAGACTGCCCGCAGCAGGGTGGTGTCGGAGCCGACGCGCGACAGCAGGTCGCCGGGGCTGAGCCGGTCCACCTCGGGCACCCTGAGCCGCAGGATGCGGTCCACCAGGGTCCGGCGCGAGGCGAGCACGATGGTCTCGCCCATGCGTTCGAGGAGGAAGCGCCCCGCCGCCGCGACCAGCGCGCCCGCCATGACCGCGGCCGAGAGGCCGAGCACCGGCCCGGTCATCGTGCCGCCCGCGCCGAACGCGTCGATCACCCGCTTGGCCATGAGCGGCATCGCGAGCCCGGCGAGGCTGCCGGCGAGGCTGAGCAGGCCGCCCAGCAGGAGCGTCCGCCGATGAGGCCGGACCTGGTCGAGCAGCACCCGCCAGGCGGCCCGGTCCCCCAGTGACGCCTTGCGTGGCGGAGCGGGTGAACCGTCGTCGTCGCCGTCCGTCGCCACCGCAATCTCCTCCGCGAGAGCCCACCGTGCGATCTTCCGGGGACCCTAACGCACCGGAAAGGCCGGTGCGCGCGGAGATTCCGCGTCTCTGGCCGGCGCACCCGGCGGCCCGTGACCTCGGGCCGCGCCGGCGAGCGACCCCTCAGCCTCCTACGCCGTAGAGCAGCCGGATGTCCCTGATGGTGTCCATGATCTCGTACCAGGTGAGGCACAGGGAGGCCTCGGCCTCCTCGGTGCGCGCCTCGGCGGCCATCAGGCGGTCGCCGGTGAGCAACGCCGCCTCCTGTTTGAGTTGCGCCGCCATTTTCCGGAACACGAATCGCCCGCGAGACTCCATGCCGACCCTCCCGCCCCCCGCCAGCTTGTACATAAGCTGAAATACCCACAGAATCCGACGAAATTCTTTTCGTCGGATCAGCGGACACGTGTTCCCGGATGCACAGGTTTCCAGGCGCTCAAGGGGTTCCCGGACGCTCAGCGGGCCCGTGGGCGGCCCGACCGCCAGTGCCGCCCGGCCCGCTCCGCCCCCCGCCCGGCCCGCTCCGCTCCCCGCCGGGGACGCGGGGCCACCGCCCGCCGCCGGTGGCGCCGTACGGGCGACGCGGGCGCGGGAAGGTCGTGGCGGCCGGAGACGAACTCCTGAATGGCGATCTTCACCCGGATGACCGGCCGGCGCCAGCGCTCCTCCCGATGGATCGCCTTGGCCATGAGGCGGGGCCGGGGCCGCCGCGCCCGCTCCGAGTAGAACCAGCGGGCCCACGGCGAGCCGGGGCGGGCCACCCGCACCGCCCCCACGTACAGCGACGGCGGCACGAACAGCCCCAGCAGGCCGCTCCAGATCTTCCCCTTGAGCAGGGTGATCACGGCGAAGACGAGGTTGACCACGAGGAAGGCGGGGGCGGTCCCGCCGTCCCAGCCGAGCGGGTGCAGCCCGAACAGGAGCAGGCCGGTGGCGGCGATCGCCACGAAGACCGCGTCGACCGAGGTGCGGCCCTCCTCCTGCCAGTAGACGTCCCGCAGGTGCAGGATCAGCGCGAACTCGTCGAGCACGAGGGCCGCGCCCACGCCGAAGACGGCCGAACTGAACGAGTACCACCCCTGGGAGACGCCCGACAGGACCAGCCCGGCCACCCCGCCGAGCAGGGTGAGCACCACCCCGAAGACCACGTGGTGGATGTGCATCTCGCCGACGCTGACGTTGCCGAACCACCGCGTCCTGGCCCTGATCAGCCGGACGTTGACCCGCGTGCACAGGAACGCCGTGATCAGCGCCACGAAGAAGCAGAACAACGGCAAACGGTGCGTGTCGACGACGCGTTCGCGAAACCAGTCGGCCATACGGCTATCCATCCCCTGGTCCCCGATGCTACGGCCCGCCTCGCAGTGGTCAGGCAACGGTCATGCGGTGCGCGCCGGACCCGGCGGCGCCCAGGCAACGCTTCACGCGGCGCCCAGGCAGTGCTCACGCGGTCCCAGGCGGCGCTCACGCAGTGCTCAGGCGAGGAAGCCGCGCAGCAGCGCGGCCGTCCCCTCCAGGTGCTCGGCCACCGCCCGGCCCGCCGCCTCGGGGTCGCCGTCCAGGATCGCGGCGGCGATGGCGGCGTGCTGCACCGCCGCGTGCTCGATGTTCGGACCCAGCACGGGGATCGCGTCGAGCAGGTCGGTGACCCGCAGCCGGGCGTCCGCGCACGCGGCGGCCAGCAGCGGGGAGCCGGTGAGCTCACCGATGGCGAGGTGGAAGGCGATGTCCCTGCGGCGGTAGTCGGCCGGGGCGGCGTCGTTCACCCCGGCCAGCCGGGCCTTCAGGGTCTCCCGCCGGTCCGGGGTCAGCTCGGTCGTCGCGAGGACCCGGGCCGCCCCGCACTCCACGGCCATCCGGAACGTCAGGGCGTCTTCGAGCTCGTCCTCGCCCATCCGGGTGAGCGCCCTGCGCAGGTCACCCTTGCGGGGGCGCGGCGGGCGGTAGACGACGAACGCGCCGCCGTACCTGCCGCGCCGTACGTCGAGGTAACCGGCTTCCTGCAGGGCCCGGATCGCCTCACGAAGGGTGACCCGGCTGATGCCGAGCCGGTTCGCGAGCTCCCGCTCCGGGGGCAGCTTCTCCCCGTGCGCGACGACACCCAGCTTGATGGCCTGGAGCAGGCGCTCGACGGTCTCCTCGAACGCGTTGCCCGCCCGCACCGGCCGCAGCAGCGACACCCCGCCCGTGAGCGCGCCGTCCGCTGCCCTGTCCACTGCCCTGTCCGCGGTCCCGGCACGCTGCCGTACGGCCGCTCTCGGCGCGGAGGCCGCGCGCGGCTCAGCGGCGGGCCGGGGGTCGGGAGCGGGGCGGGGATTGGGGGCAGGTCGGGGGTCGGGAGCAGGCGCCCGCGCCGGGGTGCTGTCCATGCCTCGCCGTCCCTCCGCCCCTTCTCCGCCCTGGCACGCCGTGCCCGCGCGTCCCGCCGTGTCCCCCGCGCGTCCCGCGTGAACAGCGGCGCGTCCACCGGGTCCTCCGCGCGGCGACGGCCCGCCACACGATCGAGGTTGGTCCCGCGTGTTGTTGACGACGAGGGGAGCAGGGTGCTTGCATGCCTTCAATGGTCTGATTCTAGACATTTGGACGGGAGGCGTCGTGCTCGCCGTGGAACGACTTCGCGACGATGTCGAGGCGGGCCGGGTCGACACGGTCCTGCTCGCCGTCACCGACATGCAGGGACGACTGCAGGGCAAGCGGCTGTCCGCGCGCTACTTCCTGGAGGAGGTGCTGGACCACGCCGCGGAGGGGTGCAACTACCTGCTCGCCGTGGACGTCGACATGAACACCGTGGACGGTTACGCCATGTCGTCCTGGGAGCGCGGCTACGGCGACTTCGTGATGCGGCCCGACCTGTCGACGCTGCGCCGGGTGCCGTGGCACGAGGGCACCGTGCTCCTGCTGGCCGACCTGGTGTGGGAGGACGGCTCGGACGTCGTGGCCTCTCCCCGGCAGATCCTGCGCCGCCAGCTCGCCCGGCTCGCCGAACGCGGCTGGACCGCCCAGGTCGGCACCGAGCTGGAGTTCGTCGTCTACGACGACAGCTACGAGCAGGCCTGGCAGCGGGGCTACCGCGACCTGACCCCGGCCAACCTCTACAACGTCGACTACTCGCTGCTCGGCACCTCCCGCATCGAGCCGCTGCTGCGCAGGATCAGGCTCGGCATGGAGGGCGCCGGGCTGTACGTCGAGTCCGCCAAGGGCGAGTGCAACCTGGGCCAGCACGAGATCGCCTTCCGCTACGCCGACGCGCTCACCACCTGCGACAACCACGTGTTCTACAAGAACGGCGCCAAGGAGATCGCCGCCCAGGAGGGCAGGTCGATCACCTTCATGGCCAAGCCGAACCAGCGCGAGGGCAACTCCTGCCACATCCACCTCTCGCTGCGGGACGCCGACGGCAGGCCGGTCATGGCGGGCGACGAGCCGTACGGGCTGTCGGAGACCGGGCGGCGGTTCGTGGCCGGCCAGCTCGCGGGGCTGCGCGAGCTCACGCTCGCCTACGCCCCCAACGTCAACTCCTACAAGCGCTTCGTGCCCGGCAGCTTCGCGCCCACGGCCGTGAAGTGGGGGGTGGACAACCGCACCTGCTCGATGCGGCTGGTCGGCCACGGGCCCTCGTTGCGGGTGGAGAACCGGGTGCCGGGCGGCGACGTGAATCCGTACCTCGCGGTCGCGGCGATGATCGCGGCCGGGTTGCGCGGCGTCGACACCGGGCTCGATCTGGAGGAGCCGTTCGGCGGGAACGCCTACGACTCCCCGGCCGAGCGGGTGCCGGCCACCCTCCGCGACGCCCTGGCCCTATGGGAGGGGTCGCGCATCGCCGAGGAGGCGTTCGGCAAGGACGTGGTCGAGCACTACGCCAACAACGCGAGGGTCGAACTGGCCGCCTTCGACGCGGCGGTCACCGACTGGGAGCTCTATCGGGGGTTCGAGCGGCTGTGAAGATAGTCAATCCGGCGACCGAGGAAGTGATCGCCGAGGTCGAGATGGCGGACACCGCCGAGGTGGACCGCGCCGTCGAAAGAGCGCGTGCCGCGTTCCCCGCCTGGCGGGCGGTCGCGCCGGGCGACCGGGCCCGGCTGCTGCGCCGCTTCGCGCGGGTCGTGGACGAGCACGCCGAGGAGCTCGCGCGGCTGGAGATCACCGGCGCGGGGCACACGGCCGGCAACGCGCGCTGGGAGGCGGGCAACGTCCGCGACGTGCTCGACTTCTACGCGGGCGCGCCCGAGCGCGACCACGGCAGGCAGATCCCGGTGCCGGGCGGGGTGGACGTCACGTTCGCCGAGCCGCTGGGCGTGGTCGGGATCATCGTGCCGTGGAACTTCCCGATGGTCATCATGACCTGGGGGGTGGCCCCGGCCCTGGCCGCCGGCAACACGGTGATCGTGAAGCCCGCCGAGTGGACCCCGCTGACCGCGCTGCGGCTGGCCGAGCTCGCCCTGGAGGCCGGGCTGCCCGAGGGCGTGCTCCAGGTCGTCCCGGGTGAGGGGGAGGTCGCGGGAGCCCGGCTGGTGGAGCACCCGGACGTACGGAAGATCGTTTTCACCGGGTCGACCGAGGTCGGGAAGCTCATCGGAGCCAAGGCCGCCGAGCAGGTCAAGCGGGTCACTCTGGAGCTCGGCGGCAAGAGCGCCAACATCGTCTTCGCCGACTCCGACCTCGCCAGGGCGGCGGAGTCGGCCCCGATGGCGGTGTTCGACAACTCCGGCCAGGACTGCTGCGCCCGGTCGCGCATCCTCGTGCAGCGTTCCGTCCACGACGACTTCCTCGCGCGGCTCACCGAGGCCGTACGCGAGGTGAAGGTCGGGGACCCGGGCGACCCGGCGTCGCAGATGGGCCCGCTGATCAGCGCCGAGCACCGGGAGCGGGTCGCCTCGTTCGTCACCGAGGCGGACGTGTACGCGCGGGGGTCGTGCCCGAGCGGGCCGGGCTACTGGTTCCCGCCCACGGTGCTCGCCGGGTCGTCCTCGGAGTCCTTCCGGCGGGCCTTCACCGAGGAGATCTTCGGCCCGGTGGTCGCCGTCGTGCCGTTCGAGGACGAGGCCGACGCGGTGCGGATCGCCAACGACACGGCGTACGGCCTGTCGGGGTCGATCTGGACCCGCGACGTGGGCCGGGCGCTGCGCGTGGCCCGGGCCGTCGAGGCGGGCAACCTGTCGGTCAACTCGCACTCAAGCGTCCGCTACTGGACCCCCTTCGGCGGCTTCAAGCAGTCGGGCCTGGGCCGCGAGCTCGGCCCCGACGCCCTGTCCGCGTTCACCGAGACCAAGAACGTCTTCATCTCCACGGAGTAGATCAATGCAGCGTTTGCAGGACCGCGTCGCCGTCATCACCGGGGCGGGCAGCGGCATCGGGCTGGCCACGGCCCGCCGGTTCGCCGAGGAGGGCGCGAAGGTCGTGGTCGCCGACCTCGACGAGACGGCCGGCGCCAAGGCCGCCGACGAGGTGGGCGGCCTGTTCGTCCGGGTGGACGTGGCGAACGAGGAGGACGTGGCCCGGATGTACCGGACCGCGTCCGAGGAGTTCGGCGCCGTCGACATCGCGTTCAACAACGCGGGCATCTCCCCGCCCGACGACGACTCGATCCTGGAGACCGGGATCGACGCGTGGCGGCGGGTGCAGGAGGTCAACCTCACCAGCGTGTACCTGTGCTGCAAGCACGTGATCCCGTACATGCGGAGGCAGGGCAGGGGCTCGATCATCAACACCGCGTCGTTCGTCGCGGTGATGGGCTCGGCCACCTCGCAGATCTCCTACACCGCGTCCAAGGGCGGGGTGCTCGCGATGAGCCGCGAACTGGGCGTCCAGTTCGCCCGCGAGGGCATCCGGGTGAACGCGCTGTGCCCCGGGCCGGTGGACACCCCGCTGCTGCGGGAACTGTTCGCCAAGGACCCCGAGCGCGCCCAGCGCCGCCTCGTCCACGTGCCGATCGGGCGCTTCGCGCGGGCCGAGGAGATCGCCGCGGCGGTCGCGTTCCTCGCCTCCGACGACGCGTCGTTCATCACCGCCTCGGAGTTCCTGGTCGACGGCGGCATCTCCGGCGCGTACGTCACTCCGCTGTAGGGGCTCGGGGCCGGGCGGAAGCGTTTCGTCAGACGAAGGGGGAGGCAGGGCATGTCCCGTCCGGTCATCGGCGTCACCTGCTACGTGGAGCCGGCGAGGTTCACCGTGTGGGACATGCCCGCGGCGCTGCTGCCGTACATGTACGTCGACCACATCGTGCGGGCGGGCGGGCAGCCGGTCATCCTGCCGCCCGCCGGGGAGCCCGCCGCACTGACCGGCCGTCTCGACGGGCTGATCATCGCGGGCGGGGGCGACATCGAACCCGCCCGGTACGGGGCCGTCCCGGCCGAGCAGACCGGCTACATCCGGAAATTTCGGGATGACGCCGAGTTCGGGCTGATGAGCGCCGCGCTGGCGGCCGGGCTGCCGTTCCTGGGCATCTGCCGGGGCCTCCAGGTGCTCAACGTGGCGCTCGGCGGCACCCTCCACCAGCACCTTCCCGCGGTCGTGGACCACACCGGCCACTCCCCCGCCCCCGGAGTCTTCGGCCGCCTCCCCGTACGGCTCTCGCCGTCACTGGCCAAGGTCTACGGCGACGAGGAGCTGGCCCCCGCGCACTACCACCACCAGGCGATCGACCGCCTGGCCGACGGCCTGGAGGTCACCGCCCGCTCGGACGACGGCACGATCGAGGCCGTCGAGGTCACCGGCGCGGCGTTCGCCCTCGCCGTCCAGTGGCACCCCGAGGCCGACGAGGACGGCCCCTTGTTCCACGCCCTCGTCGAGGCCGCCCGAACTCGCTCCTGATCGTCTGGCGGCGGTCAGTCCGCCGTCCACAGATACAGCCGCCGCCGAGGCGACGGAGCAGATCGTCCAGTTCCCCTCCGTCTACAGGTGGTCGGCATGACGGTCAGCCGGGTGGAACCACGCTCGCTCGTACGGGAAACGTGGCGAGGGCTCAGCGCTTGCGGAGTTCGCCGTCTTCTATTCTGCCTATTCTTGCGACCTCATGCGGACCGGAACCGCACATCCACACACCGACGCCGTTTCGCATGTCCGGCTTCAAACCGAGTCGATGACTGGAACACAACGGCCCTCCGCGCCGAGGCGATCCACCTCGGCATCAAATGCCTCGTCCTCTCTCAGCAGCGAGATCCATTGCGCAAACTCATCGTCGGATTCCAAACACTGCCCCTTATCCGGAAGCGGCGACCCCAGTCGCCTCTAGCAGGGGCAGTGGTTACACCTCCACCTATCACCCCAGTGCCGGCCGAGTCGGTCATGATAGCCAGAAAAATATTCATTCTATCGATTCCCGCCGAGAGGTCAGCAGCCAAAGCAGATAAGCGAGCCCGAACAGGCTGATTACGATCATGTACCACGACAGCTGGTGGCGAATGTCCACCCACAGCGCCGCCATGCCCGACAGAAGAACCAGCACTGCCACCGCGGCGCGAAGTCGCCTACCGGCCTGAAACCCGGTTCCCCTCAACCGTGAGAACACCTCATTCATCCCGGCCGCATCGGCCAACCCCAGCATCATCTCCCAGAGGAAGACTGCGGCGGTGAGGCCGAACACTATACGCACAGTCCAGAAGTCCCAGTTGCCGGCCAGTATGACGATCGAGACAGCGAATAGCAGCAGGCTCCAGTACCAAGGGGCGGAAATCGGCGCCCGAGGGGTTGCACTCGGCTCCATTGTCACTTCCAAAGGCAAGGCCAGTGCCCATCGCACCGCCCTGCCGAGCGGGACGATGAGCACTGGCGGCCGGACGATGTCAGTATCCTACGCAGACCTTCTGCGCCAGCGGCCCGCGGCCTCCCATGTATTTACGGACGGCCGCACATCGGGCGCCCATAGTCGACGCCCCCGAATATTCGTTCCAATATTTGATCGCATTTATGTAGTCGGCGAGACTCGTCGCGATATCTGAGGGCAGCTTCATGGCGACCAGACAATGCGCCATGGCGAACCTGTTGTTCCAGCAAGTCGCGGTGAAAAGGCTCCGTAGCCGCTGGGCCGCTGCACGCGGGTTCTTCAAGACACTTGTGACGGCTCCGATGACCGCCTTTATGTCCCGCAGGAATTTCCTGAGTTTGAATAGCTTCCACAGTGCTTGCCATTCGGCGGCCGCCTCCCCCCAGAACTTGAAGTGATGGAACGTGAGCTGATGAAGAGGGTGGTCGGCATAGGTCATATAGCAGTACGACCAGCTGTACAACCCGTGATCAGCCCCCCAGCAGTTACCGTCCAGGTCATAACCGTTCACCGGGTCGGTGGGATAGGAATAGGCGTTGGCGCCGCCTCCCTCGACAGGATCGGTCTGCAGAAATCGCCCGGTCGCCGGATTGTAGAGACGGACGCCCATGAGGACGATGTCGGCCACGGTGTCGCTGGCTCGTTGAGCGCCTCCCAGCCACTCGTAGCGGTCGCTCGTGTTGACCGAGCGGTCCAGACCATATTCGGTCTGTTCGGCGTAGCTGTCCACGCCGGTGGCACTACTGCTATCGGCACAGGTCGCGACCACGTCCCCGTGCAAGTTCGTGAGCTGCAACGTGAGCGTCCCGCCGCTGGTCTGCGTCGCCGCCAAACCTGTGAAGGCGGTGACGTTGCGGGTCCAGCTGCCGCTCGCCTCAGCGATCCAGGCCGGGGAGTCGCCGCTGGCCGTGTAGTGATTCGTCTGGGTGCCGGCCGAGGACGTGGTCTGGCGGATGCGGCCGAGCGGGTCGAGGGTGAAGGTCTTGGTCGTGGACGCCTGGCTGAGGGTCCTGACCATGTCACCCGCGTAGTAGCCCACGGTGACCGCCGCGCCGTTGGCCGCGGACCCCGCCGGGACCGCGGTCGTACGGCCGAAGGCATCATAGGAGTACCCGGAGTCGGTGATCCGGTCTGCCGAGTCGAAGGTATGCGTTGCGGTCGTCGGTGTGGTCGACGTGGAGCACGACCCGTCGTCGGCCGCTGGGTAGCTCAGCTGAGAAGTACGGTTGCTGTCGACATCGAAACCATAGGTGCGGGTTTCGCACGACAGGTTGTAAGTGTCGGCGACCTTGGTCAGGCGTCCGGCGGTGTCATAGGTGTAGTGCTGCAGGCTGCCGTTCGGCCCGGCCGCTTCCACCGTCCGGCCGTCGGCGTCGGGGATGGCGGTGAAGGCCAGCCAGTTCGCGCCCGACTTGGCGTAGGTGAGCGCGGTCTGCTTGCCGGTGCCATCCCATGTGCTGGTGGCGGTCAGGCCGTTCGGGTACACCTGCTTGATCAGGTTGCCTCCGGCGTCATAGGCGGCGGTGAACGAACCAATAGCGGAGACCGCGATGCCGGTGGGGACGCCGCGGCGCTCCGCCTTTCCGGCGGCGTCGGTGCCGTCATAAGTGTAGGTGTAGGTGCCCTTGCCGTCGTTCAGTGTGGCGACCCGGCCCGTCGCGTCGTACGTGGTGACAGCGGTGTTGCCGTCCGCGTCCGTGGTCGAGTACACCCGGCCCAGCGCGTCATAGGCGGTCGTGACCGAGACCCCGCCCGCGGTGGATCCGGTCTGCAGGCCGGTCGCGCTGTCGTAGGTGTATGTGCCGTCCGGCAGTGGAGTGCTGCCGGCACCAGTCTCGGTCATGCTGGTCGTGGCCATACGGCCTGCGGCGTCGACCGTGACCGTCGAGGTTCGGGTCGCCGACCCCGATGTCTCCACGGTCTGGGCGGTCTGACCCCAGTAGCCATAGGTGACAGTGGTTACGGGCAGGGTCCCGCCGCCAGAGGGGTTTGCCGCGGCGGCCGTGCGGCACACCAGTCCGGCCCACTGTGGCTTTCCGCCGCACGACGGGTACGAGGAGTTGGCGGCGGCGGTGTAGTGAGTCGTCGTTGTCGTGCCCGCGTCGGAGCCTGACGATGACGGCATACGCCGTTCGATCTCCCGCCCCGCATCGTCGTACCGCACCTTGCGGACGGTATCGGTGCCGCCCGCGACGACGGTCTTCTGGCTGGTGGGCTGGCGGAGGTCCCAGCCGGAGGGGTCGCCGGAGACTATTGGGCCGTAGCCCACCTTGTCGATGTGGATGTCTGCCGCCGCGACCGTGCCTGCGCCGTTCACGACCAGAGGCTCCACGGTTGTGGTCGTCACGAGGTGGTAGTCGGTGTCCGGGTCGGGCTTGCCCTCATCGTAGGTGTAGGCGGTGTGCTGGCGGGCGGACGCCAACGTGCCGTCGGCGAGCATCACCTGGTGGGCGGGGCCGTCACTGGTCAGGACATCCCCGTCGTCGTTGTACACCGTGACGGCCGCCAGCAGGTCGGCTCGCTCGGCGCTGCTGACGCGCCCCGCCACGTAGGCGTCCGTGGTGGATGTGGGCGCCAAAGCCTCGGTCCGGTTGCCCGCGCTCAGGTCCCACACGGCGTTGCCATCGTCGTCGTATCGCGTCGCCGAGACCTGCCACGCGCCCGCGCCGTACGCCGCCGTGTTGACCGCACGGCCGTTGACGTCCATGTACGTCAGGGAGGCGTACGGGTAGTCGGCGGCCACCGGGGCGTAGGATCCGTCGCCGGCCTGTGGCGGCACGTGCCAGGAGGGAAAGACCGCGCTGCCGGTGCGAGGCAGGTCGGTGGTCTGCGACCAGGTCGCGGCGGTGGCGCCGGTGACGTCGACAGGTGAGTTGATCGGCACGCCGTAGGAGACGGCCTGGACGATGTCGGTGGTGCCGGCCTCGCGCTGGACATCCGCCAGGCGGCCTGAGGTGTCGTAGTCGATCCGCCAGGGGTTGAGCCCCGGTGGGGTGATCTGGGAGACCCGGCCGGCTCCGTCGTAGTAGTAGGTGACGGTCAGGGTGGTGCGGGGATCGGTCACCGTGCGCAGGTGGCCGGTGGAGTCGTAGGCGTAGGTGGCGACGGTGGTGGTCTTCATCGCCGAGGTGGCGGGGTCGTAGGCGGTGTAGGAGATGGCCTTGGCCAAGCCGGTGTAGTCGCCCCAGCCACTCGACACGCCGCTCGCCGTGGTGCTCGCAGCGTAGGTGATGTCGAGTGTCTTGCAGCCGGCGACCAGGGTGGTGCAGGTGACCCCGGCGGGGACTGGGGCGAGCATCCGGCTGACCCGTCCGGAGGCGTCGTAGGTGTAGGCGGTGGTGTTTCCGGCGCCCGCCTCGTCGATCGACGTGATGGTCCACGCGCTGCCGGAGGCGCTGAAGACGGTCTTCGTCCCGGCCGTGTCCGTGTGGGTGAACTGTGTAGCCGAGTCCTTGGTCACCGTGGACCCGTCGGAGGCGTCGGAGATGCCCTTGTACATGCCGTCGGGCTGGACCGTGTAGGTCTCGGTCGAGCCGTCGGTACCGGTGAACAGCACGTACCCGGCGCCGGAGTGGTCCTCGAACCGCATCCCCGACACGCTGGAGGCTCCGGCAGGGAAGGACGCCGTCCAGCCGGGGCCGAACACTCCTGCGGCGCCCGACGCCGCGGCGGGGGCCAGGGTGGTGTGGCCGCGCGAGACCGACAACCCGAAGGCCGACACGTCGGTGGCGGAGACCGAGTAGTCGCCGGTCAGCAGGGAAACCTCGCCGGGGCCCAGTTGCTGGGTGGCGTAGGAGGAGCCGAAGGCGGCGCGCTCCAGGGTGAACTCGCGTGCGTCGGAGCACGCCTCGCCGGAGGCCTTGACGAAGCAGGCGCGCACCTGAACCGGACCGTCACCCCGGCCGGCCGCGGCCATCGTCGCCGCGACGTCCCAGTACAGCGAGCCGAAGACCGCGCTGGTTCCGGTGGTCACGGTGGTGTACGGCCAGCCGGAGATGGGGGTCGCCGAGCCCGGCACGGTGACGTGCGCCGGAGGGATCGCCGCCCAGGTTCCGCTCGCGCTGACGTCGGCCTTGTATTCGTAGCGGACCCCGGTGGCGCCGGGGGCGGCGCGGGATCCCAGCGTGACGGCGGCCTGGGTGCGGTCGCCGGCCAGCGGCGCGGTGACCTCGCCGACGCCTGCGCCGAAGCTGTAGGTGGTCACGGTGGAGGTGCGCAGCGCCATGTCGCGGGCCTTGACCGACAGCGTGTGCCAGCCCTGGGCGGGGTCGATCGTGATCGTCTTGGCGTCGCCGCCGCCGTCGTTGTCCTCGACCAGGGTCGGAGCCGAGGCGTCGTCCAGGCCCCAGTAGTAGCCCGCGCCGTCGGCGGAGGTGGTGTCGAGGGTGCAGGTCACCGGGGCGGACGCCTTCGCCGTCCAGACGCCCGAGGCGTAGTCAGGGCAGGAGATCGTGGGCGCGGCCGGGGCGGTCATGTCGACGGTGAAGTACCGGTAGGAGGAGTAGTCGCGGGAGTAGTCGGTGCCGTCGTAGCCTCTGGCCCGCCACCTGTAGTGGTAGCCGTCGACCAGCTTGCCCGACGGGACGGTCACCGTGCCCAGCTCGCCCTGCAGGATCCCGGTCACGCTGCCGGTCCACACGCTGCCGGTGCCCTCGGCCGGGTAGCTCGGGTCGTGCTCCAGATAGAAGCTGATCGTCTCGGTGTCCCACTCCCCGTCCCCGACCATGCCGGTCAGCGTCGGCGTGAGCGAGGTGACGAACGTGCCGCCGTTCGTGCCGCCCGCCGAGGGGTTGACGGTCAGGTGGTGCGGAACGGTCGGGTAGGAGTTCCACTGGATCGACAGCCGCGGGCCGTCCGCGCCGACGGTGTTCTCGGAGGAGCGGTACATCCGCCAGTTGGTGGCCTGGGTCTCCGACACCGCCCGGACCTGCAGGCCGTAGTTCTCGGTCGGGTGGTCGGTCCAATACTGCACGATGTCCTCGCTCGACCACAGCATGTCGTGTTCCGGACAGCTGGAGTCGTACCCGTAGGCCTGGCTGGTGTTGTCCACCATCCCGGTCGTGGTCGAGGTCGGGTGGTTCGACTGCGTCAGCGTGGACGACGACCAGGCGGAGGTGACCCGCTTGACCCGGATGCCCAGTCCGGCGGCCACGCCGCCGCAGGCGTTGGCCTTGTAGTTCGACAGGTACAGGTCGGCGTTCATGATGTGCTTGCTGATCAGCCCGCCGAGCTTGAACTGCAGGTAGGTCCGGGCGGTCTTCGTCCCCGACCCGAACCGGCCCACGTGCAGCCAGGTCGCCGAGGTCGCCGAGTTGGGGTAGTCGTCGGAGACGAAGGTGTCGGTCTGCAGGGTCATCTGCATGTACGGGTCGATCGTCACCGGGTACGTCACGTCCGGCGCGTTCAGGAAGTCCATCGACGGCTTCAGCACCAGGACCGGGCCGTCGGAACCCTTCTCGATCGCCGAGCCGACCTCCGACCGCTTACCCGCGTCCGGGGAGTCGGCCGCCGCCGCGTCCCACATGTGCGGCGGCGGCGCCGCGGCGACCAGGTCACCCTTGCCCTTGCCGGCGTTGTCGACCAGCTTCAGCCGGTTCCTGGAGTCCTTGGACAGATCGGCTCCGGCCAGCTCGACCGGCAGCCGGATCTCCACCGGCGCGGTCGGCTTCTGCTTCAGCACCACGTAGTGCACGAACCCCCGCGGCTGCGCCTGCACCACCAGGTCCGCGCCGGGCGCGATGTTCGCCCACGTCGCGGTGTTGCCTGAGACCTGCGGCCTGCCCAGCGCGGTCGGCCAGCGCACGCCGATCCGGTGCTCGTCCTTGCCCGACCCCGTGACCAGCTCGGCCAGCGGGCCGTCACCACCGGCCGAGATCTCCACCTGCGCCCCGGCCGCGGCCGCCTTCGGCTCCAGATGGCCGTTCCGCTCCACCAACGTGGTGTCCACCGGCGTCCACGCGCCGTTCTGCTTCACGCGCACCGGACCGGCGAAGATCTCCGTCCTCGCCGAGCCGTCCGGCAGATAGACCGTCGTCGAGTCCTCCGTACGCGCCGACAGGTCCTCGACCGGAGAGTTCTGCAACCGTGCCGTCAGCGCCGCCGACGTCGCGTCGGGACGCTCGGAGACCGGAGCCGGGGATGCCGGCGCCGCCTTGGCCACCGGCGCGGCGACCGCGGGCGGCACCACCAGCAGGGCCGCCACCATGGCCAGGCCGGTCACCACCGCCCTGAGCCGTGTTCGTCGCTTCACCTGCCGATTCCGAGCGGTGACAGCGAGCATCTGCCGAAGAGGGGGGATCATATCGACGCTCCACAGGCCGGGGGCATACGCGCCAGACGCTACGGATCATCGACATACAACCAACACATTTTCGACCTACGTCACCTATCCCGCCTCCGTGACAGCCGTGGGCGGGGCCAGAGCTCACCGGCACCCTGCACGAAACGACATCAAGTGTGCAGAAAAAGACAAGACACTTATGTCCGTTCCTTGCATGCTGATTTCAGCGGACACCGGGGAAGCCGTCGAAGCGAAAACCGCTCACTAGCCGCCATGCGCGAGGGGGACCGTGCTGTACGCGCTGCTTGGACCGTTCCTGGCCTTCGACGTCCAGGGCGAGGTCATCGCGGAGCTCACGCCGAGGCAGCGGCAGCTCCTGGCGTTGCTCCTGCTCAACGTGAACATCGTCATGCATCGTGACAGGCTGATCGACCTGCTGTGGAACGGTCGTCCGCCCGACTCCGCCCGCCGCAATCTCACCACCTACATCGCGCGCCTGCGCCGCCTGCTCTCCCCTCGCGAACCGGCGAACTCCGCGCTGCGGACGGTCGGCAGCGGCTATGTCCTTTCCGCACCCTCGGACTCCGTGGATGTCGACAAGTTCAATTACCTGACAATGCACGGAAGAACGGCCCGGGACAATCGCGATTACCACGATGCGGCCGAACTGCTGGGCGACGCCCTGCGGTTGTGGCGGGGCGACGCCCTGCTCGATCTCAGGCGCGTCGACGCACTCGCGGTGTGGGCCGATCGGCTCGACGAGGACCGGCGCACCGTCACCGAGGACCTGTTCGACGTACGGCTGGCAGCCGGGCAGCACCACGAGGTCGTCAGCGCCCTGGCCCAGTGGGCGTCGACGCACCCGCTGCGTGAACGCCCTCACCGGCAGCTCATGCTCGCCCTGCACAGATCCGGTCGCACTCATGAGGCGTCCATGGCCTACCAGCGCCTTCACCGGACTCTCGTCGACCAGATGGGCGCCGGGCCCGCTACCGGCACGCGGACCCTCCACCAGCGCATCCTGGCCGGCGACCCGGAGATCGGCGCGTCCCTCGCCTACGTACCCGCTGTCGGGTGAAGCACCACGCGCCCGTCCCCGGTCCAGCCGCCGAGGGAAATGGAACAGCTTGACCAGTGTGAGCGCCGTGGCCCCGGCCCTCGGCGGCAGGTCGAGGGCGACACCGAGCGCGCGCAGGCACGAGGTGCGACAGGAACGCGCCCGCGGCCAGTGAGTACAGGCTCCACAGAACGACGCGCACGCGGGAGTCGCCGGCCGTATCGGCGTCGGCGTCCTCCCGCGTAACCACCACCCAGATCAACCACGCCTGCGCCGCGAGGTCGCCGCGAGCACGAGCGCAACGGTGACGGGAGGTCCGGGAGGGCGACCTCGTGGGACCGGGTGGCCAGGCGTTCGTCCGGCCCCGGCAATCATCGCCCGGTGGGGATCCCACTTGCTGCCTTTTTGCACCGCCTCATGGCGAATCCCGGTGATGTAACCGATTTCATAACATGCACGTGCATGTTCGCTGGGCATTCATGACTTTACGGAACGCAATGCCGAGTGGCCGACAACACATCTACGGGCGGCCGGAAAACGCGTAATTTTGACGAATGAAGGCGGGGAGAGATATCGTCAAACGCCGATCAAAGCCGCCGTCGTCGGCGCGTTCACGCTGCCTTGCGCGAGGGGAACCGTGTTATACGCCGTGCTCGGACCGTTTTCGGCCATGAACGACCGAGGAGACGCCATCGCCGGCCTCGCCGCGAGACATCGGCAGCTCCTGGCGCTGCTCGTCCTTAATGCGAATATCGCGCTGCACCGGGACCAGCTCACCGCACTACTGTGGAATGGCCGTCCCACTATTTCGGCGCCGCGCAATCTTACCACCTACGTCGCCCAGGTGCGGCGGCGGCTCTCCCCTCGCGACCCCGGCCTTTCTCCGGTCCGTACGGTGAAGGGCGGATACCTTCTTTCCGTCCGGCCGGGGTCCGTGGA
The DNA here is from genome assembly GCF_014161435.1 of Microbispora sp. H10949. Lineage (NCBI taxonomy): Bacteria > Bacillati > Actinomycetota > Actinomycetes > Streptosporangiales > Streptosporangiaceae > Microbispora > Microbispora sp. H10949. The sequence continues at coordinate 309,034 of NZ_JABBWZ010000010.1, read as the reverse complement.
CGTTGCAGAATTCAACCAATGGGTGGCGCAGGGCAGAATCGCTCGCGAGAATGGCGATTACCACAATGCGGCGCGGTTGTTCGAGAACGCGCTGAGCCTGTGGCGGGGCGACGCCCTCCTCGATGTGCGGCAGGTCGACGGGCTCCGCGTGTGGGCCGAACGGCTCGACGAGGATCGGCGGGCGGTGACCGAGGACCTCTTCGACGTACGGCTGGCGCTCGGGCACCACCGCGAGATCGTCGGCGGCCTGGCCCAGTGGGCCACCCGGCACCCGCTGCGCGAACGCCCCCACCGGCAGCTCATGCTGGCCCTGCACCGCTCGGGCCGGACCCACGACGCCTTCGCCTCCTACCAGCGGCTGCGCCGCACCCTGGTCGACCGCCTCGGCACCGAGCCGTCCCCCGACACCCAGGCCCTCCACCAGCGGATCCTCACCGGCGACGCCTTGAGCGCCTTTCCCGCCCGTGGCCGCACGACCCCCAGGGGTATCACTCCGAGCGCGAACTAGGTCACCCAATGTGACAGAAGACCTGCGCGTGACGCTCACCTACAGTGACAATATGGCTGTGCTGACGATCGAGCTTGATCCGACGACCGAGCAGATCCTTGCCCGGCTGACGGCCGACGGACGGTCGGCGACAGACGTGGTGCGCGAGGCCATCAGGCTCGCCGACCGCCTCCGCTGGCTGGAGCAGGCCCGCGCGGACGCGGAGAGACTTGGCAAGGACCCGGACGACCTGGCCGAGATCCGCGCGATCCGCCAGGAGCTTGGGCATCCGGATGCGTGGTGACGTCTACCGGCTGCGCGCCCCTCGTGGGGCCGTCGGCCACGAGCAGCGTGGTGAACGGTTCGCGATAGTGCTGCAGTCAGACGGTTTCGCCCTGTCCACTCTCGTCGTCGCCCCCACCTCGACCAGCGCGGGCCGTGCGGTGTTCCGGCCGGAGATCGAGGTGGAAGGCAAGACGACACGGGTGCTCGTCGACCAGCTCAGCGCCGTGGACGCCACCCGGCTCGGCGACTTTTCCGGCCGCCTCGACCCTTACGAGATGCATGAGATCGACATCGCGTTGCGCGGCTTCCGCTCGGCCTGTTCTATCGATAGCCCGGCGCTGATGGTTTGGGCGGACACCGTGGGTGCGGCAAAGCGGGCGACCCGGCAGGTTACGAGGACGGCGGCGAACCACTAGGCTGGCAGCGCACCGATCATCCCGTGCGGGAGAGCGTCCTGGCAGCCGGTCAGGGCCCCTGAAGGAGCAAGCCCTCCCCGCGAACCTCTCAAGGCAAAGGACCGCGCGGGCCAGGTGACCTCTGGAAAGAAGGCCGCGAGGCCTCGCCGAAGGTGAAAGTCCGGCAAAGATCGGACGAAGCTCTCAGGCGCCGATGACAGAGGGGGAGGATGCCCGATAGTTCAGTGCAGCATCCGTCCTTTCCGAGGTCCGCATGTCCCGATCCACCCCGCTCCGCGGGGTACACGAACGCCTTGGCGCGACCCTGACCGACTTCGCCGGCTGGCAGATGCCGTTGCGGTACGGCAGCGAGTCGGCCGAGCACAACGCGGTGCGCACGGCCGCGGGCCTGTTCGACCTCTCCCACATGGGGGAGATCTTCGTCACCGGCCCGCAGGGGGGCGAGGCGCTCGACCACGCCCTGGTGGGCCACCTCAGCATCCTCGCTCCCGGCCGCGCCCGCTACACGATGATCGTGGACGAGGACGGCGGCATCCTCGACGACCTCATCGTCTACCGCCTCGACGAGGACCGGTACATGGTCGTCGCCAACGCCTCCAACTACGCCGTCGTGGCGCGTGAACTGACCGCCCGGTCCGAGGGGTACGACGCGCGGGTGACGGACCGGTCCGACGAGTACGCGCTGGTGGCCGTGCAGGGGCCGCGTGCCGCCGAGATCCTGCGCGGGCTGACCGACGCGGACGTCGACGGCCTGAAGTACTACGCCATCCTCCCCGGTGTCGTCGCCGGCGCGCCCGCCCTGATCGCGCGGACGGGCTACACCGGCGAGGACGGCTTCGAGCTGTTCGTCCTCAACGAGCACGCCGTACCCCTGTGGGACGCGCTCGGCGAGGCGGGCCGTGGCCTCGGGCTCGTCCCCGCGGGGCTGTCGGCCCGCGACACGCTGCGCCTGGAGGCCGGCATGCCGCTGTACGGCAACGAGCTGACCTCCTCGGCCACCCCGTTCGACGCCGGCCTCGGGCGGGTCGTCCGCTTCGACAAGCCGGGCGACTTCGTGGGCCGGTCCGCCCTGGAACGGGCCGCGCAGAACGGCTCCACTCGGCGGCTGGTCGGGCTGGTGGCCCGTGGCCGCCGGGTGCCCCGCCACGGCTACCCCGTCACCCGGGAGGGTGCCGTCGTCGGCGAGGTGACCAGCGGCGCGCCGTCGCAGTCCCTCGGCAAGCCGATCGCCATGGCGTACGTCACCGAGGACGCCCTCCGCGAGGGCGGCCTGACGGTCGACATCCGGGGCAGCCATGAACCGGTCGACGTCGTCGATCTGCCTTTCTACAGGAGGAGCAAGTGAGCAGCATTCCCGAGGAGCTGAGCTACACCAAGGAGCACGAGTGGGTGGCCGGGATCGACGACGGCCTCACCGTGACGGTGGGCATCACGGAGTACGCCGCCGAGCAGCTCGGCGACGTGGTGTTCGTGCAGGTGCCGGAGGCGGGCACGACGGTGGCGGCCGGTGACGCGGTCGGCGAGGTCGAGTCGACCAAGTCGGTGAGCGACATCTTCGCCCCGGTCGGCGGCGAGATCGTCGAGATCAACTCCGCCGTCGTGGACGACCCCTCCCTGCTCAACACCGACCCGTACGGCGACGGCTGGCTGTTCCGGGTGCGCGTGGAGGGGGAGCCGGAGGACCTGCTGTCAGCGGCGGAGTACGGCACCCTCACCTCCGGCGAGTCCTGACGGTCCCGGCCGCGCACGGGAAGGGCGACGATCAATGGCGATCAGCGTCTTCGACCTGTTCAAGGTGGGGATCGGGCCGTCCAGCTCGCACACGGGCGGCCCGATGGCCGCGGCGCACAGGTTCGCCCGCGGGCTGCACGAGGACGGACTGCTGGAGAAGGTCACCCGGGTCGAGGCCGTCCTGTACGGCTCGCTCGGCCTGACCGGCAAGGGTCACGGCAGCGACAAGGCGGTCCTGCTCGGCCTGTCCGGCGACAAGCCCGAGCTGGTCGACGTCGACACCGTCGACGAACGGCTGGCCGCGATGCGGGCGAGCGGCACGGTGACGCTGCACGGCCTCCGGGAGATCCCGTTCGTCGTCGGCGAGCATCTCGTCTTCGAGCGCAAGGTGTCGCTCCCCCACCATCCGAACGGCATGCGGTTCACGGCGTACGCCGACGAGGCCGTGCTGCGCGAGAAGGTGTACTACTCGGTCGGCGGCGGCTTCGTGGTGGACGAGAACGCCACCGGCGCCGACCGGATCAAGCCCGACGACACGGTGCTGCCGTACCCCTTCACGACCGGGCGGGAACTGCTCGCGCACTGCGCGGAGACCGGCCTGTCGATCTCCGGGCTGATGATGGAGAACGAGCGGGCCTTCGGCCGTACGCCGGAGGAGATCCGGGCCCGCCTGCTGCACCTGTGGGCCGTCATGGCCGAGTGCGTGCGGCGCGGGACCACCCGCGAGGGCGTCCTGCCGGGCGGGCTCAAGGTGCGGCGCCGGGCGCACCAGCTCCACCGCAAGCTCCAGGGCGAGGCCGACGGCGCCGACCCGCTGCGGGCGATGGACTGGATCACGCTGTTCGCGCTGGCCGTGAACGAGGAGAACGCGGCGGGCGGCCGGGTCGTCACCGCTCCCACCAACGGCGCCGCCGGAATCATCCCGGCCGTCCTCTCCTACTACACGCGGTTCCTTCCCGGCGCCGGAGATGACGGCGTCGTCCGGTTCCTGCTCACCGCGGGCGCGATCGGCGTGCTGTTCAAGGAGAACGCCTCCATCTCCGGCGCGGAGGTCGGCTGCCAGGGCGAGGTCGGCTCCGCCTGCTCGATGGCCGCGGCGGGCCTCACCGAGGCCCTCGGCGGCACCCCCGAGCAGGTGGAGAACGCGGCGGAGATCGGCATCGAGCACAACCTCGGCCTGACGTGCGACCCCATCGGCGGCCTGGTCCAGATCCCGTGCATCGAGCGCAACGCCGTCGCCTCGATCAAGGCCGTGACCGCCGCGCGCATCGCGCTGCGCGGGGACGGCCGGCACTTCGTGCCGCTCGACAAGGCCATCAAGACGATGCGTGACACGGGCAGGGACATGCTCGACAAGTACAAGGAGACCTCACGCGGCGGCCTCGCCGTGAACGTCATCGAGTGCTGATCCCCCTTCGCGGGCGCGGACGGCACGCCGGCGGACGCCCAATAAGGTGGTGATCTCGCCGACGAGGAGGAGGGCCGTCACGTGAGGTGGCGCGAGGCGCTGCGCCCGCATCGGGCGTTCCTGGTCCTGCTGGCGGCGGGCGCCGCCCTGCGCGCGGTCGCCGTGCTCGGCTACCGGCCCGCGCTGTGGTTCTGGGCCGACTCGTTCGCCTACCTCAGCTCCGCCCTCGACCTGCGGCCCCTGCCGTCCCGGCCGTCCGGCTACTCGCTGTTCCTGTGGGCGCTCAGCCCTCTGCACAGCGTCACCGCGGTGGTGGTCGTCCAGCACCTGCTCGGCCTCGGCATGGCGGTCTGCGTCTACGCCCTGCTGCGCCGCCGTACGCGGCTGCCGGGCTGGGGGGCGGCGCTCGCCGCCGCGCCGGTGCTGCTCGATGTCCACCAGATCCAGCTCGAACACCTGGTCATGGCCGACCTGTTGTTCACCGCCCTGGTCGTGGCCGCGGTGACGATCCTGCTGTGGCGGCCCCGGCCGGGCGGATGGCTCGTCGTCGTGGCGCTGCTGCTGCTCGGGCTGGCGACGGTCACCCGGACCCTCGGGCTGCCGCTGATCGCGCTCGCGCTGCTCCCGGCGCTGTTCGCCCGGCGCTGGCGGACCGCGCTCGCCGGGCTCGCCGCCGCCTCGGCCGTCCTCGGCGGGTACGCCGTCTGGTTCCACGACGCCCACGGGTCGTACGGGATGGGCGGCAGCAGCACCTGGCTGTGGTCGCGCACGATGACCTTCGCCGACTGCGCGGTGATGAAGCCGCCGCGGGACCTCGCGGTGCTGTGCCCGTCGGGGCCCCGGCTCGCCGCGCCCGCCTACATCTGGGACGCCCGCTCCCCCATCCAGCGGGTCAAGAAGGACCGGGAGCGGCTGGCGGGCGAGTTCGCCTCGCTGGCGATCCGCAGCCAGCCGCTCGACTTCCTGGCGACCGGTCTGCACGACGCCCTGTGGGCGTTCGAGTGGGACCGCAGGCCGTACCCCTCCCCGGGGCCGCAGAGCGCGTACGTCTTTCCCGCCTCGGTGAAGCCGTTCACCTCCAAGGTGGCCTCCGGCGGCCGTACGGCGGCCGAGCTCACCACCGCCTACCAGGGCGCCTCGGGGGACACGCGGGTGGCCGAGCCGTTCGCGGGATGGCTGCGCGCCTACCAGGAGCAGGGCTTCCTGCGGGGGCCGCTGCTGGCGGTGGTGGTGCTGCTGGCCGGGCTCGCCGGGGTGCTCGCGCGGCGGTGGGCCGCGCTGCTGCCGTGGACCGCCGCGATGGTCCTGCTCCTGCTGCCGCCACTGATCGCCGCCTTCGACCACCGTTACGTGGTGCCCGTCGTGCCGCTCGCCTGCCTGGCCGCCGGGCTGGCGCTCGGCGCCCCCGTGGCCCCAGCGGGCTCCCCCGCCCGGACCGCGGCCGGGGGCCGGAGACGGTCAGCGTCCGCGAACGTGCAGGCGGACGACGGCGGGCGCGTCGTCCCGGCCGACCGTGCGGCGAAGGCGTGAGACCGCCGACTCGTCCAGCCTCCTGATCACCTGCCGCAGGTCGGCCGATCGCTGCAGGGACACCGACACCCGCAGCCTGCCGTCCCCGACGACTCTGACCGACAGGCGGCCGATCCCCTCGACGCCCTTGAGCGCCACGCCGAGCATCGCGATGCCCGCGCCGGTGCGCCTGCCGACCCGTCCCCAGCCGAGGGCCAGGACGAGCCAGCGGGTCGCGACCAGGGCGACCAGCATCGCCGCCCCGGCCAGCAGAGGGAGCGCCCACGGCCTGCCGCCGAGCACGCCCACGCCGACCGGCGGCGACCCGGGCCGCCGTGCGACGGCCAGCAGGCCGAGTCCCCCCGCGACCAGCACCAGACCCACGAGGAGCAGTCCGACACGGTTTCCCAGACGCGGACGCATGTCAGTTTCCCCTCCCCCGGAGCCGTACGACCACCTCGTGGCGGGCCTGGACGCCGAGGCCGGCGAGGCGGTCGCCCACGGCCGCGCCGACCTCGCGCAGCACCGCCCCGGTCCTGGCCGTGCCGGTGACCACGGTGACCTCGATCCGGCCGCGCAGGATGTGGACGTTGGCGCGCCGGACGTCCTCGACCTCGCGGGCCGAGGAGATGAGCGTGCGACGCAGCCCGACGCGGGTCAGGCCCATCGCGAGCAGCGGGTCCTCGCACCGCAGGGGCACGAGACGGGGACGGCCGGGCACGACGGCGAGGGCCACCAGGCCCGCGCCGCAGACGATCATGCCGACCGCGGCGAGCGGGACGGCCGGGTCGGCCAGGGTGAGGTTCAGCAGGCGGGGCGGCAGCCGCCAGGGCACGGGCACCCTGAGCATGACGGCGACGGCCTGGGCGGTGAGCGCCCAGCCGAGCAGGGCGAGCACGGCGGCGACGACGATCGCGGCGGGAGTGCGTCCCGGCCGCAGGACACGTGCGACGGTGCGACGACCGGCCGTGCCGTCCTCCGGAACCGTCGTGCCGCCTCTTCCGGCGCCCTCGTCGCTCCGGGCCCAGCCGGCGGGTCCGGAACGGATGGCGGTTCCGCCTCCCGTGGCGCGTACGGCGTCCTCGGCGTATTCCGCGCGCATGTCGCCGCCGGCGCCCGTGACGCCTCCGGCATCCCCGGCGCCGCTGGTGGTGGTCCTGGCGCTCCTGGCCGACGAACCCGTCAGGATCTCCTGCAGGATGCTCATCAGCCGCTCACCCCTCCCGCGCACCGCGCAGGGCCCGCTCGGTAGTCACGCACTCATGGGTATATCGGCGCCGCGCCGCGCCGGGCGGGACACCCGCCCGGATGGGCGATCATGGCGGCTTCCCGGCCGAGATTTTGCCTGGGCCAATTAACGTGAACCAGGCTCATGTACTCCGCGTTAGGCTGCCCCCATGGACGACCGGCAGCGCCTCGACCGGGCGACGGCCCACCTGGAGCCCCCCTTCGCGGTCCTCGACATGGACGCCCTGCGGTCGAACGCGGCCGGCATGGCGCGCCGGGCCCGGGGCAAACCGATCCGCGTCGCGAGCAAGTCGATCCGCTGCCGCGCCGTGCTGGAGCGGGTCCTGGCCATGGACGGCTTCTCGGGAATCATGGCGTTCACGCTGCCCGAGGCGTTGTGGCTGACCTCCACCGGCCTTCGGGACGTGCTCGTGGCGTACCCGACGGCCGACCGGACGGCCCTGCGCGCCCTGGGGTCGGACGAGGCCGCGGCCCGGGAGATCACGGTGACGGTCGACTCGCCCGAGCACCTCGACCTGATCGAGAGCCTCCGGACGCCTCACCCCATCCGCGTCTGCCTCGACATCGACGCGGGCTTCACAGCCTTCGGCGGCAGGTTCCGCGCGGGCGCGCTGCGGTCGCCGGTCCGCGAGCCCGGGCAGGCCGCCGCCATCGCCGCCGACATCGTCCGGCGGCCCGGGCTGCGCCTGGCCGGGCTCATGGCGTACGAGGCGCAGATCGCCGGGGTGGGCGACGCCGTCCCCGGGCCGTACGGCGGGGCGGTGCGCTGGATGCAGCGGCGGTCGCGCCGCGAGCTGGCCGTACGGCGCGGCCGGATCGTGCGGGCCGTACGGCAGGTCGCCGACCTGGAGTTCGTCAACGGCGGCGGCACGGGAAGCATCGAGAAGACCATCGCCGAACGGGCGATCACCGAGGTCGCGGCGGGCTCGGGGTTCTTCCACCCCCGGTTGTTCGACTTCTACCGCGGCTTCACCGGCCGTCCCGCGGCGCTGTTCGCCCTGCCGGTGGTGCGCCGGCCCTCCGCAGAGGTCGTGACCGTGCTCGGCGGGGGCTATCCCGCCTCCGGAGCGGCGGGACCCACCCGGCTGCCCCAGCCGTACCTGCCGCACGGGCTTCGCTACCACCCGGACGAGGGAGCGGGCGAGGTGCAGACGCCCCTGCTCGGGGAGGCCGCGGCCGGGCTGCGCCTCGGCGACCGCGTCTGGTTCCGCCACGCCAAGGCCGGGGAGCTGTGCGAGCGTTTCCCCGTCCTGCACCTGGTCGAAGGGGACCGGGTGACCGAGGAGGTCCCGACCTACCGGGGCGAGGGCATGACGTTCCTCTGACGCCCTGCCCTCCGGCTCTTCGTGATCGGTGCGGGCCGGTCAGCGGGACCGGCGGCGCAGCAGCACGATCGTCGCGCCGACCGCCACCACGATCCCCACGCCGATGAGCACCGGAGCGAGGCTGCGCGCCGGATACTCGCCGGGCTCGGCCTCGGCGTCCCCCGGGCCGTACGTCGTGATCCCGCGCGGCGTGCCCAGCACCAGGTCCTCCACGGACGCGACGAAGTCCATCGCGTTCGACTTGGCCTTCGCCACGCCGCGCTCGGCGACGCGCTTCGGGCTCACCCGGTCCGCGATGGCGTCGACCGTGCGAGCGAGCTCCGCCCGCGTGCGCTCGATCCTCTTTTCCAGCGCATCGGGATCGGTGTCCGCCATGCGATCCCCCTCCTGTGGTATTCGTGTGTGATCAGTCTGCCAGGTCCGGCGGTCGCCCCGTGCAGCGGCCGAGCCGGTAGTTTGGTTGTCGCTTGCCCGCCGATCGCCGCGGGTCACCTTTTCCGGAGGACGTGATGAGCAAGCTCCAGCCCGGCGACGCCGCGCCGGACTTCACCCTTACCGACGCCGACGACAACGAGGTCTCGCTGGAGTCCTTCCGCGGCCGCCGGGTCATCCTGTACTTCTACCCGGCGGCGATGACCCCCGGGTGCACCAAGCAGGCCTGCGACTTCCGCGACAACCTCGGCGCCCTGACCGAGCAGGGGCTCGTGGTGCTCGGCGTGTCCAAGGACAAGCCGGCCAAGCTGCGGCAGTTCCGCGAGCGCGACGCGCTCACGTTCCCGCTGCTGTCGGACACCGGTCTCGACGTGCACAAGGCCTACGGCGCGTACGGCGAGAAGACGAACTACGGCAGGACCGTGATGGGCGTCATCCGGTCCACGTTCGTCATCGACCCCGACGGAAAGGTCGAGAAGGCGCTCTACAACGTGAAAGCCACCGGCCACGTCGCCCGCCTCGTAAAAGAGCTGGGAATTTCCTGATCCACCCCTTTCGCGAAGCCTCCGGAATTGTCGGCGACAGCCGATACATTCCGGGGCATGGCGAAGTACAAGTACACCCCGGAGCTGCTCGCCGACGCGGCGGCAACCGCGAGCAGCGTCGCTGACGTACTGCGTTGTCTCGGCATCCCGTGGTCGGGTGGGGCACACGCCCACATCAGCCGCCGCCTCAAGCACTTCGGAATCGACACCTCCCACTTCGGCAGGCCCTCGCCGAACAAGAGCGCCCCGGCCCCGCGGCGTTACCTGCCTGTGGAGATCCTGGTGCTGCTGCCTCCGGGCTCCGGTCGCGAGAAGCCTCGCAAGCTCAGGCGGGCGCTGCGAGAAGTAGGAGTTCCCTACTCCTGCGCAGACTGTAAGATAGGCGGCGCCTGGCAGGGCCGGCCGCTGACATTGCACATCGATCACATCAATGGCAATTGGCTGGACAACAGAAAAGACAATCTCCGATTTCTCTGTCCTAACTGTCATTCTCAGACCGAGAATTTCGCAGGAAAAGGAAGAGGAAAAGGGGTCGTAGCCCAATTGGCAGAGGCAACGGTTTTAGGTACCGTACAGCGCGAGTTCGAATCTCGTCGACCCCACCGAAATGCAGAGAATAATAATGAAGAGTCGCAGCAAAATTCGAAGAATCGAAAGTCACCGAACTCCGAGCGGCCCGCGCTCGCGAAATTGAACCTCATGCTCGGGGCCGACGATCTGTCTTTCCTGGAGCGGTTTGTATCCGCCGGAGGAGCGGGTTCGCGGACCGCGGCTATCCGCACGGCCATCGCTCTGCTGCGTGCTCGGAGTGAGCGGGAGTGACGTCGTGCGGAGACTTCCACGGTGGCGGCCGAAGGGCCAGTTGTTCGACCGTGGCCGCCTGCTGTTGGGGCGTCTGTCACGCGGCGTCCCTAACGTGCTCGTCATGAGAAAGCTTTCGATCACGTTGGGTGCCGCCGCGCTGGCCCTCGGACTGTCGTCCCCCGCCATGGCCGTTCCCCGGCCCGCGGACTTCGGCCAGGCGACGCTCACGGGATTCGCCGTCCTGCCCGCCGAGACCTTCGTCCCCGGCAGCGAGCCCTCGGGGTCGGCCATCGGCGCCGGGCCCTTCAACGGCATCGCCGCGCCCTTCTCCGGGCAGCCCGTCCAGGGTTTCAGCGGCGTCGTCAGACGAGGTGACGGCACCTACGACGTGCTGTCCGACAACGGCTACGGCAACAAGGCCAACAGCGCGGACTTCCTGCTGCGGGTCCACCGGATCAGGCCCGGCCTCAGGGACGGGACGCTGAAGGTGCTCGGCGGGTTCAACCTGAGCGACCCCGACAAGCGCGTGCCGTTCGCCCTGACCCGGGCGGATCGGGTGCTCACCGGCGCCGACTTCGACGTGGAGTCGATCGTGCGGTCGTCCGACGGCACCTACTGGATCGGCGACGAGTTCGGCCCGTTCCTGCTGCACTTCTCGTCCTCCGGGCGGCTCCTGCGGGCTCCGATCCCGCTGCCCGGGGTCAAGGCTCCCGAGAACCCGGACCTGAACGGCGGGCAGCCGAACATCCGCAGCAGCAAGGGGTTCGAGGGCATGGCGCGCTCGGTCGACGGCCGTCACCTCCACCCCCTGCTGGAGGGGACGGTGGATGGTGACACCCCCGGCGACCTGCGCATGTACGACTTCGACCTGCGCACGGGCCGGTACGGCTCGGCATGGCGGACCTATCGGCTGGAGTCGCCGTCGAACGCCATCGGAGACGCGATCTCCGTGGACGACAACCGTTTCCTGGTCATCGAGCGGGACAACGAGCAGGGTGACGCCGCGGCCTTCAAGCGCGTCTACCTGGCGGACGCCGCCGACCGCGACCACGACGGGCGCATGGACAAGACTCTCGTCGCCGACCTGCTGAACCTGGCCAACCCCAGGGGTCTCGGCGGCTTCGGGCGGACGTTCCGCTTCCCGTTCCAGACGATCGAGGACGTGGCCCTGCTCGACGACCACACGCTCGCGCTGCTGAACGACAACAACTTCCCGTTCTCGTCCGGCCGCACGGCGGGCAAGGCCGACAACGACGAGTTCATCACCGTACGGCTCGCGCGACCCCTGCACGCGGACCGGCGCGCGCTCCAGTGATCCTCGGCTGATCCGCCGGGCCCCGTGATGCGAGGCACCGCGGTGGTTCCGCGGACCCGGTGAGCATCGGCCCGCCGGGAGAACATGCAGGCGCGTGCCGGCCGCCCCGTCGGCACGCGCCTGCCGGAGAAGACGTCTCAGCCGTTCGGCCGGCAGACGATGCCGGTCTCGGTGCGCCGGCACCACTGGGGCAGGCGGCCGTCCTCGCCGCCCGGGAGGTTCCCACCACGAGGAAACAGGCCGTCCTGATCGCCGCCGGCCTCCCGGCTCGCCCCGGCGTGCGCCTCATCCCAGATCAGACCGGTGGCGGCTACGACGCCACCGCCGAGGAGCGCTCCGACGAGCGCCGACGCGATGCCGACAGTGATCAGCCGCCCGGTCTGGCCACGCGGCAGCCGCTCCGTCAGGCGTCCGCCCAGGCCCCCCGGCGACCGGACGGACTCGCTTCGCAGGGCGCCCGCGGGATGCGTAGCCGCTTCCCGCCAGCCGGGGGCCTGCCATCCGGCCCCTCCGGGGCCGAACGCGGACCCGCCGCCCAGCGGAGGGATCGAGGTGGTGCCCGGCGGAAGGATCGCGGGCCTGCCCGAGGGAAGGGCGCGGCGCGCGTTCGCGTAGCCGGCCGGACGTGGTCCTGGGGCCCCCGGCGATATGCCCGCGGGGCCGACGAATGAGGGCGGTCCGGGAGGGCTCGCAGGACCGGCCGGAGACACCGGCTGCGGCATGGCACTCCCCTGCGGCACGATGCTCACCTCCGTTACAGCACTCCCCTGCGGCATGGCGGCCGACTCAGGGCGCGGGCCGCGCGGCTCGTCCTCAACACCGCGCGGCACCGCGTCCTGACCCGCCATTCAGATCTCCCTTTACCCCGCTTCAAGAAGCGTTCCCGGTAACAAGGATGCGCCGTGATCCGTAAGAATCGCGTAAGGGCCGCCGTCGACTGCGACCTGAGTCGTACGGCGGTATCCGTCGCAAGGGTGAGACCTTTGTGAACAGCTGATACGTATCGTTGAGAACGTGTTCGGCAGTATGCGCGCCTGGACTCGGCGCCACAGCAGGATCGTGGACACGCTGGCGATCTCCCCGCTGGCGCTCTTGTGCGTGTCGACGGTCGAGGCGTTCAGTCGCACCAGCGGGATGATGCACGCGCGGCACGTCGGCGTGCCCGTGCTGCTGCTGCTGTCCGCCGCTCTCGTCGTGCCGCTGCTGTGGCGCCGCAACCACCCGCGTGAGGTGTTCGCGGTGGTGTCCGTGGTCAGCTTCGCGCAGTGGCTGCTGAACATCGCCGTCCTGCCCGCGAACCTGGCGGTGCTCGTAGCGATGTACGGCGTCGCCGCCCGCTGCCCGCGCCGGTGGGCGCTGGCCGCCGGGGTGGTCGCCGAGGGAGGCCTGCTGCTCGCCATGCTGAGCTGGTCTCCCGATCCCATGCGGGCGTGGCCGTCGGCCTCGGTCTTCGTCGTCGCCGTGTGGATCGGCGGCATGTACGCCAACACCCGCCGCCGTTACGTCGAGAGCCTGGTGGAACGCGCCGAGCGGGCCGAGCGGGAACGCGACCAGCAGGCCCGCATCGCGGCCGCCGCCGAGCGGGCCCGCATCGCCCGCGAACTCCACGACGTGGTGGCGCACAACGTCAGCGTGATGGTCGTCCAGGCCGACGGCGCGGCGTACGCGATCGACAGCGACCCGGAACAGGCGCGCCGCGCGATGCAGGCGATCTCGGCGACGGGACGGCAGGCGCTGGCGGAGATGCGCAGGCTGGTGGGCGTGTTGCGGCAGGACGCGGGCAGCCCGGCCGAGGAGTACGCGCCGCAGCCCGGCGTCGCGCAACTGGACGAGCTGGTCAGGCAGGTCAGGGACTCGGGACTGCCGACGGAGTTCACGGTGTCCGGCACGCCCCGCACGCTCCCGGAGGGCGAGCAGCTCGCCGTCTACCGGATCGTGCAGGAGGCGCTGACGAACGCGATCAAGCACGGCGGGCCGGGCACGCGGGCGCGGGTGGAGATGGCGTACGGCCCCGGGCTGATCGAGTTGCGCATCAGCGACGACGGCAGGGGCGCGGCGGCGCCGCGGGTGGTCGGCGGCCATGGTCTGATCGGGATGCGGGAGAGGGCGGCGATGTACGGCGGGAGCATCGAGGCGGCCCCCCGCACGGGCGGTGGCTTCCAGGTGGTCGCCCGGATCCCCGCCGGAATGGCCGCCTGAATCCATGAGCCAAGACACGAGCCGCCCGGAGCCCGTACCGGATTCGCCGGCGCCGCGTCAGCCGTCCGGGCCGGACCGGGGAAAGGCGGGGAGCCTGGCCGCCGGCGGGCTCGCGTACGGTGTCGGAAGCGCGACGGTGACGAGCGGAGCGAAGTGGCAGTGATACGCGTCATGCTGGTCGACGACCAGGAGCTGGTGCGGACGGGGTTTCGGATGGTCCTCGGAGCGCAGCCGGACATCGAGGTCGTGGGTGAGGCGGCGGACGGGCAGGCCGCCGTCGAGGTGCTGCGCACGGTCGAGGCGGACGTCGTCCTGATGGACGTCCGCATGCCCCGGATGGACGGCGTGGAGGCGGCCCGCGTCATATGCGCCGCGCCCGACGGCCCGAGGGTGCTGATCCTGACGACGTTCGACCTGGACGAGTACGCGTTCGCGGCGATCAAGGCGGGCGCGGCGGGGTTCCTGCTCAAGGACGTGCCCCCGGCCGAGCTGATCAGCGCGATCCGGTCGGTCCATTCGGGGGACGCGGTGGTCGCGCCGAGCACGACCCGCCGGCTGCTCGACCGGTTCGCCGTGCTCCTGCCGGAGGGGGACCGGCGGCGGCAGGACACCGGCGCGCTGACGGCGCGGGAGCGGGAGGTGCTCTACCACGTGGCCCGCGGCCTCTCGAACACCGAGATCGCGGCGCGGCTGCATCTGGCGGAGGCGACCGTGAAGACCCATCTCGGCCGTGTGCTGGCCAAGCTCGGGCTGCGTGACCGGGCCCAGGCGGTCGTGTACGCGTACGAGACCGGGGTGGTGGCCCCCGATCATCCGAGGGGCTGAGCCGGGGGTACCCCGGAAGTCGCACCCGCGCTTCGCCGCCCGGTCCCGGGGCCGCAGATCGAGAACGTCCGCGAGGCCGAGGAAACGCCCTGATCACGCCCATAGCGTGAACTCATGAGCACAACAACCCAGACCCGCACCGCCGTGGTCGCGCGCGGCCTGACCAAGGTGTACGGCGCGGGCGACGCGGCGGTGCACGCCCTTCGCGGCGTCGACGTCGACTTCGCCGCCGAGGCGTTCACCGCGATCATGGGGCCGTCCGGCTCCGGCAAGTCGACGCTGATGCACTGCCTGGCCGGGCTCGACACCGTGACGGACGGGCGGGTCGGCATCGGCGACGCCGAGCTCACCCGGCTCAACGACAAGCAGCTCACGCTGCTGCGGCGCGAGCGCGTGGGTTTCATCTTCCAGGCGTTCAACCTGTTGCCGACGCTGACGGCCGAGCAGAACATCCGGCTGCCGCTGGAGATCGCGGGCCGCCAGGCCGACCAGGCGCTGTTCGACCGGGTGATCGAGACGGTCGGCCTGCGGGACCGGCTCGGGCACCGGCCGAGCGAGCTGTCGGGCGGCCAGCAGCAGCGCGTCGCCGTGGCACGGGCGCTGATCAGCAAGCCTCAGGTGATCTTCGCCGACGAGCCGACCGGCAACCTCGACTCGCGCAGCGGCGCGGAGGTGCTGGCGTTCCTCCGCAGGTCGGTACGCGAGCTCGGGCAGACGATCGTGATGGTGACCCACGACCCGGTGGCGGCGTCGTACGCCGACCGGGTGATCTTCCTGCGGGACGGGCTGCTGGTGAGCGAGCTGGAGCGGCCGACGCCGCAGACCGTGCTCGACGCGCTGATGGCGCTGGAGGCCTGAGCCGTGCTCCGAACGACTCTCGCCGGGCTCCTGGCACACCGGCTGCGCCTGATGCTCACCTCCCTGGCGATCGTGCTCGGGGTCGGGTTCATCGCGGGCACGTTCGTGCTCACCGACACGATCGACGCCGGGTTCTCCCAGTCGTTCGCCGCGGACGCCGACAAGGTGGACGTGGTGGTGACGCCCGCCGACGCCGAGGACGACGAGACCCTGCCGGAGCGCGCGCTCGCCGCGGTCAGAGCGGTGCGGGGCGTCCGGGACGCCCAGCCCGTGCTGTCCGGCGACGCGCCGATGATCGGCAGGGACGGCAAGGTCGTGGGCGACTACCCCACCGCCGGCGTCTCCATCCCGGCGAGCCGCATGAAGATCACTTCCGGTAGGGCGGCCTCCGCCGCCGGTGAGGCGGTGCTCGACGAGAACACCGCCAAGGCCCAGGGGTATGCGCCCGGGGCCACCGTCGCGGTGCTGGACAAGGCGGGCGAACGGCACGAGTTCCGCCTCGTCGGGACCTTCGACGTGGGTCTCGACCCGGACCTCGCCTACCGGGGGGCGGTCGCGTTCACGCCGGAGACGGCCCGGCTCGTGACCGGCGCGAAGGGCTTCACCGAGATCGACGTCCTCTCCTCCGGTCCCGCGCCGGAGACCCTGCGTACGGCCGTCGCGGCGGCCGTGGGGAGCGGTGCGAAGGTCATGACCGGGCGGGAACGCGGCGACGAGCTGGCCCGGCGCAACCACGTGGACACGGCGTTCCTCCGGACCGGGCTGCTGCTGTTCGCCGCGGTCGCGCTGCTCGTCGCCGCGCTCGTGATCTACAACACCTTCGGCATCCTGGTCGCCCAGCGGACCCGCGAGATGGCGTTGCTGCGCTGCATCGGCGCGACGCGGCGGCAGGTCTTCGGCTCGATCGTGCTGGAGTCGGCCGTGGTCGGCCTGCTGTCGTCGGTGCTCGGCCTGCTGACCGGCCTCGGCCTCGGGGCCGCCGCGGTGGCGGTGCTGAGGGCCACCGGTACGGACGTCCCCACGGGCACGGTGAGCCTCTCCCCGCAGACGATCGCCATCGGGCTGTGCACCGGCGTCGTCGTGACGGTGGCCGCGGCGCTGCTCCCCGCGCGCCAGGCCACCCGCGTGCCGCCCGTCGCGGCGCTGGGCACGCAGACCGAGGAGCACACGTTCCGCACCGGGGTCGTCCGGGTGGTCTTCGCCACCCTGTTCACGGTGGCGGGGGCCGGCCTCACCGCGGCGGGCGTGCTCCAGAACCCGGGCCAGGTGGCGCTGCTGACGGTCATGGCCGGCGGCGTGCTCGTCTTCTTCGCGGTGCTCGTCCTCGGCCCGGTGATCGTACGGCCGCTGAGCGGGCTGGCGGGCTGGGTCCCGGCGCGGCTGTTCGGCGTGCCGGGGCGGCTCGCGGTGGGCAACTCCCGGCGCAACCCCAGGCGCGCGGCGACCACCACCGTGGCGCTGACCGTCGGCGTGACGCTGATGACGTTCATGTCGGTCCTGACCGCGACGGTGCGGAGCACCGTGAGCGACCAGCTCGACCGGCAGTTCCCGGCCGACTACATCCTGACGGCGCAGACGGGCGGCATCCCCCGCGCGATCGCCGACACGTTGCGCGCGAGCCGCGACCTGTCCGCGGTGACCGAGTTCCGGGGGAAGAAGGCCAAGGTGAACGGCCACGACTACGAGGTGGGCACCGTCACCCGAGCCGCCCTCGGCACCTCCGTCAAACCGGAGGCGTCGGCCGGCACGCTGGACGGCCTCGGCGCGGGCGATGTCGCGGTGGCCGACTTCGTGGCCCAGGACCTCGGCGTCAAGGTCGGCGACCACGTGACCGTCACGTCGGGCGGGCGGAGCGTCCCGCTCACGGTGGTGGCGGTGCTGAAGGCCGGCGTGTCCCTGCTGCCGCCGTTCACCATGGCCGAGCAGGCCTTCGAGCAGCGCTTCGGCAGGGTGGACGACGCGCAGATCCTGCTGAACGCCGCCCCCGGCGTGCCCGCCGAGCGGGCGCGTGCGGTCGTGGACGACGCGACCGCGGCCTACCCGGCGGTGAAGGTCGGCAGCACGACCGAGATCCGCGGCCAGTTCGACGAGGCGATCGACACCGTGCTCATGGTGGTCACCGGGCTGCTGGCCCTCGCGATCGTGATCTCACTGCTCGGCATCGCGAACACGCTGTCGCTGTCGGTGCACGAGCGCACCCGCGAGTCGGCGCTGCTGCGCGCGCTCGGCCTGACCCGGCCGCAGCTTCGGGGGATGCTGTCGGTCGAGGCGCTGGTCCTCGGACTGGTGGGCGCGATCGTCGGCGTCGTGCTCGGGGTGCTGTACGGCTGGGCGGCCACGGCGACGCTGACCAGGGACGTCTCCTTCCGGCTCCCGGTCACGCAGATCCTGGTCTTCATCGCCGCGTCGGGCCTGGCCGGGGTGCTCGCCGCGGTGCTGCCCGCCCGGCGCGCGGCCCGCGCCTCGGTCGTCGGCGCGCTGGCGGCCTCCTGACGGGCCTTCTCTCGTAAATCCGCGCCGCGTCCGCCCGATCGGGTGGACGCGGCGCCCACACACACGCCGGGAGCGCCGATGCGCACCGCGTCCTCCCGGGCAGGCTTGCCTTGCGTCGGCTACCGCCTGCCGACGGTGTAGGTCAGGTGGGTCACCCGGGATGACGCGTCCGTGCGGGTCTGTTCGAGGGCGAGGCGGGCCGGGTCCACGCGGTCGAACAGGCGGATGCCGGTGCCGAACAGCACGGGCGCGAGGGTGATCGAGAACTCGTCGAGCAGACCGCTGTCCAGGTACTCCTGGATCGTCTCGGCGCCGCCGGCGATGCGGACGTCGCGGTCGCCCGCGGCCTCGCGGGCCTGGTCCAGTGCGCTGGAGACGCCGTCGTTGACGAAGTGGAAGATCGTGCCGCCCGGCCGCTCCCACGGGTCACGCTTGGTGTGGGTCACGACGAACACCGGGGTGTGGAACGGCGCCTCCTCCGGCCAGGCCTGCTCGCCGGCGTCGAACATCCGCTTGCCCATGACGCTCGCGCCGGTGCGCTCGTACGTCGCCCGGGCGATGTCGTTGTCGAGCCCTTCCTCACCGCCCTCGCCGAGCTTGAGGTTCTCCCGGATCCACCGTTGCGGGAACGCCCACGCCTGCAGTTCCGACCACTTCGTCATCCAGCGCTGGACTCTCGGGTCGTTCCGGCCTTCGGGCGAGAAGACGTCCTCGACGGGCACGGCCTCAGGCGCCATGAAGCCGTCGAGCGACATCGTCACGCTGAAGAACACCTTCCCGGCCATCAGTCCTCCGCTCCCTTAGGTGTGGTCTCGTTCCGGGTGAGTTCGGCGACGTAGGCCGCCAGGTTGCCCAGGGTCTGCTCGCCGCCCTCGATCGCGTGGTATTTCTGCACGGCCTCCTCACGGAGCTCCTTGGTGGGGAACACGGTGCGCATCGTGATCCTGGTCTTCTCGCCGGCCGGCTCGAAGGTCAGGACCGACTCGAAGGCGTTGGGGTCGTCGCGGTACTCGCCGTGCACCAGCGCGATCCGCTCCGGCGGGACGATCTCGGTCCAGGTGATCCACTCCTGGTAGTCGGTTCCGTCCGGCCCGTGCATCACGAAGGCCCAGGCCCCGCCGACGCGGAACTCGAAGGACCGCGTCGTGGTCGTGAACCCCTCCGGGCCCCACCACTGCGACAGGTGCCGGACCTGCGTGAACGCCTCGAACACCAGCTCCCGCGGGGCGCCGATGGCCCGGGAGAGCACTATCTCGCGGTCCGTGGTCGTGTGGTCGGGCTCGCCGCCGCTACCGGTCGTCGCCATCCGGTGGTTCCTCCTGCCTTGCCTGTTCCAGATTTCGCACGTACTCGTCCAGCCGGTCGAAGGTCTCGTTCCAGAATCTCTCGAAGCCGCCCACCCACTCGTGGACCGGCCGCAGCCCGCGGGCGTCCAGGCCGTACAGCCGCTGCTTGCCCGCCCCGCGGACCCGCACCAGCCCGACCTCGCGGAGCACCCGCAGGTGCTTGGACGCCTGTGGCTGGCTCATCCCCAGGTCCCGCGCCAGCTCGGTCACGGGCCGCTCGCCACCCCGCAGCAGCACCAGGATCTCCCGCCGCTGCGGCTCGGCGATCGCGTTGAACGCGTCCGAGGTCGTTGCCGCTCGTGCCATGGCATCATCATATGCCTATATCGGCATGCGTAAGACAGCCTGTGCTCGACGACCGGCTCGGGCTGGTCCGGGTTGACAGGCCGTGTCTGCGGCTGCGTTCGGTTCAGACCGCGTTACAGACGGCGGCCCTGGCGGTCGACGACCACCGCGAAGACGCCCGTGACGTCCTCGTACGGCGGGTCCACCGCCATGTGACCCCGCTGGGCGTCGATCCACACGACCTCTCCCCGGCAGTTCACGGCGTTCCACGCGTGGCTGCCGCCCCCGGCCCACCGGGTGATGAGGACGGCGGCCGCGCCGTGCCCGCCGAAGATCAGCCGCTGCGCGACGGCCACGTACGCCCGGCGGCCGTGGCCCACGTACTCGAAGCGGTGCCCGAGCCACTCCTCGGCCCGCGCGACGCCCCCGGTCTCCCCGGTCAGCAGCGGCCGGCCCGACGGGTCGTACTCCGGGTGCCTGCGCGCCGCCACCACCGGCTCGCCGTGCCAGGTCGACATCACCGACAGCGCGCAGTCGACGGCGTTGTTGGACCTGAAGGCGTCCTCCGTCGGGCCCTCGGCGTTGATGAGGCGGATCCAGGTGCCGCGCGGGTCCGGGAAGCGCCCGTTCACCGCCTGTGCCAGGCTCGCCTGACCATCCGGGTCCGCCTCGGCGAGGCCGCCCGGCCGGCCGTACGTGCGGGTCTCCTCCAGCCGCCGCGGACGATCGGGGCCGTCCAGCCAGTCGCGCTCCGTCTCGTCCCGCAGGACGGCCGACCAGAAGTCGTCGCCGTCCGCGAACTCCTCCATACCGGCGCCACTCCCGGGAACCGTCACCGCGTCGAGCTCGGGACCTGCCTCGGAAGCCGCCGGCGCGCCCGCCTCGGGGTCGTCGCCGGGCGCCTCGTCCCGGCCGGCGGTCTCGTCCACGTGCCCGCGACGGTCGGTCTCCTCGTCCGGCCACGCGCACCCGGCCGAAGCGGTCTCATCCGTTTCCCCGGGGACCGGTCGCTCTCCCTCCGGGGCATCCGTCGCGCCGCCGTCCACCACGCCGTCGCCGGCGTACGGGCGATCGGCCTCGGCGCAGGGGGGATCGACCTCGGCCGTCCCGGTGAGAGCGTCCTGGTCGTCGTCCTGGTCGTCCTCCACGGGCGCGAGCGCGCCGGTGTCCTCCACGCCAGTCGGCGAGCCGTCGGGAACGGCGTCGGCGGCGGTCGCCTCCGCCGTCTCCCCGGTGGTCTCCGCGGCGGTCTCCCCGGTGGCCTCCTCGATGGTCTCCCCTGTTGTCTCCCCGGCGGTCACGGCGACCTGAGGATCACCGGCGTCCGCGACGACCCCGGTGTCCCCGGCGGGCGTCGTGGCGGCCACGGCGTCCCACACCGCCGGCGGCCCGCCGCGGCGGCCGGTCAACGTGCTCATGCCGTGGCCCGCGTTGTCGCCGTTCCTGGCGGCGGGGACGACCGGCACGGCCCCGGTGTCCGCGCCCAGCGGCAGTGCCGCGATCCGCACCTCCAGGCGGCGGTCCCCCAGCGAGGGAGCAGGCGCCTCGGCCGCCTGCTCGTAGTCCCGCCATCGCCGGCCGTCGGCCGCGACGACCGGGTTGTACACACCCGACGGCAGCCGCCACCTCGCATGCCGGCGCGCCTTCTCCTGGTTCACGCGTTTGGCCCCCCTCTTCGCGCCCCATCAGGGTGCCGATGGTAGGGGCGGGCCGTACGAGGCGCGGCGGGTTTTCCCAACTCCAGACCCGGCCCGTTGTGAGCGCCTCAGCGGGCCGTGACGGTGATGGAGTGATACCCGGTCGCGCCGTCCGGCGCGGGCGGCGCCTCGTCCGCAGTCTGGGTGTGGCCGGTGGCGTCGGTGGCCCGCACCGAGATCGTGTGCCTGCCCGGCGTCAGGTCCACCTCGGCCGACCACTGCCGCCAGGTATCGGGGCCCGTGACGTCCGCCAGCTTCGCCTGCTGCCATCCGGCGCCGTCCACCCGGACCTCCACCGCGTCGATCCCCCGGTGCTGGGCCCAGGCCACGCCCGCCACGGTCGTACGGCCCGCCCGCACCTTGTCCCCGCCGCGCGGCAGGTCGATCCTCGACTGGGTCTTGATGGGGCCCTTCGCGGCCCAGCCGCGGGGCGTCCAGTACGCCTCGTCCCGGTCGAACCGGGTGACCCTGATCTCGGTGACCCACTTGGTCGCCGAGACGTACCCGTACAGGCCGGGGACGACCTGACGGACCGGGAAGCCGTGCTCCTCGGGGAGCACCTCGCCGTTCATCGCGACGGCCAGCAGCGCGTCCCGGCCGTCCATGACCACGTCCACCGGTGTGCCGCAGGTCCAGCCGTCCTCGGAGACGCTGAGCAGCATGTCGGCCTCGCGCCGGATCCCGGCGTCGCGCAGCACGTCGGCCAGGCGCGCGCCGAGCCAGCGCGCGTTGCCGGCGTACGACCCGCCGACCTCGTTGGACACGCACGTCAGCGTGACGTCGGCCTCCGTCAGCGGCCGTTTGAGCAGGTCGGCGAAGGTCAGCTCGACCGGCCGGTCCACCAGTCCGTGGATCTTCAGCGTCCAGCGGGCCGGGTCCACCGTCGGCACCACGAGAGCGGTGTCCACCCGGTAGAAGTCCGCGTTCGGGGTCACGAAGGGGGTGAGGCCCGAGATGCGCAGGTCCGCCCCGGCCGGGATGGGCGCGGCCGGTCGCGCCGCACGCGGGAGGATCTTCGCCACGCCGCGCCTGGCCAGTTCGCCGTTCTTGCGCCCGGACAGCAGCCATCCGCCGAGACCGCCGGCCCCCGCGACCACGACGCCCGCCGCCACCCCGTTCAGCAGCCTGCGCCGGTCGAAGGCGTACGGCTCGGCGGGCTGCGCGGAAAACGGCGTGGAGGATGACGCGGGGGCGGGTGACACAGGGCCAGTAGACACGGTCCCCGCCCGCATCACGGCCGGCTTGGCCGGGCTGACCGGGCTGCCGACCGGGCTGCTGGCCGGGCTGCCGACCGGGCCGGCGTCGCCGACCGGCTGGACCGGCGTGCGGCTCTGAACCTCGGCCGCCCTGTCTGCGGCCCTGTCTGCGGCCCTGCTGGCGGTGACGTAGTCGTCCTCGTCGCTCCGCGTGGCCCGGCGCCACAGCCGCGAGAGGGCGTACGCCCCGGCGGCTGCCCCCGCGAGCGAGGGCAGCACGTGCGCCGCTCCCGCGTCCGGCCGGGACAGCGCCGCGGCGGCGCCGACGAGCCCGAAAACGGCCAGCCCCGCCATGCCGTACGCGGTCCGGCGGCGGGCGAGCAGCCCCAGGCCGGCGGCGACGAGCGCGAGCACCACGACGATCCCGGTCAGCAGCACCGGTTTGTCGGCGGAGCCGAACGTGCGGATCGCCCACTCCTTCAGACCGGCGGGCGTGGCGTCGATCACGGCGCCGCCCACCGCGACGACCGGCGCCGCGGCGGGGTCGACCAGACCGGCGACGAGCTGGGCCGCCCCCAGCGCCACCCCGGCGGCGACGAGACCGGTCAGGACGGCGGCCCAGGCGGGCACGCCGCTGCCTTCGCGGGCGCCTTCGCGGATGCCTTCTGCGTTCACGATCCGAACGCTACGCCCGCCCCCGCCCCGGCGGTCTTACGGCGCGATTACGAGACGACCTGACCGATCACCGGGGCCAGCGCGCGGAAGGCCCTGCCCCGGTGGCTGATCGCGTCCTTCTCCCCGGCCGACATCTCCGAGGTCGTCCGGGTGTCGCCGTCCGGCACGAAGATCGGGTCGTAGCCGAAGCCGCCCGTGCCGCGCCGCTCCCGGATGAGGAAGCCGTGCATGGCCCCCTCCACCACGTGCTCCTCGCCGTTCGGCAGCGCGAGCGCCGCGCAGCAGGCGAAGTGGGCCTGACGGCGGCCGTCCGGCACGTCGCCGATCTGCGCCAGCAGCAGGTCGAGGTTGGCGTCGTCGTCGCCGTGTCGGCCCGACCAGCGGGCGGAGAAGATGCCGGGCATGCCGTTCAGCGCGTCCACGCACAGGCCGGAGTCGTCGGCGACGGCGGGCAGGCCGCTCTGCGAGGCGACCGCGTGCGCCTTGAGCAGCGCGTTCTCGGCGAAGGTGAGGCCGGTCTCGGCCACGTCACCGATGTGCGGGAAGGCCTCCAGGCCCAGCAGTTCGACCGGCACGCCGGCGTCGGCGAGGATCCGGCGCAGCTCGACGATCTTCCCGGCGTTCCGGGTGGCCAGGACCACCTTGTTCATGCTCTCGTCCTCGGTGCTCGTAAGGTTAGGAGAGGGCCTCGGTCTGCAGGCGGGTGAGGTCGGCGCAGCCGCTCGCGGCGAGGTCGAGCAGGCCGTTGAGCGTCGTGCGGTCGAAGGGCGTGCCCTCGGCCGTGCCCTGGACCTCCACGTAGTCGCCCCTGCCGGTCATCACCACGTTCATGTCGGTCTCGGCCTTGACGTCCTCGCTGTAGTCGAGGTCGAGCATGGGCTCGGTGCCGACGATCCCGACCGAGACGGCGGCGACCGAGTTCACCAGGGGGTCGCCGGGGCACATCCGGCGCTGCCGCATCCAGGTGATCGCGTCGGCCAGCGCGACGTACGCGCCGGTGATGGCGGCGGTGCGGGTGCCGCCGTCGGCCTGCAGCACGTCGCAGTCGAGCAGTACGGAGTTCTCCCCCAGGGCCTTGTAGTCGACACAGGCGCGCAGGGAGCGGCCGATCAGCCGGGAGATCTCGTGGGTACGCCCGCCGATCTTGCCGCGGACCGACTCGCGGTCGGTGCGGGTGTTGGTCGACCGGGGCAGCATGGCGTACTCGGCCGTCACCCAGCCCAGCCCGCTGCCCTTGCGCCAGCGGGGCACGCCGCTTTCGACCGTCGCGGCGCACAGCACCTTGGTACCCCCGAACTCCACCAGTACGGAGCCCTCCGCGTGGGCGAGCCAGTTCCGGGTGATGGTCACGGGGCGTAGCTGGTCGGATCGACGACCGTGTGAACGAGCCATACGGGTCACCCTAGGTCATACACGGCGCCGCTCCGTGCCAACTCCATCGGCCCGTCGAAACCGCCGCGTGAGGCGTCCTCCAGGACCCGGGCCTTGTCGTACCACGGCACGAGATGGGTGAGGACGAGCGTGCCCGCCCCGGCCCGCGCGGCGTGCTCGGCCGCCTGCCTGCCGCTGAGGTGCAGGCCGGGCGTGAGGTCCGGCCCGTCGAGGAAGGAGGCCTCGCACAGCAGCACGTCGGCGTCGTGGGCGAGCTTGACCAGCTCGGCCGACTCCCCGGTGTCCGCCGAGTACGCCACCGAACGGCCCCTGCTGGACACGCGGAAGCCGTACGTCTCCACGGGGTGGTTCATGGGGGCGGCCGTCACCTCGAACGGGCCGACGTGCCGTGTGCCGGGTGACAGCCGCAGGAAGTCGAAGGAGTTCTCCAGCACCGGCTCGTCCGGCATGGCGTACGCCGCGTTGAGCCGCTTGGACGCTCCGGCGGGGGCGTACACCGGGATCTTCGGCAGCGGGCCGTCCGGGGTGTAGGTGCGTACGACGTGGTAGGCGCACAGGTCGAGGCAGTGGTCGGCGTGCAGGTGGGACAGCAGGACGGCGTCGACGTCGTAGAGCCCGGCGTGCCGCTGCAGCGCGCCCAGCGACCCGCTGCCGAAGTCGACGAGCATCCGGAAGCCCTCGGCTTCGAGGAGGTAGCAGGAGGACGGGCTGTCGGGGCCGGGGAAGCTGCCCGAGCACCCGACGACGGTCAGCTTCATCTCGGACTCCCCACGCCGGTCGCCTCGCCGAGCCCGGGGGCGGTCCGCTCCACCGACTGCAGCTCCGGGCCGAGGAACCGCTGGCCGAGCCGTTCGAACAGTTCCGTGTCGCCGGTCGCCCGGAAGCGGTGCCTCGGCCGGCCCGCGCCGTTGGACAGCCCCCGGTCGTGCAGGATCCGGTAGACGTCCTTGGCGGTCTCCTCGGCGCTCGACACGAGCGTGACCCCGTCCCCGGCGACGTACGACAGCGCGCCGGTGAGCAGCGGATAGTGGGTGCAGCCGAGGATCAGCGTGTCGCAGCCCGCGTCCTGGATCGGCTTGAGGTAGCCCCGGACCACCTCGATGAGGTCGTCGCTCATCGTCTCGCCGCGCTCGACGAACTCCACCAGCAGGGGGGTGGCCACCGCGACCAGTTCGACGTCGGGGGCCGCGGCGAAGGCGTCGTGATAGGCCATCGACTCGATGGTGGCCCGCGTGGCGATCACGCCGACCCTGCCGTTCCCGGTGGCTCGCACGGCCCGCCGCGCGGCGGGCTGGATCACCTCGACGACGGGGACGTCGTATCGCTCCCTGGCGTCCCTGAGCACGGCGGAGCTGGCGCTGTTGCACGCGATGACCAGCATCTTCACCCCGTGCTCGACCAGGTGGTCCATCACCTCCAGCGCGTACGCGCGGAGCTCGGCGATGCGCTTGGGCCCGTACGGCTGGTTGGCCGTGTCGGCCACATACAAGATCGATTCGTGGGGCAGCTGGTCGATGATCGCCCGGGCGACGGTCAGGCCGCCCACCCCGCTGTCAAAGATCCCGATCGCCCTGCTGTTGTCCTCCGGCACGCTTCCCAAGGTTAGGGGACCGGTCCCGGCCACCGGCGGTAAGAAAGCTCACATCGCGAGCCGCCGCGCCGGAGGCTCGGCGATCGGGCAGCGCCGCCGCGCCGGAGGCCCGGCGACAGGGCAGGGCTCAGCCGCGGCCGAGCCGGGCGAGCTGGCGCGACTGGGCGACCAGCCGGCCCGCCGAGTCCCACACCTCGACCTCCTCGTCGAACCAGCCGTCGCTGATCAGCCGCCCGCCGCCGATGAGGGTCAGCCACCCCGGGGCGGGCAGGGCGCGCAGGTGCCAGGTCAGCTCGACCGTGGGGGCCCAGCCCCGCGCCCCCGCCGAGAACACGACCGGCGGCAGCGCGTCCACCGCCATCGCCAGCACGAACGGGTCGGGGTCCTGCGGCTCGGCCAGCCGGAAGTAGGCCCGCGACTCGGGCCGCCCGGTGGGCTCCCCGGTCAGCCAGCCGATCGTGGGCGGGTCGAACAGCATCTCCATCCGCGCGCTGAAGTTCATGGCCGACGCCGCTTTCGGATCGGGCAGGCGCACGCAGTCCGCCAGGCCGGGCATGGCCACCGAAGGGCCGTCCGACCAGTCCGGGTCCGCCGACCCGTCGAGCGTGGCGGTCGCGACGAGCATCTCGACGAACGCCTCGCCGTCCCGCACGAGCCGCGCCCGGGTCATCGCCGCCGTACGGCCCGACTTGAGCTGGTCGAGCACGACCTGGGCCGGGCCCGGCCGGGCCACCCGCAGGAAGTGGGCGCTGGTGGACACCGGGTGCGGGTGCGCCGAGGCGTCCGCCACCGCGCGCAGCACGGTGGCCATCAGATAGCCGCCGTTCAGCGGCCCGCCCATGGAGTATCCGTCGTCGAGACACACGTCGTAGGTGGTGTCGTCGACCCGGATCGCCCGCGTGGCCTCGTCGAACTTGGTCATGCGCCCCTCGCCGCTCTACCGAATGATGTTCTGCTGGTTACTGTAGCGTGGCGCTCTCCGCCGCAGCGGACGGGGATCACCTGAGCGCGACGGTCAAGCGGGCTGCAAGCGCCCTTCTAGCGGCCGCTCCTAACCTCCGGGCGACGACGCCTCCGGGCGTACGACCCGACGACGCTAGTGAGTGAGCCAATGCCCGCCGACCGCTCCCCCCGGCAGCCGGACCCCCGGACTCCGCACCCCCGACACACCGAACCGGCGTCGGGCCCCTGGAGCCCGCGTGACGAGAGCGACCTCGACCGCACCATCTCCTACCGGTTCCCCCGCCCCTCGGGGCGGGAGGCGCACACCGTACGGTTGCCCGGCTGGAGCGAGCAGGAGGAGATCGGCTTCACCACTGTGGCCGAACCGCCGCCGCACGCGCCGGCTCCGGCTCCAAAGGGTCGGCGGGGAGCACGCGGCTGGATCCTCGCGCTCGTCGCCGCCGTGCTCGTCGGAGTGGTCGGCGGGGGCGGCGTGTGGGCCGCCTCGAAGCTCAGCGGCGGCGGCACCCAGCCGCAGGACGTGCTGCCCGCGGACGCGATCGCCTACGTCCGGCTCGACCTCGATCCTTCCGCCGACCAGAAGCTCGCGTTGTTCGGCATCGCCCGCAGGTTCTCCGCCACCCGGGACGTCGTCGGCGGCGACGACCCGCGCGAGGCACTCGTCACCGCCCTGGGGAAGGACGGCTCCGGCCTCGCGAAGGTCGACTACGCCAGGGACGTCGAGCCGTGGCTGGGCGACCGCGTCGGCCTCGCCGTGCTCCCCTCGACCGGCGGCGACGACCCCGTCGGGGCGATCGCCGTACAGGTCAGGGACGAGGCGGCGGCCAGAGAGGGCATCGCGCGCCTCGGCCTGCGCGACGGGAAGGGCGGCCTCGCGTTCCGCGACGGGTACGCCGTCATCGCCCCGACCCAGGAGCTGGCCGACCGGTACGTCACGGCGGCGCCGCTGTCCGGCGAGCCCCGCTTCGCCGACGACCTCCGCACGCTGGGCGAGCCGGGCGTGCTGTCGTTCTGGGCCGACGTGGAGAAGGTCGCCGCGGCCGCGTGGCCGTCGCGGAACGGCGCGGAGCCGCTGCTCGACCGCGTCAAGGACATGCGCTTCGCCGGCGCCCTCCGGTTCTCCGGCGACTACGCGGAGCTGGCCGGGATCACCTGCGGCGGGAAGACGGCGCCGGGCCGTCCCGAGCCGGTGCGGATCGGCGAACTGCCCGCGTCCACGGTCGCGGCGGCCTCGTTCTCCGGCCTGGGCGACCTGCTGCGCGAGCAGTGGCCCTCGATCGAGCGGGCGGCGAACGGCGCGGGCGGCGGGCCGTACGCCGAGACGCTCGACGCGGCGCGGCAGTACGGCCTGTCCCTGCCGGACGACCTGGTGACGCTGCTGGGCAGGAACCTCACGCTCGCCCTCGACGAGCGGGGCCTGGACGGCTCCCAGCCCCACTTCGGCGCGGTGCTCACGACCGACGCCGCCAAGGCCCAGGACGTGGTGGACAGGGTGAAGGCCTACCTCGACGGCATCGAGCGGCCGGCGGACTTCGCCACCGCGGGCGGCGACGGCCGGTTCGTGCTCGCGACGACCCCGGAGTACGCCGCCACGCTGGGCGGCGGCGGCGGCGCGCTCGCCGAGTCCGAGACGTTCCGGCTGGCCGTCCCGGACGCCGGGAACGCCACCTACGCGGTGTACGCCGACCTCGACCGGCTGGAGAAGCTGTACCTGAGCGGCGCCGGGGACGCCGGGCGGCGGGACCTGGAGAAGCTGCGGGCGGTCGGCCTGAGCGGCACCTCCGGCGAGGCCGGGTCGAGCTTCACCCTCAGGGTCGTGTTCGACTGAGCCCCCGGCCCGCACGGCCGCGCCGCCGTCCGGCGGGTGGCGCGGCGGCGGGCCGGAGTCAGGCCCAGAGCTGGCCTTCCAGGCGGTCCTCGGCCTCGTCGAGCGTGCCCTCGTAGGCGCCGGTGGACAGGTACTTCCACCCGCCGTCGGCCACGATGAACACGATGTCGGCCCGCTCCCCCGCCTCCACGGCCTTGCGGGCCATGCCGAGGGCCGCGTGCAGGGCGCAGCCGGTCGAGATGCCGGCGAAGATGCCCTCGGACGCCAGCAGCTCACGGGTGCGCCGCAACGCGTCGGCGGAGGTCACCGAGTAGCGGGTGGTCAGCACGGACGCGTCGTACAGCTCGGGGACGAACCCCTCGTCCACGTTGCGCAGGCCGTAGACCAGCTCGCCGTACCGCGGCTCGGCGGCCACGATCTTCACGTCCGGCACCTGCTCGCGCAGGTAGCGCCCGACGCCCATGAGCGTGCCGGTCGTGCCGAGCCCGGCGACGAAGTGGGTCACACCCGGCAGGTCCGCGAGGATCTCCGGCCCGGTGGACTCGTAGTGGGAGCGCCAGTTCGCCGGGTTGCCGTACTGGTAGAGCATCACCCAGTCGGGATGCTCGGCCGCCAGGCCCTTGGCCACCCGTACGGCCTCGTTGGAGCCGCCCGCGGCCGGCGAGGAGATGATCTCCGCGCCCCACATGCGCAGCAGCTGGCGGCGCTCCTCCGAGGTGTTCTCGGGCATGACGCAGATCAGCCGGTAGCCCTTGAGCCGGGCCGACATCGCCAGCGAGATGCCGGTGTTGCCGGAGGTCGGCTCCAGGATCGTGCAGCCCGGCGTGAGCAGCCCGTCCTTCTCGGCCTGCTCGATCATCCACAGCGCCGGCCTGTCCTTGACCGACCCGGTCGGGTTGCGGTCCTCCAGCTTCGCCCAGATCCGCACGTCGGCGGACGGCGAGAGCCGGGGCAGCCCCACCAGCGGGGTGTGCCCGACCGAGTCGATCAGCGAGTCGAAGCGCATCTAGCGCGCTCCGCCAGCGACGGCCGGGAGCACGGTCACGGTGTCGCCGTCGGCGACCGGGGTGCCGAGCCCGCCGAGGAAGCGCACGTCCTCGTCGTTGAGGTAGACGTTGACGAAACGGCGCAGCCCCGACTCGTCCACCAGCCGGCTCTTCAGGCCGGGGTGGCGCGACTCCAGGTCGCCGAACAGCTCTTCGAGGGTCGATCCCTTGGCGTTGACCGCCTTGGCGCCATCGGTGTAGCTGCGGAGGATGGTAGGAATGCGGACCTCGATGGCCATCTCGGCTCAATCTCCTTGATCTGTGGTCGTCGTTGTGGTGGGCGTCCGTTTACTCACGTCCGCCGGGCGCGTCCGTTCATCTGGATGGAACATGGCGGGACGGGCGGCGATTCCAGCCGGGCGGCGGCAGCCGGCCGGGGCTCAGCGACAGTCGTAGACGACGACGGACGGCGTGTGCGCGAAGAGGAACGCCTGAACAGGAGATTCCGGGCGTACCCGGCGCATCAGGACAGCCGGTGACGACACAGGACGAGCGTCATCGTAAGGCATGGTTCAAGTTTAACCGTACGCCTCGACGATCTTGACGTCCTCCTCCGTCACAACCCCGTCATTGATCCGGAACGACCGGAACGGCGTCTCCTCCTCGGAGGCGGTCGAGACCAGCACGTAGTGGGCGTCGGGCTCGGAGGCGTAACCGATGTCCGTACGGGAGGGGTACGCCTCGGTGGCGGTGTGGGAGTGGTAGATCACGACGGGCACCTCGTCCCTGTCGTCCATCTCCCGCCACACCCGGAACTGCTCCATGGAGTCGAAGCGGTAGAACGTCGGGGACCGCTCGGCGTTCTCCATGGGAACGAAGCGCTCGGGACGGTCCGATCCGGCGGGCCCGGCCACGATGCCGCACGCCTCGTCCGGGTGATCGGCCCGCGCGTGGGCCACGATCCTGTCGACCAGCTCGCGTGAGATCGTCAGCATGCCGGAAAACCTACCAAAGGGCCCGGACGAGGCTGTCCTGCAGGTAGGTGAGCCAGTCGTAGGTCACGAACGCGGGATAACGCGGGTCGTCCTCGGACATCGAGGCGATCTCCTCGTGGACCTCCTCGGTCACCTCCAGGCGCACGCCGAGCGCGAGGCGGACGTCGTTGAGCGCCCGCAGCCACGCCTGCCCCTGCTCCGCGGTCAGCGTCAGCCGCCCCGGCGCCGCCGTCTCCAGCAGGGTGGTCGCGTCGGCCCGCTTGCCGTCGCGCAGCGTCGCCTCCGTGTAACGCCGGAACTCCCCCGCCGCCTCGTCGTCCTCGGCGTACGCCGAGGGGAACAGCCGCGCGAGCACGGGGTCGTCCGGCGGGGTGGCCGAGCCGATGCCGAGCGCGCGCTCCAGCGGGTCGTCCCCCGTGGTGCCCGGCTCCACCAGGCCCAGCACCTGTGACACCAGTGAGCGCAGGATCGACACCTCGCCCGCGTCGAGGTGGATCGAGACGCCGTCGCGTGCCGCCTTGAATCCCGTGCTCATCATCTGTCCTGCTGGACGGTCGCCCACAGGCCGTAGGAGTGGAGTATCTGCACGTCCCGCTCCATCTCCTCCCGGGTGCCGCTGGAGACCACGGCCCTGCCCTTGTGATGGACGTCCATCATCAGCTTCTCGGCCTTCTGCCGGGGATAACCGAACACGGTCTGGAAGACGTACGTGACGTACGACATGAGATTGACCGGGTCGTTCCACACGATCGTGAGCCACGGCAGATCGGGGCGCACGTCCGACGACGGACGCTCTACCTCGGCTGGAGCTGTGCTACCCACGTAACCATCCTGCACCACGACCGTCGTAGTCTTCGACACGTGCGCATGACCACGGGCACGGCCCTGCTGACCGACCAGTACGAACTGACGATGCTCCAGGCCGCGCTGGCGGGCGGTGCGGCGCACCGGCGGGCGGTCTTCGAGGTGTTCGCCCGGCGGCTGCCCGGAGGACGGCGCTACGGCGTGGTGGCCGGCACCGGGCGGTTCCTCGACGCGCTGGAGGACTTCCGCTTCGACGAGCAGGACATCGAGTTCCTGTGCTCCGCCGGGATCGTGGACGGGCCGACGGGCGACTTCCTCGCCGGCTACCGCTTCTCCGGCAACGTGTACGGCTACCGCGAGGGCGAGGCGTTCTTCCCCGGCTCCCCGATCATGGTGGTGGAGGGGACCTTCGCCGAGGCCGTGCTGCTGGAGACGCTGATCCTGTCGATCCTCAACCACGACTGCGCGATCGCCGCCGCCGCCTCCCGCATGGCGCAGGCGGCCGGAGACCGGCCGCTGATCGAGATGGGCTCGCGCCGCACCCACGAGTACGCCGCGGTCGCCGCCGCCAGGGCCGCCTACCTGTGCGGCTTCGCCTCCACCTCCAACCTCATGGCCGGTCACCAGTACGGCGTGCCGACCGCGGGGACCGCCGCCCACGCGTTCACCCTGCTGCACGACTCGGAGGCGGAGGCCTTCCGGATCCAGATCGAGTCCCTCGGGCTCGGCACCACCCTGCTCGTGGACACCTACGACGTGGCGAGGGCCGTACGGACGGCGGTGGAGCTGGCCGGGCCGGACCTCGGCGCGGTCCGCATCGACTCCGGCGACCTCGCCGTGGTGGCCGTCGAGGTGCGCCGCCTGCTCGACGACCTGGGCGCGGACCGGACGCGGATCGTCGTCACCAGCGACCTGGACGAGTTCGCGATCGCCGCGCTGGCGGCGGCGCCGGTCGACGCGTACGGCGTCGGCACCGCCCTGTCCACCGGGTCGGGCCACCCGACGGCCAGCCTGGTCTACAAGCTGGTCGCCAGGGAGGACGCGTCGGGCGTCCTCCAGCCGGTCGCGAAGGCGTCCGTCGGCAAGCCGAGCGTCGGCGGCCGCAAGTGGGCCTACCGCAGGACCGGCGGCGGCACCGCCACCGCCGAGGTGATCACCCGCGAGCCGGTGGAGTCCGAGGACCGCCCGCTGCTGGCCGAACTCGTCCGGGACGGCAAGGTCGTGGGCCGGGAGAGCCTCCTGACCGCCCGCGAACGCCACCGGGCGACTTCGGCTGAGTTGCCACTCGAAGCCCGCAGCCTCTCCCCTGGAGACCCCGCAGTCCCTACTATCTTCAAGTGATCGCGGAGGACCGGCGCATGAGGACGACGCCGGTCCTCCGTGATCGCCACTGTGAGGTGACCCCATGAAGACCGCGCTCATCATCGTGGACGTGCAGAACGACTTCTGCGAGGGCGGCAGCCTGCCGGTCGGCGGGGGCGCCGGGGTGGCCGCCGCGATCGGCCGCCACGTCGACGAACACGGGTACGACCACGTGGTGGCCACCCGTGACTACCACGTCGATCCCGGACCGCACTTCGCCGCCGAGCCCGACTACGTCGACACCTGGCCGCCGCACTGCGTGGTCGGCACCTCCGGCGCCGACTTCCACCCGGCCTTTGACACGGCGAAGGTCGAGGAGATCTTCAGCAAGGGGGCGCGGCAGGCGGCCTACAGCGGGTTCGAGGGCGCCACCGCCGACGGCGTGGGGCTCGCCGCGTGGCTGCGTGAGCGGGGAGTGGAGGCCGTCGACGTGGTCGGCATCGCCACCGACCACTGCGTCCGGGCCACCGCCCTCGACGCGGCGGCCGGCGGCTTCTCCGTACGGGTCCTGCTGGACCTGACCGCCGGCGTCGCCAGGGAGACGACCGAGGCGGCGCTCGCCCGGCTCGCCGAGGCCGGCGTGGAGCTCACCGGGGAGCCCGTCCTCCAGTCCTGATCCACGCCGCGCCGGACGTCAATTCCTTCACCACGAAGCGTCACGGGTGTATTACCTGGAGTGACGACCCTTCGTGGATTGGCGGCCCGATGTTCGCGTTCTCGCTCGGCCTGTGCTGGCTCGTCCTCACCCCGGTCTGCGTCTGGCTGCTCTTCGGCCGCGGCCACCGCGGTGCGCTTCGCGCCGCGGGCGCGCTGACCCTGGCGGCGCTGCAGGCGGTCACGATCGCCCTGGGCTTCGCCCAGAGGCCCGAGGCGACGCCCGCGCAGACGGTCGCCGTCCGCGACACCGGCGCCGCCGCACCGAAGGAACGCCCGCCGGCCGCACCCGGGCAGGACGAGACGGACGGCCAGAGAAGGCGGGAGGCGCCGGGCGGCCCGGCGGGCCCCGTCACCTCGCCGGCGTCACCCCCGCCCCTGGCGAGCGGCGGGTCCGCCTGCGACGAGCGCGTCGCCACCCCCGACGCCGTACGGCTGTCGTTCCGCGGGCGGGCCCTGCACGGCCTCACCGTCTACTGGCCCGCCACCACGGGGCAGTGCGACACCGCGACGGTGGCGGTGCACCAGGCCGGGCACCGCCTGCGCATCTGGGTGCGGGAGGGCGCGGAGGACGGGCGCCAGGAGGGGACGCACCGCGTCCCGATACGCGTGGAGGGGGGCGTCGCCTCCCTCAGCCTCCGGCTGAGCCCGGCCACCCGGCACCATCGCCGCTACGTCGCCATCGACGGCCACACCGGCGACCGAATTCCACTCAGGTCGCACATGTCCTAGTGAATGGCGATTCACGTTTCTCGACTTCCCGGTGCCGGTAGGAAAAAACACACGCGCCGCTCCCGCTTCCGGTGGCCATTCATACACCGGTATGAACAACCCTTATCCCGCCCAGGACGTGCGGCGAATTTCCTGAATCCTCGCCCTCCCATGACGGTTCGAACCTGATAGCAATGTCCTCCGCGCACCCCGCCTTCGCAGCGCACCCAGGCAGCGCTGCCCTAAAGTTGGAGGACGCCCTATGGCCATGCCCACCCTCAAACAACGCGTCAAGCGCTTGGAGAATGACTTCATGGAACTCAGCGTCCATTGCCGCAAGCAGGCGGCAGAGCACGCGTACGACGCGATGCAGATGACTTGGGACAAGATCGATGCGATGAGCGACCGCCTGCTCCGGGTGGAGCTGGTCGCCGCGGAGACGAGAGCGGACGTCGGCATCCTCAAGCGTCAGATGGGCGTCGTGACCATCCGGCTCGACCGCATCGACGGCGAGATCAGCCGCCTGGACCGCAACGTCGAGGCGCTCAACGTCCGATTCGAGCACCTCACCCAGCGCGTCGACGGCCTCCACGACCGAGTCGACCACCTCACCCAGCGCGTCGACGGGCTCAGCGACCGAGTCGATGGGCTGACCGAACGCGTCGACGGACTCACCCAGCGCGTCGACACCCTCAACGAACGCGTCGACGGCCTGACCCAACGCTTCGACGACCTCACAAAACGAGTCGACGGACTCAACGACCGGGTCGACGGGCTCAGTGACCGGATGGACCGGATGGCGGCGTCCAACGCGGCGATGTTCGAGGCCATCCTCGAGCGGCTGGACGGCCTGTCCGCCCAGGTCCGGCACGCCTCGGGGTCTGGGGTCACGCCCGGCGCGAGCTGACGGCGTCCCTCGGTTCGCCGTCCTTTCAGGGGCGGCGGACCGAGGGCCGAGGCGGGGTCACCTGCGCTGGGCGGCCCATTTGCGGATCATCGCGATCCGCTCGCGGACCTGCTCGGCGGTGGCCTGGGCGATGGCGGGCCCGCCGCAGGCCCGGCGCAGCTCCGCGTGGATGACGCCGTGCGGTTGGCCGGTGCGGTGGTTCCACGCCCCGACGAGGCCGTTGAGCTCCTTGCGGAGCTCCGCGAGCTGCTCGTGCGGCGCGAGAGCCGGCGCCTGCTCCTCGCCCTTGCGGGTCTTGCGAATCGCCGCCTGCTGGTCGGCCTGACGCTTACGCAGCAGGGACGCCACCTGGTCGGGCTCCAGCAGGCCGGGCAGGCCGATGAAGTCCTCCTCCTCCGGCGAGCCGGGGGCGGCGGCGGTGCCGAACTCGCCGCCGTCGAACAGCACCCGGTCGAAGGTCGCGGACGCCTCAAGGGTCTGGAAGGGCAGCTCGTCGCCGAGCGCGTCGGGCTGCTTCTTCTCCTGCTGCGCCTGCTCCAGCAGCATGTCGTCGAGGCCGTCCTCGTCGCGGCGGCGGCCCAGCACGTGGTCGCGCTCGGTCTCCATCTCCCCCGCCAGGCCCATCAGGACGGGCACCGACGGCAGGAACACCGACGCCGTCTCGCCGCGCTTGCGGGCGCGCACGAACCGCCCGACGGCCTGGGCGAAGAACAGCGGGGTGGAGGTGCTCGTGGCGTACACGCCGACGCACAGCCGGGGGATGTCGACGCCCTCGGAGACCATCCGGACCGCGACCAGCCAGCGCCGCTCGGAGGTGGCGAAGTCCTTGATCTTCTTGGACGCGCCGGGGTCGTCGGAGAGGACGACCTCCGCGCCCTCGCCGGTCACGGTCCGGATGTGCCGGGCGTACGCCCGGGCGGACTCGTGGTCGGAGGCGATGACCAGGCCGCCGGCGTCCGGGACGCCGCGCCGGACCTCGGTGAGCCTGCGGTCGGCGGCGTGGATGACCTGGCGGATCCAGTCGCCCTTCGGGTCGAGCGCGGCGCGCCAGGCCTGGGAGAGCTGGTCCTTGGTCAGCGGCGTGCCGAGCGTGGCGGCGATCTCGTCTCCGGCCCGCGTGCGCCACTTCATCTCCCCCGAGTAGGCGAGGAAGATGACCGGCCGGACGACGCCGTCGCCCAGGGCCGGGCCGTACCCGTAGGAGTAGTCGGCGACGCTGCGCAGGGCGCCCTCGCCGTCCTCCACGTAGGTGACGAACGGGATCGGGCTCTCGTCCGACCGGAACGGCGTGCCGGTCAGCGCCAGCCGCCTGGTCGCCGGCTCGAACGCCTCACGGACGCCGTCTCCCCACGACTTGGCGTCACCGGCGTGGTGGATCTCGTCGAAGATCACCAAGGTCTTGCGCGCCTCGGTGCGGGCGCGGTGCAGCGCCGGGTGCATCGCGATCTGGGCGTAGGTGACCGCGACGCCGGTGTAGTCGCGGGAGGTCGCGCCCTGGCTGTTCTTGAACTCGGGGTCGATGCCGATCCCGACCCGCGCCGCCGCGTCGGCCCACTGCCGCTTGAGGTGCTCGGTCGGCGTGACGATGGTCAGTGCACGCACGACACCGCGGCTGAGCAGTTCGCTGGCGATCCGCAGCGCGTACGTCGTCTTGCCGGCGCCGGGGGTGGCGACGGTCAGGAAGTCTCTCGGCTCGCGCCGGACGTAGAGGTCGTAGGCCTCCTGCTGCCAGGCACGCAGCTTGGGGGCGGTCCCCCAGGCGGCTCTGTCGGGGTAGGACGGGGAGAGGTGGGACGCGGCCGAAACGCTCAACGACGCCTCCCCGAACTCATCGGAACACTGGTGTCTCTATCGGTTCGCTCCCTCACAGTGCCATCAGAGTAGCCCGCCACACCGACAGAACGCGCCGACCACACGCATGGTGGTCCGAAATCGCATGGTGTGGGAATCCCCACAGCTCCGGAACGGACCGCCGTCGGACGTGGCCCGATCCGTACCGGCCGGAGCCACGGACCAGGAGGATCGCGGCCCAGGCCGGGACGGCGGGCACGCACGAGGCGGCCGGCCCGCGGAGCCCCCAGGCATCCGCGGACCACCCGCCCCGGCGTCGGTCAGCCCGTCGTCACAGACGCGCCGGCTTGGTGCAGTCCGAGGCGGTCAGCGGCAGGGTCGAGGCGCCGCTCGTGTTCGCGACGCTGCAGTCGGAGACGAAGATGCTGCCGTCGGCCTTCCGCACGGTGACCCTGAGCCGCCCGACGGGAATGCCGCTGGTGGTGAGGCTGCTCAGGACGCCGCCGGTGCCCAGCAGGGTGGTGCTCGGCGACGGCGCCAGGGTCACGTCGTACAGGAAGCCCGGGGAGAACACCGAGGTGAGGTCGGCCCAGGACGTGCCGTCGTTGACGAACACGTGGCCCCTGCGGGCCGACCCGGTGAAGGTCTGCGAGGTGAGCGGCACCACACTCGTGGTGGCGCCCGCCGCCGGCAGCACGCTGAAGGTTGTGATGATGTTCGCCGAGTCGAGACGCGGGAGGGGAATGAAGCTCTTCTCCCCGCCCTGCGGACTCGTCGCCCCATGCGCGACCGGGGTGGTCTTCGTCGAGGTGGCGCTCGCCGCGATCGAGCCCGACAGCCCCACGGTCGCGCAGGTCACCGCCACCGCGGCGGACCAGGTCAGCAGGCGACCGGCGCCACGCGAACCAGAGGCAGAGCTGCTCCTACGAGAAATCAATTTGATTTCCCCCCATGGTGAGAATTGGTCTTTCCGGGTCACCGCGTTTTTCGTGCGATGCGACCTCGAAGATACCCGTCCGGAGAAACGCGGGCAGCGAGCCACTTATCGGATACCGGCAAACAGATGTTACGCCTATCTCAAAGCCGTTCCGGCGATTGTCGCGATTCCCCGCATCACACGACGGATCCGCCGACCGAGCACGCGCCCATTCATATACTCATCCGCCCGGGCATACGGGACGGAGCGCGCGACTGCTATGACAACCCTTTTTCCGATTGAGTCGCTATATCGGGCAGAACGCCGCCAAGATGCCATTTTCCTGGCACGCGGCGTGCCGAATCCGCCGTACAGAGAAGGCCCGGCGGATCGGTCCACGGCGTCAGCGGGCGCCCCACATGAGGCCCTCGATCTCGGCGCGGGACCGCGGCTGGTCGGGGTGCGCCAGCCCGAGCAGGACCGTGCTGCCGCCGTCGGACCGGGTCAGCAGGGTCACCCGCATGAAGGCGGGCTCGTTCACGACGTCGCTGTACTCGGCCCGTACGGCCCGCGTGTGGCCCGGGCGCCCGCCGACGGTCACCGCGCGGTCGTCGAGCACCTCGACCTTGTCACCGTGCAGCAGCAGGCGGGCGTAGAGGTCGCTCAGGTCGATGACCTCCGAGCGGAGGCCGGGCGGATCGACCGGGTCGCCCGGCCGGGCCATGACCGTGGCGCTGTCCCCCCGCGCGACGACGGTGGTGAAGCCGCTCACCGGGGCGACCACCCCCTCACGCCACTCGGGCGGGAGGGTGTAGGCGACCCCGGCGACCTGGTCGTGGATCACGGTGGGCGGCACGCGCTCGGCCCGGTTCAGGACCGTGACCACCACCGCGCCGATGACCGCCGCCGAGCAGGCCAGCGCCAGGCCGCCCACCAGGAGCCGCCACAGCCATCGGGGCATGCGCCGGGGCGGCGTGGCGGGCGCGCCGTACCGGCGGGCGGCGGGCGGAAGCTCGTCCTCCTCCTCGCCGGGCGGCGTGAGCGGCCACACGGAGGGTTCGGCCGTCGCCCGCCCGGAGACCGGCGCGCCGTACGGGGCCGTGCGCTCGCGCCCGTCGCGCGCCGGGCGGTGCCGGCCGGAGGCGCCCTCCGCCCCCGCGTCCCCGCCCGCTCCCGGCACGCCGTACGGACGTGTGAGGCCCCTGCCGGTGGTGTCGGGGCCCGCCTCGCCCCGGCCGGAGGGCTGCTCGGCGGGCGGCCAGACCCGGCGGGTCCACTCGTCATCCACAAAGCCTCCCGGGCGACCTGGCCGGGCGTGCGTGGGACGGAACCGGCGAGCGACGGAGCGGTCAGGGCCACCCGCGGAGCCCTGTGACCGTGAACGCTGCTGGGAGTTATTCACACACGCGCCGCCGCGTCAACGCCTCCCGGCCGATTCGTCATCGGGCGGTGCGGCGAGAGCGTCCGACGTCACCTCCGGGTCGGCGCCCCGCGGACCCGGCCGGCGGTACACGTCCCACATCTGCCGGATCCGTACGGCCTGGCCCGGGGTGAACTCGCGCATGCACCGGTCCTGGGAGTAGTCCATGAAGTTGTGCGTCGGGTCGTTCCCCGGCGCGGGACAGCTGTCCTTCCTCGGCGGGCAGCCGGTGGTCGGCCGGGCCTCCGCGGGGGTGTCGTCCACCGAGTCGCCCGGTGCGGCGCAGCCGTTCTCGAAGGTGTGCAGCAGGCCGAGCCAGTGCCCGATCTCGTGGACGGCGGTGAAGCCCCTGGCGAAGTCGCGCAAGGGGCCGCCGGGCACGCTCCGCCAGTCGACGACCACTCCGTCGAGGCCGGGGTCGTCCTTGTACCAGTAGGGATAGGTGGAGTATCCGAGCACGAGCCGGCTCATCTGGGCGATGAAGAGGTTGAGCGTCTCGGGCCCGCCGGTGCGGAGCTTCTCCTTCAGCGGCTCCTCGTATCCCAGAGGGTCGCGGAACCAGGCGCGGTTGTCGGTGTGGGTGACGCCCTTGAGCTCGAACCTGACCCCGGTGTCGGCGCCCCCGTACCCGCCGGAGTAGGCGGTGTTGAGCACGGCGATCTGCCTGGCCACGGCGGCGTCGGGCAGGCCGAGCGCGCCGTCCCTGACGATGTGCACCCACACCGGGACGGTGATCCGCTCGACGGCGCCCGGGTCGCGCCGGGAGAGACCCGCGGCGCCGCTCCGCTCCGCCGCGTGGAGCCTGCGGTCGAGATCGGCCGACATGCGGGCGGCCTCGCCCGGTCCGGGGTCGCGCGGCTCCATCGCGTGCGTGAGCCGCCGAGGAAGGGCGGTTTCCGCGCCCGGGCGCCGCGCGACGCCGGTCTGGGCCGCCGCAGGGCAGTCATCCGGCCGGGCGGCCTGCGGGGAGGCGGCGGACGCCGGGGCGGCGCGGACGCCGCCCAGCGCGTACAGGCATGCGAGGACGACGGCGATGGGTCGCCGAACCATTCTTTCCCCCGATACGGCTGGTCAGAAGGCTGACGTTAGCCGTCGGGGGGAAGGTCATCCCGTACCGACACTCACTCGGCGGGCGGCTCGCCCTTGGGCAGCCCTTCGTAGATCTCCTTGCACTCCGGGCAGACCGGATACTTCTTCGGGTCGCGGCTGGGCACCCAGACCTTGCCGCACAGGGCTCGCACCGGCGCACCGGTCACGTAGCTCTCAGTGATCTTGTTCTTGTCGGCGAAGTGCGAGAAGCGCTCGTGGTCGCCGTCGCCGTGCGAGAGCCGGGGTGTTACGTCGCTCTCGGGAAGAATCTTCGTGCCGCTCACGAGGACCAAGTCTATTGCAGCGGGCGCGCTCCCCTCGGTCCGCGGACGCGCGCGGCGGGCCGCCCTCGGGCCGGAGACGCGTACGGCCCCCGCGTGGTGGCGGGGGCCGTACGAGGAGCGGATGGCCGTGCCGTCAGCCCAGGTGGACCGAGGCGCCCTCGGTCTTGCGGCCGGCCCGGACGAACAGGGCCAGAGCCGCGGCGAGCAGGGCGACCGCCGTGCTCACGAGGAAGCCGAGGTGCAGGCCGTCCATGAAGGACAGGTGTGAGGCGTCCGCCAGCACCTTCGCGAGGGGGCCGGTCCCCGGCGGGGCGGCGCCGACCGACGCGGCGGCCTCCAGCAGGCCCATCTGCTCGGGCGGCACGGCCGCCGCGGCCGGGCCGAGGTGGCCGGGCAGCACGTCGGCCACCCTGGCGGACACGACCGCGCCGAGGATGGCGGTGCCGAGCGCGCCGCCGACCTGCATGGCGGAGTTCTGCACACCGCCGGCGACACCGCTCAGCTCCTCCGGCGCGTTGCCGACGATGATCTCGGTGGCGCCGACGAACACCGGCGACAGACCGAACGCGAGCAGCACGAACGGGATCGCGGTGTCGGCGAAGGCGGCCTCCACGCTGAGCCGCGACATGAGGAACATCGCGACCGCGCTGATCACCATGCCGCCCGCGATGGTGATCTTCGGGCCGAGCTTGCCGATGAGGACGCCGGCGATGGGCGAGGCGACGATCATGCCGGCGCTCATGGGCAGCATGCGCAGACCGGAGTCGAGCGGCGTGAGCCCGTGCACGCCCTGGAAGAAGAACGTGAGGAAGAACATCGCGCCGAACATCGAGAACGCCATCAGGATCATCAGCACGGTGCCGATCGAGACCGACGCGTTGCGGAACAGGCTGAGCGGCAGCAGCGGCTCACGGACCCTGGACTGCCAGAACACGAACAGCGCGCCGAACACCACGGTGGCGGCCAGGAAGGCGAGGGTGCGCACGTCGCCCCAGCCCCAGCTGGGCGCCTTGATGATGGCCCACACCAGGTCGAACATCGCGACCGACAGCAGCAGGACGCCGAGCCAGTCGACCCTGGACAGCGCCTGCGCCCTGCTCTCCCGCAGGGCCCACAGTCCGAACGCCAGGGCCGCCGCACCGACCGGCACGTTGACGAAGAACACCGACTGCCAGCTCACGTTCTCCACCAGGAGGCCGCCGATGATCGGGCCGCCCGCGCTCGACAGGCCGATGATCGCGCCCCACGCGCCCATGGCCATGTTCAGCCTCTCGGCGGGGAACGCCGACCTGAGCAACGCGAGCGCGGCGGGCTGGAGCAGCGCGCCGAAGAGTCCCTGCAGCACCCGCAGCGCGATCAGCATGCCCACCGAGGACGACAGGCCGATCGCCAGCGAGGTCAGCGCGAAGCCGGCCACGCCGGCGAGGAAGACCCGCTTGTGCCCGAAGAGGTCGCCGAGCTTGCCCGCCGTGATCAGGAAGACCGCGAGCGCGAGCAGGTAACCGCTGGTCACCCATTGCAGGTCCGACAGCGTCGCCTTGAGTTCGACCTGGATCACCGGGTTGGCGATGGCCACGACCGTGCCGTCCAGCATGACCATGATCACGCCGAGCGAGACGGCGAGCAGCGTGAGCCACGGACGTCCCTGGCCCCGTCCTGGAGGCGCGTCCGCGTCCACCGATACGGCTTGTGTCATCGAGGTTCCCCCTAAGCACCACTGAGCAGACCCCTGGCAATTTAGTGTCAGTCCATGACAGATGACAAATCCTTTTATCCGACATACGGTGACATCTGCAGGTTGCTACCGGCAGTTTTCGAGGAGGTGACGCCGTGGGGCTCCGCGAGCGCAAGAAGCAACGCACCCGGGACGCCCTGGTCGACGCGGCCCTCGACCTCTTCCTCACCAGGGGCTACGAGGCGACCACGGTCGAGCAGATCGCCGCCGAGGTGGACGTGTCGTCGAGGACGTTCTTCCGCTACTTCGCCTCGAAGGAGGACGTGGCGCTCTCGCTGACCGCCGAGGAGCAGGAGATGTTCCTCGCCGAACTGGTCACCCGCCCGGAGTCGGAGTCGCCGTTCACGGCGCTGAGTCAGTCGATGCGGGCCATGCTGGGCATCCTACGAGAGCTCGACGAGGTGGAGACGGGCAGGATCGTCAAGGCCCGCCGGCTCATCCACTCCACCCCGTCCCTGCTCGCCGGGGGCATGCGGCTGGTGCGGGAGAGCGAGCGCAGGCTCGTCGCCGAAGTGGCCCGCAGGATGGGACTCCCGCCCGACGACCTCCAGCCGCAGTTCGTCGTGTCGCTGTTCGTCGGCATCGGCCTGATCTGCCTGGACGGGCCGACGGAGGACCTGGGCGACATGGCACGGCGGTACGAGGACCTGCTCACGCTCGCCGAGCGCTCCCTCCGCCCCGGCTGGGACCTGCCCGTACGCCCCGGGACGACCGGAGTCGTTCCGCCTCCGCGCTGAGGGCCCCCGGCAGGAGGACGACTCACAGGAGGACGACGCAGCCGCGCTCACGCAGCGGCCGGACGCAGGCGGGCGCCTCGTCGAACTTGACCCAGCGCAGGTCGAGCTTCTCCAGCAGCGGCAGCTCCGCCAGCCCCGCGGGCAGCGCGGTGAGGCGGGTCGCCCGCAGGTCGAGGTGGGTCAGCCGCGTCAGCCCCACGATGGACCGAGGTAGCCGTTCCAGGGGGTTGCCCCGCAGGTCCAGATGGCGCAGCCCACTCAGCCCTCCGATCGACTCGGGCAGCGCGGTGAGGCGGTTGTTCCTGAGGTGCAGCTCGCGCAGCCCGGTCAGGCGGCCGATCGTCTCCGGCAGCTCGGTGAGCCGG
Source organism: Microbispora sp. H10949 (assembly GCF_014161435.1). Lineage (NCBI taxonomy): Bacteria > Bacillati > Actinomycetota > Actinomycetes > Streptosporangiales > Streptosporangiaceae > Microbispora > Microbispora sp. H10949. The sequence continues at coordinate 265,425 of NZ_JABBWZ010000010.1, read as the reverse complement.
TTGTCGTGCGCGCGCAACTCGTGCAGGGCCGCCATGCCGCCGATCGACGCGGGCAGCTCCGCCAGCCGGTTCTCGGCGAGGTTGAGGTAGCCGAGCCGGTCGAGCCGTCCGAGTGAGGCGGGAACCGTCGTGAGCCCGTTGTCGCTCAGGTAGAGGTAGTCGGTCAGGCCGGGCAGGTCCCCGATCTCCGCCGGCACTTCACGGAGCCGGTTGTGCCCCAGGTCGAGCATGCGCAACGCGCCCAGACGGGCCAGGCCGGGAGGCAGATCGGCGATCTCGTTCTCGGCGAGGTTGAGCGACCGCAGCCGGCTCAGCCGCCACAGCGCGGCGGGCACGGAGGTCAGCGCGTTGCGTCCGAGGCCGAGGTGTTCGAGCGCGGTCAGATTCCCCAGCTCGGGCGGGATGGCCGTGATCCGGTTGCCGTAGAGCCACAGGACCCGCAGGCGTTCCAGCCGCGCGATCCATCCGGGCAGCGACGTGAGCGCGTTCCCGTCGAGGTCGATGTGCCGGAGCGTCTCCACCCCCCGCACGGCGGCCGGCAGGGACGACAGCCCGGCGTCGGCCGCCACCAGGGCGACCGGGACACCGCCGGCGAGCCGCACGGCCTCCTGGGGCGGCCAACCGGGTTCGGGCATGTCCGCGACCCTACCGGCGGCCGCGCGGCCGGTGAACGTTTCATCGGGTCGCGGCGGCCCAGGTGAGGGGGACGGGAAGCGATCGCGCTGGTCCGGCGGCCCATCCCGCCGAACCGGTTCAGTTGCGGCGGGCCCGCCCGGCGGCCACGCCGGTCCGTCTCCTGTACGGTCCCGGGCCGTGCCGCCTATGGTGCCGGAGGCGCTCCCAACGGCGTCGCTCCCCCACCCGAGGTACAGAATGAAGACACGTCTCATCGCCGTGGGCGCGGCACTACTCGCCCTCCTGCTGTCGGTGGCCGCGATGAACCAGACCGCACAGGCCGCGACCGGCCTCCACGTCAGCGGCACGAAAATCGTCGAAGCCAACGGGAACAACTTCGTGATGCGCGGCACCAGCCACGCGCACACCTGGTACGCGAGCCAGACGAGCTCGTTCGCGAACATCAAGTCGCTGGGCGCCAACACCGTGCGCGTCGTGCTGAGCGGCGGCCGCTGGACGGCCAACTCGGCGAGCGACGTCGCCAACGTCATCTCGCTGTGCAAGCAGAACCGGTTAATCTGCGTGCTGGAGAACCACGACACCACCGGGTACGCCGAGCAGAGCGGGGCGTACACGCTCGACCAGGCCGTCGACTACTGGGTCGGCCTGAAGAGCGTGCTGACGGGCCAGGAGAACTACGTCGTCATCAACATCGGCAACGAGCCGTACGGCAACAACAACCCGTCCGCCTGGACCACCGCGACCAAGAACGCGATCGTCCGGATGCGCGCCGCCGGGTTCCAGCACCTGCTCATGGTGGACGCGCCGAACTGGGGCCAGGACTGGCAGTTCGTCATGCGCGACAACGCCGCCTCGGTCTTCGCGAGCGACACCCAGAAGAACACCGTCTTCTCGATCCACATGTACGGCGTCTTCGACACGGCGGCCGAGATCACCGGCTATCTGCAGGCGTTCCAGACCGCGAACCTCCCGCTGGTCATCGGCGAGTTCGGCAACATGCACTCTGACGGCGACCCGGACGAGGACACGATCATGTCCCAGGCCCAGTCGCGGGGCATCGGCTACCTCGGCTGGTCCTGGAGCGGCAACGGCGGCGGCGTCGAGTACCTGGACCAGGTCACGAACTTCAACGTCGGCCAGCTCACCTCCTGGGGCCAGCGGCTGTTCAACGGCGCGAACGGCATCAAGTCGACCGCCAAGGAGGCCACGATCTACAGCGGGCCGCCGGTGAGCCCGTCGGCCAGCCCGTCCGGCTCGCCCAGCACGTCCCCCAGCACCTCCCCGAGCCCGCCCCGCAGCCCCTCCGCGTCGCCCAGCGCGTCCCCGAGCGCGTCTCCGAGCACGTCGCCCAGCGGCAACGGCCGGGGCTGCTCGGCGACGTACCAGGTCACGAACCAGTGGGGCGGCGGCTTCCAGGCCGAGGTGACCGTCAAGGCCGGTTCCGGCGCGATCTCCGGCTGGACCGTCACCTGGACGTACGCCAACGGCCAGACGGTCACCCAGGCGTGGAACGCCGCGGTGACGTCGAGCGGCTCGTCGGTCACGGCGAAGAACGTGAGCTACAACGGCGGCCTCGGCGCCGGAGCGTCCGCCTCGTTCGGCTTCCTCGGCTCCTGGAACGGCGCCAACCCGGTGCCCGCGGTGACCTGCACCGCGAGCTGAGACACGGCGACCCCTGAAAGATCATCGAAGGCCGGGCGCGCTCACCGCGCCCGGCCTGCGCCGTACTGGCCGATCGGGTCCCCGAGAAGGCCGGTGGTCAGTTGAGCAGCGGGTCGTCCGGGAACGTGGCGACCAGGGCGAGATCGCCCTTCTGCCGGCGCAGCACGGTGCGCCACAGCGCGGAGGGGTCGGGGTCGAAGGTGTCCCCCTGCTCCGAGTCGACGACGTACCAGGCGCCCTCCTGCAGTTCGTTCTCCAGCTGCCCCGCCGTCCAGCCCGCGTAGCCCGCGAAGATCCGCATCTGCGAGATCTCCCCGGCCAGGATCTCCGGGGGCGCGTCGAGATCCACCGTGCCGAGGCGCGACACCGCGGCCCTGCCCTGCAGCCGGCGCCAGCCCAGCGGCTCCTCCCCGCTCAGCACGACGGCGAGCGCGAGCGCGCTGTCCGTCTGCACCGGGCCTCCCTCGAACAGCACCGGAGGACCGGTGACCAGGGGGTCCCACGAGGGCAGGACCTGGGTCACCGCGATCTCACTGGGCCGGTTGAGCACCACGCCCAGGGTGCCGCCGTCCTCGTCGTGCTCCAGCACGAGCACGACGCTACGCCGGAAGTTGGGGTCGTCGAGCAGTGGCGTCGCTACTAGCAACCCGCCGACGTAGATCGCCTCCGCCATACATCCCATCATGAGGGAGGAATGCGAATTCGTGTACGTCGCCCCCGGTTTGCCGCGGCATGTGACCCAACGTGACCGGAGCGTCGCCATCGGCGCCGGACGGCGGTCAGGCCTCCGTGAAGCCGCGCGGCCGGCCTCCGGCCGACTCCCGTACGGCCGCCGCCACCGCGTTGGCAACGTCGGGGTGGAAGACGCTGGGGATGATGTAGTTGGGCCCGAGTTCCTCGGCGCTCACCACCGCGGCCAGCGCGCGGGCCGCCGCGAGCAGCATCTCCGGGGTCACGCCGTCCGCCTGCGCGTCGAGGAGCCCGCGGAACACGCCCGGGAACGCCAGCACGTTGTTGATCTGGTTGGGGTAGTCGGACCGGCCGGTCGCCACGACCGCCGCGTGCTCGCGGGCGTCGTCCGGGGAGACCTCGGGCTCGGGGTTGGCCAGCGCGAACACCACCGCGTCCCGCGCCATCGCCGCGACGTCGTCCCCGGTGAGGATTCCGGGGGCGGAGACGCCGATGAAGACGTCGGCGCCCTTGACCGCGCCGCGCAGGTCGCCGCCGTACCCGTCGGCGTTGGTGTGCTCGGCGATCCACCGGAGCGACTCGTCGAGGTCGTCGCGCCCGAGGTGGACCGCGCCCCGGTAGTCGCAGACGACGACGTTGCGCGCCCCGGCGGCCAGCAGCAGGCGCAGCACCGCGGTGCCGGCCGCGCCCGCCCCGGCCATCGCGATCCGCACCTCGGAGATCTCCTTGCGGACCACCTTCAGCGCGTTCGTCAGCGCGGCGAGCACGCAGATGGCGGTGCCGTGCTGGTCGTCGTGGAAGACCGGGATGTCGAGCAGTTCGCGCAGCCGCCGCTCGACCTCGAAGCAGCGCGGCGCGGAGATGTCCTCCAGGTTGATGCCGCCGAACCCCGGCGCGATGGCCCGCACGGCCGCGACGATCTCGTCCACGTCCTGGGTGTCGAGGCAGATGGGCCAGGCGTCGATGCCGGCGAACCGCTTGAACAGGGCGGCCTTGCCCTCCATCACCGGCAGCGCGGCGGCGGGGCCGATGTTGCCGAGCCCGAGGACGGCGGAGCCGTCGGTGACGACCGCGACCGAGTTGCGCTTGATGGTGAGGCGGCGGGCGTCCTCCGGGTTGCGCGCGATCGCCAGGCTGACCCGCGCCACCCCCGGGGTGTAGGCCATCGACAGCTCGTCGCGGTTGCGCAGGGGGACCTTGGACTGCATCTCGATCTTGCCGCCGAGGTGCATGAGGAAGGTGCGGTCGGAGACCTTGTGGATGACCACGTCCTCGACCGCGCCGAGGCTGTCCACGATCGCCTGGACGTGGTCGGCGTCCTTGGCCGCGCACGTCACGTCGATGCGGAGCTTCTCGTGCCCGGCGTTGGTCACGTCGAGGGCGGTCACCACGCCGCCCGCGTTCTCCACCGCGTGGGTCAGCAGGCTGACGGCCTTGCCTCCCGCGGGCACCTCGAGGCGCACAGTGATCGAGTAGGAAACGCTGGGCACTGTGGCCACGTCTATCCGCTCCTTTGCGGGGGTGGTGCCTGGCCGCGCCCGCCCGGCTGCTCCCGTACGCGCGGCCTCCGCGTGGCGGTCACGCTCTCGCACCCCGGCGTGGGCGGCACATGAGTGTTATCCATCGTGCCATCTCCGGCCGGGTGTTTCAGCCCACGCTCCGGGTGCCGCGCGGCGCCGGAACCACGACCGTGTGCGGCGGGAACGGGACGGCGCCGGAACGCCGTCCCGCCGGCCGCTCTCAGAACAGGGCGTTGGCGAGGGCCCTGCGCGACCGTACGACCGAGGGGTCGTCGGCGGGCAGCGCGTCGAACAGCCCGAGCAGGTGCACGCGGACCCGGTCCCTGTCAGCGCCGCGGGTGCGCCGCACGAGCCCGATGAGCCGGTCGAAGGCCTCGTCCACCCGTCCGCTCACCATTTCGAGGTCGGCGGCCTGGAGCTGGAGGTCGACGTCGTCGGAGGCGTCCGCGGCCCGGCCGAGCACGTCGGCCTCGTCGAGGTCCATCGTGCGGCGCAGCAGGCCGACCCCGGCGAGCCCGATCTTCGCGCCCTCGTCCCCCGGCGACCTGGCCAGCAGGCGCTGGTAGGCGGCGGCCGCCGCGTCCAGGTCGCCCTTCTCGACGGCCTGCTCCGCCCGCAGGAGCTCGGGGTCGACCGGCGGCTCGTCCGACTCGTCCGCGGGCGCGGCCGCCTCGACGCCGAGCTGCTCGAACACCTGCGAGAGTGCCTGCCGGAGCTGCGCCTCCGGCAGCGGACCCTCGAACAGGGGCATGAGCTGTCCCTGGAAGGCCAGGTAGACGGTGGGCACCGCGCGCATCCGCAACGCCTGGGCGAGTTGCGGCTCGGCCTCCACGTCGACGCGGGCCAGCAGCCACGCGCCGGCCGCCTCCGCGGCAAGCTTGTCCATCACCCCGCTGAACTGCTGGACCTGCTCGGCTCGGCGCATCGTCGCCTCGACGATCACGGGCACGCTCATCGAGCGCTCCACCACGTCGGCGTTGAAGGTGGCCGAGGTCACCTCGATGACTGCCGCCGAGGCGGCTCCTGACGGACCTGCGGCCTCACGCCGCGCCTGGGCCTCCAGGGCCTGCTTGCGCGCGCCGAGGTCCACGGCGCCGTAGAGCGATCCAGGTCGAGAGAACTCCGCTGCCATACCCCCAATCCTGCCGTACTCTCCCGCGTGATCCGTGCCATCCTCGCTGTCTTCCTCCGCGATCCGGGCGGCCCGGCGCCCGTCATAGGGTGAACGGCGCGGATCGCCGCGTCGAAGGGAGCAGGACATGGCAGTGGAACGCATCGGCCCGCCGAGCGTCGCCGGTGAGCGCGAGATGCTGCGCGCGTTCCTCGACTTCCACCGGGCCACGCTCGCGCTGAAGTGCGAGGGCCTGTCGGACGAGGAGCTGCGCCGCACGTCGATGCCGCCTTCGACGCTCTCGCTGCTCGGCCTGGTCAGGCACATGGCGGAGGTCGAGCGCACGTGGTTCCGGCGTGTGATCGGCAAGGAGGACGTGCCGCTCGTCTGGTCGCCGGAAGGCGACTACCAGGCGGCGTACGACGCGAGCGGGTCAACCGGCGCGGAGGCGTTCGCCGCCTGGCAGGCGGAGGTCGAGCACTCCCGCAGGATCGAGCGGGCGGCCGAGTCGCTCGACGTCACCGCCTACCAGCCCCGGTGGGGCGAGGAGGTGTCGCTGCGGCTCGTGATGCTGCACATGATGCACGAATACGCCCGGCACAACGGCCACGCCGACCTCCTGCGCGAGGGCGTCGACGGGACCGTGGGCGTCTGAGCGTGGGCGTCCGAGCGTGTCCGGAATCGGCTAGAAGGCGGCGGGCTCGGAGTAGGTGCCCCACTCCTCGCGCAGGACGTCGCAGATCTCGCCCAGGGTGGCCTCGGCCCTGACCGCCTCCAGCATCGGCGGGATCATGTTCTCGGCCGACCGCGACGCGCTCCGCAGGGCGGCCAGCGCCGCGTCCACCGCCTGCCGGTCCCGTGCCCCGCGCCGCTCGGCGAGCACCCGGCGCTGCTCGGCCTCGACCTCGTGGCCGATCCGCAGGATCTCCAGCGGCTCCTCCACCGTCGAGGTGTGGCAGTTCACGCCGACGATCCGCTTGTCGCCCTTCTCCAGCTTGCGCTGGTAGTCGAAGGCCGACTCGGCGATCTCCGACATGAACCAGCCGTCCTCGATGCCCCGCAGGATGCCGGCGGTCATCGTGCCGTCGCCGCCCATGTCCCGGATCCTGGCGAAGATCTCCTCCGCCTCCGCCTCCAGCCGGTCGGTCAGCGCCTCCACGTACCAGGAGCCGCCGAGCGGGTCGACCACATTGACGACCTCGGTCTCCTCCATGATCACCTGCTGGGTGCGCAGCGCGATCTCGGCGGCCTTCTCCGACGGCAGCGCGAGCACCTCGTCCAGCGCGTTGGTGTGCAGCGAGTTGGTGCCGCCGAGCACGGCCGCCAGCGCCTCGACGGCCGTACGCACGATGTTGTTGTCCGGCTGCTGCGCGGTCAGCGACACCCCGGCCGTCTGGGTGTGGAAGCGCAGCCACTGCGCCTTCTCCGTCCGGGCGCCGTACACGTCGCGCATCCAGCGGGCCCAGATCCGGCGTGCCGCGCGGAACTTCGCGATCTCCTCGAAGAAGTCGATGTGCGCGTCGAAGAAGAACGACAGCCCCGGGGCGAAGACGTCCACGTCGAGTCCGCGTGACAGGCCGAGCTCGACGTACCCGAACCCGTCGGCGAGCGTGAAGGCCAGCTCCTGCGCGGCCGTGGACCCCGCCTCGCGGATGTGGTAGCCCGACACCGACAGCGGCTTGTACGCGGGGATCTCGGCGGCGCAGAACTCCATGAGGTCGCCGATCAGGCGCAGGTGCGGCTCCGGGGCGAACAGCCACTCCTTCTGCGCGATGTACTCCTTGAAGATGTCGGTCTGGAGGGTGCCGTTCAGCCGCCCGGCCGGCACGCCCTGCCGCTCGGCCGCGACCACGTACATGCAGAAGATCGGTACGGCCGGCCCGCTGATGGTCATCGAGGTGGTCACCTCGCCGAGCGGGATGCCGTCGAACAGCAGGTCCATGTCGAGGGCCGAGTCGACCGCGACGCCGCAGTGGCCCACCTCGCCGAGCGAGCGCGGGTCGTCGGAGTCGCGGCCCATCAGCGTCGGCATGTCGAACGCCACCGACAGGCCGCCGCCCCCGGCGCCGAGGATCATCTTGTAGCGCTCGTTGGTCTGCCGGGCGTTGCCGAACCCCGCGAACTGCCGGATCGTCCAGGGACGGCCGCGGTAGCCGGTGGCGTACAGGCCCCGGGTGAAGGGAAACTCCCCCGGCCACCCGATGCGCCCGAACCGGGGGTCCGCACCGGGCGGGCCGTAGACGGGGTCCACCTCCAGCCCCGACAGGGTCCGGAACTCGCGGTCGCGCTTGAAGGCGGCGTCGTACCGCGCCTGCCAGCGGGCCCGCCCCGCCTCGATCGGCTCATCCGGCTGCATGCGTCCTCCCCGGTCGTCGCTCCTCTCCGAATACTAGGACGTCCTAGTAATTTCGGCCACCACCGCCTGACTCCCCGGTTCCACCAAGGTCACGTCACACGTTGGTCGCGAAATCCAACAGGCCTTTGACAGCGCGCGGAAATCTTCAAATATGGTCACCGCCCTTGAAGGTCCACACGGAGGTGGATGTGAACCGCTTGACAGTCGTCGCCGCGACCGCGGCGATGGTGGCGGCAACCCTTGCCGTACCCGCGCAGGCCGCACCGGCGGCCACGGGATCGGCGACCCAGACCGAGTACGTGGTGTTGTACAAGGAAGGCACGTCCGCGGCGGACGCCCAAAAGGCGATCGAGGCCGCCGGCGGCAGCGTGGTGAAGGTGAACACCCAGGTCGGCGTGGCCACGGTCAGCAGCACGAACGCCGGCTTCGCCAAGGCCCTCGCCGGCGCCGCGGCCATCGAGGGCGTCGCCGCCAACCGGGTGATCGGCAGCGCGCCCGACGACGCCAAGGCGTCCGCCGCCGCGCGGAAGGCCGCCTCGCGGGCCGCCAGGAACCAGGCCGTCGAGAGGGAGGGCCGGGGCGCCAAGGGTCCCAAGTGGGGCCGCAACGTCAAGGACGAGCCGCTCGCCGACCTGCAGTGGGACATGAAGCAGATCCACGCGGACGAGGCGCACAGGTACGAGCAGGGTGACAAGCGCGTCCTCGTCGGCATCCTCGACACCGGCGTCGACGGCTCGCACCCCGACATCGCGCCCAACTTCGACCGGCGGCTGAGCCGCAACTTCACGGTCGACGTGCCCGCGGACGCCAACGGCGACAACATCGACGGGAAGTGCGAGGACGACCCCGACGGGTCCTGCACCGACCCGAACGACGTGGACGAGGACGGCCACGGCACCCACGTCGCCTCGTCGATCGCCTCACCCATCAACAAGCTGGGCATCTCGGGCGTCGCGCCCAAGGTGACGATCGTCAACCTGCGGGCCGGCCAGGACTCGGGCTACTTCTTCCTCCAGCCGACCGTCGACGCCCTCACGTACGCGGGCGACATCGGCGTCGACGTGGTGAACATGAGCTACTACATCGACCCGTGGCTGTTCAACTGCGCCGACAACCCGGCCGACAGCCCCGAGGAGCAGGCTCAGCAGCGGCTCTACATCGCCGCCACCCAGCGGGCGATCGACTACGCCCACGCGCACGGGGTCACGCTGGTCGGCGCGGCCGGCAACGAGGCGATCGACTACACCAAGACCAACGTCGACGCGGTCAGCCCCGACTACGCCAGCTTCCCGGGCCAGGCGGTCAGGACCCGGACCATCCCCGCGTCCTGCGTCTCGCTGCCGGCCGAGGCCGAGCACGTCATCTCGGTGTCCTCCACCGGCATCAGCAAGCGCAAGGCCTACTACTCCAGCTACGGCAACGGCTACATCGACGTGGCCTCGCCCGGCGGCGACGTCTACGACACCCCCGGCAACACGCGGGACGTCAGCAAGGCCACCCTGTCCGCCTACCCGAAGGCGCTGGCCGTGGCCAACGGCGAGATCGACGCGAACGGCGACCCCACCGTCGACTACGTGGTGAAGGACTGCAAGGGCTCGACCTGCGCCTACTACCAGTACCTGCAGGGCACCTCGATGGCCTCGCCGCGCGCGGCCGGCGTCGCGGCGCTGATCGTCAGCCGGTACGGCCGGCATGACCGCGCCCACGGCGGCCTGACCCTGAACCCGGACAGGGTCGAGGCGATCCTCAAGGGGACGGCGACCAAGACGGCCTGCCCGAACCCGCCCGCCTACACCTACACCCGCCACCTGCCGAGCGGCACCACGGCGACCGCCACGCACGTCTGCGAGGGCACCGCCGCCGGCAACGGCTTCTACGGCAAGGGCATCGTCGACGCCCTCCACGCCGTCGGCCACTGACCATCGCCGGCCGGTGGCGCGCCCGTGACACGCGGGCGCGCCACCGGCCCGCCCTTCCGGGCCCCGGCCGCCGGCGGCCGGGGCCCGTCCACGTCAGGGCTCCTGGTCAGGGGCCGGGCCAGGAGACGGGGTCAGGGGCTGAAGTCGCCCGCCGCGACCCGGAGCGTCCGGAGCAGGCCGAACATCTCGCCCAGTTCGGCGTCGTCGTACATGCCCAGGCAGAAACCGGCGTTCATCAGGTCGTCCGTGGCCCGCCGTACGATGTCCCGGCCCTCGTCGGTGATCTCGGCGAGCACCCCGCGGCCGTCGCGCGGGTTGCGCATGCGCCGCACCAGCCCGGCGCGCTCCAGCCGGTCGACCGTGTTGGTGACGCTCGTGGGATGCACCATCAGCCGCTCGCCGATCTTCGACAACGGCAGCGCCCCCGTCCGGCTGAACGTCAGCAGCACGAGCGCCTCGTACCTGGCGAAGGTCAGGTCGTACGGCTTGAGCAGCGTGTCCAGTTGCGCCAGCAGGATCTGATGAGCTCTCATGATCGAAGTCACGGCGGCCATGGCGGACGACGGCCCGAACGTCGCGCGCCAGGTCTCGGCGGCCCGCTCGATCGGGTCGAACGGGAGCTTGAGCGGCCGGGGACCGGCCACGGGCGGTGGCTCTGAGCTGGGCGGAACGGACACAGCGATATACGGTAGCGCGGCGCCGGCCATGATCGGCCGGGGCACCCAGCGTAACCGGACTGATTCCTTGACCCCAGAACTCCTCCCGGCAGGGTCACGCTCCGTTATGGTTGCCACGTCGAAAGGTGAGGCGGCGGCAAACCCGGCGGCACGGGGAGCCCCGTCTGCTACCGGGTGTCACAGGATCTCTCCGCAGGGGAAGCGGCCGGTCATCAGCCGGCCGCCGCGGGCAACGGGATCCGGGACACCGGCCCGGAGCAGGCGAGGCGGGGCCGGCCGGCGGACCAGCGCCACGGGGAACGGCGCGGGGTCGCACACCGCTCACACAGACACGGGGGAGATTCTCAATGGGCAGCACTGCTGTCCCGGCGCCGCATGCGCGCCGGACTTCGACGGCGTGGCCGGGGGCCGCGCCCGGCTGTGGGTGAGCACAGGGGCGGTTCACGCGGAGAGCTGAAACACGGCGTGCTGGTCGCGGGGACCGTGCTGCTCGTGCTCGGGCTCGTCGCCGCGTGGAGCGTCCTGATTCCCGGTTTCATGGACTGGGACGAGATAGTGGCGGCCGTCATCGGCTCGCTGCGGCTGACGGGGCCCGTCGGCGCCGCGTTCGCGGCGTGGGTGGCGCTGCGCAGGCGCCGCGCCGAGCAGGGCCGCGTCCTGACGCCCTGGCGGGCCGCCAGGGCGCCGTTGTCGATCATCGCGGTCGTGACCGGGTCCTTCGGGGCGACCGTCCTGCTGCTCGGCCTGCGCGCCGCGCTGACCGGGCAGGGCGGCGCGCTGCTGCCCGGCGGCCTCGCCATGTCCGTCGCGGGCCTGGGGCTGTACGTGATGGTCGGCTGGATACTGGGCTGGCTCCTGCCGGTCACCGTCGTCCCACTGCTCGCGGCAGCGGGCACGTACGGCGTGTTCACCCTGCTGGCGACGGGGCCCAACTGGGCCGGCCGGCTCATCCCCGCCGCCCGGCAGCCGTACGAGCTGCTCACGGTCGGCGAGACCGCCTACGCGGACCAGGCGCTCTGGCTGGTGGGGCTCAGCGCCGCGCTGTTCCTCGGGTGGGTCGCCCTGGTGACCGGAAGGACGCTGGCGCTGGCCGCCGCGGTGATCGCCGTCCTGGCGGCCGGGACGGGCGCGGCCCGGCTGGTGAGCGAGCCGCGGACCACGCTGGCGAGCGAGCGCTACGCCTGCCAGGAATGGCCCATCACGGTGTGCGTGCGTCCGGCGCTGCGCGCCGGGCTGACCGACCTCGCGGGCATGTTCACCATGCTCGCGGCGCGGCTGGCCGGGACCCCGGCCGCCTTCAAGCGGGTCGAGCAGCGCGCGCCCGGCGAGGACGGGCCGGTGGCGCCGGGCGTCGTGGTCGTCCACCTCGGTGATCTCGGCGCCGGGTACGTCCAGCGGGCCGCCGGCGAGTTCCTCGACGGGCTGGCCCGTCCCTGCTCCGGGGTGGTCGCGGAGGGCTACCGGGCCATCGTCGTCGCCTGGCTGCGCAACGATCCGCTGCCCCCGGGGAACCTGCCCGAGCAGCACGCCGCCGCCCTGTGGTTCTCGGAGCTGACCGATGCCCAGCGGCACGACTGGCTGCGGCTGTTCTACTCCGACTTCGTCTCCTGCGGCCTGCAGGCCAGGCACTTCGGGGGCGGCACCCGGCCCGTGAACCCCGCCGTGACTCCTTATCCCGTCGATCCCACCCCGGCCGGGCACGCCGGCGCGACGCCGTCCGCCGGTGCGACGCCGTCCGCCGGTACGGGGCCCGGGGGCGCGAGTCCCGGCACAGGTCCGGGCAGTGCCGGTTCGGGCAGTGCCGGTTCGGCGGGCCTGGACGGCGCCGCCGACGCGGGGGGTTCCGGCGGGCGGACCCGGCCCGGTGCGGCCGGCGGCCCCGGCGGGGGCCTTCCGCCCGGCTCCTGGAACTCCGAGAGCGCGCGACCGGGGACCTCGGCGGACCCGGCGTCCGGGCGGCATGGACGGGCACACGACGCGGGCCCGGCGGACGAGAGGAGTTCCGGAGGGCGGCGGCCCGGCGATCCGCCGGACCATGCCCCTGGGCACGTCGAGCGTCGCGGCGCCGTGGAACGCGTCCCCGGCCCCGGCCGCGACGCCCCGCGCACGGACGACGGCCCCCGGCGCGACGGCACCGGCACCCGCGACACCAGCAGTCGCGGCACCGGCACCCGTGACACCGGCAGTCGCGACGCCGGGGACTCGCAGGAGGCCCCCCAGGTGACGGACGTGCCCGCCGCCCTCCTGGCGCCCGCCTGATCCAGGGGCGGACAGGCTTCCTGGTTGAGGCGGGCCGAAGACGGGGTTTGGGAGAGCCGAAGACCGGCGAAAAGGAGAATCGATCTTGCCCGGCGTGAGATCGCCGAAATACCGGGAAGATTCCACCCGTGGACCGACAGACACGTCCCTCCTTCGCACCGGCCGACGCCGGCCCCACGGCCGACGCCGCCACCGACGCCACGACGGGCGCCGGGAGACCCGCCCGCCGCCCGGGGCGCGGCTGGCGGGTGCTCGCCGGTCTGCTCCTCGTGATCGCCCTGCTCGTGGTCGGCGCCCGCCTGACCTGGTCCTGGATCGACCCGCTGGGCGATCAGACCATCGACAGGAGCGGGCCCGCGCTGCTGCGGTCGGTGCAGAACCTGAGCCGCTTCGAGGCCGCGACCGGCGAGTTCCAGGTGATCGTCGATCTGGAGAAGGACGCGAAGTTCCTGCCCGACGCGATCAAGGGCAGCCGGACGCTGTTCGTCGGAGCCGGCAGCGTCGACGCGTACGTGGACTTCTCGGGCCTGCCGAAGGACGCGCTCACGGTCTCCCCCGACCGCACGGCGGTGACCGTACGGCTGCCGCACGCCGAGTTGGAGAAGCCGAACCTCGACAACAAGCGGTCGTACGTGTTCGCGCAGGAGCGGGGCATCTTCGACCGCATCTCCGACGTGCTCTCGTCCTCGCCGCAGAACCAGCAGGAGCTCTACGTCCTGGCCGAACGCAAGATCGGCGACGCCGCCGCCGCCAGCGACCTGCGTTCCAGGGCCGACCAGAACACCAAGGCCATGATGGAGGGCATGTTGAAGTCGCTCGGCTTCACCAGCGTCACCATCAAGTACACCGGCGAGCCCTGATCCACGCGGCCCGGCTCCGGCGGGGGTCGCGAGGGAGGCGGCGGGCCGTGCGGCACATCACGGACGCGAGGCACGGCCTGCCAGGTTCGCGGCGGCACGATGCGCGGAGCGCCTGCCTCAGTGCAGCGCGGCGATGAGGTCGTCGGCTGCGGTGTAGGGGTCGGTCCCGGCGTCGAGCAACCGCGCGGCCAGCGCGTCCAGGCGGTCGCCGTGCAGCCCCGCGAAGCGGGAGCGAAGCCTGGCGAGCGCGATGGCCTCGATCTCGTCGCGGGCGCGGGCCAGCCGCCGCCTGCGCCCCTCGCCCGACTCCTCCAGGTATGCCTGGTGCTTGTCGAGCACGGCCATGAGATCGTCGGCGCCCTCCTCCCTGGAGGCGACCGTCGTGACGATCGGGGGTCGCCACGGCGGCTCGGCGAGCCCCGTCATGTTCCGCAGCTCGCGCACCGTCGCCTGGACGCCGTCCCGGTCGGCCTTGTTCACCACCAGGACGTCGGCGACCTCCAGGATGCCCGCCTTCGCGGCCTGCACGCCGTCGCCCATGCCGGGGGCGAGGATGACGACGGTGGTGTCCGCCAGCCGGGCGACGTCCACCTCGGCCTGACCGACGCCGACCGTCTCGACGAGGATCACCTCGCAGCCGGCGGCCTCCAGCACCCGCAGCGCCTGCGGCGTGGCCCACGCGAGCCCGCCCAGGTGGCCCCGGCTGGACATGCTGCGGATGAAGACCTCCGGATCGGTCGCGTGCTCCTGCATCCGCACGCGGTCGCCGAGCAGCGCGCCGCCGGTGAACGGGCTGGACGGGTCGACCGCCAGCACCCCCACCCTGCTGCCCCGCCTGCGGAACGCCCGGATGAGCATGCCCGTCGAGGTCGACTTGCCGACGCCGGGCGCGCCGGTCAGGCCGATCACCCGGGCGGTGTGCGGCCTGGCCGCGCCGGTGGCGAGGTCGGCCATGACCTCGCGCAGGACGTGGTTCGTCCCCCCGGCCTCCGCCCCGCCTCCACCGCCCGGACCGGCGGCGTTCCCGGCCACGTTCTCCGCGACGTTCTCCGCGGCGTTCTCGACGAGTGAGATCAGCCGGGCGACCGCCCTCGGCCGTCCCAGCCGCACCTGGGCGGCCAGCTCCCGGACGTCCACGTTCGCTCCGTTCCCCGGTCAGGCGCCGGGCGCGGGCACCCGGATGATCAGCGCGTCGCCCTGCCCGCCGCCGCCGCACAGGCCGGCCGCGCCGAGGCCGCCGCCGCGCCTGCGCAGCTCGTGGGCCAGGGTGAGCACGATGCGGGCGCCGGACGCGCCGATCGGGTGGCCGAGCGCGATGCCGCCGCCGTTGACGTTGATCTTGTCGAGCGGTACGCCGAGTTCCTTGGCCGACTGCAGCACGACCTGCGCGAACGCCTCGTTGATCTCCAGCAGGTCGAGGTCGTCCACGCCGATCCCCTGCTTGGCCAGCGCCTGGCCGATCGCGTTGGCGGGCTGCGACTGGAGCGAGTTGTCCGGCCCGGCCACGTTGCCGTGCGCGCCGATCTCGGCCAGCCATTCGAGGCCCAGCTCCTCGGCCCTGGCCCGCGACATCACGACCACGGCGACGGCCCCGTCGGAGATCTGCGAGGCGGATCCCGCCGTGATCGTGCCGTCCTCGGTGAACGCCGGCCGCAGTTTCGCCAGGGACTCCGCCGTGGTGTCCGCGCGGATGCCCTCGTCGGCCGAGAACAGGACCGGTTCTCCCCTTCGCTGCGGCAGCGGCACCGGGACGATCTCGTCGTCGAACAGGCCCTTCTCGGTGGCCTCGGCGGCGCGCTGGTGCGAACGCGCGGAGAAGGCGTCCTGCTCCTCGCGGGTCAGGCCGAGCCTCGCGTTGTGACGCTCGGTGGACTCCCCCATCGCGATCTGGTCGAAGGCGTCGGTCAGGCCGTCGTACGCCGTCGAGTCCAGGATCTCGCCGCCGCCGTACTTCACGCCCTTGCGCAGCCCGGGCAGCAGGTGCGGGGCGTTCGTCATCGACTCCATGCCGCCCGCGACGACGACGTCGAACTCGCCCGCGCGGATGAGCTGGTCGGCCAGCGCGATCGCGTCGAGGCCCGACAGGCAGACCTTGTTGATGGTGAGGGAGGGCACGGTCATGGGGATTCCGGCCTTCACCGCGGCCTGGCGGGAGGGGATCTGCCCGGCGCCCGCCTGGAGCACCTGACCCATGATCACGTACTGGACCTGGTCCGGTGAGACACCCGCCCGCTCCAGCGCCGCCCTGATCGCGATTCCGCCCAGTTCGACGGCGGACAGGCCGGACAGTGAGCCGAGAAGGCGTCCGATGGGCGTGCGTGCTCCGGCGACGATGACGGAACCAGACATTTCGAGACCCTCCACTGCGAGATCGGGGGCAACGGTGTCACCATACCCAGGAGTAGTTGGGTCGCCCGGATTCGGGCGCGGCGAAGGGACCTGCGATGCTCCTGCGGATCGACCACGTGGGCGTGGCCTGCAACAACCTCGAAGAGAAGATCGAGTTCTACGAGTCGGTCTTCGGGCTGACCGTGGTCAGCCGGGAGGTGAACGAGGAGCAGGGCGTCCGGGAGGCGATGCTGCACGTCGCCGACGGCGACCAGGGCGCGTCGTACGTCCAGCTTCTCGAACCGCTGCACCCCGACACAGCCGTGGGCAAGTTCCTCGCCAAGCGGGGCGAGGGCGTGCATCATATCGGTTACGGCGTGGCGGACGTCACCAAAGCCCTGGAGGAGATCGGGGCGAAGGGCGTGCGCCTGATCGACCAGCGGCCCAGGCACGGCTCGATGGGAGCCTCGATCGCGTTTCTGCATCCCAAGGACGTGGGCGGGGTTCTCACCGAGCTTGTTGAGTCGTCCAGGCGTTAAGTAAACGCAAGAAACGTTCATACGTAACAAGTCGCGCAGAAAGTCGGAGGGGGCCGCCAACGCGGCAGTACCGGAGTACGCTGGCGTTCATCACCGGACGTGGATGCCAATACCGGCTCCTCGCCTCGGAACCGACCCCCCCGTCCGGCCCCTGTAGCCGTCTCGACAACCAGGATCGAGCCTCATGCAGTCCGACATCGACGCCCAGCTCAACAACTTCTTCGAGGATGCCCCTTCCCGCGAATTCGACGTGGTGCTCCGGGGTTATGACCGGCACCAGGTCCACGACCACCTGAAGACGCTCGACACCGAACTGCGGCAGGCCAAGGAGCAGGTCAGCGGGCTCCAGCGGGAGCTCTCCGACTCCCAGCGCCAGCTACAGGAGCAGGAGCGGCCCACGTACTCGGGTCTCGGCGCCCGCATCGAGCAGCTGCTGCGGCTGGCGGAGGAGCAGGCCACCGAGCTGGTGCAGGCGGCCAGGTCGGAGGCGAACGAGATCCGCGCCGCCGCGAAGGTGGACGCCGCCGACCTGCGGGCCGCGGCGGAGAACGAGGCGGCGGAGAAGCGGGCGCTGGCCGCTCGCGAGGCCGAGGAGATGCGCAGCACCGCTGAGCGCGATGCCGAGGAGATCCGTTCCACCGCACGGCGCGAGTCCGACGAGCTGACCGCGACGACCGAGCGCGAGGTGGCCAAGATCCGGGCCACCGCCGACCACGAGGTCGCGGAGAAGCGGGCCGACGCCGAGCGGGAGATCGCCAAGCTGCGCACCACGACCGAGCGCGAGGTGGCCCAGCTGCGGGCCTCCACCAAGCGCGAGCGCGACGAGGTGCTCACCACGGCGAAGCGCCAGGCGGACGAGATGCGGGCGCAGGCGCAGCGGATCCTCGAGGAGTCGGAGGCCAAGCGGGCCCAGGACGAGGCGGAGTTCGAGATCCAGCTCGCCGCCCGCCGCGAGGACGCCGAGCGCCAGGAGGCCGAGCGGCACGCCACCGCCCAGGCCAACACGCAGAAGCTGGTCGCCGAGGCCGAGCAGCGCGCCGCCACCGCCGAGCAGCGCGCCGCCAAGGCCACGCAGCAGGCCGAGCAGACCCGCCGCGAGGCCGACACCCACGCCAAGCAGCTGCTGGCCAACGCGCGCAAGAACGCCGACCAGCTCGTGGCCGAGGCCAAGACCAGCGCCGACACAATAGTGACCGACGCCAAGAACGAGGCCGAGCGCACCCGTACGGCGATGCAGCGCCAGGTGGACGAGCTGACCCGCCAGCGCGACAGCATCACCAGCCACCTCGCGCAGCTCCGCCAGCTGCTCGGCGGCGCTCCGCTGCCGGGCATGGACGCGGCGGAGCCGGCGCCGGTCGCCGCCGCTCCGGCGAAGCCGGCCCTCTCGGCCGCTCCGCCCATCGCGGACAAGCCGGCCGTTTCCGCCGCTCCGGCGGAGCCGATCAGCTCTGCGAAGAGCGACGACGACTCGGAGTGGTGGCAGGAGTAGATCACCGGCACATTCGGGGGAGTCGACGACGGCCGCGCGACGGCCAGGTGACAGTGACGGCTAAGCGAACGGGGCCCGGCGGACACCGCCGGGCCCCGTTCCGCGTGTCCGGGCTCCACGTAACCGGACACCGGGTGACCGGACACCGTGTGACCCGGCTCCACACGACCGGGCTCCGCGTGACCGGACACCGCGTGACCCGGCTCCACACGACCGGGCTCCGCGTGACCGGACTCCCGGGTTCCGGTTGAGCAGACTTCCGGTTGACGGGTGAGCAGACCTACGCCTGATCAGACGGCGATCAGGGCGCGAGGGATTTCACGAACTCCGCGACCACGCGGTTGAACGCCTCTGGCTGCTCGATGGCCGACAGGTGGCCCGCCTTCTCGATGACGGCGAGCCGCGCGTCCGGGACGGCCTCCGCCATCGCCCGCGCGTCCGCGAGCGGCGAGATCTCGTCCTCGTCGCCCACCACGACCAGCGCGGGCACCGCCAGGGACCGGAGCGTGCCGAACGCGTCAGGCCGGGCGGCCATCGCCCGCTGGGCCCAGGCGACCGCCGCGGGAGGCGCCGCCTGCATGAGACCGCGGACCCTCCCCAGGACCATCCCCCTGCGCTCCCTGGTGGTCGCGCCGACCAGCGTGGGCAGCCCATCGAGCAGGACGCCCGTGTCGCCCGCCAGGACGGCGGCGGCGATCCGCTCCCGGTTGGCCCGCACCGGCTCCGGGTCGGCCTGCGCCTTGGTGTCGGCGAGGATCACCCCGAGCACCCGGCCGGGGTGGCGGCGGCACAGCGCCATGGTCACGTAGCCGCCCATCGACTGGCCGCCGACCACCGCGCGGTCGACGCCCTCCAGGTCGAGCAGCCGCACCACGTCGTCGGCCATCGCGTCGACCGAGGGCTCGTCGTCGCCGAGGAGCGTGCCGCCGAAGCCGCGCAGGTCGGGAGTGATCACCCGGCAGAGGGGCGCCAGGCCCTCCCGCTGGGCGAGCCACATCGCCGACGACAGCGGAAACGCGTGGAGCAGGACGACAGGCAGGCCGCTTCCTGCGGATCGCGAGTAGAGCTGCATCAGCTCACGGTAACGCGCGGCACACCTCCGGCCGCCCTTCGTCACCGATTCGCGACCTGGCGCGCGCGTGCGCCGCGTACGGACGGCGGGCGCACGCGCGGGCGTCGGGTCACACGGTGGTGGGCAGGGGCGCGGCGGCGGGGTTCAGGCGCTTGACGATCTCGTCGAGCACGACGCGCACGTACGGCTCGCCGACCCACAGGTGCTTGGCTCCCTCGACGCCGATGACCTCGGCCTGCGGTGCCGCGGCGAACCGCAGCGCGGCCTCCTCGGGGCGCAGGTAGTCGTCGAACTCCGGGACCAGGGCGACCAGCGGGCGGCCGAACTCTCCCCAGGCGGCGACGTCCTCGTCCCCGGCCCGCTTCAGCGGCGGCGACAGCAGGATCGCCCCCCGCACGAGCGGGTCGCGGCCCCAGCGCAACGCGAGCTCGGTGCCGAAGGACCAGCCGAGCAGCCACGGGTTCGGCAGGTCGTGGAAGTCGGCGTACTCCAGGGCGGCGGCCACGTCCCACCGCTCCCCCTCTCCCCCGTCGAACGCCCCCTGCGAGGTGCCCCGGTCGGAGGTCGTGCCGCGCGTGTTGAAACGCAGCACGGCGATGCCGGCGAGCGCGGGCAGCCGGTACGACGCCTTGCGCAGCACGTGGCTGTCCATCATGCCGCCGTGGGTGGGCAGGGGGTGCAGGCAGACCAGCGTGGCCACCGGCGGGCCGGTCTCGGGCATCGCCAGCTCGCCGACGAGGGTCAGCCCGTCCGCCGTGTGCAGCTCGATGTCCTCGCGCCGGGCAGGCAGCACCGTGGAGGCCCTGATGTCCATTCCCACCTCGTATACGTCGTGTCAGTAGCGACTGCGGCCCGGGCCGCGGTTGACCCGGTTGCGCCAGCACGCGGTGTGCCAGTGCCGCCGCTCGTCCTCGCCCCCGGACCACGCCGGCCAGCTCACCACGTGCGGCAGCCCCGGCCTGATCTCCTGCTCGCAGCCGGGACACCGGTAGGCCTTGCCCTGGGTGACGCCGGAGACGTTGCGGACGACCCATTCCCCGTCCGGCGCGCTCTCCACGCGGTCCACGCCCGGAACCGAAGCGCCGACCGGTCGTGCCGCGCGGCCGTCCGGGCGTTCGAACGGGCCGCGGCGGCGGGCACGGCGGGGGCTCACGGCGGGCGTCCTTCCGGGGCGTTCATGTCAGGCGGAACGGGAGATCTCACTCCATTCTTCCAGCACCGGTTCACGCGCGTACGCCGGGATGCTCGTCGCGTCGGTCACGCCGGGACGACCGGGCGACGGCGCGGACACGTCGCGCCCCGGCGGACGGTGCCGCAGAACGGCTCCGGCCCTCCGGAAGCCCGATAGGGTTGGCGCTCATGCGGCTGGTCATCGCGCGGTGCAGCGTCGATTACGTGGGGCGGTTGACGGCTCACCTTCCCATGGCGCCCCGGCTCATCCTGATGAAGGCGGACGGCAGCGTGTCCATCCACGCCGACGACCGGGCGTTCAAGCCTCTGAACTGGATGAACCCGCCCTGCAAGGTCCGCGAGGAGACGATCGACGGTGTGCTCACCTGGTCGGTGGTGCACGGCAAGACCGGCGAGAAGCTGGTGCTGACCATCGAGGAGGTCCTGCACGACTCCAGCCACGAACTGGGCATCGATCCGGGGCTGCGCAAGGACGGCGTCGAGGCGCACCTGCAGGAACTGCTGGCCGAGCACATCACCACGCTCGGGGACGGCTGGACGCTGGTGCGCCGGGAGTACATGACCGCCATCGGGCCGGTGGACATCCTCTGCCGCGACCACCTTGGCGGCGCGGTGGCCGTGGAGATCAAGCGGCGCGGCGACATCGACGGCGTGGAGCAGCTCACCCGCTATCTCGAACTGCTCAATCGCGACCCGCGTCTGGCACCGGTGAAAGGGATCTTCGCCGCCCAGGAGATCAAACCGCAGGCACGCGTGCTCGCCACCGACCGCGGCATCGACTGCGTCACGCTCGACTACGACGCCCTGCGCGGCATCGAGCCGGAGAACCCCACTCTTTTCTAGATACTTTCCAGAGACTTCGCGAAGACCGGCGAAGCCGGCGTCACGTTCCTCCAGCTCCACACCCCGTCTCGCCACGGGCCTGACCGGCCCAGGTGAGACGGGTGATCGACGTGCGGCGGGCCCGGTCCCGGCGCGTCCCCGGGACGGCACGCGGCGGGTCACGGCTGCCGCTCGCCGCGGGGATGACGACCGCCTCGCCCCCGAACGGTCCGAAATCGCAGATGCAATTGCATCTGTACCGGTTCACACCTATTGCTAATAGTCGTGAGGATTGATGCTTATGTCAAGCCATTCGGCCGGTTTAGCATGTTCCCAAATCAGCTAATTCCCAGCACTTCCACTAAAAGGATCTTGCGTTCATAATGGGGAGTTCTGGGGGACTAGGAGAGCGCGAGGTGAAGAGTGGCGGGAAGGGACTATCGGGGGATGTCGGCTGCCGAAAGGCTGGCAGACAGGCGGGAACGGCTCATATCAGCCGCTTACTCCTTGTTCGCACACCCCGGCTTCCACTCCACCACCATCGAGCGGCTCTGCGCGACCGCGCGTATCTCGAACCGCGCCTTCTACGAATGCTTCTCCAGTCGCGAGGACCTGATGCGGGCGGTTTATGACCGGTGCATCGAGGAGACTCTGACCTCGGTGGGCGAGGCCATCGAGAAGGCCCCGCCCACGCTCGACGACCGCATCGTCGCGGGCATCGCCGAGTACGTCCGCTTCGTCACCGCGGACGTGCGGCGCGCCCGGGTGATGCACCTGGAGGTACGGCGCGCCGGCAACGTGCTGAGCGGCGCCAGGCAGCAGGCCGTTGCAGCCTTCACGAAAATCATCGAAAGCTCGGCGCGGGGCGCGGGCCGTACGCCTCCCCTGGACCTTCACCTGCTGGCGCTCGGGCTCATCGGCGCCATCACCGAGTTGCTCATCGAGTGGGTGCTGACCGACCCGGCTCCGCCCACGGACGAGCTCGTCGAGACCTGCGTGTTCATCTTCCGCCGGACCTTCGCCGCGGACGGATCCCAGGCGGCCTCCGCTTACTGAGGCGGCGGACGGCGGCTACGCTGAGCGGCATGACCCGAGCCGACAACGACAAGCCCGTCGTCCTGTCCAAGATCTACACCCGTACGGGCGACGACGGCACGACCTCCCTCGGCGACATGAGCCGCACCCGCAAGACCGATGCCCGCCTGGCGGCGTACGCCGACGTCGAGGAGGCCAACGCGGCGATCGGGGTCGCCCTGGCCACCGGCGGCCTGCCGCAGGACGTGGTGGCGGTGCTGGGCAGGGTGCAGAACGAGCTGTTCGACGTGGGCGCGGACCTGTGCAACCCCGTCGCGGAGGATCCCACGCAGCAGGAGTACGCCCCACTGCGGGTGGAGGAGTCCTACATCGTCTGGCTCGAAGAACAGTGCGACCGCTTCAACGCGACCCTCAAGCCGCTGCGTAGTTTCATTCTGCCCGGCGGGGCCCCCGCCACGGCCTTCCTCCACCTCGCCCGCACGGTCGTACGCCGGGCCGAGCGGATGGCCTGGGCGGCGCTGGAGGCGCACGACGACGTCAATCCCCTGACGGCCAAGTACCTGAACCGCCTGTCGGACCTGATGTTCATCCTGTGCCGCGTGGCCTCCGCCGGCGACGACGTCCTCTGGAAGCCGGGCGCCACGCGCTAGCGCGCTCACCGAGCGCCGCGCCGGAGGCGCGGCAGTTCTAAGCCGCGTCGAGGTGGGCGCTGGGCGGGGCGGACTCCAGCCAGGCGAGGAAGCCGGTCAGGGCGTCCTCGCTCATCGCCAGGCACAGCGGGCCGGCCATGACGGGCCGGGTGGCGCTCGCCGCCGAGCGGTCCGTCGAGCAGACGACGGTCCAGTAGCCGGCGGGCCCCTCACCCGAGCCGAGCATCCTCCGGCTGGAAACCGTGAGGCCGCGCCTCGCGATCGCGTGGCGCGGCCTCAGGCCGAGTCCCAGGAACGGGATCCAGTGGAGTTCTCCCCCTACGTAGCGGGCGACCCCGCTCTTCCAGCCTCCCCGGCCGTCGCGTACCCGGCAGACGATCGTGCCCCGGGCCCTGGCCAGGGCGAAGCCCCGGAGGACGAGGAGTGCGAGCACGGCGACAACGCCCGTCAGAACCTCAAGCGCCGCCACTGCCGCCTCCTCTGCCGTGTCAGACCTCTTCGCCGGCGGCCCGCAGCCGGGCGGCCGCCCGCCTGGCCTGGTGCCGCGCGTCCGCGTCCTCCTGGTCGGCCTCGATCGAGGCCTGCGCACGCTGCAGCGCGTCCTTGGCCCGTGCGACGTCGACCTCGGAGCCGAGCTCGGCCGTCTCCGCCAGAATCGACACGTCGTTGTTGGCGACGGAGATGAACCCGCCGTGCACCGCCGCGACGAGGTCGGCGTCGCCGTCGCGCTTGACGCGCAGCACCCCGCCCTCGACGAGGACGCCGAGCACGGGAGCGTGTTCCGGCATAATACCGATCTCGCCGTCCACGGTCTTGGCAATGACCATGTCGGCCTCGCCCGTCCAGAGCTCACGTTCCGGCGAGACGACGCCCACGCGAAGCTTTGCCACTTCTCAGCTCCCTTTCGACGGACGCCTGCACGGCCCGGCGGACGCCGGGCCGTGCAGGCGCCGAAGGTGTCCTAGCGCTCGAGGTCCTTCGCCTTGGCGATGGCCTGCTCGATGCCACCGACCATGAAGAAGGCCTGCTCGGGCAGGTGGTCGTACTCGCCGGCGCACAGCCCCTTGAAGGAGGCGATGGTCTCGTCCAGCGGGACGAACTCGCCCGGCTGGCCGGTGAACGCCTCGGCAGCGTACATCGGGTGGGACAGGAAACGCTCGATGCGGCGCGCCCGCTGAACGGTGACCCTGTCCTCTTCGGAGAGCTCGTCGATGCCCAGGATGGCGATGATGTCCTGCAGTTCCTTGTACTTCTGCAGGATCCGCTTGGTCTCCTGGGCGACCGCGTAGTGCTCGTCACCGATGATCTGCGGGTCGAGGATCCGCGAGGAGGAGTCGAGCGGGTCCACCGCGGGGTAGATGCCCTTCTCCGAGATCGGCCGGGACAGCACGGTCTGCGCGTCGAGGTGCGCGAACGCGTTGTGCGGGGCCGGGTCGGTGATGTCGTCCGCGGGCACGTAGATCGCCTGCATGGAGGTGATCGAGTGACCGCGGGTGGAGGTGATGCGCTCCTGGAGCACGCCCATCTCGTCGGCGAGGGTCGGCTGGTAACCCACGGCGGACGGCATGCGGCCGAGCAGCGTGGAGACCTCCGAACCCGCCTGGGTGAAGCGGAAGATGTTGTCGATGAACAGCAGCACGTCCTGCTTCTGCACGTCGCGGAAGTACTCCGCCATGGTCAGAGCGGACAGCGCCACCCGCAGACGGGTGCCCGGGGGCTCGTCCATCTGACCGAAGACGAGCGCGGTGTCCTTGAGGACGTCCGCCTCCTCCATCTCCAGCCAGAGGTCGTTGCCCTCACGGGTGCGCTCGCCGACGCCCGCGAACACCGAGGTGCCCGAGAACTTCAGCGCGACGCGGCGGATCATCTCCTGGATCAGAACGGTCTTGCCGACGCCCGCGCCGCCGAACAGACCGATCTTGCCGCCCTTCACGTACGGCGTGAGCAGGTCGATGACCTTGATGCCGGTGGGCAGCATCTCCGTGCGGGCCTCGAGCTGGTCGAACGCCGGGGCCGGACGGTGGATGGGCCACCTCTCGCTGACCTGGATCGAGGCCTTGTCCGCGTCGAGCGGCTCGCCGAGGGCGTTCCACACGTGGCCCTTGACGGAGTCGCCGACCGGCACCGAGATCGCGACGCCCGTGTCGGTGACGGCCGCGCCGCGGACCAGACCGTCGGTGGGCTGCATGGAGATGGCCCGGACGATGTTGTCGCCGAGGTGCTGGGCGACCTCCAGCGTCAGGGTCTTGGTCTCGCCGGCGAGGTCGACGTCGACGGTGAGCGCGTTGTAGATGTCCGGCATGGCCTCGACGGGGAACTCCACGTCGACGACCGGACCGGTGACGCGGGCGACACGGCCCACGGTGGTCTCAACAGTCTGTGCGGTCATTTCACTCTTTCCCCGCTGCGGCGTCAGCCAGCGCGTTCGCGCCACCGACGATCTCGCTGATTTCCTGGGTGATCTCGGCCTGACGCGCCTGGTTCATCTGCTGGGTGAACACGCGGATGAGTTCGTTGGCGTTGTCGGTGGCCGACTTCATCGCACGGCGCCGGGCGGCGTGCTCGGACGCGGCCGACTGGAGCAGCGCGTTGTAGATACGCGACTCGATGTACCGCGGCAGCAGCGTGTCGAGCACATCACCGGCCGTCGGCTCGAACTCGTAGTACGGCGGGATGCCCTCGGGGGGCGTCTCCGACTCCTCGACCTCGAGCGGCAGGATCCGCTTGACGATCACGTTCTGCGTCAGCATCGAGACGAACCCGGTGTAGACGACGTGGATCTCGTCGATCCCGTCCTCCACCTTGAACGACTGGATGAGCGCGTCGGCGATCTCCTTGGCGTTGGCGTACGACGGGTTGTCGGAGAAGCCGTCCCACTCGCCGAACATCTCCCGGCCGCGGAAGCGGTGCCAGGTGAGGCCCTTGCGGCCCACGACGTACGGCTTCACGGCCAGGCCGCGCCCGGTCAGGTGGCCCTTCAGCGCCTCGGCCTCACGGAGGATGTTGGCGTTGTAGCCGCCCGCGAAGCCGCGGTCGCTGGTGACGATCAGGACGCCCGCGCTGGCGGGCTGCTCCTTGGCCACCGTGAGCGGGTGGTCGACGCCCGAGGTGTGCGTCAGGACCGCCGACACCGCGTGGGTGATCTCCCGCTCGTACGGCACGGCCGCCTGCATCCGCTGCTGCGCCTTGACGATGCGCGACGAGGCGATCAGCTCCTGCGCGCGGGTGATCTTCGCGGTGGACTTGACCGACCTGATCCGCCGCCGCAGCTGTCGAAGCTGGGCACCCATGGGTTACGCCTCGGCCTTGCGGACGTGCCTGACGACCTTCTCCTGGCCGACCTGGCTGGCGTCCAGCGCCTCCACCGGCTCGTCCCTGACGAGCAGCTCACCGCTGGAGGTGGTGAAGCCCTTCTTGAACTCCGTGATGGCGTCCTTGAGAGCGGTCACCGTGTCGTCCGCCAGCTCCCGGGTCTCCCGGATGCTGTCGAAGACGCCCTTCTGGGTGGACCCGAGGTAGTCGAGGAACTCGGCCTCGAAGCGGCGGATGTCCTCGATCGGCACGTCGTCGAGCTCGCCGGTGGTGCCGGCCCAGACCGAGACGACCTGCTTCTCGACCGGGAACGGGCTGTACTGCGGCTGCTTGAGCAGCTCGACCAGTCGGGCACCACGCTCCAGCTGGGCGCGGGAGGCGGCGTCGAGGTCGGACGCGAAGGCCGCGAAGGCCTCCAGGTCGCGGTACTGGGACAGCGACAGACGGAGCGTGCCGGCCACCTTGCGCATGGCCTTGACCTGGGCGGAGCCGCCGACTCGGGAGACCGAGACACCGACGTTGATCGCCGGGCGGACACCGGCGTTGAACAGGTCGGTCTCCAGGAAGCACTGGCCGTCGGTGATGGAGATGACGTTGGTCGGGATGAACGCCGACACGTCGTTGCCCTTGGTCTCGATGATCGGCAGGCCGGTCATCGAACCGCCGCCCATGTCGGCCGAGAGCTTGGCGCAGCGCTCCAGCAGACGCGAGTGGAGGTAGAAGACGTCGCCGGGGAACGCCTCACGGCCCGGCGGACGGCGGAGCAGCAGCGACACGGCGCGGTAGGCGTCGGCCTGCTTGGTCAGGTCGTCGAAGACGATCAGCACGTGCTTGCCCTGGTACATCCAGTGCTGGCCGATGGCCGAACCGGTGTACGGGGCGATGTACTTGTAGCCCGCCGGGTCGGACGCGGGAGCGGCGACGATGGTGGTGTACTCCATCGCGCCCGCCTCCTCCAGACGACCGCGGACCTGGGCGATCGTGGAGCCCTTCTGGCCGACGGCGACGTAGATGCAGCGAACCTGGCGGCTCGGGTCGCCGGAGAGCCAGTTCTCCTTCTGGTTGAGGATGGTGTCGACCGCGATCGCGGTCTTGCCGGTGCCGCGGTCGCCGATGATCAGCTGACGCTGGCCGCGGCCGATCGGCGTCATGGCGTCGATCGCCTTGAGGCCGGTCTGCAGCGGCTCCTTCACCGGCTGACGCTGGACGACCGAGGGGGCCTGCAGTTCCAGGGCGCGGCGCGCCTCGGCCTGGATCGCGCCCTTGCCGTCGAGCGGGTTGCCCAGGGGGTCGACCACCCGGCCGAGGAAGTCGTCGCCGACCGGCACCGACAGGACCTCGCCGGTGCGGCGGACCTGCTGGCCCTCCTCGATGCCGCTGAAGTCGCCCAGGACGACCGCGCCGATCTCGCGCACGTCGAGGTTCAGCGCCAGGCCGCGGGTGCCGTTCTCGAACTCCAGCAGCTCGTTCGCCATCGCCGAGGGCAGACCGGAGACATGGGCGATGCCGTCGCCGGCGTCGACGACGGTCCCGATCTCCTCGCGCGCTGCGCCTTCCGGCTCGTACGCCTGGACGAAGCGCTCAAGGGCGTCCCGGATCTCGTCCGGCCGGATCGTAAGCTCCGCCATCTCTTTCTTGTCTCCCTATTCGCCTCAGCCGGCCAACCGGCGGCGGACTTCTTCGATACGTCCGGCGATCGTGGTGTCGATGTAGTCGTCCCCGACCCTCACGGAGAACCCACCGAGCACCTTCGGGTCCACCTCGACGTTCAGGTGGACGTCTCGCCCATAGGTGGCTCGCAGCCAGGCCGCGAGCCGCTGCTTCTGCTGCTGCGTGAGCGGCACCGCGCTGCGGACCACGCCGACGAGGCGCTCGCGCGCCCGCGCGACGATCCAGCCGAACTCCTCCAGTGCCGTCTCCAGGCTACGTCCTCGCGGGTGCACAACCGCCTGCGTGACGAGCCGTACGGTGGAGGGCGCGGCCTTTCCGCCGAGCAGCGTGGCGAGCAGGCCGCTCTTGCGCTCGGCCGGGATGGCCGGGTCGCTGAGCGCGCGGCGCAGCTGCGGGTTGGCGGCGAGGATGCGGCCGAAGCGGAACAGCTCGTCCTCGACGTCGTCGAGGCGGCGCTCGGACTCGGCCTCGGCGGCGGCGGACATCACGCCGACGCGCTCCAGGGCGTCCGGCAGGTCGCCGGCCCTGGACCACCTGGCGCCGACCGCGGCGACCGCGATCTCCAGCGTGGCGTCGCCGACCTTGCCCTGCAGCAGGGAGCGCAGCACGCTCTCCTTCTGCCCCGCCGGGCGCGAAGCGTCCGAAAGCCCCCGCCGCAACCCGTGCTCACGGTCGAACAGGTCGGCGACGGCGAACAGCTCCTCGGCGAGGGCGCCGAGGTCGGCGGCCGCGGCGGCGGTGTTGAACCGCTCCTCGACCTCCGCAAGGGCGGTCCTGCTGAGGCCGCGCATCAGCGGACCGCCTCCGGACGCGCCTCGAGCTCCTCGAGGAACCGGTCGACGACGCGGCGCTGGCGGGCCTCGTCCTCCAGCGACTCGCCGACGATCCGGCTCGCCAGCTCGGTGGACAGGCGCCCGATCTCACCGCGCAGCTGGGTCAGCGCCTGCTGGCGGTCGGCCTCGATCTGCGCGTGGGCGGTCTCGATGATGCGCCGCGCCTCGGCCTGGGCCTCGTCGCGGAGCTCGGCCTTGATCTGGGCACCCTGCTCCCGGGCCTCCTCGCGAAGGCGGGCCGCCTCCTGGCGGGCCTCCGCGAGCTGGGCCCGGTACTGCTCCAGAGTCCGCTGGGCTTCGGCCTGGGCGTCCTCGGCCTTCTTGATGCCGCCCTCGATCACCTCGGTCCGCTCGGCCAGCGTCTTCTGGATACGCGGGGTGAGGATCTTTCCGACGACGACGAAGACGACGAGGAAGGCGAAGCTGCCGACGACCAGCTCGTAAACGTGCGGGATGAGCGGGTTGTTCATCTCCGCCGCGAGGGTGTTAGCTGCCGAAATCATGGGTGCAGCCTTCCGTCAGAGTGGGTACGTCAGCTCGTGGGGTAGATGAAGGGCGCGACGAGGCCGATGAGGGCCAGCGCCTCGGTCAGAACGAAGCCGAGCAGCATGTTCTGGCGGATCAGGCCGTACGCCTCGGGCTGGCGGGCGATCGCCTGCACGCCCTGACCGAAGATGATGCCCACGCCGATGCCGGGGCCGATGGCGGCGAGGCCGTAACCGATCGCGCCGAGGTTGCCGGTGACTTCAGCGAGAACGCTCATTGGTGTTCTTCCTTTACTGGTCGGCCGGTGAGTGCCTCACTCACCGGTCTGGTCTACGTCAGGGGCGGGTCTCAGGTGTCCGTCAGTGGTCCGCGTGCAGGGAGCCGCCGATGTACATGGCGGCGAGCAGCGTGAACAGGAACGCCTGCAGGAACTGGATGAACAACTCGAAGCCGGTCATCGCGATCGTCATGACGACACCCACGACGCCGAGGCCCGAGCCGAGCGGCGTGAGCTTCTCGAACAGGAACCAGAATCCGACGGCGCTGAAGAAGGCCAGGATCAGGTGACCGGCGAACATGTTCGCGAAGAGCCGGACGGCGTGCGTGAACGGCGCGATGATCAGGTTCGACAGGAACTCGATCGGCGCCAGCAGGAAGTAGATCGCCTTCGGCAGTCCGGGCGGGAACATCATGTTCTTGAAGTAGCCGCCGAAGCCCTGGTGCTTGATGCCCAGATAGATCTTGAGAATGTAGATCGTGGCCGCGAAGACGATCGGGAACGCGATGTGCGAGGCGATCGGGATCTGGATCAGCGGGATGACGCCGAAGAAGTTCCACAGCAGGATCAGGAAGAACAGGCTGATCAGCAGCGGCATCCAGCGTTCGGCGTCCTTGCCCAGGAACGGGCGGGCGACCTGGTCGCGGACGAACTGGTAGCCCATCTCACCGATGTTCTGCATGCCCCGGGGCACCAGCTTCGGATTGGCGAAGGCGCTCCATGCGAGAGCGGTCACCAGGAGGGCGCCGACGACGGCGAAGAGCACGGGCTTGGTCAGCCAGTAGGGCGCGCCTTCGAAGAGAGGCGGGAAGTCGAAGATCGACGGCCCCGGCGCCGTGAACGCGTCCTCGGCGACGAGAACGAGGGGGGTCACCTTGTCACCTCGCCTACCCGCTCGGGGCGCAATGCCCGAAGCATGTGCTTGTTCGTCCGTTCGCTACGCTCGCGCACGGGCGTTCCCTTCAACGATTGGATCAACGGAAGAGCGTGGGAAGCGGGCCGGCTGTCAGCGGCCGTACTTCAGATAGATGAGGTAGGCAGCCAGCCCGACCCCGAGAACGACGCCTATGGGGATGAACGCGTGCACGCCGGTCCACCAGCTCAGCAACCAGCCGATGCCGCCCCACAACAGGATCCCGGAGATCAGATAGCTCGGGACCGACCAGGCGGCGTCGGCGAAGTCGCGGCCGTCGGTCTCGGGCCTGCGCTCCTGTTCGCTCATCGCGGGCACGACGATAGCAGGAGCCATGCGGACTAGTCATATCGGGCTGCCCCGTACGCATGGTCATCCGCGTCCCCGCCCGGGGACCTCGGCGTCCGGCTCGACGTAGAGCATCTTGAGCTTCATGAATCCGCGCATCTCACCGATGGTCCACGCGAGCGTGCAGGCGATGACGCTCAGCGCGAGCACCCGGGAGTCGAACGCGGTCGTCCCGTCGAGGGCCCGCAGGATCGCCATGATCACGAGGACCTTGACGGCGTAGCCCACCACGGCCGCCGCCATCATCGCCATGGGCGAGACCCGGCCGGCCCAGGAGACGACGGCCAGGCCGACGGTGAAGAAGACGGCGACGATGACGAGACCGATGCCGGCGCCCAGAGCACCCTTCGCACCGGTCGCGATCGCCGCGACGAGGACGGCGACGAGACCGACGATCAAGGTCGGCACGGCGGCGCCCTTGAGCACGCGCACGTCGTTGGCCTGCATCGGAACTCCAGGATCGGTTGTCAAACGAGCGATTGCTACCTGCCGGGGCGTCGTGTGCCTCACCCCTTGCTAGTGAAAGCTATCACAAGCCTCGGAGTGCCACCTTTACCTGGCGTTTCTGCTGGTGCGGGCGCGCCGGTCGGGGGTCAGCGGAAGGTTTCCGCGTCCGTGCGGGAGGTCGTGGGCGGGATGGCTCCGGCACCCGAGGGGCCCTGTCCGGGGTAGGGATTCCGGCCGTTCGCGGGAAGCCTGCCGGGCGCGGCCTGCCCCGGCACTACGGGCGGGGCCTGCCCGGGCGCGCCGGGCGCGTGCCGCCCGGTAGTCAGGGGCGGCGCCGGCGGGGGGACGACGGGGAAGACGAGCGTGTCGTGCTCGGTGGTCGTGGGGCGCGAGGGGCGAGCGGGGCGGGAGGCGGCCGCAACGGCGGCCGCGTGCGCGCCGGCCTTCTGGTCGCGCGCCAGGGTGCGGCGCGACCGCCACCGCGGCAGGCCCATGATGACCAGCACCGCCACCGCGAACACGATCGTCAGCGGGAACACGACGACCCCCACGCCGACGATCGACAGGCCGACGATCGTGAAGGCGAACAGGAACGTCCACGCGTACATGATCAGAACGCTGCGCCGGTGGGAGTGGCCGATGTCGAGCATCCGGTGGTGCAGGTGGCCGCGGTCGGGGGCGAACGGCGACAGCCCGGCCGACGTGCGGCGGACGACCGCCATTATCAGGTCGGCGAGAGGCAGGACCACGACCGCGATCGGCAGCACGAGCGGCAGGATCACCGGGAACTTGTTGATCTTTCCGGCGATCGCGTCCGGCTCGACCGACGACAGGATCGTGATCATCGAGGTGGCCAGCAGCAGGCCGATCAGCATCGCCCCGGTGTCACCCATGAAGATCTTGGCGGGGTGGAAGTTATGTGGCAGGAAACCGGCGCACATCCCGATGAGGATCGCCGCGATGGCGGCCGTTCCGTTGATCCGCGAACCGCTCGCGGTCTGCTGGAGCACGATCGAGTAGGCGAAGGTCGCCGCGGCCGCGATCCCGACGATGCCCGCCGCCAGGCCGTCGAGGCCGTCGACGAAGTTCACCGCGTTGATCACGACGACCACGATCATGATCGTGAGGATCGTGTACAGGGTGGTGTCGAGCGCCTGCGACCCGCCCATGAACTGCGGCAGCGGGAGCCACTGGAGATACATGCCGAACTTGACGAGCACGGCTCCGGCCGCGACCTGGCCACCGAACTTGACCAGCGCGTCCATGCCGAGCCAGTCGTCCAGGAAGCCGGTGACGACGATCAGGCCGCCGGCCGCCAGGAGGGCGAGCACCGTGTTGCCCGTCTGACCGCTGTCGAACGCTCCGCCGACGTACGGGAGGTTGGCCGCCACCAGCAGCGCCGCCGCCATCCCGCCGAACATCGCCAGGCCGCCCAGTCGCGGGGTGGGCACCTTGTGCACGTCCCGCTCCCGCACCTCGGGTGCGGCGCCGATGCGCAGCGCGAACACCCGGACCGGCGGCACGAGCAGATACGTCACCGCTGCCGCCACGAGTGCCAAGAGGAGATATTCCCGCACGGACCTAGTTTCCTGGATAGGCGGTTCAATTGTGACGGGCAAAAGACACAGATCGCCCTATCCCTGGGGATATGCCGGATGCTCCGCGGTCAGCCCCTTTACCCGTTCGAGAACTGACGGTATCGCACCCGGCCGCCGGATGGCCCGGACGACGAGAGACCCGATCTCCTCCATTCCGGCCGCGCCCACGCCCTCGGCGCCGCGCGGGAGACGCCGAAGTCCGTCCCGGAGCGCCCGATCCGGGAGGGCACGGTCAGGTGCCCGGCGTACGGCCGGTGCGGCGGCCGGCGGGCCACCGGCGGCGTGACAGGTGCCGGCGGGTGCCGGCAGGTGCCTCGGAGGCACCCTCAGGTGTCAGGAGGTGAACGCGTGCGGCGCGCTTGTCTTGCCGGGGATCCAGCGCGGCGTGTCCGCCGCCTGGTCGCTGATCGCCGTGAGCACCGCCTGGCGGTACATGCCGAGCCTGCTGCGCCACTCGGCGACGTCCTGGACGTACCGGCCGGCGACGGGCGCGTCCCAGACGTCCCTGCTGCGCGCCATCTCGTACGGCTTGTCGAGGGACTTGGTGAGCTGGTCCAGCAGCGGGAGCACCTGCATCCACAGGTCCACGAGCTTCTGGTACTCCGGGTTGAACACCCAGTGCGTCGGCTGCCCGCCGGGCGAGAGCAGGTCGGTGCTCGACGGCGCCGGCGGGGTCTCGCCGGGCTGCAGCGGGGTCGGCGCCGGGGGGTCGGCGTAGCTCACGATCGCGCCTCCTGTGCGGGGCCGGCGGGAACGCCGGCGATGGTGATCGCGTGCCCTGCGGCACGGTGCCCGATACGGCGCCCGGCGGGGGACCAGGCCGCGGTCCCCACGCCCGGCGACAGCGTCGTTCGTGCTCGCACGGTCAGTTCTCCGGGGTCGGCGGACCGGGGTCGACGGCCTCGACACGTCCCGGAGGCCCGTCGGGCTGGATCTTCCTCGCCGACCAGTCGCCCTCGCCCCACTCCCCCTCGGGGACTCTGACGTCCGGCATGTCGTGGGGAGCGATGTCGCGGTGATGGTCCGTCAGCATCTGCAGCGCCGCGTCGTCGTGCATGTGACGGGCCGGATAGGTGAGCACGTCCCCCGGCTGCGTGGCGGCGACCGCACGCGGATCGGGCCACGAGTAGCCGTCGCCGTCACCGGTCCGCCCAGCCGCGCCGTCCCGGTCCGTTCCCGTCACGCCGGACCCGGTGCCGTCACCCCCGGTCGCTCCGTGGCCACCCCATCCCTGGCCGTTCCCCGCTCCCTGGCCACCCGCTCCGTGGCCACCAGCCGTGCCATGGCCGTCCGCTCCGTGCGTACCGTGGCCGCCGGCTCCGTTACCACCCGCGCCGTGACCATTCGCACCGTGACCACCCGCGCCATGACCACCCGCGCCATGACCACCCGCGCCATGACCACCCGCGCCGTGCGTTCCGTGTCCGTCCGCCGGGCCGCAATCACCTGTCTCTCCCTGAGCACCCCCGCCGGGCCAGCCCGCCGCACCATGCCCACCCGGCGCACCGTGCCCACCTGTCCCACCGTGCCCGGCGTGCGTCGCGCCGCAGGTGCAGCCCAGCCCGCCCGCGGAGGCCGCTCCACAGGTGCAGGAGAAGTTGGAGGTCGTGCCCGAGGTCCCGGCGGAATCGTCGAGGTGGGTGATGTCCACCTGCTTGGGCGATTGCGCCGTGCCGTTCCCCGCGCCCGGGTGATCGGCCAGGCCGCCCGTGGCCGTGCCGTTCGGGTGGTCCTTCAGTGTGCCGGTGGCCGTGCCGTTCGCGGCACCGCTGTGACCGCTGCCAGTCCCGGTGTGACCTCTCTCCACGCCGTCCATCGCGACGCTGGCCGTCGTGCCGTTCGTCGCACCGCCGCCGGTGCCCGTATGACCGGTGCCTGTATGACCGCTGCCCGTATGACCGCTGCCCGTGCCCGGGTGATCGGCCAGGCCGCCGGTGCCTGTGCCCGTGCCACTGGCCGTGCCGGTCGCGGTGCCGGTGCCCGAATGATCGGCCAGGCCGCCGGTGCCTGTGCCTGTGCCCGTGCCGCCGGCCGTGCCGGTCGCGGTACCGGTGCCCGCCGGACCGTTATCCGCCCTGTTCATCTCGAGACTGGCCGTCGTCGTGCCGTGCGTCGCGCCGCTGCCGCTGCCGCTGTCGGTGTAGCTGGTAGCGGAGTTGTACGTGGCCGTCTGGCCAGTGCTCGCGGTGTGGGTCGTCGCCGTGCCGTGACTGTCGGGAGTCCCCGGAACAGAGGTCGCGGTGCCCGCCGCGTACGGATCCTCCGTGGCGTTGTCGGCAGGCGTGCCGACGTAGTCGCCGTCGGGATCGCCGGGCGCGAGCCCGGTGTGAGAGGGCTGGTCCGCCGTCTGGTGGCTCGGTTCGAGCGGGTTGACGTACCCGGGCGCCCCGTTCGGGTGCGGACCACTCCCGTTCGCCGTCTGCTGGGCGTGGGTTGTCGCGCTCCCCGCGTCGGGCTGGTTCAAGGGAGTGCTGACGACCCTGGTCCCGTCGACCGTCATCTCCTGCCGGCCGGCCCTCTGGTCGACGTCGTCCGGATGGTCGATGCCCGGAGTGTCGATGATCTGCGAGTCGTCGCGGACGCCGGGCTGCTGCCCCTGCCTCGACCCCTCCGAAGTCGCCTGCCCGTGGCCCTGGCCCTGGGTCTGCCCGGGGCCGGAATCGCCTGTGTCGGAGACGTCGACCGGCTGGACGGGGTGGGTGATCTGGGCCGCGTCCTGTGCGGGCCGCATCTGCGGAA
Organism: Microbispora sp. H10949; assembly: GCF_014161435.1. Classification (NCBI taxonomy): domain Bacteria; kingdom Bacillati; phylum Actinomycetota; class Actinomycetes; order Streptosporangiales; family Streptosporangiaceae; genus Microbispora; species Microbispora sp. H10949. The sequence continues at coordinate 229,985 of NZ_JABBWZ010000010.1, read as the reverse complement.
GCTCGCCCGTCGCCGTGCCGTGGGTCTTCTCCGCGTGCTTCGCCCCGGCCGAGCCGCCGCCGTCCGTGGCGGAGCGAGGCGCTCCGTCGGACGCGCTGTGCACCTGGTGGGAGCTCTCGCCCCGCCCCGCCGCGCCGGAGTCGCCCGAGCCGTGGCCGGCGGGCGAGTTGCGAACGGAGTGCTCCTTGTCGTGGACCTGCCTGTCCCCGGGCTGCGTGGCCGTGCTCTCCGCCCCGCCCCCCGCCGTCCCGTGCTTCGGGGCGGGCTTGTGGTCGGCCTTGGAATCGGCCTTCTGGTCAGCCTTGTGATCGGCCTTGTCTCCCTGCGAGTCGGACTTCGGCGCCGGGTCGTCCGCCGGCGCCGTGATGTCCTTCTCCTGCGTGTAGGTGGTGCCGTTGACCGTGGGCGCCTTGCCGGTGCTCTGCTTCTCCTTCTTCTCCAGCAGTTCAAGCCGGCCGGTGACGTCCTTGACCATCGTGGAGCAGGCGTCGGCGACCTGCGACGGCCGGTGCGTCACGTGCACGGACACGCCCGCGTTGCGCGTCAGCTGGGTGACGCGGGCCTCGATGGTGCCCATCTGATTCGCTGCGTGCTGAACTTGCGACAACAGCTCACGGACGAGCTTCGGATCCATCCCGTCGAGCTTGGCCATGGACGCGCCTCCACAGAGATATCGGCGCACTTCACGGTAGCCGGGGTGACTTCAGTAAAGAAGACCGATAGCCAGACGGCATCGATCATCCTGCTCAGAGCCGTGACAGCGTCTCAGAATGTGAGACGCAGGCCCGGAGCGCGGTCACTCCTCCGTCGCGAGATACCCCACCACGTTCCGGATCTTGTCCACGGGGATCGCGCCCTTGCGCAGCACCCGGGGCACGGCGGTGGTCAGGTCGAGGATCGTGGAGGGGACGTCGTCGCCGCAGGGGCCGCCGTCCAGGTAGACGGTCACCAACTCTCCGAGCTGCTCCTGGGCCTGGTCCGCCGTCGTGGCGGGCGGGTTGCCGGACCGGTTGGCGCTGGAGACCGCCATCGGACCGGTCTCCTTGAGGAGGTCCAGCGCGACCGGGTGGAGCGGCATGCGGACGGCGACCGTTCCCTTGGTGTCGCCGAGGTCCCACGACAGCGACCGGTTGGCCCTCAGGATGAGCGTGAGCGGCCCGGGCCAGAAGGTGTCCACCAGGTCCTGCCCGTACGTCCCGAGGCTCTCCACGAGCGCGTTGGCGGCCCGCACGGTGCCCACGAGAACGGGGACGGGCATGTCCCTGCCCCGCCCCTTCGCCTCCAGCAGCGCGTTGACCGCGGAGGCGGTGAAGGCGTCGGCGCCGATCCCGTAGACCGTGTCGGTGGGAAGCACCACGAGTTCGCCATTGCGCACGGCAGAGGCGGCGTCGGTCAGGCCACCGGTCCGCTCGGTCGGGTTCGCGCAGTCATACCGTCGGCTCACGAAGCCATCCTTCCACGTCTTTCGCCCGGCGCCGCCGTCGTGACCGGCTCGCCGGGCCGATCGAAATCAGTCCTGACTCAGTCCTGGGTCAGCCGCGCGGTGACGAACCGGTCCCGGCCGGTCAGGTCCTGCCGCAACCGGACGTCGCGCCAGCCCTTCTCCTCCGAGAACAGCCAGTACACCGCGTTGCCCTGGAGGTCCGCGTGCTCGACCACGACGAACCCGCCCGGCCGCAGCAGCCTGCGGGCCGTACGCTCGACGGCCCTGACCTCGTCCAGCCCGTCCTCGCCCGACCCGTACAACGCCCGGGAGGGATCGTAGTCGCGCACCTCGGGGTCCCGGGGAACCGCTCCCGGCGGAATGTACGGGGGGTTGGAGACGACCAGGTCCACCTGGCCGTTCAGCTCGGGCAGGCAGTCGGTGAGGTCCTCGGGGTGCAGCGTCGTGCGTCCCTGACCGTGTTCGAGGACGTTGCGCTTGGCCCAGCCGTACGCCACGGGGTCGATCTCGACGGCGTGCACCTGCGCCAGCGCGACCTCCTGCGCGATCGACAGCGCGATCGCCCCCGAGCCGGTGCCGAGGTCGACCACGACCGGGGAGGCGACGTCCATCTCCTGGAGCCGGTCGATCGCCCAGCCCGCGACGACCTCGGTCTCCGGGCGGGGCACGAAGACCCCCGGGCCGACCTCCAGGGACAGATAGCGGAAGTAGGCCCGCCCGGTGATGTGCTGCAGCGGCTCGCGCGCCTCGCGCCGGGCGACCCCCTCCCAGAAGCGCGCGTCGAAGTCGGCGTCCTTCACCGTGTGCAGCATGCCGCGCGGCACGCCGTGGACGAAGGCCGCGATCTCCTCGGCGTCCGTTCGCGGTGACGGCACTCCCGCCTCGGCGAGCCGGGCGGTGGCGAGGGCGATTTCGTCGAGCAGGAAGGTCATGGTCTCTTACGGCACGGGGTTCGCGGCTGGGCGTGGCGGTCGCCGGTCCGCGGAGCACGGGCCGGTGGGTTGGCGCGCGGCGGGGTCGCCGAGTCTCCGGGTCTCACGCATCATCTCCCAGGTCCTCCACGGTCTCCCATCGTCCCCCCGCCGCTACCTCGCCCGCCGCCGTCTCACGTACGGGCGGCCAGCTTCTCCGCGAGTTCGGCGTCGAGCAATGCCTGTATCACCGCGTCGAGATCGCCGTCCAGGACTTGGTCCAGGTTGTAGGCCTTGAAGCCCACACGGTGGTCGGAGATGCGGTTCTCGGGGAAGTTGTAGGTGCGGACCCGCTCGGAGCGGTCGACGGTGCGCACCTGTGACTTGCGCTCGGCCATCGCCGCGGCGTCGGCCTCCTCCTGCGCCATCGCGAGCAACCGCGCGCGCAGGATGCGCAGGGCCGACTCCTTGTTCTGGAGCTGGCTCTTCTCGTTCTGGCAGGACACGACCACGCCGGTCGGCAGGTGCGTGATCCGCACGGCCGAGTCGGTGGTGTTGACGCTCTGCCCGCCGGGCCCGCTGGAGCGGAAGACGTCGATCCGCAGGTCGTTCGGGTCGATCTGGACGTCGACGTCCTCGGCCTCGGGATACACCAGCACGCCCGCGGCGGACGTGTGGATGCGGCCCTGCGACTCGGTGACCGGCACGCGCTGGACGCGGTGCACGCCGCCCTCGAACTTCAGCCGCGACCAGACGCCCTCCCGCCCCTTGATGGCGACGGTGACGTCCTTGTAGCCGCCGAGGTCGGAGTGCTGGGCGTCGATGACCTCGGTCTTGTAGCCGGCCCGCTCGGCGTACCGCAGGTACATCCTCAGGAGGTCTCCGGCGAACAGGGCGGACTCCTGGCCGCCCTCACCCGCCTTGATCTCCATGATGACGTCCTTGTCGTCGTTCGGGTCGCGCGGGACGAGGAGATGGGTGAGCTTCTCCTCCAGCACCGGGATGCGGCCCTCCAGCTCGGCCGCCTCGTCCGCGAACGCCGGGTCCTCCGCGGCCAGTTCGCGCGCCGCCGCGAGATCCTCCCGTACGCCTTCGAGCTCCCGGTACGTCGTGACGATCGGCGTGAGCTGCGAGTACCGCTTGCCGTACGTCCTCGCCCTGCTCTGGTCGGCGTGCACGGCGGGGTCGGCGAGCCGCAGTTCGAGGTCCGCGTACTCGCTCATGATCTCGTCGAGGTTCACCGCACGCTCCTTACGCTCAGTCCTCGGTAAAGGCCGCAATCACCAAGAACGCCGACCCGGTGACGCCCCCGAACAGAGGGCGCCCCGAGCCGGCGTGTTGGAGGAGCTACTTGCCCTGGGCCTTCTTGCCGAAGCGCGCCTCGAAGCGCGCCACCCGGCCACCGGTGTCGAGGATCTTCTGCTTGCCCGTGTAGAAGGGGTGGCAGGCGGAGCAGACGTCGGCGTGGATGACGCCGTTCTTGGCGGTGCTACGGGTGGTGAAGGAGTTCCCGCAGCTGCAGGTCACCTGGGTGACCACGTACTCCGGGTGGATGTCGGCCTTCATGTCTCAGTCCTAACGCTAGGTGCGGTCGCCGGGTCGCTCTGCCTGTCGGGGCTGCGCGCATCGGGCACACCACGATGCGCTGCGCGGGAACCGGTACCGCTGCGGTCGGCTACCAGTGTGCCAGATCCTCCAACCATCCCAGGCCATGCGCTATTCCCACGCGCAGGAGGGCTGCCGGGCGGGGCCGCCGGTCTGACAGAAACGCCGTGAAACAGGACCGGGGTTGACAGCTGTGTGGACGAGCCACATCCGTACCACTAGGCTCCCGTGTCCAAACCCGACTTTTCCCTCAATTTTACCAATGTAAGGGGTAACCATGAGGAAGGGCTTGCGGCTCGCCTTGGCGACCGCAACGGGGGCCGCTGTCCTCGCCGCAGGAGCGGCCATCACGACAGTCACCCCCGCGTACGCCGCTGCGGCGGTCGCAGACATCAAGATTGACACCACGGTGAGCTTCATCCCGCCCACCGGCAGTGACTCGATTCCGTTCGTCGTCAAGGTCAACGACCCCTACGTGGGTTCCAAGGCCCCGGACATCAAGGCCGAGTTCTGGAAGGAGGGGGAGGCGACCACCAGCGCGGGGCACGCCGCGTCGGTGACCGCCCTGAGCGACCTGGCGAACACGACTCCGGCTCCGACGCCGGCGAGCTCTGTGGACGTCAAGGGCAGCATCCCGGTCTCCTCCAGCGACAAGCCGACCACCGCCACGGGCAAGTGGACCCTGAAGGTGACGGTCGACCCCGAAGGCAGTGCCGGTCCGGTCAGCAGGACGGAGACCTTCGAGGTCAAGGCCGCGACGCGGGTGACCAGCGCGAACGTGGACCCGGACCCGGTGTATCTGAAGTCGGGCAAGGAGGTCGACGTCTACGCGGCCTTCCACCTGGAGAAGTTCGGCGACGAGAAGATCACCGACGTCCGGCTGGAGTCGAAGGACTCGGACGACTACTACTCGCTGACCACGGGCCTCGAGGCGGACGACTCCTACCACGACTCCACGTCGATGGACTACAGCACGTCGACGGGCAGCTGGCAGCTGCGGATCAGCATCAGCCGGGCCACCAAGAAGTACTCCTTCACCAAGGCCTTCGAGGTGAGGAAGAGCGGCAGCTCGAAGGCCAAGTCCAAGATCACCCTGTACGCCTCCCCCAGCAAGGTGAAGAAGGGCAAGGCGACCAAGCTCTACGGCAAGGTCTACCGCGGCTCGAAGGCGTGGAGCAAGAAGATCCTGAAGCTCTACTTCAAGAAGAAGGGCACCAAGAAGTGGAAGTTCGTCGGCTACGTCGGCGCGACCTCCACCGGTAAGTACACCAAGAGCGTCAAGCCGAAGTACGACGGCTACTGGCGGACCACGGCCGCCGCGACCAGCCTGACCTACGGCTCCCTGTCGAACATCAAGTTCGTCGACGTGAAGTAGCCCTCGGCTGTACGGCTCGCCCCATCAACCCCTGGCGCCGGCCGTACAGCAGCACAGATCGCCGAAGGCCCGCGCGGACCAGTCCGTGCGGGCCTTCCCGCGTCTCCGGGCGCGGACGCCGTGCCCGGAGACGCGGACGCCCCGGACGGGCGGGCCGTCCGGGGCGTCGGCGAGTGACGTCCTGGTGTCAGTCGCGGTCGTTGCTGACCGTGGTCTTCTGCACCTGGAGCAGGAACTCCGCGTTGGACTTGGTCTCCTTCATCTTCTCCAGAAGGAGCTCCAGCGCCTGCTGCATGTCGAGGGCGTGGAGGACGCGGCGGAGCTTCCAGACGATGGCCAGCTCCTCCTTGCCCATCAGGATCTCCTCCTTGCGGGTGCCGGAGGCGTCCACGTCGACCGCGGGGAAGATCCGCTTGTCGGCCAGGGAGCGGTTGAGCTTGAGCTCCGCGTTGCCGGTGCCCTTGAACTCCTCGAAGATGACCTCGTCCATCTTGGACCCGGTCTCGACGAGGGCCGTGGCGAGGATCGTCAGCGAGCCGCCGTTCTCGATGTTGCGGGCGGCGCCGAAGAACCGCTTCGGCGGGTAGAGCGCGGTCGAGTCGACACCACCGGACAGGATCCGGCCGCTCGCGGGCGCCGCGAGGTTGTAGGCGCGTCCGAGACGGGTGATCGAGTCGAGCAGGACGACGACGTCGTGCCCGAGCTCGACCAGCCGCTTGGCCCGCTCGATGGCGAGTTCCGCGACGGTGGTGTGGTCCTCGGCCGGGCGGTCGAAGGTCGAGTGGATGACCTCGCCCTTGACCGACCGCTGCATGTCGGTGACCTCTTCCGGACGCTCGTCCACGAGGACGACCATCAGGTGGCACTCCGGGTTGTTGCGGGTGATCGCGTTGGCGATCGCCTGGAGCACCATCGTCTTGCCGGCCTTGGGCGGCGACACGATGAGTCCGCGCTGACCCTTGCCGATCGGCGACACGAGGTCGATGATCCGGGTGGTCAGGACGTTCGGCTCGGTCTCCAGGCGCAGCCGCTCCTGCGGGTACAGCGGCGTGAGCTTGTTGAAGTCGGGCCGCTGGCGGGCCTGCTCCGGGTCCATGCCGTTGACGGTGTCGAGGCGGACGAGCGCGTTGAACTTCTCACGCCGCTCGCCGTCCCTCGGCTGCCGGACGGCGCCGGTGACGACGTCGCCCTTGCGCAGGCCGTTGCGGCGGATCTGCGCGAGCGAGACGTACACGTCGTTCGCACCGGGCAGGTAGCCGCTGGTGCGCACGAAGGCGTAGTTGTCGAGGATGTCGAGGATTCCGGCGATCGGGATCAGGACGTCGTCGTCGCTGATCACCGGCTCGTTGCCCTCGAAGCGGTCGCGCCCGCGGCGGCCACGCTCGCGGAAGCGGCCACGCCGCCCGCGGGCGTCGTCGCCCTGCTGGTCGCCCTTCCCGTCGGAGCGGTTGTCCTGACGGTTGTCCTGGCGGCTGTCACCACGACTGTCGCCACGGCTGTCACCACGGCTCTGCTGGTCGCGGCGGCCCGGGCCGTCGCCGCCGTCGGCGACGCGCTGGTCGCCGCGCTGGTCGCCGCGCTGGTCACCACGGCTCTCGCGGCTCTCACGGCTGTCGCGGTCCCCGCGCTCGCCACGCTCCCGGCTGCGCTCGCCGCGCGTGCGGCGCTCCCGGCGCTCGCCGCGCTCGGGGCGCTCGCCCCGCACCTCGGACGGCGCGGACTCGGCCTGCGGCTCGGTGGAGAGCACGGCGGCGGATCCGTTCTGCGCGGCCTCGGCGACCACGGCGGGCGCGTGCTCGATCGCGGGGCGCTCATCGCGCGGCGCGACGACCGGCTCGGCGGCGGCCACGGGCTCGGCGGGCGCCGTCGCGGGCGCGGCCGAGCGGGAACGTTCCCTGCGGGTACGGGTGGGGCGCTCCGCGACGGCGGGCGCCGCCTCCGCGGCGGCCTTCGGCTCGGCCGCGGCCTCTCCCGCTCCGCCCTGCTTCTCCTGGATGGCCGCGATGAGCTGGCTCTTGCGCATCCGTCCGGTCCCCGTGATGCCGAGGCTGGTCGCCAGGGCCTGAAGCTCGGGGAGCACCATGCCTGCCAGGCCCGTGCCGGAGCGACGTCGCGGACGGGCCGGGGCGGATGTGGGGGTGTCGCCGGCGGCCTGGCCGTCGGAGAGGAGTTCGGTGGTGTCGCTCAACTAAGGGTCCTTCCCAGGGGTCGGGCGCCAGAATCGTGCGTCCAGGCGTCCCGGTGATGCGACCCGGCGGGACAGACCGGGTCGGGCTTCGCGAATCTCATGTGTCGGCGACCCTCGGGATTCGCGAGCGGTAGGTGCCCGGGGGCGATCCCCCGGATTGCCGCCACCGACCAGATGTCTTGGTGGTTCGAACGCGCATGTCTCCGAGCGCGCCGCCTCCGGTCATGCCACCCGAGGGTGTGCCGACTGGAAGAAACGGTTTCGGGGAAATCGCCTTGCCCGCGTCGCGGGACGCGAGACGAAGTGCAGCGATGTGCGAATGACAAGCACGCACCCAACACGGGGGCACCTGGTGCGGCTATCAGCCTAACATCACCAGCGCGCACAGCTATTCCCTGAAGGTCGAAGAAGTATCAGCGTGTCTCGGGAAACCGAACGAACGCACCAGACGGGTCGACGTTCATTGGCTGGATGTGCCAGTCATTACCCACTTCTGCCGCGATCAAATCCTTGGCATCCGTTGTCGTCAACGCGAGCACCGTCGGACCTGCCCCCGAGACGACGGCGGGCACCCCCGCCGTACGGAGCCGTCGCACCAGGTCGGCGGTGCGCGGCATCGCCGGCGCTCGGTACCTCTGGTGCAGGCGATCCTCGGTGGCGGCGAGCAGGAGGCCGGGTTCCGGTCTCTCCGTGAGCGCCGCGACGAGCAGAGCCGCCCGCCCCGCGTTGGCCGCCGCGTCCGAGTGCGGTACGTCCTTCGGCAGCAGCCCCCGTGCCTCCTCCGTGGACAACCGGAAATCCGGGATCAACGCCACCGGCCGGACGTCCTCGTGCGGAGTCAGTTTCACCATACTCGCCGCCCCCGACTGGTCGGTCCAGGCGATGGTGAGCCCGCCCGCCAGGCAGGGCGCCACGTTGTCGGGATGCCCTTCCAGCTCGGTGGCCAGCGCGAACACGTCAGCGTCCGGAAAATCTTCCGCGCCGCGCCCCCGCGCGAGGGCGCGGGCGGCGAGGATGCCCGCGCAGATCGCGGCGGACGACGAGCCGAGCCCCCGCGCGTGCGGGATCCGGTTGCGGCACCGCAGTTCGATGCCGCCGGGCTGGGCGAACCCCATGCGGTCGAAGGTCGCGCGCATGGTCCTGACGACGAGATGGCCCTCGCCGTCGTCGAGTTCGCCGGCGCCCTGACCCTCCACCTCGATCCGCACGCCGGGCGAGTCGGAGATCGCCGCCTCAACCTCGTCGTACAGGTCGAGGGCGAGGCCGAGGCTGTCGAAGCCCGGGCCGAGGTTGGCGCTCGTCGCGGGCACGCGTACGACGACGCCGTGACTGTCGGTCAATTCGTCACCTGGAGATGTGCTGAGTGTCAGAGGGAGGGTCAGGCGAGTCCCAGCGCCGCCGCGGCCGCGTAGGCGTCGGTCGGGATCGTCACCGGAGCGGGAGCGCCGGAGATGGCCCAGTCCGGGTCCTTCAGGCCGTTGCCGGTCACGGTGCACACGACCCGCTGTCCCGGCGTGAGCAGGCCCTGCTCGTGGGCCTGCAGCAGGCCGGCGACGCTCGCGGCCGAGGCGAGCTCGACGAAGACGCCCTCCTCCTGCGCGAGCAGCTTGTACGCCGCGGCGATCTGGCGGTCGGTCACGGCCTGGATGTCGCCCCCGGACTCGTCGCGGGCGGCCTCGGCGAGCCGCCACGAGGCGGGGTTGCCGATCCTGATCGCCGTGGCGATCGTCTGCGGATGGGTGACCGGCGAGCCGCCGACGATCGGCGCCGCGCCGCTGGCCTGGAAGCCCAGCATGCGGGGCCGCTTGGTGGCCACGCCGTCCTCGGCGTACTCCTTGTAGCCCATCCAGTACGCCGAGATGTTGCCGGCGTTGCCGACCGGGATGCAGTGGACGTCCGGCGCGTCGCCGAGCGCGTCGACGATCTCGAAGGCCGCCGTCTTCTGCCCCTGCAGGCGGTGCGGGTTGACGGAGTTGACCAGCGCGATGGGGTAGGTCTCCGCGAGCTTCCTGGTCATCTCCAGGCAGTCGTCGAAGGAGCCCTCCACCTGGAGCAGCTTCGCGCCGTGGACCAGCGCCTGGGCCAGCTTGCCCATCGCGATCTTCCCGCGCGGCACGAGGACGGCGCAGGTCAGCCCGGCCCGTACGGCGTATGCGGCGGCCGAGGCGCTGGTGTTGCCGGTCGAGGCGCAGATGACCGCCTGGGCGCCCTCCTCGACGGCCTTGCTGATCGCGAGGGTCATGCCGCGGTCCTTGAAGCTGCCGGTGGGGTTGAGCCCCTCGACCTTCAGATGGACGTCACATCCCGTGATCTCGGACACCCGCCTGGCGGGGACGAGCGGCGTACCGCCTTCGAGCAGGGTCACCACGGGCGTCGTCGCGGAGACCGGCAGACGGTCGCGGTACTCCTCGATAAGGCCACGCCAAGCCCTGAACATGGTTGCTCCTCCCACGCGTGCGTACGCGTGTCACCAGGGGTATCGGTCACCGAGTCTACGGCCAACCGTTTGACGTGCGGACTCCGTTGTCCACCGACTGGACATATTGGGCGTCACCTTAGGGAACCGTCAGTGGCTTTCGCTAGTGTGGGCGAGCCCTTTGACCATCGCTGTGAAGGATGAGGCGTGGCCCACCTGACGGGCGTCGAGCCCCGGCCGAGGATTCGCCACAACGACTACTCTCCGCTCACGCCGCCACCCCTCGGCGGTTGGAGCCCCACGCTCGGCGCGAGTGTCGTGATCCCCGCGCACGGTGGGCAGCACCGCCTCGATCTGACGCTGGCCGCGCTGGCCGCGCAGACCTATCCCGCGCACCTCACCGAGGTGATCGTGGTGGACGACCGCAGCGATCCCCCGCTGCGCCTGCCCGAACTGCGGCCCGAGAACACCAGGATCGTCTCCGTGCCGGACGGCGGGTGGGGCGCCGGGCACGCGATGAACGCCGGCATCGCGGCGGCCGAGGGGGAGATCGTGCAGCGTCTCGACGCCGACATGGTGATCTCGCGTGAGCACCTGGAGGCGCTGTTCCGCTGGCACCACCTCACCGACTACCTCGTCACCATCGGCGGCAAGAGGTTCGCCGAGGAGCCGGCGCTCACGCCCGGCCAGGTCCACGACGCCGTACGGCACGGCTCGCCGGAGGACCTGTTCGACCCGTCGGCGCTGGTGTCCAGTTCGACCGAGGAGACCATCCGCCGCCTCGACGGCCTGCGGGCGAGCAAGAACCCCTACCAGGTCTGCACCGGGCCGACGGTCTCCCTGCGGCGGGCCCTGCTGGACGAGGTGCGGGGCTTCGATCCCGAGGTCGTGCGCGGCCAGGACACCGAGTTCGCCTACCGGCTCGCCCAGGCGGGGGCCGTCTTCGTCCCCGACCCGGAGGCCCGCGCCGTCCACCTCGGCCTGCCCGCGCAGCGCGGCGAGCACGGCAGGGCGATCGTCCGGCTGGTCGAGGCTCATCTGGCGCACCGGGTGCCGCTCCGCCGCGATCTGCGCAAGGAGCCCGGCAGGCGGTGGCGCGTGCCGTACGTCGAGGTCGTCTTCGACGTGACCGGGGCGGACGAGCCGCGGATCGTCGCGGCGGTCGACGTCGTGCTGCGCGGCACGCTCCCGGACGTCGCGGTGACGCTGACCGGCCCCTGGACGCTGCTCGACGGGGGCCTCAGGTGGGCGCCGGGGACGGAGGCGTTCGATCTCGCCCTGGTGCGGGCGGCGTTCGGGCACGACGCTCGGGTGCGGTTCGCCGAGAGCGCGGCGCCGACGGCCGCGCCCGTCCCCTTCCGCTACACCGCGCCAATCGACGCGCCGCCCGCCCCGGCGCTGCTGGAGCGGGCGGTCAAGGCGATGCTGGAGGAACGCATCGGCCTGCTGGTGCTGGAGGCGCCCGGCGGCCGTACGGCCACGCTGGAGCGCACCGAGGCCGCGGCCCGCGCCCGCCTCCTCGCCGCGCCCGGAGAGGCGATCGCCGACGTGATCGCGCAGACCCACGGCGTACGGCACGCCGCGCCGGGCGAGTTCGACGGGGCCTCGACGACCGGCCGTGAACCGGCCGCGCGACCAGCCGCCCGATCCGCGCAGCCCGCCCAGCCCGCGCAATCCTCCGGGACGGCGCGGGCGGGGAACGGCACGCCGGGCGGGAGCGACGGCGCGGGCGGGAACGGCGCGGCGCGGCCGGAGGACCGGGCGCCGCGGCAGCGCCGCGGTCTGTTCCGCCGCTCCTGACCACCGCGCGTCCTGCGCCGTTCCGCCGCGCGTCCCGCCCCTGCCCCGTTCCGGCGCGCGGCGGTTCAGCGGACGGCAGCCAAGCGGGCGCGGCGGCCCGGCGGGCGGCGGTTCAGCGAGCGGCGGTTCAGGAGGCGGATCAGCGGGCGGCGGTCAGCGCGGCGGGGGCCGCGGTCAGGACTTCTTGAAGGTGAAGGGCCGGCTCAGGCCCCGGGCGATGCCGCGCAGGCCCTGGCCCTGGTTCTGGCCCTGGGCGCGGCGCAGCGCCGAGATCTGCTTGCGCAGGGCGCCGATCTCCCGGCGGAACTCGACGGCCGACTTGCGCCATCGCCCCGCCTCCTCGCGCCACTTGGCGACCTGACCGCGCAGCCGCTCGACCTCCTTGGTGAGCCGCTCGACCTCGGCCTGCGCCGACACCCTGGCCCGGTAGGCCGCACGGGGGTTCAGGTACGGCGCGGCCTCTCCGAAGGCGCTGAAGCCGAAGCTCTCACCGTCGACCCAGTAGGTGCCGAACATCTCGTCCACGAGGTCGTCTGCGTTCTCTCCCTCGGCCGCGATCAGAGCGGCGCGGGCGAAGGCCTCGGTGCGCTCCAGGCGGGCCGCGACGATCCCCTCCGCGTCCTCGGCCAGGAGCACGCTGACCAGCCCGCGCTCCCGCCCGCGCAGCACTTCGAGCAGCCGGCCGAGGGTGTCCTCACCCGGCGACCAGCCCGGCGGGACGCGCAGGCGGTACGGCGACGTGGTGTCGGGCGGCGTCGTGGCGAGCCGTACGCGGCCCTCGTGCGCGTAGTGCGCGCGCAGCAGCACCAGATCCAGGCGCGGGTCCCTGAGCGGCGCGCGCTGCTCGGGCGCGAGTTCGTCCCACGGTCCGGTCATGACGACGGCGAGGTCGGTCACGGTGCCGGCGAGCACGCCGTCCACGGTCGCCCGGACCTCGTCGTACGACCCCGCCGTCGCGTCGACGACGACCTCGACCTGCGGGACCTTCCACTGCCGGGAGGGATGGGTGCGCAGCCACCGGTAGCCGGGGACGCGGTCGGTCACCAGGGCGTGGCTGACCCGGTTGATCCGCTCGCTGTCGCGCATGCGCATGGACGGCCCGAGGTGGTAGGCCCTGGCCTCGGGGTCCGGGATGAAGACCGCCCCCGCCTGCGCCAGCCGGTAGCCCATCTCGGTGTCCTGGCCGAGGATCATCTCGGGGTCCATCGCCCCGGCCCGCTCGAACAGCCTGACGTTCGCCGACGACGCACCGCCGATGTGGATGCTGAACGGCCGCGGCGAGCGGGTCAGCCCCTGCGACCGCGCGACCAGGTCCTCGATCCAGGCGTGCGGCTCGGCGGGCTCGAAGAGCCCGGCCAGGTCGTCCGCGCCCGCGACCTCCTCGGGAGCGGGCAGCGCCGCGGTGCTGAAGCGCAGATAGGAGGTGACCGACAGGTACGGCGCGAGGTGGTGCCAGCGCATGTGGGCCTCCACCTCCGCACGCTCCGGCACCACGTCGGAGTCCATCCAGTGGATGACGTCCCCCGTCGCGGCGGCCAGGCCGGCGTTGCGCGCCCTGGCCCGGCCCGGCGCCTCGCAGACCAGCAGCCGCGTGCCGCGCGGCCGGATCTCGGGCAGGCGCAGCGGCGGGTCGCTGCCGTTGTCGACGACGATCACTTCGAGCAGGTCGGCCGGGTACGTCTGCGCGGCCAGCCCGGCGAGCGTGAGGTCGAGCTTCGCCTGGGCGCCGTACGCCGGGATGACGACGCTCGCCCGCAGGCTCGGCGTCCACGCCGATCCGAGCGCGGGCGGCTCCAGCACGGTGTAGTCGTTTCCCCTGATACGTGGCGTCATGGCGTGTCCAGCAGCAGACTCGGGCGAAAGCCGCGCCATTGGTTCGTCGCGACTCGCAGGAAGTGGGCAAGGGGAAGGTTCCAGGTGTGGTCGGCGCTGAGGGACCGCCGCAGGACGTAGCCGAGGCCGTGCGTGCGGTAGATCCGCCCGCCCGCCTCCTCGACGGAGCGCCGCAGGTGGGCGTCCTCACCCCGGTCCTGCGGACCGAAGCCGCCGACCTCCTCCAGCAGGGCGCGGCCGAGCAGGATCGTGCCTCCCGCGACGTGGTCGGTCCACACCTCGCTGCTGTAGTCGGTGCGGCGGATCGTGACGTCCAGAGGCTGGAGGTAGAAGAACTCGGGAGCGGTCCCGACCAGGTCGGCGCCCGAGTAGGTCATGGCCAGCAGCAGGTCCGACAGGTGTTCGGGGCCGTACCAGTCGTCGTCGTCCCATTTGGCGACGATGCCGGTGGACGCCCGCGCGGCGGCCTCGTTGAGGACCGTTCCGAGCGGCGTCTCCTCGGCGGCCTCGACCACGGTGACGGGGCGGGGGAACTCCTCGATCGCGGACCGCACCCGCGCCGCGGGGAAGCCGTGCAGCGCGACGACCACCTCGAAGTCCACCCCGCGCTGGCGGGCCATCTGCCGCAGCGCGTCGCCGACGTACCGGGGCCGCCGCGTGGCCATGACGACGGTGACCGGCGCCGGGCTCACGGCCACTCCCCCGGCGCGCAGCGCGTGCCTGCGCAGGCGCACACTGTGCTCCTCCCGGCGCAGGTCGGCGACCGACGCCGGAGTGCCGTCACCGGGCTCGGGCGTCCAGGCCGCGGCGAGCCCGGCGAGGACCGGATCGGCCTCGCGTACCCAGGCGGGCGGGTCCGGGCAGGTCAGCGGCACTCCCGCGGCGGCGAGCGCGATCACCGGCTCCAGGGCCGCGGCGACGGGCTGCGCGGGCCACTCCACCGTCAGCCCGCGCAGCGGCCGCAGTTCCTCGACGTCGGCGGGCCGCGGCGGGCCGGGCAGCGGGCGATCTCCCACCGTCCAGCCGCCACCGCTCCAGGACAGCGTGGCGGACTCCTGGGTGGGACTGCGGGTGAAGCCGTACGGCGAGCACATCTCCGTCGCGACCGTCACGTGTCCCTCCCGCTCGTCTCTTTACGAGGTTTGTGGACTTATATCATCAGAAGCTGGTAAGAACCTGTGACTTTGAGTACTCGGACCGTCTCTCACATGTCGTCGGGGACCGGCCAGACCTTTCCTCCGACGAGGTCGCCCAGCGCCCTCACCTGGATCTTCCCGGCCTTCCGCTGCCGCGCCACCCAGTCGACGAAGGCGGCGAACTCCTTCGGCGCGGTCGCGTACTGGTCCCGCGGGTTGTTCTTGATCTCGTGGAAGACGAAGGTGACCAGGCCGCGGCCACCCTCCTCCTGCGCCCGGGTGACGAAGCTCTCCAGCGTGCGGGCCGTACGCGGCAGGCGGGTCTGGCTCGTGGCACGCACGGCGGCGAGGTCCACCGGCGGCAGCTTCTCGGCGATCGGGCACGATTGGCAGCTGTCGGGCCGGTACAGGCCGTTGATACCGCGTGCGGTGGTGTAGCCGCACCGCATGGCGAGCTGCTTGGTGGTCTCGTCGTAGTCGCCGAAGGGATAGGCGAACGAGCGGGGGGCGAAGCCCAGCTTCAGCAGCGCCCGCCTGTCGTCGCAGATCTCGCTCTGCTGCACGGCCTCGGACTCGTCCGACAGGTGCGGATGACGGAGGGTGTGGCCGCCGATCTCGTGCCCGGCCCGCGCGATGGCGCGCAGCGCCGGCACGCTCAGGTATCTGCCGGAGGTGCCGAGGCGCGCGCTGTTGACGTAGAAGGTGCCCTTCAGGCCGCGTTTGCTCAGCATCTTCGCCACGGCCAGGTGGTCGGCCGTCCCGTCGTCGAAAGTGAGCGCAACGATGGGCACCGCGCTCCTGGCCGCCTTCCGCGTGCCGTGAGCGGGGGCGGCCGCCTGCCGGGCGGCGTGCGCGGCCGCCTGCCCCGAGGAGGGAACGCCGGCCGCCCCGGCGGGGGCCTGCTGAAGCCCCGCGACCGACGCCGCGGCGACGAGACAGACCGGTACGAGTCTCTTCACCGTAAGTCGCATAGGCGAAGACTTTACTTGCATCGGGCAATTACTTTGCCGTCACCCTGACGATCGGGTATCGCCCCGGCGGTCAGTTTCCGCGCCGGCCCCGCTCGAACAGCGCGACGGTGAGACCGGGGAGTTCGGCGGAGTGCCAGGCGGTGGACAGGCGATATCCCGCCGCGCGTACGGCCGCCACCCGCCGGATCTTCGTACCCTCCAGGCCGGCCTGTTTCGTCCCCCGCCAGACGACCCAGACCCGGCGGCGCCCGGCCAGGGCGTCCGCGAGGCCGGGCTTCTCCGCGTACTCGAAGGCCGGGCCGGGCCCCGCGAGGAGCACGTCGTCCGGAAGCCCGTCACGGCCGTAGTAGCGGAAGCCGGTGCGCAGCCTGCTCTGGCCGTACACGACGGCGTCGCC
Organism: Microbispora sp. H10949; assembly: GCF_014161435.1. Lineage (NCBI taxonomy): Bacteria > Bacillati > Actinomycetota > Actinomycetes > Streptosporangiales > Streptosporangiaceae > Microbispora > Microbispora sp. H10949. Next base: position 213,909 of record NZ_JABBWZ010000010.1, on the reverse strand, counting down.
GGGGCGCAGCTCCGCCCTGATCACCTCCACCGCTCCGGGGAAGTCCTCGTAGTGGCCGTTCTGCCGCCGGTAGTCGGCCTGCGCGGGCAGCCCCAGCGCCGCGACGGCCAGTACGGAGGGCACGGCCACCAGCGCGGCGGGGAGGGCGGCCGGGCGCACGGAGGCCAGGGCCACGCCGGCCGAGAGCGCCAGGGCGGGCGCCGCGACGAACACGTAGCGGTCCACGTAGGCGGGGGTCACCAGCGCGTCGACCACGAGCAGCAGCAGCGGCGGGAGGACGAGCCATCCGCCGACGAGCACACCCCAGAGGACGGACGCGCGCAGCAGGATTACCACCCCAGCGACGGCCAGGGCGAACAACACCGGACCGGCGAGATCGGAGCCCGCGACGTGCTTGGGCACCTTCAGCAGCACCTCCGGCCCGTGCGGCTGAATCCAGCTGATCGCGGCACGCTCGCCCCATCCCACCAGCCCGAGAACCACGACGGGGACGCACCCCGCCGCCATCGCGGGGACGACCCTGGTCCACGCCGTACGGCCTGGCAGCGCGAGCAGGGCGGCCAGGAACTGGGCCGGGAGCACCAGGACCGAGAACAGGTGCGTGCAGCCGAGCAGGGCCACCGCCGCCGCGTACCCGCCTGCCCGGCCCCAGGTGGGCGACTCGGCGACCCGGTGCAGCGCCCAGGCCGAGACGACGGCCGCCGCCGCCGCGAACGCGTACGGCCGGGCGTTCGCTCCGTGGAAGGACACCGACGGCAGCACCGCGAACAACGCGGCGGCCACGATCCCGGCCCGCGGACCGGCGAGCCTGCGGCCGAGGTCGGCCAGGAAACCGGCCGCGACGCCCGCCGCCAGGGCCGACGGCAGGCGCAGCCACCACTCGGCCTCGCCCAGGAAGGACCAGAGGTGGATGAGCAGGTAGTAGGGCAGGAAGTGGCCGTCGACGTGCTGGACGAGCACCAGCAGGCCGCTCAGCGGCCGGGCCACCGCGGCGCTGTAGGTCGCCACCTCGTCGCCCGACAGCGACGCCGTACCGCCAGACACGGCGACGCCGGTGGTCACGACGCCCGCGACGATCGGCGTCCACCGCGTTCGCCCTGTCCACCGCGTTCGCCGGGGCCGTCCGGACCATCCTGTCGCGGCCTGGGCCGCGCCGTCGTCGGCAGTACGGGCCGCCTCGCCCGTAACCGCGCTCTCCCCCGAGGCAGCGATCATTTCTACGAGATTAGGGTCATCCCGTTTCCACCGCCGCGAAGATCCAACTGGTCGTTACCGGATCGAGTCGTGCCTCAGAGGCCGGTCCCCCGAGGGCATCCGCCGGACGGATTCCGAAGACGGGATGGGACGCAAACTGTTTGATTGTTATAGTCATATGCAAACAGTCGGAGGTGGTCCCATGAACGGCTACCCGCACCGCGACGCCGGTTGGCTCCGTCGGTTGATCCTGACCGTGGCGTCGCCGCCCCTGATCCTTCTCGTTCCGTTGCTGCTCTTCGCGGTCTTCCGGGACCGGCTGCCCCACCTGGCGTACGTTTCGGGTGCCGCAGGAGACCACGGCTCCGAATGGGGCCGATGGCTGCGAATGGCGCTGTTCCCGATAGTGTTCGCCGAGGTGGTGTTCGTCGCCATGTTCGCGCACTATCAGCGCTGGCCGGAGCTGCAGCGCCTGCTGGCCGTCTTCGGCTTCAGCCAGAGCGTCCTGGCGGCGGCGGGGAACGGCGTCGCGGTGGCGGCGCTGATCGACGCGGACGGTCCGGCTTCCCAGCCGTCCTGGGCGATTCCCACGGAGATAGTGCTGGCGGTTCTCGCGGGAATCGCCGCCTGGCGTCTGTCGGGGCCGCTGCCCCCTGCCGCGCCCGCGTACGGCACGCCGCCTCCGGACGTCCCGCTCCTCCCGCTGGCGCCGGGCCAGCGGGCCGTCTACGCGGTGTCCGGCTGGAACCGTCTCACCCTGTTCCAGGGGGCGGCGTTCCTCGCCTTCGCCTGGTTGTCCGCGCCCGACTTCGCGGAGCGCTGGCAGGCGACCACGATAGCCGCGCTCCTGGGGAGCTTCCTGATCCTGCAGGCCCGCAGCCGGCTCCGGATCGACGGACGGGGCGTGGAGGTGAGCCTGCCCTGGCTCGGGGGGCTGCGGCGGGCCGTGCCGTACGAAGCGGTGGTCTTCGCCTCGGTGCGGCTGAAGACGTCCGGCAGGGGGCTCGGCGGCATGCTCGGCGGCAGCAGAGGATGGGGTTACGTCGGCGGCGGGGATCCGGTGCTGGCGCTGCGGCTCACCGACGGCCGGGAGTTCCTCTACTCGGCCCGGGACGCCGAGGCCGCCGCGGCTCTGGTCAACGGGACCCTCACCCGCATGCGGGCAGGCACCGGATGCTGATCGTCGTCGACCCGTCCTCGGTCCAGCCCCTGGCCGACCAGGTGGCGGCCTCGGTGCGCGGGGCGGTCGCCAGGGGCGAGGCGGTCCCCGGCGACAAGCTGCCCTCGGCGCGGGCCGTCGCCGCCGCGCTCGGCATCAACCTGCACACCGTGCTGCGCGGCTACCAGCAACTGCGCGACGAGGGCCTGGTCGAGCTGCGCCGGGGCCGTGCGGCGACGATCACGGAACTCGCCGCACAGGGAGGTCGCCTGCACCTGCGCGAGGCCGCCGAGGAGTTCGCCGGCGCCGTGCGGCAGCTCGGGGCCTCCGAGGAGGAGGCCCTCGACGCGGTCCGCCGAGCCCTGGCGGACCGCTGACCCGCCGTCCACGAGGCCGATACGGGGCGTACGGCGTGCCCGCTCGGGCCGGGCAGGCCGCCGGGTCAGGCCGCTTCGCCGTGCATGGGACGGCGGCGGAACCGGCGCAGGCCGGCGACCAGGAGCCCCGCCGCGGCCACGGCCGCCGCACCGCAGGCCGCGAGAACCGGCACCGAGGGACCGTCGTAAGCCGCCGCCCGCTCACCGGCCGCGGGGAAGGTGATCGTGCCGGTGGCCGTACGGCTGACCCGGCCGCTGCGCAAGGTGAGCCGGAACCTCCAGGGCCCGGCGGGCAGGTCGTGGCCCAGCAGCACGGTCACCTGGCCGTGTCCGCCGGGAGGCAGGGTCGTGGCGCGGGCGCTGCGGAAGGGCCCGGCGCTGAGCGCGCTCGGCCCCTCCGACAGCCGCACCTCGCCCTCCAGGTCGACGGCGCGCTCCCCCCTGTTGCCGACCTCGGCCACCAGGCGCGGGGTCGCGTCGTCGGTACGCCCGGCGGTCACCTCCCCGATCCGGAAGCTCGTCGGCGGTTCGCCGCCCGGGCCCACGTCGAGGTAGGTGCGGACGCCCACCCGGTTGACGAGCGCGACGTTGCCCGACGGGCCGGGCGAGGCCGAGGAGATCTCCGCCCAGATGACGGCGTACCGCTCGCCCTTGGAAGCCGCCGGCGGCACCGCGACGGTGGCCGTCACCGGGACGTGGCCGTGCGGCGGCAGCTCCACGGCGGTCCGGTCGAGCCTCATCCAGGAGGTCAGCTCGTTGGGCGTGCGCGCGGGGGCGAACCTGAATCCGGCGTCGCCCACCTGTGCCGCCGCGGCGTAGAGGTCCACGTGCTGCCGGGAGGAGGAGGTGCTGAACACCTCCAGGCGCCTGGTGAAGGTCGTGCCTGGATTGACGTGGTCGACGATGAACGCGTGCGAGCGCGGGTCGTCCAGGCGGTTCTCGGGAATCTCCAGCAGCCGGATCCCGAACCTCCCCTGGCGGTTCCCATGGGCGTCGTCGCCGGTGGCCGCAGCGGGGGCCACCGGCGCGAGCACCGCGGTCACGAACAGGCCGGCGGCGGCGAGCCCCCGGACCGGACGGTCAGGCAACGGAGTGGTTCACCGTTCCGGTGTAGGTGCCCGCCACGGCCGCAGCGGGCACGTTGACGACGATGGTCGGATTCCAGGTGGCGGAGTTGTCGCCGGAGCCGCTCGTCTTGCTGAACGCGGTGCGCGGCACGTCGAGCGACTGGGCGGCCGCCGCGTTCGCCTGCCCCGGCACGAACGTGCCGGTGCCCGTGGTGGCCGTCGCCGCGCCGGACCAGTAGAGGACGGCGCTGTTGGGAACGGTCTCGGCGGCGGTGCCGCCGCCGGTGGTGAAGCCTCCCGAAGCGGCCGACACCGTGGCCACCCATGTCGCGGTGAGCGCGGCGCGCTGGTCGGACACCGTGACCGGACCCAGCAGGCCGCTGATCTGAGTTCCCGGCGCGCCGCTGCCGATGTTCACCGGCCCGTCGGGAACGGTGATCGTCAATCCGTCCGGGGCGGTGACGGTGAAGGTGACGGTCGTGGGACACGTGGTGGACGCCGGACACGTGGCCGCCGCGGCGGGTGACGCGGCCGACGCCACGGACAGCGCCGCCGTCAGCGCCAGCACTGCCACGCCCGCCGACGGCGCGGCGACACTCCTCTTGCACACAGCCGATCTCCTCCGTGGATGCGCCGCCCCGTCCGGGCCGCGGTCGGTGACATAGTGGCCGGTCGGCGGCTCGCGGCGAGATCACGCCCAGCGGCGTCTGGAAAGCCTTTGTGATCAAATGACGAGCGGCGGGGACGCGCGGCCCGACGCCCGCGGTCACGTGGCGTCACGGCGTGGCGACGGCCGCGGGCCGCGCCGATGACCTAGCCTGCCGTGGATCGTTCACGGCGAAGATCGGCCGCACGAAGGCGACTCATGCGGCAGGGGCGGCGAGGAAGGCCATATGCGCAAGGTCCGTGCGGATGCCCTGGTCGTCGCGGCGCTGGCCGCGTCGGCCGCACTGCCGATCGCGCCGCCGATCGCACTGCCGATCACGCCGTTCACCGCTCCGCTCGCGCTCGCCGCCGGGCCGGGCGCACGACAGGCGGAACGAGACGGCGTGGGCGGAGCCGGGCTGGTCGCCGTGCGGGTCGACCCCCTGACGATCACCGTGCCGGGCTCGGCCAGCCTCGGCAGCGGAGCCCGGGGTGGCACCATCAGCGCCTCTATGGGCACGGTGACCGTGGCCGACCAGCGCAGCGGCATCCCTCCCTGGACGGCGACCGTGTCCGCGACGAACTTCACCACCGGCAGCGGCACTCCCGCGCAGACCATCACGACCGCGAACGTCGCCTACTGGTCGGGGCCGGTCACCGCGTCGTCGGGCGCCGGAACGCGCTTCCCCGGACAGGCCACCGCCGCCGACCGGGTGCCCCTCACCTCACCCGTCGTCGCCTTCAGCGGACGCAAACAGGTGACGCCGATGTCGACGAGCTGGCAGCCCACTCTGGTCATCACCATCCCGTCCGGCGCCGCCACCGGCGTCTACACCGGGACCATCACCCATTCGGTGGCCTGACCACCCCGATCCGTCCAGGAGTTGGGTCTCCCGTGACCCGCCACGGACGCGGCGGAGCGGCCTCCGGCGAGGCGGCTCGGACATAGTGAGGCCTCGCCCCCGGCCCCTCATGTCTCCGCTCAGCCGAAGGGATGCCATGCCCCGCTTCTCACGACACCTCCGCCGTCCACTCGCGGCGATGGCGCTGGCTCTGGTGACGGCCGCGCCGTTGCTCAGCGGCCCGCCCGCCACCGCCGCCGCCCCGGGCCCGCGTCCCAAGCCGCTGCCCCCGTGGGTGCTGATCTGCAAGAAACTGAAGCGGATGCCGGAGCACCGGCATATGCGGTGTCCCGTCCAGCGGCCGCGCCCGCCCGTCCGGCCGTTCCGGTCCGGTGACGTCACGCGGGTTCCGACCGTGACCGAGTTGAACATCCCGACCGGCACCTCGGGCCCTGTCGGCATCACCTCGGGCCCGGACGACGCGCTGTGGTTCGCCGAGAACTACGCCGGCCAGATCGGCCGCGTCACCACGGACGGCGACTTCACCGAGTACGCCGTGCCGACCGAGGACTCCGAGCCCGCCCACATCGCCACCGGCTCGGACGACGCCCTGTGGTTCACCGAGTCGGCCGCCGACAAGATCGGCCGCATCACCACCTCCGGAGTCGTCACGGAGTACGCGCTGCCCAACACGGGGTCCTTCCCCTGGGGCATCACCGCCGGCCCCGACGGCGCACTGTGGTTCGTCGAGATGACCGGCAACAAGATCGGCCGGATCACCACGTCGGGGACCATCACGGAGTACGCCCTGCCGACGAGTAGCGCCTTCCCGGTGCGGATCACGACGGGGCCGGACGGCGCCCTGTGGTTCACCGAGTCGTTCACCGGCAAGATCGGTCAGATCACCACGTCGGGGACCATCACCGAGTACACCGTCCCCTCCTCGGGGGCGACGCCCATCGGGATCGTCACCGGGCCCGACGACAATCTGTGGTACACCGACGCCAACGGGAAGGTCGGCACCGTCACCACCGGGGGCGACTTCACCGAGTACCCGCTGGACGACCCCAACGCCTTCCCGTGGGGCATCACCAGTGGATCCGACGGCAGGCTGTGGGTGGCCGAACAACTCGGCAACGCGGCCGCCAGCGTCACCACCTCGGGGATCATCATCGAGTACAACATGCCGACCGTCCTCGCCGGGCCGTTCGACATCACGAGCGGACCGGACGGCAACGTCTGGCTCACCGAGGACTACGTCGACCAGATCGCCAAGGTGACCCTCTGACCGGCCGACCCGGTCCCCGACGGGCCGCCGCCGGGAGCGGCGGCGGCCTCCGCGGTCTCACGACCGCTCAGGGCGCCTCGTCGCCCTCCACGCGCATCACGCTGGCGACCGCCCGGACGGTGTTCAGTTCGCGCAGATCCTCGATCGTGCCGGACAGGGCCGCGTCGCTGGCCCGGTGGGTGACCAGCACGAGCCTGGCGTCGTCGCCCCGCCCCTCCTGCCGCACCGTCTGGATCGACACGTCGCGCCGGGCGAAGATGTCGGCCACCCGGGCGAGCACGCCGGGCTTGTCCGCCACGTCCAGCGACACGTGGTAGCGGGTGACGCTGTCGCCCATCGGGTGGACCTTGAGGTCGGCGTACGTCGACTCCTCGGGACCGCGGGTCCCGGCGAGGCGGTTGCGGGCCACCGCGACGATGTCGCCCAGCACGGCGCTGGCGGTCGGCGCGCCGCCCGCGCCCGCGCCGTAGAACATCAGCCGCCCGGCCGACTCGGCCTCCACGAAGACGGCGTTGTACGCCTCCCGGACCCCGGCCAGGGGGTGGGACCTCGGGATCATGGCGGGGTGCACGCGGACGCCGGCCGACCGGCCGTCGTCGGAGCGGGCGCAGATGGCCAGCAGCTTGATGACGTACCCCATGCCCTTGGCGGAGGCGACGTCGGCCGCGGTGATGTCCGTGATGCCCTCACGGTAGACGTCGGCCGCCGTCACCCGGCTGTGGAAGGCGATGCCGGCGAGGATCGCGGCCTTGGCCGCGGCGTCGAAGCCCTCGACGTCCGCCGTCGGGTCCGCTTCGGCGTAGCCCAGCGCCTGGGCCTCCTCCAGGGCGTCGGTGAACGAGGCGCCGGTGGAGTCCATCTTGTCGAGGATGTAGTTGGTCGTGCCGTTGACGATGCCCAGCACCCGGCGCACCCGGTCACCGGCCATCGACTCGCGCAGCGGCCGCAGCAGCGGGATGGCCCCGGCCACGCTCGCCTCGAAGTACAGGTCGGCGCCGTTCTCCCGGGCGGCCCGGTGGATCGTCGCGCCGTCCTCGGCCAGCAGCGCCTTGTTGGCGCTGACCACCGACTTGCCCCGCGCCATGGCGGCGAGGATCAGCGAGCGGGCGGGCTCGATGCCGCCGATCACCTCGACCACGATGTCGACGTCGTCACGGGTGACGAGGGCCTCGGCGTCGGTCGTGAGCAGCGCGGGGTCGACGTCGGCGTCCCGCTTGCGCCCCAGCCTGCGCACGGCGACGCCGGCCAGCCTCAGCGGCGCTCCGACGCGGGCGGCGAGGTCGTCGGCCTGCTCGCCGAGCAGGCGTACGACCTGCGACCCGACGACGCCGCAGCCCAGCAGCGCGACCCCGAGCGCCGGTTTGGCGTTACTCACGACCCCTCCTCGCTCCGCCGCCGGACCGCCGGCGGCGGCTGGTCACAGCTGCCCCCTGAGCAGGTCGTCCTCGGTCTCCCGGCGGATGATCACCCGCGCCTGGCCGTTGGACACCGCGACGACGGCGGGCTTGGGCAGATAGTTGTAGTTGCTGGCCAGGGACCGGCAGTAGGCGCCGGTGCCGGCGACGGCGATCAGGTCGCCGGGGGCCAGGTCGCCCGGCAGGTGCAGGTCGCGCACGACCATGTCGCCGCTCTCGCAGTGCTTGCCGACCAGGCGCGACAGCATCGGCGCCGCCTGGCTCTCGCGGGAGGCGAGCACCGCCGTGTACTCCGCGCCGTACAGCGCGGTGCGGACGTTGTCGCTCATGCCGCCGTCGACGCTCACGTAGGTGCGCAGGCCCTCCACGTTCTTGACGGTACCGGCCTCGTACAGGGTCACGCCGGAAAGGCCCGCGATCGAGCGGCCCGGCTCGACCGTGAGGCGCGGCACCGGAAGCCCGGCCGCCTCGCAGACCTTGGTGACGATCTCCCGCAGGCCGTCCGCGATGACCTTGACGTCCAGGGACTCGTCACCCGTGACGTACGGGATGCCGTATCCGCCGCCGAGGTCCAGCTCGGGGAGCACGACGCCGTGCTCCTCCTTGATGTCGACCAGCAGGGTGGCGAGACGGCGGGCGGCGACCTCGAAGCCGCCGACGTCGGTGATCTGCGAGCCGATGTGCGAGTGCAGGCCGACCAGTTCGAGCTGCGGGAGCGCGAGGATGCGGCGCACCGCCTCCGCGGCGGCGCCGCCGCTCAGCGACAGGCCGAACTTCTGGTCGTCGTGGGCGGTCGCGATGAACTCGTGGGTGTGCGCCTCGACCCCGACGGTCACCCGGATCATGACCTTGGGCCGTACGCCGTGCTTCTCGGCGAGGAAGCCGAGACGGGCGATCTCCTCGTACGAGTCGACCACGATGTGGCCGACGCCGGTCTGGACGGCCCGCTCCAGCTCCGCGAGCGACTTGTTGTTGCCGTGCAGGGTGATCCGCTCGGGCGGGAAGCCCACGCTGAGCGCGACGGCGAGCTCGCCCGCGCTGCACACGTCGAGGCCGAGCCCCTCCTGGTCGATCCAGCGGGCGACCTCCCGGCACAGGAACGCCTTGGCCGCGTAGTGGACCTCTCCGTCGTGGAAGGCCGACCGGTACTCGCGGCAGCGGGAGCGGAAGTCCTCCTCGTCGACGACGTACAGCGGTGTGCCGAACTCCTTCGCCAGGTCGCGTACGTCGATGCCGCCGATGGTGACGGCTCCGCCGGTGCGGCCCGACGTTCGCGGCCAGATGGCCGGTTCGAGCGCGTTGAGGTCGGCGGGCGTGTGCGGCGGACGCTCCTCGGGCGGTCCGGCGGTCACGGCGACGATCGAGGAGGCGGCGTGCAGGTCGCCGGCTGGGTGGGCGAATCGACTCACCCGCACGAGGCTAGCCGACCCGGCGATTCTCCCGCGCCCGCTGCTCACCCTGCGAGACAACGTGTGGAAGATATTCTGGATCCCAGGTCATCATGCGTACTGTTTCCGGCTGTCTTCTGGTTTTGCTCACATTTTGCAGCCCTAGATTTGGCGGGGCGGGGTGAGGCCGAGTTCCCGCAGGCCCGTGGCGAGCACCGCGCGCACCGCGTCCCCCATCCGCACCCGCGCGGCGTGGACGTCCGACGGCTCCTCGTCGCCCCGGGGGATCGGCGAGGCGTGCTCGAAGGCGTCGTGGTAGGCCGCGGCCAGCCGTTCGAGATACGCCGGCCAGCCCGGATCACGGCTCTCCCGCCTGCTCGGCAGCTCCGCCAGGACCCGCAGCACCGCCCGGTCGTACGGGCCGGTCAGCCGTCCGGGGCGCACGCCGGCCCCGGTCGCGACGCCGAGATCGCGCGCCCAGCGCCGTACGGCCTCCGCCCGCGCGTACGCGTACCTGACGGCGAAGCCGGGGTTGTCCCACGTGCGGGGGAAGTCCGGCCACGGCCCCGCGCCGTCCGCCGGGCAGGACGGGGCCGTCTCCACGGGTTCGGCGGACGGGACGTCGTCGAGCACGTCTTCCGGTCCGGTGACGGCGATGACGAGGAAGCCGTTCGGCCGGACGTCCACCCGCCCGACCCCCGGGACGGCCCGGAGCCGTCCGGCCAGCCGCTCCGCCGTCTCCTTCGCGGGCGCGCCGCTCCCTCGCAGCGCCGCCGCCGAGGCGAACGTCGCCTCCCGTTCCCACGACCCCTGGGGCACGGGCGGCGAGCCGAGGACGGCGGCCAGCGCCCCGACGATCATTCGCCGGCCTCCACGGGCGGCGTCCGGCGCCCGTGGTCTCGTTCGGCATGGCCGGCGGTGGTCATCGCGGCCAGCCTAACGCCGGAGCCGGGGGCGGTCAGAGCAGGAGGGCGAGGGGCTCGGCCGGGACGTACCCCTCCAGGCGCGCCGAGGAGAGCAGCGCGCCCTCCGCCGAGTCGCGGACGCAGACGTAGGAGTAGCGGTCGGCCGAGTAGACCCGCACCCCGTCCGTGCGGCACTGCCGCATCAGGACCTCGCCCCACTCCTCCGAGACGTCGGCGAGACCGAGGTCGGTGAGGGTCTGGCGGCGGGCCAGGACGGTGCCCCCGGCGACCTCCGGCAGGAACCGGTGCTCGGCCCCCGGCTGGCGGAGCAGCGTGGCCCCGGTTCCGGGCAGGTGCGCGTAGAAGGACGCCTTTCCCAGCACCTCGGCGTCGGTGGAGGCGAAGTGCCGGACGAGGTCGGCCAGGTAGTGCTCGCCGTACAGGTCCCTGGGGTCGAGCACCGCCACGTGGTCGCCGTCGGCCAGCCGGACGGCGCGGTCGAGGGCGGCGCCCCGGGTGATCGGCTCCTCGGTGACGCGGACCACGACGTCGAGGCCGGGGCACGCCTGGCGGACGGTCTTGTCCACCAGCCCGGCGTCCAGGCCCTCCGCGACGATCACGAGCTGGCCGGGCCGGTCGATCTGGCGGGCCACCTGGGCGAGCAGGTGGTCCAGCTCGGCCTGACCGGCGACCGCGGCGATCGCCGTGATCACTCCGCTGCCCCGCACGCTGGGCACGCCCAGCGTGTCGAGGATCGGGTCGAGCAGCGGCGTCACGCCGGCGCCGGCCCGCCAGGCCAGATGGGCCTCCCTGGCCAGCCGTTCGGCGTCCGCCATGAACATCTCGGCCGCCGCGACGATCTCCTCGCCCTTGGCCCCGGCCCGCACCTGGAGCACCGGGGTGCCGCAGGCCGTGACCTCTCCTATCGTCCTCGGCTCGGCGTCGGCGCCCGCGATCACCAGGGCCGGCTGCCGGTAGGCCGTCAGCACGTCGTCGTACGGCGTGTCGTCGTCGCCCTGACCGGCCAGCGGCCTCCAGGCGGCCGATCCGTCGCCGGGAGGGGTGACGGTGCCGAGGGTGACGATCTCCCCCGTACGGCCGCCCTCCGCCGGGATGGGGTTGTGCACCCGGGGCTGGATCGCGTGCGGGAGCACGCCGATCCGGTCGTGCCGCAGCGCCGAGCGCCACTCGCGGGCCCGGGCCTCGGTGGTGGTCAGCACCCACTCGAAGTGCTCGGCCGCCGGGACCCCCCGCGACACCGCGCCTCCGGAGTGCCAGAAGACCGTCTTGATCCCGCGCTTGCGGCAGGCCGCCACCAGGTCGCGCAGCGCCCGCGTCTCCCCGGCCAGCGCCTCCAGCCAGCGTCCGCCGTTCCCCTGGCGCGGGCCGGGCCGTACGGACTCGACGAACAGCACGTGCGGCCGCTGCTGGTCGAGCATGGCCTCCCAGTTGTCCGGGCCGAAGTTGGTCACCAGCCGCCACTCGTACCGCAGCAGGGCCTCGGTCTGCCGGTCGACGATCGCGGCGACCGTCATGTACGGCCGCGCCGTCGGGCCCTTGGGCACGACGAAGTGTTCGGCGAGCGGCGCGGAGACCTGCGGGGGCTTCGGCTGGGGCGCGGCCGGAATGGCCTTCGCCTCATCGACGACGGGGATCTCCGGCTTGAAGTCCGAGCGCCTGGGCGCCGGGCGCTTCCTGGTCGGCGCCTTCAGCGTCTTGGCCACCGAACCGGGGTTCTTGCTGTGGATCGCGTCGCCGAGCTTGCTCCACCGGCTGTCCTGGAGCGAGGCGAGCTTCCAGTTGGCCACCTCGGTCTGGTAGCGCTGCTCGGCGAGTTGCTTGGCGAGCTGCCTGTTCTGCCGCTCCGCCGTCTTGAGCCGCGCCTCGGCCTCGCGCGTCTTCGTCACGGCCTCGGCCTCCGCGCGCGCCACCTCCTCCAGCCGCCGCTGGTAGTCGGCGATCAGCCGGGTGAGCTCCGCCGCTCCGGCCGCCCGCTCCACCGCCTCCGCCAGCGCCCGCCGCAGCGCCGCCGGGTCGCTCCGCTCAGGCTGTCCGGCTGCCGATTCGCTCAGCTCGCTCATAAGGGGTGACTCCGCGGTAGGCCATCAGGACGCAAGTCACAATATTCGCAGAACCCCCTGATCATTCTCAGCCGGAGGCGACGCCTCGTCCCTCGGCGAATCATCGTGACCGGCGACCGGACGACCACATCCCCCGCGACCAAGTCATCAGCGATCACGCGGCCGACTGTCCACGTGACTTACGCCCAAAGTTCCACACACCAAGCGACCAGACGACCACGAGACCCGCGACCGATCTTTCAGCGATCATGCGGCCAGCGTTTCACGTGACTACCCTCACATGCCATCCTGAGCTGGTGAGAAGCACCTCGCAAACCCCTCTCGGCCGCGTCGTCCCCCGGCATGCGGAAAAGCCCGCCGCTGACGCGTTGAGCGACACGCGTGTCGTGCTGGTCAACGGCGCCCGCCAGAGCGGCAAGAGCACGCTCGTACGCCTCCTGGCGAAGGAGAGGACCGCGGAATGGCGCAACCTGGACGCCCTCGTCGCACGACAGGCGGCGCAGGAGGATCCGGCGGGCTTCGTGGCGTTTCCCGACCTCATGGTGATCGACGAGATCCAGCGGGTGCCCGAGCTGTTGCTGGCCATCAAGGAGCAGGTGGACGGCGATCCCCGGCCGGGACGCTTTCTGCTCACCGGAAGCGCCCGCGTGCTGGGGTTGCGGGCCCTTCCCGACACGTTGCCGGGGCGCATGGAGACCATCGAGCTGTGGCCGTTCTCGCAAGGCGAGATCGACGGCGCTCCGGACGGGTTCGTCGACGCTGTCTTCGCCGAAGGCGAGAACCTGCGTCACACGTCCACGCTGTCACGCGCCGACTATGCCGAACGAGTCGTGCGCGGCGGCTTCCCCGAGGCGGTGGCACGTGAGAATCCGCGCAGGCGCGAGCGCTTCTTCGACTCGTACGTCTCGGACCTCATCTCCCGAGACGTCAGTCAGTTGTCGGAGATCGAGCGGACGGCCGAGATGCGCGCCCTGGTGCGGTCGGTGGCCGCCCGATCGGGACAGCTGCTCGTCGGCAGCTCTCTCGGTGCGGCCGTGGGGCTGTCCAACGTGACCGTGAACCGCTACCTCGGCCTGCTCGAGGAAGTGTTCCTGATCAAGCGAGTCCCCGCCTGGTCGCGCAATCTGAGCAGCCGGGCGGTCGGCACCCCCAAGGTGGCCTTCGTCGACTCCGGCGTGGCCGCGAACCTGCTGGGCGCCGACGCCAGGAGCCTGGTGCGACCCGACGGTCAGTTCGGACCGCTGCTGGAGGGCTTCGTCCTGATGGAGCTCGCCCGCCAGCTCACCTGGTCGGACGAGCGGGTGGAGCTCTTCCACTACCGGACCAAGGACAAGGTCGAGGTCGACGCGGTGCTGGAGAACCGGCAGGGCCGCGTCGTCGGCGTCGAGGTCAAGGCGTCCTCGACCGTACGCGCGGACGACTTCCGCGGCCTGCGCCACCTCGCCGACCGCCTGGGCGACGACTTCGTGGCCGGCGTCGTCCTCTACACCGGCACGCAGACCCTCCCCTTCGGCCCGCGCATGCGCGCGGTGCCGGTCAGCGCCCTCTGGCAGGTCTGACGGCCGGTCCGAGCCCAGGACCGGCTGACCCACGCCACCGAAGGCGGTGCCCCGGGGCCGGGAGGTCCGTAGACTCGGCTGCGGTTCAAGGGAGGGCAAACCGTGCGCAAGGGTGAGTGGCCGCGATTCCAGGCCAGGCCGTACGTCTGCGGGGCCGTCGGCCCCTACGAGCAGGCCAGGCTCGACCTGCTGGCGCGCTCGGGGCCCGCCGTCCAGGCCGCGCACACCGCACCGGAGGCCGCGCTGCTCGCCTCCGCCCCCCTGGCGCCGTACGCGTCGGGTCCCGAGGCGACGGCGTACGCCTGGGAGGGCCGGCGGCCGGAGGCCGCGCCGGGCGCGAACGCGTGGCTGCGGGTCGCGGAGACGTACGAGACCCCTGGACTGGTGGACGGCCCGGAGACGGTGGTCCTGCACACCGGCGGGCTGGGCCTGATCGACGTCTACTACCTCTCCGACGGGGACGCGGTCTACTTCTCCTCGCTCATCGAGCCGCTCCTCGCGCTGGCCCGGCGGCCGTACGAGGTGAACTGGGACGCGTGGGCGGCGATCCTGCGGCTGACCTACCCGCTGCTGGAGGACACGCCGTACCGCCAGATCCGGCGCCTGCCGGGCGCGACCGCGCTGACCTGGTCGCGGCGGGAGCGCACGCTGCGCGTCGACCGGCGCACGCCGCGCTGGGTGCGGGAGGAGCCGGTCGACCGCGGCGTGACGGCCGGCGACCTGGTCACGTTGCTGCACGACGCGCTCGCGCCGTACGAGCGGGTGCTGGTGCCGGTGAGCGGCGGGTACGACTCGCGGCTGCTGGCCAGCGTCGCGATGGCGCGGAAGATGGACGTCGAGTCGTGGACCACCAGCCCCGACGACGGCCTGGACCACGACATCGACTTCGCCCGCTACATCACGCGGGAGCTCGGCATCCCCCACCGGATCGTGCCGCAGCACCCGGAGAGGTACCCCGACGAGGCGCTGTGGGCGGCCCGCCGCCTGGAGTACCTCACCAGCCACCACGCCTGGTACTCCCCCTTCGCCAGGGAGGTGCACGCGGCGGGCCGGGCGCTGGTGGACGGCCTCGCGGGCGGCCCGCTGATGAAGAACTTCCTGATCACGGCGGACGCCGTCGGCGCGGGGACGGGCGCGTCCCGCCGCGCGGCGCTGCTGAAGGCGCTGGCGACCGGCGACGCCCACATCCCCGTGCTGGGCGAGCAGGCCGCCGCGTGGATGGACGACCGGGTGGGCGCGGCCTTCACGCGGGCGACCTCGATGCTGCACGGCCACCGGGCCGAGCTGCCGCTGAGCGTGCTCCACACCCGGACCGTGCGGGGCATCGCCCGCTCCCCGGTCAACCTCGTCGGCCCCGAGGCCACCCCGGTCTTCCCGTTTCTGCACCCGGAGTTCTTCGACGCGGCGCTGTCGGTGCCGGTCGCGGCGAAGGAGGGCGGGAAGTTCTACCGGGAGGTCCTGCGGGCCGCCAACCCCCGGGTGGCCGCGCTGCCGTCCACGAACACACCGCTGCTGCCCAACCGCCGGGTGCCGCTGCGCTCGAACGGCCCGGCCGCCCGCGAGTGGAACCACAGAATGCTGGTCAAAGCCACGGAAATCCCGGGCCTGATGTCGCCCCAGATGCTGGAGGCGGTCGCCGCCGGACCGGACGCGCTGACCGCCTTCGGCTCGTGGAACTCGCGGTTCTGGCTGCGGGCGCTGGTGGCGTTCGGGGCGTGGCTCACCGACTACGAAGACCTGCTCGGCGACCTCACCCCGCCCTGGAGCCTCCGCCCCGCGGCCGCCGTACCCACCCCGTCGTAGAAGCTCACCCCTATAGGGGTTACGGCCCCGCACAGTTCGGATACGCGGGTTGTGATCGCCGTACGTGATCACCTGTAAGCAGGTAAAAACCGCATGTTAGGGGGGTGTCAGGCTTTCCAGTCAGGCCTATACCGATGGTACTTTTGGCCAAATAGAGCCAAACAACACGGCGTGAGCTTCAAAGCTCGGGTGTGACCTGACCACGCGCCCCTTCTTTCCTCAAGCGAGAACCGAATGAACGCTGCTGCGCCCTGCCCTGACCCGGTTCCCGGGTCGTCCGGCGATCTCCCGGAGATCACCGACTTCGCCTCGCAGGACCCCCGCTGGTACAAGCGCGCGGTCTTCTACGAGGTGCTCGTACGCGGCTTCAAGGACTCCAACGGCGACGGCACCGGCGACCTGCGCGGGCTGACCGAGAAGCTCGACTACCTCTCCTGGCTGGGCGTCGACTGCCTCTGGCTGCTGCCGCTCTACCAGTCCCCGCTCAGGGACGGCGGATACGACATCGCCGACTACCTCAAGATCCTTCCGGAGTTCGGCGACCTCGGCGACTTCGTGAAGCTGATCGAGGCGGCCCACGAGCGGGGCCTGCGGGTCATCACCGACCTCGTCATGAACCACACCAGCGACCAGCACCCGTGGTTCCAGGCGTCCCGCACCGACCCCGACGGCCCGTACGGCGACTTCTACGTGTGGTCGGACGACCCCTCGAAGTACTCCGGCGTCCCCATCGTCTTCGTGGGCACCGAGGAGTCGAACTGGACGTACGACCCCGTGCGCAAGCAGTACTACTGGCATCGTTTCTTCCACCACCAGCCTGACCTGAACTACGACAACCCGGACGTCCAGGCGGCGATGATGGAGGTCATCCGCTTCTGGCTCGACCTCGGCGTCGACGGGTTCCGGCTGGACGCGGTGCCGTACCTGTTCGAGCGCGAGGGCACCTCCTGCGCCGGGCTGCCCGAGACGCACGCCTACCTCAGGAGCATCCGCGCCGAGGTGGACCGGATCTACCCCGACCGGGTGCTGCTGGCCGAGGCCAACGGCTGGCCGGAGGACGTGGTCGAGTACTTCGGCGACCCCACCCGGGGCGGCGACGAGTGCCACATGGCCTTCCACTTCCCGCTGATGCCGCGGATCTTCATGGCCGTGCGCCGGCAGAGCCGCGAGCCGATCTCCGAGATCATGTCGCGGACCCCCAAGCTGCCGGAGAGCGCCCAGTGGGGCATCTTCCTCCGCAACCACGACGAGCTGACGCTCGAAACCGTGACGGAGGAGGAGCGCGACTACATGCACGCCGAGTACGCCAAGGACCCGCGCATGCGCGCGTACCTGGGCATCCGGCGGCGTCTGGCCCCCCTGCTGGACAACGACAGGGACCAGATCGAGCTGTTCACCGCGTTGCTGCTCAGCATGCCGGGCTCGCCGGTCATGTACTACGGCGACGAGATCGGCATGGGCGACAACATCTGGCTGGAGGACCGCGACGCGGTCCGCACGCCGATGCAGTGGACCCCCGACCGTAACGCCGGGTTCTCCGAGGCCGACCCCGGACGGCTGTACCTGCCCGTGGTCATGGACCCGGTGTACGGCTACCAGGCGGTCAACGTGGAGGCCCAGATCAAGAGCGAGTCGTCGCTCCTCCACTTCACCCGGCGGATGCTGCAGATCCGGCGCGAGCACCCGATCTTCGGCACCGGCGCCTACACCGAGCTGTGGTCGCCGAACCCGAGCGTGCTCGCCTTCCTGCGGGAGGAGGGCGACGACGTGGTCCTGTGCGTCAACAACCTGTCGCGCTTCGCCCAGCCGGTCGAGCTCGACATGCGGCGTTTCGCGGGGGTCACCCCGGTGGAGTGCCGCGGCGGGGTCGCCTTCCCCACGATCGGCGACCTGCCCTACCTGCTCACGCTGCCGGGGTACGGCTTCTACTGGCTGTCGCTGCGCCGGGCCCCGGGCGACCACGCCCCGGACGCCTGAGCCGTACGCTCAGCGGGCGGTGACGGGCACCTGGGCCCGCGCCGCCCGGCGGGCGGGGATCAGGGCCACCAGCGACGCGGCGCCGATCGCGATCAGGAGGGCGGCGGCGAGCATCCCGGGCGTCGGCGCGCGGCCGATGCCCGCCCCGACGCCGCTGCCCCGGCCCTCCAGGTCGATCAGCGCCCGCGACCAGAACGCCCCCGCCGCGGCCCCGGCCACGACCCCCACCGCGGCCGGCAGACCGGCGGCGGTGACCAGGGTGGCCGTGACCTGGCGGGGGGTGAGGCCCATGGCCTTGAGCACCGCCAGGTCGAGAAGGTGGTCGCGCAGGCCGAGGGCGCTGGCCGTGAGCAGGTTGGCCAGCCCGATCAGGGCCAGCACGACGACCAGCGCGACGATGATCACCCGGACGACCGCCAGCCGCTCGGCCGGGTTCACCGCCCGGGAGACCTCCAGCCCCTGCTCCTGCAGGCGTGCGCGCACCTGCTCCGCGTCTGCGCCCGGCCGCAGCACCAGGGCGTAGAACCCGGGCGGCAGCGCGTCCTTCGCCGCCAGGCTGTCCAGCCCGAACGACAGCACCTCGCCGTCCTGCTCGGGCTCGATCACCCGGCCCACGATCCGCACGATCAGCGGCGTGCCGCCGATCGTCATCCGGACCCGGTCGCCGACCCGCACACCGAGCAGGTCGAGCAGTCCCTGCCCGGCCACCGCCTCGCCCCGGTCGGCGAACATGCGGCCCTCCACGACCGGGAAGGGGTACGGGTCGGAGGAGAGGCCGAGGGCCCGGGTCCGCACGGTCCTCGTCTGCCAGGGCACGAGCGCGTCGAGTTCGGCCCCCGGATACGCCGCGACCACGTCCGGGTCGGCCATCACCCGCTGCCGGGCCTCCTCCGCGGTCATGTCGCCCGGCCGGATGCTCAGCGCCGCGGCCTGTCCCACCCTCTCCGGGTGGCGGCCGAAGTCGTCCAGCGTCGCCCAGCAGCCGAGCCCGATGGTGATCAGCATCATCGGCAGGGCCACCCCGCAGGCTGTGAGCGCGGCGGGCGTCCTGCGGGTGAAGGCGTCCCTCGCGCCGAGGACGAGCGCGGGCGGCAGCCGTACGAGCAGGGCGACCCTGGCCAGCCGGGACAGGCGCCCGCGCGGCGGCGCGGCGGGGGCGGCCGGGAGCGGCGGGACACGCCCGCCTCGCCAGGCCGGGACCAGGACCGCCACCAGCACCGCCAGCGCCGTCCCCGCGACGATCGCCGCGAGGGGCCCGGCCGACAGCGGCACCGCGACCGTCTCCCCCATCGCGTACGCCGTGACCAGCCGGGCGGCGAGCACGCCGAGGGCGATGCCGAGCAGCCCCAGGGTGCCGTGCTCGGCGAGGAGCATCCGGACGACCTGGCCCCGGGTGAACCCGAGCGACTTGAGCGTGGCGATGTCGCGTAACTGGGTCAGCACCCGGCCGCCGGCGGCGTTGGCGAGCGCGAGCGCGGCGGCGACGAGGCCGGCGGCGCCGAACAGCGCGAGCAGCAGGCCGAGCAGCCGGTCGTCCAGCTCCATGGAGGCGCGCACCTCGCGCCAGGTCGTCACCCGCTGCACCTGGTTGCGCAGTGTGAAGACCGCCCGCTGGACGACGAGGTCGGTGTCGGCGGGATCGGCCAGCCGCAGCCCGGTCACGGCCTCCGTACGGCCGGGCGCGGGCTCCACGACGTCGAGGGTCTGGCCGAGCGTCCAGGCCAGGCCGGGGGTCCACTCGGGGTAGAAGCCCTGGTCGCCGCTCTCGGCCAGCCCGGCGACGGTCAGCCGGTGGGTCGCGCCGTTCAGGCCGGTGACGGTGAACGGGCTGCCGGGCCGCAGGCCGAGGGCGCGGGCGAACGACCGCTCGACGACCACGCCGTCCGGGCTGCGCGCGTCGAGCCAGCGGCCCTCGCGCGGCAGCGGGCGCGCCACGGAGGTGAAGGCGGCCGGGGTCTCCCGCAGGGTGATCGGCACCCGCCGCCCGCCGGTGGCGAGCGTGGCGGGCGCGCTGCGGTACGGCCCGGCCACGTCGGTCACGCCGGGCAGCTCGCGCAGGGCGGACACGTCGGGGACGTCCTTGCTGTGGATCCAGATGTGCGCGCCGTGGCCGCGCTCGAACAGGCCCCGCCAGGGGTTGGTGCCGCCCTCCAGCAGCGTGGCCGCGACGATCAGGGCGGTGACGATGCCCGCGACCGCGAGCACCGTGAGCGCCGCCTGGCCCCGGCGGGCCCGCAGGTCCGCCCGGATCCAGCGCAGCTCCGCGCTCCTCGGCACGGTCAGGTCACCCCCTCGCGGTCGTCTCGTGGCTGCCCGGAGCGCATCCGGTTCAGCTCCGGAGTTCGACGACGTCCCCGGCCCCGCCGGGCGGCCGCCGGCGCACGCGGGGGATGGCGCCGTCGTCGACGATCTGGCCGTCGAGCAGGCTGACGACGCGGTCGGCCATGCTCGCGACGCGCGCGTCATGGGTGACCAGCACGATCGTCTGCCCCTGGCGGTGCACGCGCCCGAGCAGGCGCAGCACGTCGCGGGTGTTGCGGCTGTCGAGGTTGCCCGTGGGCTCGTCCGCGAGCAGCAGCCGGGGCTGGTTGGCGAGCGCGCGGGCCAGCGCCACCCGCTGCTGCTCGCCCCCGCTGAGCTGCGCGGGCGCGGCGTCCGCCCGGTCGGCCAGGCCCAGCTCGCCGAGGAGGTACTCGCGCCGCTCGCGGGCGTGCCGGGGCGAGGCGCCGCCGAGCAGCGCGGGAAGCTCGACGTTGTCGGCCACGGTCATGTTGCCGACGAGGTTGAAGAACTGGAAGACGAACCCGATCTGCTCCCGGCGCAGCACCGCCCAGCCGCTCTCCGACAGCGTGTCCGCCCGCCTGCCGTCCAGCCAGATCTCGCCGCTGGTCCGCGTGTCCAGGCCGCCGATCATGTGGATCAGGGTGGACTTGCCCGATCCGGACGGCCCGGTGACCGCGACGAACTCCCCCGCCTCCACCGTCAGGTCGACCCCGCGTACGGCCGGCACGGGCAGCCCGCCGGTCTGGTAAATCTTGACCAGGTTGACCACCCGGACGACGGGTGTGTCCGACATACCGCCCACCCTAACCGCGCCGCGCCGCCGCCTCGCCCGCGTCGCGCCGCACCGGATCGTGATTGGGCGCGCCCGGCCGCGGGATCACTGCAGCTCCTCCTGGCAGCGCTCCAGCCAGTCGAGGTCGGCCTGCAGGTGGAGCATCGCGCCCTCGATGAGCAGGAGGGCCGCGCGGTTGGCCGGATCGGTCCGCTCGGCCAGCTCGGCCAGCTCGCCCAGGTCTCTCATGAGCGAAAGGTAGTGCCGGCGCTGCCGGTTCACCAGGGCCATGCGGTCGGCCAGTCCCGTCAGCGGGGCGAGCACGAGCTTCATGAAGAACTCGTCGCGGACCCGGGGGCCCTCGGTGGGCTCGTCCACCCAGGTCTCCAGCGCCTCCCGCCCGGCCGCGGTGATGTAGTAGACCTTCTTGTTCGGCCGGTTGGCCTGCTCCACGTCGACCGCGCGGACGTACCCGTCCTTCTCCAGCCGGCCCAGCGTCACGTAGATCTGGCCGATGTTGGGCGAGGGATAGGCGATGCCGAAAATCGTCTCAAGTGCCTGTTTGAGCTCGTACCCATGGGCAGGTTCCTTCGCCAGGAGCGCCAGCAGCGCCTGCCGCACGCGCCCACCCCCAGACCGTCAGCAGTTACCGGAGCGTTACCCGCCCATCCGTTGACGGTCACATTATCGCTATGCATAACATGCATGCACCTACCTAACACGTATGTAACCGTTTTTTCACGCGGAGGCCATATGGTTCGCCGAGCCGTCGCCGTCCTGGCCGCCTTCCTGGTGGCCGGATGCGCGGGGCTCACGGACACCGGAGCCGGCCCCACGACCGGCACCGGCGGCACCGGGCCGATCACCCTCGCGATCGGCCGCGACACCACCGCCTACCTCCGCCCGCTGCTGGACCGGTGGAACCAGGGCCACCCGGACGAGCGGGTCACGCTGCTCGAACTGCCCGAGGCGTCCGACGAGCAGCGCGCCCAGATGGTGGCGAACCTGCAGGCCCGCAACGACGTGTACGACGTGCTCGCGCTCGACGTGATGTGGACCGCCGAGTTCGCCGACGCCGGGTGGATCGTGCCCCTCGACCGCAGCCTGTTCCCCCTCGACAAACTGCTCGGAGGGGTCGCGGACACCGCGATCCACCGCGACCGGCTGTGGGCGGCGCCGTACACGAGCAACGCCGGGTTGCTCTACTACCGGTCCGACATCCTGAAGAAGGAGCACCTCAAGCCGCCCAGGACCTGGGCGGAGCTGCGCGACCAGGCCAGGCGCCTGGGCGCGAAGTATCACATCGGGGGGTACGCCGGGCAGTTCCTGCCGTACGAGGGGCTGACCGTCAACTTCGCCGAGGCCGTCCAGTCGGCGGGCGGGTCCATCCTCAGCCCGGACGCCCGCACGGTCACGATGGACCTCGGCAGCGCGCGGGCCGCGCTCGGCTTCCTGGTCGGCGGCGTCAAGGAGGGGTGGATCCCCCGCGAGGCGCTGACGTACAAGGAGGAGGAGTCGCGGCTCGCCTTCCAGGAGGGGCGGCTGCTGTTCGCCCGCAACTGGCCCCACGCGTACGGACCGGCCACCCACTCCCCGCTCGCCGGGAAGTTCGCGGTCACCCGCCTGCCCGGCCTGAACGGGCCCGGGTCCAGCTCGCTCGGCGGCTACAACCTCGCCGTCAGCGCGTTCTCCAAGCGGCAGAAGTCGGCCCTCGACTTCATCCGCTACTTCACCGGCCGGGACAACGAACGGCTCGTCCTCACCGAGGGGTCGTTCCCCCCGGTCTGGGCGGACCTGTACGAGGACCCGGAGCTCATCAGGCGGTTCCCCTACCTGCCCGTGCTCAAGGAGGCCATCCTCTCGGCGCGGCCCAGGCCGGTCACCGCCGGTTACAACCAGGTCAGCCTGGTCATCTCCAGCGCCGTGTCCGGCGCTCTCGCACTCGCCAAACCCGTAGACGAGACCGTCGCCGACCTGAAACAGGGGCTCGGCGAGGTCATCCAGCCCGGAGGATAGATATGCGGAAACTTCCCCCCATCATGGTCGCGTGCCTCGCTCTCGCCGCCGCCGCGGCGTGCGGCAGCGACTCCGGCGGCGACACCGGCTCCGGCAGCGCGCCGGCGGCCTCGGGCGCCCCCTCGGCCGCCGGAGGCGACAAGCCCCTGGCGGGAGAGAAGATCGAGATCGCCGCGAAGTGGACCGGTGACGAGCAGGCCAACTTCGAGAAGGTGCTGAAGGCGTTCGAGGAGAAGACCGGCGCCACCGTCACCTACGCCTCCACCGGCGAGGACACCGGCGCCTACCTCGGCCCCCGCATCGAGGGCGGCAACCCTCCGGACGTCGCGATCCTGCCCCAGCCGGGCCTGGTGCAGCAGTACGCCGACGAGAACGCGCTGAAGCCGCTGAGCCCCGAGGTGCAGGCGCAGATCGACCAGAACTACACGCCGTACTGGAAGGATCTCGGCTCGGCCAAGGGCGAGGTCTACGGCGTGCTCGTCAAGGCGGCGCACAAGTCGCTCATCTGGTACCGCCAGGGCGCCTTCGACGACGCCGGGGCGCAGCCCGCGTCCACCTGGGACGACCTCATCAAGAACGCGCAGACGCTGAGCGACTCGGGCGTCGCGCCGTTCGCCCTGTGCGCGGCCTCCGGCTGGACGCTCACCGACCTGTTCGAGAACGTCTACCTCTCCTCCGCCGGCCCGGAGAACTACGACAAGCTGGCCAAGCACGAGATCCCGTGGACCGACGCCTCGGTCAAGACGGCCCTGGAGAAGATGGCGCAGATCTTCGGCAAGAAGGAGTTCATGCTCGGCGGCTCGTCCGGCGCGCTGCAGACCGACTTCCCGACCTGCGTCACCCAGGTGTACGGCCAGAAGAAGGCCGCGATGGTCATCGAGGCCGACTTCGTCGCCGCCTCCGTCGGGCAGTCGGGCGCGAAGGTCGGCGAGGACGCCAAGATCATGCCGTTCCCCAAGGCGGGCGACACCGCACCCGTCGTCCTCGGCGGTGACGTCGGTGTGGCGATGAAGGACACCAAGGGCGCGATGGCGCTGCTCGAGTTCCTGGCCAGCAAGGAGGGCGGCGAGGTCTGGGCCAAGCAGCCCGGTTACCTCTCCCCCAACCGCAACGTCTCCCCCGACAACTACCCCGACGACCTCACCAAGCAGCTCGCCCAGACGATCATCTCGGCCGGTGAGTCGGTGCGGTACGACATGTCCGACCTCGCCCCCAGCGCCTTCGGCGGCACCGACGGCAAGGGCGAGTGGAAGGACCTGCAGGACTTCCTCCGCAACCCCTCCGACGTGAAGGGCGCGCAGGAGAAGCTCGAGGCCGACGCCGCCAAGGCCTTCAAGAAGTAGAGGGGGGACGGCCGTGACCGAACGGTTGGACGGCCCGCAGGCCTCCGGCGGCGACGACTCCGCCGCCGGGGCCTCCTCCGGACCGCACGACACCCCCGCGGAGTCCGTCCAGGGCTCCGCCGACCCGGCCCCGGCGGAGCCGTCCGCGCGCCTGGGGACGGCCGAGGCCGCGCCGGACGAGCCGCCCGCGGGCCCCGCGGCGGCGGGCTTCCCGACCGCCGCCCCGCCCGGCGCCGTCGCCACGACCGGCACGGCGACGTCCCCGCCCGCGCGGCTGGGACCGTCGCCGCGGCTGGCGGTGATGTTCCTGCTGCCCGCGGTGCTGCTGCTCGCCGCGTGGATGATCTATCCGCTGATCTACTCGATCTGGCGCAGCCTGTACGACGCGACCGGCGGCACCTTCGTCGGGCTGCGCAACTACATCTCGATCTTCACCGACTCCGGGACGCTCACCACGATCAGGAACAACATCATCTGGGTCGTGGTGGCCCCCGTCATCGTCACCGCGCTCGGCCTGATCTCGCGGTGCTCACCGAGCGCATCCGGTGGTCGACGGCGTTCAAGCTCGTGCTGTTCATGCCGATGGCCGTCTCCCTGCTCGCCGCGGGCGTCATCTTCCGCCTCGTCTACGAGCAGGACCCGGACAAGGGCGTCGCCAACGCCATCATCACCACCGTCCACGACACGTTCTCCGCGAGCGCCGGCTATCCCGGCGCCCGGCCCCGGGACAACGACCAGGCGCCCGCGGTCGCGCAGGGCGGCGCGGTGGTGACCCGGCAGCCGGCGCGGCCGGGGACCCCGGTGCTGATCCCGCTCGTCGGCCTGACCCAGGACGTGGTCAAGGACGCCGCGCCCGCCAAGGCCGCCACCGGCGGAGACGGCCTGAGCGGCACCGTGTGGCTCGACGTCGTACGCGGCGGCGGAGGCACGCTCAACCAGGTCGACCCGCAGGAGAAGGGCTTGGCCGGCGTGACGGTCGAGGCGGTCTCCGGCGGGGTGGTCAAGGCGACGACCGAGACGGCCGCCGACGGCACGTTCCGCTTCGCCGGACTGCCCGCCGGGTCCTACGACGTACGGCTGCCGCAGTCGAACTTCACCGCGCCCTTCAACGGCATCACCTGGCTGGGCCCGTCGCTGATCACTCCCGCGATCATCGGCGCGTACATCTGGGTGTGGGCCGGCTTCGCGATGGTGCTCATCGCCGCGGGCCTTTCGGCGATCCCGCGCGACGCCCTGGAGGCGGCCCGCATCGACGGCGCCACCGAATGGCAGGTGTTCCGCAGGATCACCGTCCCCCTGCTCGCGCCGGTCCTGCTGGTCGTCTTCGTCACGATGATCATCAACGTGCTGAAGGTCTTCGACCTGGTGTTCATCATCGCGCCCGGCTCGGTGCAGCCGCAGGCCAACGTGATCGCGCTGGAGATGTGGCGGGTCTCGTTCGGCGGCGGCGGCAACCAGGGCATGGGAAGCGCGCTGTCGATCTTCCTGCTCCTGCTGGTGGTGCCCTTCATGATCTTCAACATCCGCCGGTTCAGGAGGGACGAGCGATGACGACCCTGGCCGAGCCGGCCATCGAGCCGAACCCCGCCTCCTCGATCCGGCGCGGGGTGGTGTCCCGCGTCGCCGACCGCCTGGGCGGCGGCCTGGTCCAGGTCTTCCTGATCCTGGTCGCGCTGTTCTGGCTGCTCCCGACCCTGGGCCTGCTCGTCGTGTCGCTGCGCGGCGAGACCGACAACAACTCGTCGGGCTGGTGGACGCTGTTCACCAAGCCGGCCCAGCTCACCGTCGAGAACTACTCCAACCTGCTCGCGTCGGGCTTCGGCTCGTCGTTCTGGAACACCGTGCTGATCACGGTGCCCGCGACCCTGCTGGTGATCGGCATCGCCGCCATGGCGGCGTACGCCTTCGCCTGGATCGAGTTCCCCGGCAGGGACACGGTGTTCCTCGTGGTCATCGCCCTGCTGGTCGTGCCCGTGCAGATCGCGCTGATCCCCATCGCGAAGTTGTACGGTCTCCTGGGGATCTTCGGCTCGATCCTCGGGGTGGTGCTGTTCCACGTGGCCTTCGGCCTGCCGTTCGCCATCTTCCTGCTGCGCAACTTCTTCGCGGGCATCCCGCGGGAACTGCTGGAGGCGGCGCGGATGGACGGCGCGCCGGAGTGGCGGATCTTCGTCACCGTGGTGTTCCCGCTGGCCAAGCCCGCGATCGCGTCGCTCGGCATCTTCCAGTTCCTGTGGGTGTGGAACGACCTGCTCGTCGCGTTGGTGTTCGCCGACACCGACAACCAGCCGATGACGAAGGCACTGCAATCCCAGATGCGGCAGTTCGGCACGAACGTGGACATCCTCGCGCCGGGTGCGTTCCTGTCGCTCCTCGTCCCGCTGGTGCTGTTCTTCGCCTTCCAGAGGTACTTCGTGCAGGGCATGCTCGCGGGTTCGGTCAAATAAGGCCGGCCGGAGGCCCCTTCCGGGGCCTCCGGAACCTCCGCATCAGATCGGCATACCGGGGAAACGTCCCATCTGTGGCAGGCTGTACGAGAAGAACGTCGGATGCCCGCTTCACGGGGGTAGGCGGGCATCCGATCTTTCCGCCGCCGGGCCGTACGGGGCCGGAAAAGCCGATAGAGTCCGCGGACATGTCAGGACGTCCGTTGCAGGAACTCGTGGAAACCGGATGGGCCGAGGCCCTCGAACCCGTGGCCGGGCGCATCGCCGCCATGGGCGACTTCCTCCGGCAGGAGATCGCGGAAGGCAGGCAGTACCTCCCGGCGGGGGACAACGTGCTCCGCGCCTTCCGGCAGCCGCTGAGCGAGGTCCGGGTGCTGATCGTCGGCCAGGACCCCTACCCCACCCCCGGCCACCCCGTCGGCCTGAGCTTCTCCGTGGCCCCTGACGTGCGGCCGCTGCCGGGCAGCCTGGTCAACATCTACAAGGAGTACACGGCCGACCTCGGTCATCCCCTGCCGTCGAACGGCGACCTCACCCCCTGGACCGAGCAGGGCGTGCTCCTGCTCAACAGGGTGCTGACCGTGATGCCGGGCAAGCCCGCCTCGCACCGGGGCAAGGGCTGGGAAGAGGTGACCGAGCGGGCGATCACCGCCCTGGTCGAGCGCGGCGGCCCGCTCGTCGCGATCCTGTGGGGCCGTGACGCCCGCAATCTGCGCCCCCTGCTCGGGCAGGTGCCGTGCGTCGAGTCGGCCCACCCGAGTCCGCTGTCGGCCCGCAGCGGGTTCTTCGGCTCCCGTCCGTTCAGCCGTGCCAACGCCCTTCTGGAGCAGCAGGGCGGAACACCGGTCGACTGGAAGCTGCCGTGACGGCCCACCGATAGGATCACCACCATGAGCGATGGAACGGACACCGGTCGCTATCTGCGGCTCACCGTCGACCTGGTGGTCGAGGTCCTCGACGTGGACGCGCTGCAGGCGGCGGCGCTCGCCGAGATCCGCGACCCCCAGGCCGAACTGGACGACGCCGAGCGGCAGGAGCAGATCGAACTGGTCAACTCCGACGAGACGGGCGCGGCGGCCCTGCAGTGGCTGATCGAGCCCGATCACGTGCTCGGCCTGGTCGAGCACGTCACCGAGGTCGAACCGCGGGAGGCGATGCTCGGGGTCGAGCCGTCGGACGGCATGCTGGAAGACGAAGACGACCACGATCACGACCACGATCACGACGAGCCCGGCCACTGATCAGCCGTACGGCTCACGGCGCGGGCCGCGCCCGTCTCCCGGCGCGGCCACGGCGCGGTGAAGGACGACGACGGGCGTCAGGGGGAATGCGGTTGCCCGGCGGACCGCGTACGTCGTAAGGTCGGGCCACTCTGAACCGGGCACTCCCCAGAAGTACGCCGCAGAACGGGGAGCGTATCGCGAAGGCCCTGAGAGGGCAGCACGTTCTGTCCGCACGCCCTTTCGGAGGCAACTCATGAACGTGGGTCTCGGCCTGCCCGTCACCGATCCCGAATCCCTGCTCGACTGGGCCCGGCGCGCCGACGCCGGTCCCTTCACCACCCTCGGACTGCTGGACCGTCTGGTCTTCGACAATCCCGAGCCGCTGGTCGCCCTCGCCGTCCTCGCCGGCGCCACCTCCCGCGTACGCGTGCAGACCGAGGTGCTCCTCGCGCCGCTGCGCGAGACCGCCCTCCTCGCCAAGCAGGCCGCGACCCTCGACCGCCTCACCGGCGGGCGCCTGGTCCTCGGGCTGGGCGTCGGCGGCCGCGAGGACGACCACCTCGCCGCCGGCACCGACATCCGCACCCGGGGCCGCCGTCTCGACGCGCAGATGGCCGTCCTGCGCCGCGTCTGGGCCGGTGAGCCGTACGGGGAGGGGGCCGGTCCCATCGGCCCGGCGCCCGCCCGTCCGGGTGGCCCGGAGATCCTTTTCGGCGGGTTCAAGCCCGCCGCCCTCCGGCGGGTCGGCCGCTGGGGTGACGGCTTCCTCTGCGCCGCCGCGCCCTCCTGGGCCGGCCCGCTGTTCGAGACCGTCCGTACGGCGTGGCGGGAGCACGGGCGGGACGGCGCCCCGCGCATGGTCGCCCAGATCAACGCCGCGCTCGGGCCCGAGGACGTGATCGACGAGGCGCGCCGGGCCATGGCCGTCTACTACCGGTTCACGGAGGCGGCCGACCACATGGTCGCCGGAATGCGCACCACCCCGGCCGAGATCCGCGAGGCGATCGCGCGGTTCGAGGACCTCGGCGCCGACGAGGTCATGCTGTACTGCCACGGGCGCGACCCGGACCAGGTCGGCCGCTTCGCCGACATCCTCTGACCGGCCGGCCTCCGCCGGGCGGCTCCGGTGATGGCGGGGCCCGGCGATGCCGCAGGGTGTCAGCACTCGCTTAGGCCGGCGGGCGAGCCGGAGGCGTCAGACCGGCTGGAGCGGGTGGTGGGGACCGGCGGGCAGCTCGACGCGGATCGGGTCGCCCGGCCGGACCTCGCCGCCCGTCACGACGACACCCATGATCCCGGCCTTGCGCACCAGGTTGCCCTCCTCGTCCCGGTCCAGCACGGCCTTCATCAGCCCGTCCTGGAAGCCGTTGAGCTGGCCGCAGGGGTTGCGCAGGCCGGTCACCTCCACGACGGCCGACTCGCCGAGGTGCAGCCGCGTCCCGGTGGGCAGCCCGAGCAGGTCCACGCCCCTGGTCGTGACGTTCTCCCCCATGTCCCCCGCCCGTACGGCAAAGCCCGCGTCACGCAACTCGTCGTGCAGTTCGGCGTGGACGAGATGCACCTGGCGGAGGTTCGGCTGGTCCGGATCGCGGGCCACCCTCGACCGGTGCTTGACCGTGGTCCCGGAGTGGGCGTCCCCCTCGACGCCCAGGCCGGCCAGCAGCCTGACCGAGTCCAGAGGCGCCTTGCTGAAGGTGTGGGTCGCGCTGCGGCTCACCGCCGTGACACTTCCGGTCATCTCCGTTCCTCCTTCGCTCACCCGAGCATGCTCGCATCCGTGTGCGGGCCCGGGAAGCCGGTCGGACCGCCGCTCCTCGCCCCGCGCCCGTTTCCCGGTGTGCGCCAATCGTCCCGGCTTCGCACGACGCGCCACGACCGGGCGCGCAGCGATCGGGAGCGCGGGCGTCAGGAGCTCAGCAGCTCCTCGCGGCGGCGGGCGAGGGACTCCTGCTCCCGCGCCAGGTGACCGCACCGGGCGGACAGTTCGTTGACCATTCCCCCCACCCATTCGGCCACCTCCCGCACCGCCTCCCCCGTACGCGCGATCCGCTGGTGCTTGATGGCGTCGGTGATGATGTTGTCGAAGAAGACGTCGGCGAACCAGCGGGTGTCGACCTTCGGCAACTGGGGCGCGGCGGCGACGCCGATGTCGGCGAGCTCCCGCGAGAACCGGTCGAGCGCGCCCTGCGCGTGCCAGGCCGCCTCGTCGGCCTGACGCAGGTGCCCGTGCTCGACCATGTCGGCGAAGCCGCCGCCGCTGAACATGTCCCAGGTCGAGGCGCCCCGCGCGCCCCCGAGATGCCGCAGGACGTAGCCGACCGCCTGGCCCGCGGCCGCCCCCGCCTGCCGCGCCTCCTCGTGCTCGCGCAGGTCCGCGGCCACGTTCGCGAGCCGCGCGGCGACGTCGGAGAGCTCCCGCCCGCGCGGGTCGCCCGACTCGACCAGCATCCGTTCCTTCCGCGCGAGCAGCACCTCCAGCTCGTGGTGGGGGTTGCCGAGCTCCGCGAGCGACTGGTCCGTGGTGCGCAGGTCACCGCTGAGCCACTCCAGGCGGGACCGCTGGCCGCCGACCCGCTGGCGGGCCGCCACCGCCTCGGCCCGTTCCCGGGCGAGGCGCTCCTCCTTGTTCCCGGTCAGACCTGCCAGGAAGCCGGCGAAGCCGCCCTGCTCCAGCTTGGCGACGTCCCGGTCCTCCTTGGCGAGCTGCCGTTCCAGGTCCGCCAGGACGCCACGGACCTCCTCGATCTGGGTCAGGAGAGTCGCACGCTGCCGCATGAGCTGATCCCGGCGGCGGGCGCGGTCCCTCGCGTCACGGATCTCGTCGTCGATGGCACCAAAAGGAATCACATCTCACAGACGTACGAAAACCGCCCTGATGTTCCCACCCCGGCACCGCGCCGGTCACCAGGCGTCAGGGCACCAGCACGATCTTTCCCGTGGTCCTGCCGGCCTGTCCCTGCTCGTGGGCCCTCGCCGCCTCGGCCAGGGGCACGGCCAGATCCACGTGGACCGTGAGCCGGCCCGCCTCGACGAGTGCGGTCAGCTCCGCCAGATCGGGCGCCGAGGGACGCACGGAGACGATCTGAAGCCGGACGCCGAGCGCGGCCGCCTCCTGCGGGGTGATGCCCGGGTTTCCGCCCACTGCCGAGACCAGCAGGCCTCCCGGTTTCAGGGTGGCCGCGGAGCGCTGTCCGTACTCACCGCCCACCAGATCGAAGACCACGTCAACCGGCCGGGCGGCCGTCACGAAGTCCTCCGCGGTGTAATCGATCAAGGCGTCGGCACCCAGACCACGCAGGAACTCGTGCTTGTCCGCCCGGGCGGTGCCGAGGACGTACGCCCCGCGCGCCTTGGCGATCTGGACCGCGAGGTGACCCACTCCCCCGGCGGCGCGGTGGACGAGCACCCGGTCGCCCTCCTTGATCCGGGCGATGCCGACCAGCGCCTGCCACGCGGTGAGACCGGCCAGCGGCAGCCCCGCCGCCTGCGGGGCCGTCAGCCCGGCCGGCCTGCGGACGATCTCGTTGTGCGAGGCGAGCACGTACTCCGCGTACGCGTTGCCGGCCGCGGGGAAGCCGAGCAGCCCGAGCACCTCGTCTCCCGGAGCGTAGGCGGACACGCCCGGCCCGGCCTCCTCGACCACGCCCGCCACGTCCCAGCCCACGGTGAACGGCGGGTCGCCGAGCAGGGGGAAGGCTCCCGCCCGGACCGCGGCGTCGACGGGGTTGTACGCCGCCGCCTCCACTCTGACCAGGACCTGCCCCGGGCCCGGCTCGGGCCGGTCCACCTCGGTCACCCGCAGGACGGACGGCTCCCCGAAGGCCGACTGCGTGACTGCTCTCATCGTCTTCTCCTCACTGCCGGATCGGCCGGGGGCCGACCTGCGTGGCCGGCCCCCTCATCGCGATCAAGCGTGGACGACCCCGTATCCCGTGGAAAGAAGGCACCTTTCCGGTATATAGGTACCTCGTGGAAACCATGTCACGACTGCTTCCCCGGGGCGCGGCAGACGCGTACCTGCGCGACTGCGCCTCCCGGAAGGTCCTGGACAGCATCGCGAACAAGTGGACCTGCCTGCTCGTGGACGCCCTGCGCGACGGCCCGGTCAGATTCGGGGCGCTGCGGCGCAAGCTCGACGGGATCACCCAGAAGAGCCTCACCCAGACGCTGCGCGCCATGGAGCGCGACGGGATGGTCGTCCGGACCATGTATCCCACGATTCCTCCCCGGGTGGAGTACGAACTGAGCGACCTCGGGCACAGCCTGGTCGTGCTCATGGAGGGCATCCGGGTGTGGTCGGAGACGCACGTCGGCGAGATCGAGGCCGCGCGGGCGGCCTTCGACAGCCGGGCCACGGAGGAACCGCAACCGGTCCGGCCCGGCTGACCGCGCCCACTCGGTGGTCGCATGCCCCGGCCGGCCCGGCGCGCTCCACATGTCAGGCCACCAGCAGGCCGGGCGTGTGGTGCGGATGGCGGTTCCCCTTGTCCCGACCGCTGTCCTGACCGCCCGACCGCCCGGGCCTGAGGCAGGAACAGGCCGCGGCCTCCGAGGCGAGCCGCACACGCAGAAGGCCGCCGTGGCCCGGCCCGCCGAGCGAGGCGTCGGACTCGGCCCCGGCCACCACTGGCGGTTGCCGCCGCCCGCCTGCCTCGTCCCACCCGGCCGAGACGAGCGCGTATTCGGCCCCGGCCACGCGCAGGCGCTGATCGATGCTCCGGAAGGGCGCCGCAGGACTCGTCGAGAGCCAGGTGAGGTGACCCTCCAGCAGCGCTTCGGCGGCGGTCCGCAGCGCGGTGACCGCGCAGAGGCTGTGCACGCAGGCGAGCCCGGTCAGCGTGATCTCCGGAAGCCCGAAGCGTCGCAGCCCTCGCGACACGGCGACGAGACAGGCGCATCCGCCCGCGCCCGCGTCACCATCGGCACCCGGACAGACGCCGTCGCCCGCGCCCTCACCCGTGCCCTGATCCGTGCCGTCGCCGGGATCGGCAGCGCCACCGGCGTCGAGCGCGCATCCGGCCGCGGATTCCGCGCACGACAACCTCCAGCCCAGCCAGTCGTCACCGAGATCGAAGTCCTCGCGCTCCCCCGGGCACTCGGCGCAGTGGTAGACCGCCCCGCCGACGAGCGGGTCGTACAGCGTGCCGTGGCAGGCCTCCGCGATTCCGCGCGCGGCCGCCCGGGCGACCTGCGCGGCCTCGGGTTGTTCCCCGACGGGGGCCGTGCTCGTCACCACCACGTGGTGACGAGCACGCCGTACCCGTTTCAGATCGTCGCGGCCCAGGTCCATCCGCCGCCAGGGAGACCGTGCCGAACGGAACTCCGCCAGCTCCAGCCGGGCGGTTCCGAGCGCCTCCCTCGCGCTCCGCCGATGGGCCGGGCCCATCCGCCAGGGCACGACCGACGACAGGTCGGCCGGCGTACGGTCGGTGACCACGACGAAGACCGACGAGGTCTGCGCGGGCACGGGATAGGTGAGACGCATGGCTCCTCCTCGAAGGGTGCTGCGTACGCGGACCGCGTGAACGGCCGCGATCTGCCGCGGGAAGTGCCGGAGGAACGGCCGCACACCGCGCCGGCCGCTCCTCCGATCGCCGCGTGCACAGCCTGCGCCATTTCCGCGGCACGCGTCCCACCCGAACGCCGCTCTGTGGATAACCGATCCATCGAGCCGATCGTCGCGGCCCGTATGGCCGGATTGGTCCATAGATCAGCGGCGTGACCCGCCACAGGGACGTCCGCTACTCGGCACAGAGGTCCGTGAGCAGCACGTATGGCTCGACGCCGCGCCTCTTGGGCCGAACATTACCCTTAATGTCACAAACTTGGACGATTCGATGACTTGAACTGTTCATGTTTAGGGAGATAGGTTGGCGTCATGACCGCACCCAGGACTCCGACCGCCGCCGAGGAGCTGCGCGGTGCCGGCCTGCGGGTGACGGCCGCGCGCGTCGCACTGCTGGAGACGGTCCGGCACGGTGACCATCTCGACGTCGAGACGATCGCGTCAGGGGTCCGCGACCGCGTCGGCCACATCTCTCTCCAGGCCGTCTACGAGGCCCTCCACGCGCTCACCTCGGCGGGCCTCATCCGTCGCATCGAACCGGCCGGCAGCCCGGCCAGATTCGAGGGGCGCGTCGGTGACAACCATCACCACCTCGTGTGCCGGTCCTGCGGTGTCGTCGCGGACGTCGACTGCGCGGTCGGCGAGGCCCCCTGCCTGACCTCTTCCGACGACCACGGCTTCGCCATCGACGAGGCCGAGGTCATCTACTGGGGCCTGTGCCCCGGCTGTTCCAGCGCACGCAGCTCCTGAGCCCCATGATCCGCTGATTCAGAAGGATTTCCATGACTGAGAACCATGACGCGATCGTTGTCGACCCGAAGACGGAGGGCGAGGGCGGCGGCTGCCCGGTCGCGCACGAGCGCGCCCTGCACCCCACCCAGGGCGGCGGCAACCGCCAGTGGTGGCCGGAGCGGCTCAACCTGAGGATCCTCGCCAAGAACCCCGCCGTGGCCAACCCCCTCGGCGAGGAGTTCGACTACGCCGCGGCGTTCAACTCCCTCGACCTCCCGGCCGTGAAGCGGGACATCGCCGAGGTGCTGACCACCTCGCAGGACTGGTGGCCGGCCGACTTCGGCCACTACGGCCCGCTCATCATCCGGATGGCCTGGCACAGCGCGGGCACCTACCGCATCAGCGACGGCCGCGGCGGCGCCGGCGCGGGTCAGCAGCGTTTCGCCCCGCTCAACAGCTGGCCCGACAACGCCAACCTCGACAAGGCCCGCCGCCTGCTGTGGCCGGTCAAGAAGAAGTACGGCAAGAACATCTCCTGGGCCGACCTCATGATCCTCGCCGGCAACGTCGCGCTGGAGTCGATGGGCTTCAAGACCTTCGGCTACGCGGGCGGCCGTGCGGACGTGTGGGAGTCCGAGGAGGACGTCTACTGGGGTCCCGAGACCACCTGGCTCGGCGACGAGCGCTACACCGGCGACCGGGAGCTGGAGAACCCCCTCGCCGCGGTGCAGATGGGCCTCATCTACGTCAACCCGGAGGGCCCGAACGGCAACCCCGACCCGCTCGCCGCGGCCCGCGACATCCGTGAGACGTTCCGCCGGATGGCGATGAACGACGAGGAGACGGTCGCGCTGATCGCGGGAGGCCACACCTTCGGCAAGACCCACGGCGCCGGCCCGGCCGACCACGTGGAGGTCGACCCCGAGGCCGCCCCGATCGAGCAGCAGGGTCTCGGCTGGAGGAACACGTACGGCACCGGCAAGGGCGGCGACACGATCACCAGCGGCCTCGAGGTCACCTGGACGCCCACCCCGACCACGTGGGACAACAGCTTCTTCGAGGTCCTGTTCGGCTACGAGTGGGAGCTGACCAAGAGCCCCGCCGGCGCCAACCAGTGGAAGCCGAAGGACGGCGCCGGCGAGGGCACCGTCCCCGACGCCCACGACCCGTCGAAGCGCCAGGCGCCGAAGATGCTCACGACCGACCTCGCGCTCCGGTTCGACCCGATCTACGAGCAGATCTCGCGGCGCTTCCTGGAGAACCCCGACGAGTTCGCGGACGCCTTCGCCCGGGCGTGGTACAAGCTGACCCATCGCGACATGGGCCCGGTCGTGCGTTACCTCGGCCCGGAGGTCCCGTCCGAGGTGCTGCTGTGGCAGGACCCGCTCCCCGAGCGGACGTACGAGCTGGTCGAGGCCGCGGACATCGCCTCCCTCAAGGAGCGGATCCTCGCCACCGGCCTGCCGGTGTCGCAGCTGGTGTCCACCGCCTGGGCGGCGGCCGCGTCCTTCCGCGGCAGCGACAAGCGCGGCGGCGCGAACGGCGGCCGCATCCGCCTCCAGCCGCAGAGCGGGTGGGAGGTCAACGACCCCGACCAGCTCGCGACGGTGCTGAGCGCCCTGGAGGGCGTCCAGCGGGAGTTCAACGCCCAGAGCGGTGACAAGCAGGTCTCGCTGGCCGACCTGATCGTGCTGGCCGGATGCGCCGCCGTCGAGAAGGCCGCCAAGGACGCCGGTTTCGACGTCGAGGTGCCCTTCGCGCCGGGCCGCGTGGACGCGTCGCAGGAGCAGACGGACGTCGAGTCGTTCGCCGCGATCGAGCCGAGCGCGGACGGCTTCCGCAACTACTACGGGAAGGGCAACCGGCTGCCCGCCGAGTACCTTCTGATCGACCGGGCGAACCTGCTGAACCTCAGCGCCCCCGAGATGACGGTCCTCGTCGGCGGCCTGCGCGTCCTGGGCGCCAACCACCAGCAGTCGAAGCTGGGCGTCCTCACCGAGACCCCCGGCGTGCTGACCAACGACTTCTTCGTCAACCTGCTCGACCTGGGCACGGAGTGGAAGTCGACGTCCGAGGACCAGACCGCGTTCGAGGGCCGCGACGCCGCCACGGGCGAGGTCAAGTGGACCGGCACCCGCGCCGACCTCGTCTTCGGCGCCAACTCCGAGCTGCGCGCGGTCGCGGAGGTCTACGCGAGCGACGACGCCAAGGAGAAGTTCGTGACCGACTTCGTCAAGGCGTGGGACAAGGTCATGAACCTCGACCGGTTCGACCTGCGCTGATCACGACCGTTCAGGCCGGCCCCACTCGGGCCGGCCCGAACGCTTTTCCGTTCAAGAACCCCGCCGAGCGGGACACGACCCATACTGAGTGGGTGTGAGCTCAGGAGTTCGGCTCGAATTCGCCGGCCTGGACGCCGAGGACGAATGCCTTCCACTCCTCGGGGGTGAAGAACAACGCGGGCCCGTCAGGGTCCTTCGAGTCGCGGAGGGCGATCAACCGGCCGCTCTTGTGATCAGGTCCTCCGTCGACCTCCGCCACCTCGACGCAGTCGCCGCCGTTGTCGCCGGAGAAGCTCGACTTGCGCCAGCGGGCGGTGCTCAGGTCCATCTGTCCTCCATCGCCTTCCTGATCAGTTCGAGGGACATGGTCAGCGGAAGCGCCTCGGTGCGGATAGCCTCGAACCGCTCGATCGCCGCTGCGACATCCTCCACGTCACTTGTGGTGATGCCGCGGACGGCGGTCTCCGCGTACAGCACATCACTTCCGCCCTCCAGAGTCGCGATGACAAACCCTCCGAGCAACCCCGAATGCATCCCGTGTGGGACAACCTGCACGCTCAGCCGGGAGCCGACCACCGCGACCAGGTGTTCGAGCTGTTCGCGCATGACTGCCGGGCCGCCGATCGGACGGTACAGCACCGCCTCGTCCAGGACGCACCGAAAGATCGGCGGCTGCGGGTCCTCGCGGGTGAGGATGCCCTGCCGGTTCAGGCGAGCCGCCACCGCTTCCTCGCTCCCCCGCAAAACCGTCCGCGCGTACGCCTCGGTCTGCAGCAGGCCGGGCACCAGGAGCGGCTGGTAGGTCCGCAGCGTGGTGGCGACCTGCTCCTTGTCGCGCCACTTGCCGAACCAGGAGGGGAACACCTGGCCCTTGCGCCAGTCGAGTAGGCGGAGCAGCGCCCCACCGGTGGACAACGCCTCGTCGCAGCACTGCGCGAACTCCGGGCTGGCCGGAAGGTGACCGGTCTCGATACCGCTGATCAGGGACTCGCTGAAGTGCACCTTCTGGGCGAGTTGCGCCTGCGTCAGGCCCACCGCCTGCCGATAGTGGCGCAGTTCCCTGCCCCATATCGCCTGCGGCGCATAGCTGTCCACCATGGCCTCCCACCTCGGTTCAACGACAGGGACGCAGCCTTCAAATGTCGGCCTTGGTAACGAAATCGATACTCACAGTAGCCAGAACTCGACAGCCTGGATGTGGATTTCCGACATCAGGAGAACAGCGATGACAGAGGCAGTCGTGGCCCGCAGGGTGCTGACCGAATACCGCTACAGGCCGGACCGGCCGACGCTCGTCCTCGCCGAGAAACGGCTGCCGCGCGACATCCGGTGCGTCGCCTCGGCTCGGCGGTTCGTCAAGGACGTGGCGGCCGACTGGAACGCGGCCGAGGACGTCCCGGAGGTCGCCGAACTCCTGGCGTCGGAACTCGTCACCAACGCGCTCACCCACGGCGTCACCGGCACCTCGGCGGCGAGCACGATCCGCGTCACCGTCAGCCGGGAGGACTCCCTGCTCGTCGTGGACGTCCACGACCCCTGCCCGGCACTCCCCCGGCCTCGCGCGGCCGGCTCACTCGACGCGTACGGCCGGGGGCTCGCGATCGTCCAGGCGTTCTCCCACCGCTGGGGCTGGGCTCCCACCCCGTACGGCAAGTCGGTCTGGTTCCAGCTCCTCGCCTGGCCCTGACCCGCCCTTCTACTCGTCGTATTGATCGAGGCGAGCGATATACCCGTCGATCTCAACCACCTCGGGTGAATGATCCCCGAAACGCTCGGCCCGCTCGTCCCGGATCTCCTCGAATGCGGCTCGTGCCTCGAGGAAACGCCGCGTCCGGGCCAGGAGCACGCCGACCTGGAGATGGATCTCTTCAGTTCGCGGATCGTGCTCGTCCACGACCAGGAGCCACTCCGGCAGCAGGTCCTGGAACGCCGCCAGCGCGGCAGTGTCCTCCCCCAGGAGAGATCTGCAGTTGGCGGCGTAGTAGCGACATTCGAGCACGTCCATGTCGCCGTCCCCGTACAGAGCGGTGAGCGCTGCTCCGGCGGCTTCGAACTCGCCCAGCGCGCGCCGGTAGGATCCGGCGGCGAAGAGCACGCCCGCGAGGCCGAGCCGTAGATCTGCCGCGAGCCCTCGATCGTGCCCGGCTCTGGCGATCGCCTCCGCCAGAAGGTCGGTGGCCTCGGCGAACTGCTCGGCCTTCGCCAACCGAGCGGCCCGCTCCCTGATCTCGTCGGCCTCCTCGACCGGCAGAGGTTTGTGAGACACGGGCAGCGGTTCCGGCCTTCTGCGCGGCACCGCCGCCAGGGGCTTGGTGAAGGGCCGCGTGGGATCGAACTCCGGGCGTACGGCTTGCGCCCCGTCCGCTCTCACGTACGGCAGGAGCGCATCGTAGACGGACTCGGCGTCAGGGCGGTCGTCGGAGTTCTTCGCGAGCATCCGCAAGATGAGCGTCTCGATGGGCGAAGGGACGTCCGCGCGGAGCGTGGTGACCGCGGGCGGCTGGGTGTGCACGTGGTTGTATCTGATGGAGGCGTCCGGCTCGAAGACGAGCTCACCGGTGAGAAGCTCGTGCAGCACGCACCCCAGTGCGTACACATCGGTTGCGGAACCCAGGCCGCTGGAAAGGCACTGCTCAGGGGACATGTAGGGCGGTGTGCCGATGGTCTGCCCGACCATGGTCAGCCTGGCGCCGTCTCCCCCGTCGAGCAGGGCGGCGATGCCGAAGTCCAGTACCTTGACCACGCCGCCGTTCGTGACGTACAGGTTGCGCGGCTTGATGTCCCGGTGAACCACGGAGACCTGGTGCACCTCGGCGAGGGTCGCCGCGACCTGCGCCGCGATCGCCGCCGCCCAGGCGATCGACGGCGGATCGTCCCCATAGTCCTGTTCACCGATGAGGTCGTGGACCTCGGCCCCAGTGAGCAACTCCATGACGACGTAGAGCTGCCCACTGTCGCGGTCCTCTCCGGCGTCGTGAACAGCCGGAATCCCCACGCAGCTGAGGCTCGCGGCTGTTTTTACCTCACGCAGGAACCTCTTGCGCGCGGTCTCCCGATCGCCGGAGAGGACATGCGGTTCCTTCATCAGCTTGACGGCAACGCGGCGGTCCAGCACGGGGTCGTAGGCCGCCCACACCTCGCCCATGCCGCCCTGACCGATCGGCTGGTGGAGCCGATACCGATCAGCGATCAGGCGGGCCCTGGTGAGATCGGTCATAGCCGCCAGCGTGACAGCCGCGATCAAGCTACGGCAAGCGGGACATTACCCCTCCGACTTGGTATTAGCTGACATTCCGCCCGTCTGGCGGAGCCTTCGTTCGGCTTCCCTGCGAGCCGGACGGCGGATCAGGTCGTAGGCCTGCTTCCTCGCCACCTGAGTGAACACTTCCTTGAACTCCGGGTCCTCACCGAAGAACCGCTTCACCAGGGTGTCGTTGGCCTCCGCTCGCTCCCCGACCACCCGGCGCAGGTGCTTGTCGAAGACCTGGCCGAACTTGTCGAGATCGTCGAGGACGAGACCCGCCTGCTGGATCGCCTCATTCTCTGCGAGGGCGACGACCTGCTGGCCGAACCAGACCTGGTCACCAGTGTCGAGGTTCCAGCCATGCCTGTTGTTGATCTCGGCGATGACCTGGGAAAGCGGCACCTCCTCATCGTCCTGCCCGCCCCCGCCCCCTTCGACGGAGAAGCCGGGCAGCAGCTGCGCGCCCTGGGGTTCGAGGCTCACGTCCTGTTGGCCGGATCGGACGATCCGCAGGTGGGTGAGGTCTACGGGGCCGATGTCGACACCGGCCCCGGCGTCCGGCCTGATGCGGTTGGCGAGGTATCGGGCGAAGCGGTAGAGCGCCTCCAGCTCGCGATCGGGATAGCCGGCGACCTGGGAGAGATAGCTGTAGGCGCGGACGAGCTGGTCGAGCGCCTTACGGAACCCTTCGGCCGCCTCCGGGTCCGTCTCCTCGACGTGGAGGTAGCGATCTCTCGCGGGCTCGGTGAGCCGGTTGAGCTGGGCGTGCGCCTTCTCGATCTGCGCCCTAGTGGCCTGCGGACTCTCCGCTTCCAACTGCACTAGGGCGAACGCCTCGATTTCGCTGTCGTCCAGCAGCTGATAGCCCCTGAGCTCGTGTTCCTTGGCATAGAGCAGGTTGGGGTCGGCCGGCTGGGCGTTGGCCTCCTCGTAGTAACGCTGGAACGACTTCTGGATCTGTTCCGCGTCGTTGGCGAAGTCGAGAACGAAGACGTCTTCCTGCCGCTTCAGCGGGTGGGTGCGGTTCAGCCTGGACAGGGTCTGGACCGCTGCCACCCCCTCCAGCTTCTTGTCGACGTACATCGCGGTCAGAAGCGGCTGGTCGAATCCGGTCTGGTATTTGTCCGCCACGACCAGGATGCGATATTCGGCCTGGTCACGGGTGGCGGCGTGCGGGTCGTCGGCCTTCACGTAGCCGAACTTGGCCGGCGTCTCCCGGTCGGAGAACCCGTTGAGCTTCCCTTCGATGTAGTCGTTCTCGTCAAGGGTGAGCACCCCGGAGAAAGCGACCAGGGCACCGCAGTCGGTGAACTCCCGCTTGTCCACGTAGGCGCGGATCGCCTGATAGAGCCGTACGGCATGCTTGCGGCTGCCGGTCACGACCATCGCCTTGGCCCGCCCGGCCAGCCGGTGCATGATGTGCTCGCGAAAATGGTCGACGATGATCTGTGCCTGCTGGTCGAGCGCGGCGGGATTCAGTTTGACCGCGCGGACCAGCGCCGCCTTGGCCTTGCGGGCGTCCACGTTCGGGTCGGCTTCGACCTCGGCCTCGAGAGCGGCGTTGCGCAGCCGGAAGTAGGTGTCGTACGTGCTGTAGTTGCCGAGCACATCAAGGATGAAGCGCTCTTCGATGGCCTGCCGCATCGAGTAGGTGTGGAACGGCTTGCGGACCCGCTCTCCGTGCTCGTCCACCTCATCCGACGGGATGCCGAAGAGGTTGAGCGTCTTGTCCTTGGGCGTCGCGGTGAACGCGAAGTACGATAGGTTGGGATGACGTCCCCGCTTCGCCGCCGCGGCGGTCAGCGCGTCCGCCTCGTCGTCGCCGTTGCCGCTGCCGAGCAGCCGCTTCACCGCGTCGGCCGACTCCCCCGACTGCGACGAGTGCGCCTCATCGACGATGATCGCGTAACGCCGGTCATTGAGCGCGGCCACCTTCTCCTGGACGAACGTGAACTTCTGCAGCGTGGTGATGACGATCCGCGCGGTCTGCCCGATGAGAGCGCGGGCGAGCTGCTCGGAGTCCTCGTCGATCCGCTCCACCACGCCGAGCACATGGTCGAACTGGTGGATCGTGTCCTGCAGTTGCTTGTCCAGCACCCGCCGGTCGGTCATCACGATGACCTTGTCGAAGACCGGCTCGTTCGGCCCGACTCCCCTGTCCCGAGCCTCAGGAGCGATCAACCCGGCGTCCGCAGGGGTGTGCAACGAGGACAGCCGGTGGGCCAGCCAGGCGATCGAGTTCGACTTGCCGGACCCCGCCGAGTGCTCCACCAGGTAGTTGTCACCCGCCCCGTGCCGGGCCGCGTGCTCGGTCAGAGCCCGTACGGCATGCCACTGGTGGTAGCGGGGGAAGATCAGCGGCTTGCGGTGTGCGTCGCCTCGCTTGGCGACCGGCGCCTTGCCCTTCTTCAGGCTCTCGTCCTCGACATGCAGGAACCGATGGATCAGATCGAGCCAGGCATCGGGCTGCCATACCTGCTCCCACAGGTAGGACGTCCGGTAGCCGGTGGTTCCTTCGGGAAGCGGCGGGTTGCCCGCCCCGCCGTACTTCCCGGGTCCGCGGCTTCCCGTGTTGAACGGCAGGAACCGCGTCTTCTCCGAGGCGAGGCGGGTGGTGATGAAAACCATGTCCTGGTCGACCGCGAAGTGCACCAGGGTACGGCGGGCGAAAAGCACTTCTTTGGGGTCGCGTTTCCGATACTGCGCCTTGGCGTGGGTGACGTCACTCCCGGTGCCCTGGTTCTTCAGCTCGGCCGTGGCGACTGGGATGCCGTTGAGGAACAGCGTCAGGTCGGGGGCCTTGTGCGTGTCGTCGGCCGAGTAGCGCAACTGCCTGGTGACCGTCAGCCGGTTCGCGTCATACTCCTTGAGCGCGTCGGCGGCCAAGGTGTGGCTCGGCCGGAAATAGGCCAGCCGGATCTTGACCCCCTGGTCCTTCACGCCGTGCCGGAGCACGTCCAGCGCTCCCCGGCTGTCGATCTCCCGAGCGACCAGTTTGGTGAACTCCCGCATCGCGGTCTCGGTCTCCACCGACTGCGGGTCTCTGCCCGGATCGTACGGCTCGCGCGCGCCCCGGCGCCGCAGCAGTTCCTCCCACTCCTCGGCCTGCGTCGCGCCGATGAATGGGAACATCTCGCTAGTGTCGAGCCCAAGCTCCCGCTTGTAATGGGAGGAGGCGCCCTTTCCCCAGCCGGACCTGAGCAGCGCGCTCTCGATCACGTCCTCGAACGGCTTCTCGGTGTGCGCCCTGCTCATGCATCCACCCCAAAGGGAAGTCGACTACACGCGTCCCACTCGGCCGGGGTGAAGAACGAGGGTTCCCCCCGGTGTCCACATACCGGGAGGGAACCCCATCTCCGCCGCGCACGCAGGCCGGTCATGAGCCACCTCGCAAGAGTCGTTCGATGTCTCGGCAGAACTTGTCGAACGATGGCGCTGCCTTGCGCGCCAACTCCAGGTCGAAGGCATTGGCCAGCGGAGCCTGGTCCACGGTCGGTTTGTACGGTGTGCCATCCGTCTTCCGAGCGGAAAGCCATTCCTTGGCACCGCGAAGGGTCTCTGGATTCGGCGGTGGCTCAAGCGGGTTTGCGAGACCGCGGTGTCCGGCCAGCGACGGCGCGGCGGCCAGGAACCATGCCTCGAACTCCCGATGAGCCAGCACGACGGAGATCTCTTTGTCGCCGCGTGCGCGCCGAGCCCGATCGAGGAGTGCGGGTCCGAGCGTGGCGGGACAATCATCGTCGGAGTCGATGAGCAGCAGGATTCCGCCCGCACCGGTCACCTGGTACGAGGCCTGCAGCACAGCATCCTCGACGCCTCCAGGGGCGACGAGCTTGGTTCGCGGGACGCGGCGAGGCGGGGGAATCCGGACGTTCCAGAGCGACAGTGTGCCGGCGATCCTGCGCAGCAACACGGGGAGCGCGGACACTTCGCCCTCTCCCTCCACGACGGAGGCGATGGTGATCGGGCCGGTCACCTGGGGGGATGCGGCGATCGGAGCGGTCATGCGCCCGCCTGCGGGTTCATGGTGGAGGCTGCCGCGATCGGGTAGCTCATTCACCCACCTCCGGCTGAAGTTGGCCACTTCGCATCAGCTCACCAAGAGTGGTCCGCTTGTCCTCTACGAGACGCCGACTCACCTGATCTATCTCGCCGATCACGGTAACTCCTCCGGTCATCGCCACCACCCGCACGGAGGCCGGATCGAATTCGTCACGGTCGAGCAGGTCAGCGCTCTGTGTGGTGACCACAACCTGGACGCGCTCGCTCGCCTCAGTCAGCGCGTCGAACAGCGCTCCGGCAGCGGCCGGGTGGAGGGCGGTCTCTGGCTCCTCGATGGCGACCAGCTCCGCTTCCCCATCCACTACGACGGGCTGAAACAATGCCGCCAGCACGCCCGCCGCGTGCAGCGTCCCCTCGGAGACCGCCTCCGGACCGAAGGGGCGCTCCCCCTCCCGGGTACGCAACTCCACGGTCGAATAGCTGTCGATCACACGCTGGTTCACGCTCACCGCTTCGGGAACGATCGCCCTGAGGTAGTCATCAATCCGGGCCTTGAACACGGGGTGCCTCCATGCAAGCTCCCCCAACACGGATCCGAGACGCTCCCCCGCGTAGCCGAGGGTCCCAAGCCGCTGATCCGGCTCGATCTTCCGCATCCGATCCACGTCCAGGTGGTGGAAGAGCATCGCCCGCAGGCTGTGGTAGACCTCGCTGAACTCGCCTCGGGTGCCGGCCAGCGGCAGGTAGAGCCGATCCCGCTCGATTCCGCCTCCATCGACG
This sequence comes from Microbispora sp. H10949, assembly GCF_014161435.1. Taxonomy (NCBI): domain Bacteria; kingdom Bacillati; phylum Actinomycetota; class Actinomycetes; order Streptosporangiales; family Streptosporangiaceae; genus Microbispora; species Microbispora sp. H10949. The sequence continues at coordinate 169,519 of NZ_JABBWZ010000010.1, read as the reverse complement.
ACCACTCCGGCCAGCACGTCGAACCGAGTCTCCGCCCCCTCATCCCGTTCACGATGGATGACGCAGTACTCCTCTTCAACCACAAGCGGGCGGCGTTCGGTGCTGTCTCGCCCGATCGTGAAGCCGTACTCGGCAGAAATCGACTCACCGTACAGGTGGACCGTGAACTCCAGGTGGATGCCGAAGTGGTCGGCGGGCTGGGGGACCTGGCGGAGCACCTCGTCAAGACCACCCCGTTTGGCCACAGCGTCGGCGGGGGTCGATCCCAGCGCGTCCACCACGAACAGCAGCGCGTCGATGAAGTTACTCTTTCCCGCGCCGTTGGGGCCTAGCAGGACCAGCAGCGGACTAAAGGTGACCTCGCAGGAGGCGATGCTCTTGTAGTTGGCCACCCGCACCCGCCGAAGAAACGGCACCGTCTGCCCCATCACGCCCCCCGCGCCGTCGCCACATCGATCTGCCCGGTGACCGCTGCATCAACCAGCGCCTGCTTCCACTCAGAGATGAGTGCGAGCTTCTTAGTCAACTGCCCGCGAAGAGCTTCATTCCATGAAAGTGCCTCGTCTATGAGTTTGATATGATGAGCTTGAGTGCTCAAATTCGGCAGTGAAATGCTGGTTTCTGCTACTTCGGCCAGACCTAGCCCCACCTTGGCACCACCATAGCTGGACATTCTGAGTGCACGGTTTGCCGCAGGGGCTTTGATCGCATACGCCAACCATCTTGGATGGCATATCGACTCGCGGGCACGGAGCAGGCAGATGTGCTGACTTACATTCCCATCAACTGTATGAGCGTCGATAACACCGACTGAGCCGATATCGGCAGTGATGCTCACCAGCACATCACCTACCTGCGTCCGGGTTCTTTCTCGCTCAGACCCCGCGGGGGGATCCACGTAAGCCAGATCCTCAAGGGATAGTGCGATACCTCGTCGCGGAATATTTGCAATTCGGATAAATGGCACACCCGAATCGCCAACCAATTCGCCCCACCCTCGTGGCCCACTGGTCAACCTGCTCACAACATGCTTGATTCGTGCGGCCGGGGCGCTATTAACTGATGTCAGCTCGTGAAGAACGCTATCTTCGCGCGACTCCAAAAGTTCAATCTGCCTGCGGAGGGCCTGGGCGGAGTCAGTTAGCCGGGAGCACTCAGAGTCGAGGAATTTGACAATTCTTAGCTGCTCCTCTAGGGCGGGAACGGGGATCGGCATATCCCTCATTGCGCCCACGTTGAAATGAGACTGGATACTACCGACGGACTGTTCAGAAATTCGCCGACGTGAATAGCCCGAGTTGAGCACATATTCAAGGTAGCGAGGTACTAGCTTACATCCGGGACGAATGATTATGAGGTCGATACAATTGGATCCATCCAGCTCGACAGGAACGACAGCCGCAGCCCCGGCTTGTCCTGTCCGAACAACTACGAGATCACCGGCGCGCAAGCGAGATTTCTTGTTAGCCGCATGACCATCATGGCTGATCTGAACGAGGCCGTCTTTCACGATGCGGCCCGGACGAATATTTACGCCCCGTAGCGCTGGTATGCCTCCCTCGTTGACGTACCAGACAGCTGGAGTGATCACAATTCCAACAGAAATAGATTCCGCCAGATACTTCAGCGGAGCGATGGTTGACACAACCGGATGTCCATTGACATTCACATTATCCTCGGCAATTTGACATACAGCGATCTAGATCGCGTTTACAAGAGTGCTCCTGGGAAGTCATGCGGTCGCCTCGCCGAGGAGTGACTGGATCTGAGACTCAAGTTCCTTGAGTTCGGCGTCGATCTCGGAGAGAGGGCGGGGTGGGGTGTAGACGTAGAAGTGCCGGGTGAAGGGGATCTCATAACCGATCTTGAAGCGCTCCAGGAGACCGGTCTTGGGGTTCTTCGTCTCGGCGATCCAGGCGTCGGGGACGTGCGGGAGGACTTCACGGGCGAAGTACTCGTCGATGTCCTCCTTCAACGGCACGTTCTCGTAGTCACGCAGGTCCGGGTCTGGAAGCGGCGCACCCTTCTTCGTCTGGACCTCCCCCTCGGGGTCGGTCACGGCGACCGCGTTCCAGATGGCCTTGTCGGCTGCCACACCGGGCCAGAGCACACCGCCCTCGGCGGCGGCCGCCGCCAGAGTTGCTCGGGCCTCGGCCCGGGTCGGCCAGGCCGTACCGATCAACGGCTTGAACGCCTCGATCAGCAACGACCCCTCCGCGTAGGCCGCGAACGCCTTGGCCTCGGCGAGAGCCTTCAGGGTCTCCTCGGTCACCTCGAACCGCTGGCGGAGCGGCCGGTCGATCGTGATGCGCTGGTAACCGAAGTCCTCGTTGTCGAAGACCTTCACCTTGCCGTGGGCCCAGTGCTCCGGATCGGCCGCCGCGTCGAGAGCTTCGCCGTACAGCTTGGTGATCTCGAAGATCTGGTCCTCCGTGATCTCCTTGCGCTTCTCGCCGAGGGACTTGCGCATCTTGGCCCAGTAGTCGCGAGCGTCCAGCAGGACGACCTTGCCCTTGTGGGAAGGGTCTTTGCGGTTGGACAGGATCCAGAAGTACGTGGAGATGCCGGTGTTGTAGAAGAGCTGGTCAGGGAGGGCGACGATCGTCTCCAGCAGGTCTCGTTCGAGGATCCAGCGGCGGATCTCCGACTCGCCCGAGCCCGCCCCTCCGGTGAACAGCGGGGAGCCGTTGAAGACGATCGCCAGGCGGGTGCCTCCCTTGGAGGCGGGCCGCATCTTGGAGATCATGTGCTGGAGGAAGAGGAACGACCCATCGTTGATGCGGGGCAGCCCCGCGCCGAACCGGCCGGAGTGTTTCAGCACCTCATGCTCGGTCTTGACGGCGTCTTCGACCTTCTTCCACTCCACGCCGAACGGCGGATTGGCGAGCATGTAGTCGAAGGTCCTGCCCTTGTGCTTGTCGTCGCTGAAGGAGTTGCCGAGCCGGATGTTGGCCGGGTCGTGGTCCTTCATCATCATGTCGGACCGGCAGATCGCGTAGGACTCCTCGTTGAGCTCCTGTCCGAACACCTCGACGTTGACGCCGGCGCGGCTCTGCGCCCTGATGTGCTCCTCGGCCGCACTGAGCATGCCGCCGGTGCCGCAGGCGGGGTCGAGGATGTTGATGACGTCGCCGGGGTCGTGCTTGCCCAGGTCGGGCGCGAGCAGCAGGTTGACCATCAGTTCGATGACCTCGCGTGGCGTGAAATGCTCTCCGGCGGTCTCATTGGAGGCGTCGGCGAACTTGCGGATGAGCTCCTCGAAGACGTATCCCATACCGTGGTTGTCGACCTGCGCCGGGCTGAGGGGGAAGCCGGCGAATGCCTGCACCACCTTGTAGAGCAGCCCCGCGTTGTCCAGCCGCACGATCTGCCGGTGGAAGTCGTACTTGTCGATGATCTCTCGGGCGGCCGAGGAGAACCCGTTGACGTAGTCCTGCAGGTTCTTCCGCACGTCGGCGGGGGCGGCGCCGATGGTCTCGAAGCTCTGCTTCGACCGGTTGAAGAACCGCAGCCCGATCTGGTCGCAGATCAGCTCGTCCTTGTCGGGGAAGTCATAGGCCTTGTCCTTCTCCCACACCAGCGCACGGGTGGGCGCCATCACGCAGTCCATCCGCCGCAGCACGGTGAACGGCAGGATCACTTTGCCGTACTCCGACTGTTTGTAGTCGCCGCGGAGCAGGTCGGCCACCTTCCAGATGAGGCCCGCCAACTGTCTGTGGGTGGTCTCCACGTCACTCGCCTTCCGGAAGGGGGTCGAATACTCCGGTCGTCAGACCGTCATGCGCGAGCCGTACGACATCATCACCGAGAGCCGCGGCACGGTGCAGCAGCTTGGCGAAGTCGGCGAGCCTGCGAAACTCGGCACCATAGCGCCGCTGCTCCTCCAGGGGAAGCCGTGGGATGACCGCTCGCCGCACGTCGTAGCGGAACGTGCCGGTGCCCGTGACGGCCTGGCGGACGTTGACCTCGCTGCGCAGGAATCCGGCGACGAAGTACGGGTCGAGCACGTCGGGGTCGCAGCGGAGAAGATGGCGGTCCGTTGGCGGTTCATTCAGAGGCTCCGTGAGGACAGTGGGTGCCGAGGCCGCATCCAGGACCGGCACGAGAATGTCGCCGGGGCGCGGGCAGAGGCCCGAGCCCGGGGCGTCGCGGTTGAGCAGCACCTCTACGGCTCCCGCCTTCACCAGGTCGGCGAGCGACACCGTCGGCAGCGGCACGGGCGGGTCGGCGCGGCCGTAGCGGACGGGCGGCTCCCGCACCAGCCGATGAAGCAGCGGCACGAGGCCGGCCAGAGCGGTGGTGTGGTCGTCGGCGACAGCGTGAACCGGGCGCTGGATATAACGGGACGGTGTGAGGTCCACCTCGTCGTCGAGCAGGTCGACCACGGGGACATCGGCCATCACGCCGGGCTCGCCAGCGAACGCGTCGGCCAGGCCACACAGCCGGTCCCGGTCGAGAGCCGAAGCGTCGATCATGCGCACCGTCATCGGGGATTGCGGAGCGTCCGTTCGGGGCCGAGTGATTATCCACAGGTGCAACCCGAGAGAGTGCCCGCTCGCCAGGCCGGGGGGCAATGCGACAACCTCGCGGAGCGCACCTCTGCGTAGCAGCTCGCCCCGGATGCGCCGCCCCGATCTACGGGAGGCCGCCGCGATCGGCATCACCATGATCGCGGTGCCGCCCGGCCGAAGGTGGGCGTAGCAGTGCTGGAGCCAGGCCAGCTCGGATTCCGCGCGGGGAGGGAGCCCGAACTCCCAGCGCGGATCGTAGCCGAGATCCTCATAGCCCCACTCCTTGACCCCGGTCGGCGGGTCACAGGCGACGAGGTCATAGCCGGGTGCCGTGGGGAACCGGTCGTCACGCAGCGAGTCACCGGCTCTGACATCACCCCGTCTCAGGCGGAACGCGGCGATCCGAGCAAGAGCCGGATCGATCTCCTGCCCGGCGGGGGATGCGCCTGTCTTGGCCGTCAGTGTCCTGAGCAGGTTGCCCGACCCACAGGCGGGGTCGAAGGCCGCGCTGCCCGGCCCAGCCATGGTCGCGATCAGGGACGCCAGCTCGACAGAGGTGGCGGGGGCCGTACGCGAGGTCGAGTCGAGGTAGCGGCTGTGCAGTTCCTCGAAAAGGTCGTCGGCCGGATGCTGATCGGCGATGTCGGCAAGCCTGCGCCAGAAGGGCACCTGCGCCGGGCGCAGCCCCTGCGGGAAGGGCACCTGACCGGGCAGTCGCGACTTCTGGGCGACCGCCCCGGGGAGTCGCTGTGCGATGACCTCATCCGGCTGGGATGCCCAGTCAGCCCACAGACCCTCACAGGAGAGGAACGAGGCCACGTCGCCCAATGCTTCGGCCAATGAGCCGTCTTCGCTGTAGACGCGCAGCTCCTGCCAGAGGCGGTCGAGCGGCTCGATCGAAGCCGTCCGGCCGCGCGCCGCGAGCCAGCGCTCGACTTCCTGAAGCGCGTACAGCGGGTTGGCCGCTGTGCCCCCTACAGGAGACGGAAAGTCCGCATGCCGGCGCCGCCAATTACTGACGGCGGCCCGCTCGACCTTGGTCAGCCGCGCTATCTCGGCAGCGGTCACCGTCACCTGATCCCCCATGTGAGCCACCTCCCTCTAGTCGGCGTTAGCTAGAAACTAGCCCATAAGGGTTGTTAACGCTACTCGAACACGTGAATCATTGTTAACTTTGCTAACACTCTGGTCTAATGAGCCCGAAGAAACAGGATCCTCCATCAAGGAGTCGCCTCGTGTCCGCCACCTCCCCCAGCACGGCACCGGACCTCCGGACCGGAGCGATCCACGAGATCGTCCACGCACGGCTGACCCGCTCCGACCTCCCCGCAGCCGTCAGTGAACTCGTCGAGAAGATCATGGGCGAGTCGGAGGAGCACGGCCTGGAAGTCCGGCTCCCGCAGGTGTACCTGAACGCGGTGACCGTGCACGGCTTCCGCGGCATCGGCCGCACGGCACGGCTGGAGATCCCGGAGGGCCCTGGGCTCACGCTGGTCACCGGGCGGAACGGCTCGGGCAAGTCCAGCTTCGCTGAGGCCGTCGAGGTCGCCCTCACCGGGGAGAACTCCCGATGGATCGGCAAGTCGCAGGTCTGGCAGACCTTCCGCAACGTCCACGAGGACGCATCGGCCGAGATCGAGCTGGAACTGCTCTTCGACGGCGACAGGGAACCCAGCATCGTCCGCCACGAGTGGACGGGAGCCAAAGTGGACGAGGCTGTCTCGACCATCACGCGCCCGGGGCAGCCCGCCGTACCGTTGGGCGAGTCCGGCCTGGCCGGACCCCTTGCCCTGTTCCGCCCCTTCCTGCCCTACGCCGAGCTGAGCAAGGTGCTCGACAAGCCCACCGGCCTGTACGAGAACATCGCGAAGATCCTTGGCCTCGGTCCCGTCGCCGACGCTATCGAGCGGATCAAACGGCTGGTCAAGGAACTCGACGAGACGGTCAAGCGTCCCGCGGCGCTGCTGCCCGGCCTGATCAGCGAGCTGGAGCAGGTGAACGATCCGCGCGCAGCCAAGGCCGTCGCGCTGCTCGGCAATCGCGCTCCCGATCTCGATCAGCTCGAAGCCCTGGTGAGTGGCTGGGAGCCAGAGGCGGACAGCGATATGGGAGCGCTGCGGCGCATCGCCGAACTCGTCGTCCCGAAGGCTGAAGCCGTACACGAGGCCGCGGAGCGGCTACGCGGGGCGGCGGCTGCCGTGGCCGCGCTGAGCGGCACCTCGGCCGAGGACGCCAGGCACCGCGCGGACCTCCTCGATCTCGCTCTCAGTCACCACCGGCGCCACCCGCTCGACGGCGCCTGCCCGGTCTGCGCCACCCCGGACCGGATCGACTCCGTCTGGGCCGAGCAGGCCGGACGCGAGGTCGGCCGGCTGCGGGGTGAGGCCGCGGCGGCGGACCGCGCCCACGCCGCGCGCCGTACAGCCCGCGAGGCCCTGCTCGGGCTACTCGGCGTCGCGCCGGGCTGGCTGCCCGAGCCGGTGGGGGACGCATGGCAGGCTCTGCTGTCATGCCGCGGCCTCACCGACGACGCGGAGCTCGCCGACCGGTTCGAGGAAGGCACCGAACGGCTTCGCCTTGCGGGCGACGACGCCGCGACGCAGGCCCGCGAGCGGCTCGCCGGGCTGGATGAGACCTGGCGGCGGTGCGCCGTATCCGTCGCCTCGTGGATCGGCGACGCGCGAGCCGCCGCGCGGGCCAGCACCCGCCTGACCGACGCGAAGAAGGCGGCCCAGTGGCTGCGCGCCGTCCACGACGAGATTCGCGACGCCCGGATGGAACCGCACGCCCAGGAGGCCGGGCTCTACTGGCAGGTGCTGCGGCAGGAGAGCAACGTCGGCCTCGGGCCCATCCAGCTCACCGGAACGGGGAACATGCGCCGCTTGCAGCTGGACGTCATCGTGGACGACGCCCCCGCCACCGGTCTCGGTGTCATGAGCCAAGGCGAGCTGCACGCGCTGGCGCTGTCGCTGTTCCTGCCCCGCGCGGCCACGCCGGAGAGCCCGTTCCGCTTCATCGTCATCGACGACCCGGTGCAGTCGATGGATCCGGCCAAGGTGGAGGGCCTGGCCAAGGCGCTCTCGATGGTCGCGCAGACGCGTCAGGTCATCGTGTTCACCCATGACACCCGGCTTCCCAACGCCGCAAAGCAGCTCGCGCTGCCCGCCACCATCCTCGAGGTGATGCGGAAGGAAGGCTCGATCGTCTCCGTCGTCGAGTGCACCGATCCGGTCTCGCGCGCCCTGCGGGACGCCCGTGATCTGGCCCGCACACCGGGCGTTCCGCAGGACGTGGCCGACACCGTCGTCCCTGGGCTGTGCCGGGTGGCACTGGAGGCCGCGTTCCTCGGGCTGGCACGCCGCAGGCTCGGTGCCGCAGGGATTGGCTACGACGAGATCGACCGCAAGGTCGTCTCGGCGCGGAAGCTCAGCCAGATCTCTGCACTCGCGCTCTTCGGCGACATCGGCCGGTCGGGTGACGTCATGGGCTGGCTGAGTCGCAGTTACGGGCGTTGGGCCGCGGACGTGTACCGGGCCTGCCTCCATGGAGCTGGGCGGAACGTACTACGGGGCTCGGGCGACGACCCGATCGCGCTGGTCGGCAAGCTGACCCGCAAGATCAAGGAGGAGCTCTGACATGAACCTGCTCGACCACGCCGACCTGCTCCTGCGCGGGCGTTCCGACACCGTGAAGCCCGGCGTCCCCGGGCTGTGGCCGCGGGCGGCGGCATTCCTCATCCGGCTGGCACTTGAGGAGGCCCTGGCCAGCTTCTGGAAGCGGTCCGCTCCTGGCGTCGAGACCTGCACGATGCGCGCGCAGCTCCTGTGCCTGATGGCCTACACGGATGTCGACACCGCACGGATCGCAGCCGGAGCATGGGGCGCCCTGAGCGCGGCCTGCCACTACCACTCCTACGAACTCGCCCCCACCTTCACCGAGCTTCGCACCCTGTACCTGGAGGTCACGACCGTCGCGACAAAGCTGTCACCGCCCGTCTGACCACGGATCCAAACGTGTTTCGCCTTTGAACCCTGGTCGGGGAGACGAGTAGACAGGCCGCCACCGCGCGGCCTCCATTGGAACGATTTAGCTATTTCGCCATAAGCACCACCTTTAACTCAACGTCACGCCATTATCAGTAGCCACCGTGCACGTCCCCCGAAAGAAAGCCTTTAGGTGAAACTTCTCCACGCTGCCGATCTTCACATCGACAGCCCGCTCCGCGGTCTCTCCTCGTACGAAGGCGCCCCGGCGGAGGAGCTGCGCACGGCCTCCAGGCGGGCGCTCGAGAACCTCGTCGCCCTCGCCACGTCGGAGCCCGTCGACGCGGTGCTGCTGGCCGGGGACATCTACGACGGCGACTGGCCTGACTACCAGACCGGCCTGTTCTTCATCCGTCAGATGATCAAGCTTCGCGAAGCCGGCATTCGCGTCTACCTGGTCTCCGGAAACCACGACGCGCAGAACAGGATGACCCGGAGTCTGCGCCTGCCCGACAACGTCTTCATGCTCGACATCGAGGGACCCGAGACGAGGCGGGACGAGGACCTGGGCCTGGCGGTACACGGGCAGAGCTTCAAGCAGCGTGACGTCACCGACAACCTCGCACTCGCCTACCCGGATCCCTGCGGCGGATTGTTCAATGTGGGTCTGCTGCACACCGCGCTCACCGGCCGGGAGGGGCACAACCTCTACGCCCCCTGCACCGTGGACCACCTCGCCGGCAAGGGATACGACTACTGGGCTCTGGGCCATGTGCACACCCGCGAGGTCGTGTCGCAGGACCCGTGGATCGTCTTTCCGGGTAACATCCAGGGCCGTCATGCCCGGGAGACCGGCCCAAAGGGCTGCACGCTGATCACTGTCGACAACCTGCGAGTCGTTTCGGCCGAGCACCGCGATCTGGACGTCGCCCGATGGGAACACCTCAGAGTCGACGTCGGCGCGGCGACCGATACCGACGGGGCGGTCGATCTGGTGGCCGAACGGCTCAGAGACCTGGAGACCGGACGGATGCGGGCGGTCCGGATCAGCCTCACCGGCCGGAGTGGGGCTCACCTGCGGCTGTGGAGCGAGCAGCACCGCCTCGTCAACGAGGTCCGTTCGCTTGCCAACGACCTCGGCGACGTGTGGGTGGAGAAGGTGCGGATCGAGACGCGGCCGCTGGAAAGTCCGGATGAAGGAGCGGCCGGTGTGCTCGCGGATCTGCGCCGCACCGCCGTCGAGCTTCGGGCCGATGAGGCGGCGTTCCGTCGGCTGATCACCGGGACGGCCCTGCTCAGCGGTCCGCTTCCCAATGAGGCCCGTGGCCTCGGACGGATAGATCCCAGTGACTCCGAGTGGCTCCGCCGGATCGGCGACGAGGCCGTCGGCCTACTGGAAGCCATGATCGTGGAAGGCCGGGAGGGCCGATGAGAATCGACAGGCTTGACCTCACCGCGTTCGGTCCCTTCAGCGGGAGAACGCTGGACCTCTCCGCCCCCGGCGTCCATGTGATCGCGGGGCCCAACGAGGCGGGCAAGTCCACCGCGCTGCACGCCCTCAACCAGCTCCTCTACGGCATCGATCAGCAGTCACCGTACGACTTCGTCCACCCGAAGCCGGAACTACGGCTTGGCGCCTTCCTCCGGCACCCCGGCGGCACCCTGGAAATGGTCCGGACAAGGAGTCGCAGGGCACCACTTCAGAAGCCGGACGGTTCCCCTCTCGCCGAAGCGGATCTCACGTCCGCCCTGGGCGGAGTCGAGCGGCTCACCTTCACCACCGTGTTCGCCCTGAACAGCGCCGAGCTGCGGCAGGGCGGTCAGGCGCTGGTGAGCGGCAAGGGAGATCTCAGTCAGGCTCTGGCCGCCTCCCGATCGGGGCTCAGCCTCACCAACGCACTGCGGGACATCGAGGCACGCATCGGGGAGCTCTACAAGCGCACCGGTTCCCGCCCCCGGATCAACGCGCAGCTCAACGTTCTGAGGGACGCACGTGAACGCAAGCGGAACGCGTCGCTCCGCCCAGAGGAGTACCTCACGCTGCAGAAGGAGGTCGAGGCGGCGCAGGAGCGGCTTGACCGGCTCGCCGCCGGGCTGATGGGCGCACGGAGCAGACAGTCCCGCCTCGCCCGGCTCCGTCAGACTCTCCCGGCGCTGCTCCGGTGCCGAGAACTCCTCGACGAGATGGAAAGCGTGTGCGCGGAAGGGGTTCTCGCCCCGGCCGAGGCAGCCGAGCGCCTGCCCGCTCTCCATCAGGAGTTGAGAGAGGCCACGAGCCGCTTGGCCGGAGCGGAGGGGCAGCTCGACCAGGTCCAGCAGGAGCTGGCGGGGCTTGTGGTAGACAACGACCTCCTGGCCCACGCCGACACGATCGAAAACCTATTCCAGGACCGCAGGGCCGTACAGGAGGCCAGTCGCCGCCTTGGTAGGTCCAGCGGCGACTCGGCCCGCCTCCGCGAGGACGCGGAAAGGCTGCTGCAGCAGGTACACCCCGACGCCACCCTCAGCGACACGGCACGGTACCGGGTGTCGAAGGCCGTGCGGTCCCGGATTCAGGATCTCCATGATCGGCGTATGTTGATCGACAACAGCCTGGGCCAGAGCCGCCAGGCTCTGGCCGCCAGGCGCCGCAAGCTTGAGCAGGCGGAGAAGAGGCTCATCGAACTGCCTCCCGCCGAGGAGATCGAACCTCTGCGCGCCGCCCTCGCCGCCGTCCCGCATGATCTGCTCAACGGCATGTCCACCGCCGAGGCGGACAAAGAACGGCACCAGCAGCGCGCCAGGCAATTCCTGCGGGACCTGAAGCTTGGGACTCTCCCGGTCGAGGAAGCCGGGTCGGTCATGACGCCTTCGCGCGAGCAGGTCGACGCGCACGCCGACACCCGCAACGAGCTCAAGCGTGACCGGCGTGAAATCGCCAAGAAGATTAAGACCTCCACAAAGCAACTGCGGGACAAGCATCTGGAGCTGGCATCGCTCCTGCGCAACGATCCCCCGCCCACCGAACATGACCTCGTCTCCGCCCGATCGAGCCGGGACGACCTGTGGCGGAGGATTCGCGACCAGCAGGGCTCGGATGGGGATGTGGCCGGAGAGTTCGAGCTGGCCATGAGCCAGGCCGACCAGATCGCGGACCAGATGCGCCGCGATGCCCAGAAGGTGAATGCCCGTCTCCAGTTGGAGCTTGAGATCGCGAAGGCCGAGCAGGAGTTGGCCGGGCTGACCAAGGAGCAAGAGGATCTCGCCGGCCAGGCGGAAGGTATGGAAGCCGAGTGGGCCCGGCTGTGGGAGGACTTCACCGGTCCCATCCCCAGGACCGATGCCGCTGTCACCATCCTGGACGACGCCAGGAGGCTCCGGGAGACAGTCGACGATCTCGGCGAGGCGGGCGCCCGGCTTGCCGTACTCCACGCGCAGGCGGTCCAGCACATCGCGCGGCTCCGCGAAGTTCTGCGTGACCCCGAAGGATCGGGTGCCATGACGAGCCTCGGTGCCGAGAACGTCCTGGCAGAGCTGCCCAATCTGCTGGAAATCGCCCAGCAGCGACTCAAGGAGCAGGACAAGGCGATCCAGGATCGTGCCGCGCAGGAGGAGCGCGTCGCCGTAGAGCGCGCCGAGCTAAGCGAAGCCGCCGATCGCGTCGCCGAGCACGAGCGCGAGCTGATCGAATGGGACAACGGCTGGCAGCATGTGCTCACGCAGGCCGGTCTGCCCGCGGATCGGGACACGGTCGGCGCCCTTGCCGACCTGGAACTGCTCAAGCAGGTAGCGGACAAGACGGCCGAGGCCAGTAAGACCGACCGCGAGACAACGCAGGCCGCCGCCAGAGTCGAGCAGTTCCACACGCTGCTGCGGACGACCGCAGGCGCCTGCGGATATCAGGTTCCTGAGGACGAGGCCGAACGCTATCTACTCGCCGACAGGCTTCACGCGGATGCCCTGCGGAACCGCTCGAACGCGGAGAAGCGGGAGTCGCTGCTCACCGAGCAGGAGCGGCTCCGGGCCGATGCGCACGGCTACCGCGGGTCTGCGGAGAAGGCGGAGGCGGAACTGACCGAACTGGTGTCGGAGGCGGGGGTGGAGAGCGTCGAGGAGCTCGACCTGGCCGTACGGCGACGCGTCCGCCATACCGAGTTGGAGAGCTCCTTTTCGGAGGTGAGCGGCACCATCGCCGCCGGCGGGGAGAGCCTGCACGACCTCATGGCGAAGGCCCAGGAGACCGACCCGGACCAGCTCACCGCCGAACTGGCAGAACTCAACGGCCGCATCGACGGCCTGGAGGCGGAGCGGAGCGAGCAGTCCACGCTCCTTGGCGAGAAGAAGGCGGAGCTTCGTGGGCTCGACGGATCCGCACTCGCCGCCCAGGCCGCTGAGGAAGTCGAGACCGCTGCCGCGAGCCTGGTGGAGGAGACGGAGGAGTACCTCCGCCTGGAGATCGCCCGCACCATCCTGCGCAGGCACATGGAGGAGTACCGCAACGCCCAGCAGGACCCCGTCCTCGCTCGCGCCGGCGGGCTGTTCCGGGAGCTGACGTTGTGCCGGTTCAGCGGGCTGGAACTCGACCCTGAGGACGACTCCCCCACAGTGCTGGCACGCTCTACGGCCCGCGGCCTCCTCCGGATCGGCCAGCTGAGCGAGGCCACCGCCGATCAGCTCTACCTGGCTCTGCGGCTCGCCACCCTGGAGCGGTACGCCGAGGAGGGCCGTGCCCTTCCCTTCGCCGTCGATGACATCTTCATGACCTTCGACGACCAGCGAGCTCGTGCCGCCCTCGCAGTGTTGAATGAGATGGCGGATCGATTCCAGATGATCGTGTTCACCCATCACGACCATCTGGTCGATCTCGCCCGTGAGGCGATTCCCCCCGGCCGGGTCCACATCCACCCCTTGCCGGAGTTCGTCCCACTTCAGGGAGAAGCGGCCGAGCCCACAATCCTCCAGGCTGTTGGAGAGCGCGTTTGCCGCGCCTGCGGTGCCGCCCTTATCTACTCAGGTCGAGGCAGGCCGCCGGTCCAGTGCCCAGACTGCTCCGGCAGCCGACGATAGGAAGCCGGGGCCTCATCTTCTAGCCGGTTGTCGCGTCGGACGTTCGGACCCACGCCCAGCTCCCTGGCCTCATGGCCGGAAGCTCAGACCTGGACGATGCCAGGGACTGGGCGGGGACGTAGACGTCACCCTCGATCGTGCGGGCACAGGAGGAGCGGCGACGAGGTTCGCCGCTCACGGCCGGCGGGCGGGCTCGCCCGGCCGGACGACTCCGTGGGTGAGGCCGTCGGCCACCAGGCGGGCCAGGTCCTCGCCGAGCGCCGCGGCCTCGCGCAGGGCCGCGCGGAAGTCCGCCAGGCGCCGGAACGCCTCGCCGTACCGGCGCTGCTCGGCCATCGGCAGCAACGGCACCTCCGCGCGTCGCACGTCCACCCGGTAGCGGGAGGACATGGTGCTGTAATGACGCACGTTCATGGACGCGCACACGAACCCGGCGAGGAAGTAGGGGTCGAGCGCCTCCGGGTCCGGCCGCAGCAGGGAGAGGTACGGGCCGAGCAGGGCGTCGCCGGTCGTCAGGACCCGGGCGACCGGGGCGGCGACGACCTGCGGCACCACGACGTCACCAGGCCGCGTGACGATCGCCTTCTCCATGGCCCGCTGCACCCCGGTGGCCGCACGGCCCTCCATCACGTCTTCGGCGGTGAGGACGGGCAGCCCGTACGGCGGCTCCGGTCCCTCCGGCACACCCGCGGGCCCCAGGGCGAGCATGCCCCGCCGCACCAGCTCGGGCAGCGGGACCAGCACGAGGTCCTCCGCCGGCCGCCCCCCGGCGCCGGGCATGAGGCCGGAGACCCGGTCGATCAGCCCGCCCAGCCGGTCACGCGCCCCGGTGATGCGTTCCGGTGACACGTCGTCGGCGGCCGTGGACAGATAACGGGCCGGGGTGAGGTCCACGTCCTCGTCGAGCAGGTCGACGAGCGGGACCGACCGGCTCACCTCCGGCTCGTCCAGCTCGCGCCCCTCGCCGAACTCCCGCCACGCCTCGACGGCCACCCTGGCGTAGTCGTCCTGCCTGCCCGAGGTGTCGACCATCAGGACGTGGCTCGGCGTGCCGCCCTCCGCGGGCTGGCGGAGGATCCACAGCGCCAGCCCGACCGCGACGTTGGGCACGACGCCCTGCGGGAGCGCGATGACCGCGCGCAGCGCGCCGCGCCGCAGAAGCTGGGCCCTGATCCGCCGGCCGGACCTGCGGGCGGCGACGGCCGGCGGCATCAGCAGCACCGCCACGCCCCCGGGCGCGAGGTGGGCGAGCGCGTGCTGCACCCAGGCGAGTTCGGGTTCCACGCGCGGCGGCAGGCCGTACTCCCATCGGGGGTCGGCGGTCAGCTCCTCGTAGCCCCAGTTGCGGTCGTTGAACGGCGGGTTGCACACCACCGCGTCCACCAGTTCGCCGGGAAAGGCGTCCGCGCGCAGGGAGTCGCCCGCCCTGATCTGGACGTTGTCACTGCGCAGCGCGAGCCGTACGGCGGTGAGCCGGGCCGACGCCGGGTCGACGTCCTGGCCGAACAGGCGGGCCCCGGGCGAGCGCTCCAGCGCGCGGCCGAGGATGCGCCCGGAACCACAGGCCGGATCGAGCACCGAGCCGACGCGGTCGCCCACGAGGTCGAGCGCGAGCAGAACGATCTCGACCGGGGTGGAGTAGACGCGCCGGGTGTGCACCTCGAAGTACCGCTCGCGCAGGAACTCGAAGGTGGCGGACGCGCCGCGCTCCGCCGCCAGCGAGGCGATCGACCTGACCAGCGGCATCCGGGCCGGCGCGAGCGCCTCCGGGAACGCCCGGTCGCTGATGGTCTTGGCGCAGGCGGCCCTGACCCTGGCCGGGATCTCACGCGCGACCGTCTCGTCGTCTCCGGACGAGAGCCTCTCCCAGTCGTCCGCCTCGTGCTGCAGGTAGACGAGGAAGGCCCCGAGGTCGGCGATCAGGTCGGCGAGTTCGTCGTCGTCGGCCGTCGTGCGCAGTTCCTGCCAGAGCCACTCGTCCGGGGGCAGTTCCCTGCCCTCCGCGTGCCCGCGCAGCCAGTCCCGGACCTCGGCCAGCGAGAACGCGGGGCTGGTGGACGTGCCGCCCACGGGCTGGGGGAAGTCGTCGTGGCGGCGTCGCCAGTTGCTCACCGCCGCACGGCCCACACCGGCCATGCGGGCGATGTCGGCCGCGGTGACGTGTACGTCTCGGCGCACGTCCACCGTCCTTCCCCCCCGTTCTACGAACAGAGGGGACGATAACCCACACCCGAGACACAGGCAACGTCGCGTCAAAGTCTGGTTGATGGCGTCAACACATGCTTCAATGGACGGCAAGCCCCGTCACAGAAGGGACCAGGGATCGTGACCTCTCCCATCACGCGACTCAGGTCGCTGCGCCGCGGACGCGCGATCCATCTCCTGGACATCGAGAACCTCGCCGGGTCCCCCCGGCCCACGACGTACGACGTGCGGCAGACGATGGGCGCCTACCGGCACGCGGTGCCGATCGGGCCGCTCGACCAGTTCATCGTGGCGGTCAACCACAACGCGCTGGTGCCGGTCGGGGTCGCCATGGGGCTCGCGCTCGGCGGCGTGCAGCTGCTGGTCCGCTCGGGCCCCGACGGCGCCGACCAGGCCCTCGACGAGGCCGCCCGTACGGACCGGGTCGACCTGCGCTTCGAGCGGGTCGTGATCGGGTCGGGCGACGGCTACTTCGCCGACCTGGCCGGGTGGCTGGCGGGATGCGGCCTGCACGTCACCGTCGCCTCCCGGCGCGACCGCCTGAGCTGGCGGCTCTACACGGCGGTCCCCGACACCGTCACCTTCTCGCTTCCCGTTCCCCAGGCCGCCTGACCGCGTTTCGATTTCGAGGGAATTCATCGGCCGGTCCGCCCGGGAGACATTTCGGCGGCGGATACGCAAAGGGAGTTCCACGGTCGGGGCGAATCTGGGAATATTGCCGGGCCAGCCGAGTACGGCAGAGCTTCGGGCACGGAATGCGAGATGACGCATGAACGTCGAGCCATCCGGCACCTCCCCCCAATCGTCTCTCAGAGCCGCGTCGGCCCTGCGACGCACCCAGGCGTTGTTCGACGCGATGTCGGGCGACCATCTGTTCCGCGAACAGTTCGTGACCGATCCGGCGCAGATTTATTCGGAGTACGTCCAGAGCGCGCCCCTCGATCGGCATCGGGCGGACGTCATCAACCAGTTCGTCTACGCCGTGCTGGCCAGCGACGAGCTGATGCAGTGGATCATCCGTTACCGCGGCGAGCGGAACGGCGTCGCGCCGTCGGACGGTGAGCTCGCGACACAGTTCGCCCGGGCGGTGGTCGACACGAACGCGCACCACGTGGCGCTCGCCCTGATGCGAGCGGCGACCGAGCAGCAGCCGATCTTCCCGCTGGACAGGTCGATCAAGGATCTGATCTTCGGTGGCGTCGGGATCGGCCAGGGCGGGACCGGAATCCAGCTCACCGGAACCGCGGAAGGCACCGGCACCATCACCGCCGAGACCAACACGGGAACCGGCACGGAGATGAGCACCGGCACCGGAACCGGCACAGAGATGAGCACCGGGACAGGCACCGGCACTGGAACGGAGATGAGCACCGGAACCGGCACAGGTACCGGAACGGAGATGAGCACCGGAACCGGCACAGGTACCGGAACGGAGATGAGCACCGGAACGGGCACCGGCACCGGCACTGGAACGGAGATGAGCACCGGAACCG
Organism: Microbispora sp. H10949; assembly: GCF_014161435.1. Lineage (NCBI taxonomy): Bacteria > Bacillati > Actinomycetota > Actinomycetes > Streptosporangiales > Streptosporangiaceae > Microbispora > Microbispora sp. H10949. Next base: position 152,281 of record NZ_JABBWZ010000010.1, on the reverse strand, counting down.
GAACCGAGCCAGGGACGGAAACCGGAACAGGCACCGGGACAGGGACGGGGACGGGAACAGGCACCGGCACCGGCACCGGCACCGAGACGGGCCCCCCGGCCACCATTCCCGGCACCGATGTGACATTCACCTTCGGAAGCACTGAAGAGCACACATTTCCCCCAATTACCCATACGACCGAAATCACGTCAATCACCCAAATCACCACGCTGACGCCGCCGAGCACGTCCCCCGGGACATTCGGCGGAACGTCCCCGGGAACGTTCGGCACATTTGGCGGGACATTCGGTGGCACCTTTGGGGGAACGTTCGGGCACTTCAACATCAACGCCCTCGACTCGGGCGCGGCGCAGGTCACCCTGGAAACCCTGCGTGAATTCGCCGCTCAACTCCGCGATTCCGGTGTGCTCGACGAGATCGGGGGCGGCGGATGACCACCACCGGCACCGGCTCCCTGCGACAGACGACCCGGGCGCTGCTGGAAGCCGGCCACCAGAGCGAGGCCTTCGCGCTGTGGTCAGGCGCGGACTTCTCCGACGACGACCTGGGCTGGCTGTCCGAACAGACCGGCGAACTGATGCGGTCCACGGATCTCACGCTCGCGGGCGAGTTCGCGCACCTGCTGGCCTCCATCCGCCGGGGCAGCCGGTGGTTCCCCGTCCAGAGCGCGGACGGCGCCACGCGCCCGGTCAACCGTTTCATCACGATCCACAAGTTGCGGCACGACATCGAGCAGTTCACCTACCTGCTGGAGTCGGGCATCCTGGGCGGCGAGTTCGGGGCGGTCGTCCAGGCCTACGCGGACACGGCCGACCGCCTGCTGGAGGCCGGCGTCGATCCCGACCAGCACGTGCCGTTCGACGAGCAGGCGGAGGCGGCGATAGGGGACGTCTTCAACCGCATCGTCACGCTGCAACCGGCGCCGCGCCTACCGCGGGCGCTGTCGGCTTCGTGGAACGGTCAGGAGGTCACCGAACGCTACCTGGCGAGTCGTGCCGGGCTGGTAGTCGTGGACGACTTCCTCTCCCCGGCCGCGCTGGACGCCGTCCGGCGCTTCTGCCTCGGGTCGACGGTATGGTTCGGCAACCGCTACGCGAACGGCCGGCTCGGGGCGTTCTTCCACGACGGCTTCAACTGCCCGCTGCTCCTGCAGGTCGCGGAGGAACTCCGCGGCACGCTGCCGCAGGTGCTCGGCCCCTATCCGCTCCGCCAGCTGTGGGGATTCAAGAACAAGGACTACCTGCCCGGTGACACCACGACGCACGCCGACTTCGCCGCGGTCAACGTGAACTTCTGGATCACACCGTCGGAGGCCAACCTGGACGAGAGCAGCGGCGGCCTGATCGTGTACGGGGTCGACGCGCCGCCCGACTGGAACTTCCACATGTACAACGGCCGCCAGGACCTGATCAAGCCCTTCCTGGCCCAGCGGAAGGCTGAGGCGGTGCGGATTCCGTACCGCGCCAACCGGGCGATCATCTTCAACTCCGACCTGTTCCACGCGACCGCCGAGGTGCGCTTCCGGCCCGGTTACGAGAACCGCAGAGTGAACATCACCATGCTCTACGGCGAACGGGCCGACGACGTCCACCACCCCAGCCTGTCGCGGCAGGCGACGCCGAACCAGCTCCCCTACCGTCCGGCGTGGCGCTCCAACGCGCTGACCCGGCGGCGAGCGGGACGTTGACGTCGCAAGGTGACGTCGCAAGGTGACGTCACAACATGGCCAGGACGCCTACGTGCTCGCCGCCCTAGGGCACAAGCGGGCGGGATACTTCCTGGATTCGGGCGCCTCGAATGGGGTCCGATGCAGCAACACCAGGCTGCTGGAGCAGGAATACGGCTGGACGGGAATCTGCGTCGAGCCCAATCCGCACTACTACGCGGAGCTGACGGCGAACCGCCGCTGCCTCTGCGTGAACTGCTGCCTGTACGACCACGACGGCACGGTGGAGTTCGTGGAGGCGGGCACCATCGGCGGGATCCCCGGCGAGTACTCCCCGCAGCTGATCCCGTACGTGCGCCGGGCCCTGGACCTGCCGGACGACGCGCCGATGCCCGCGACGGTCATGCCGTGCCGGACGGTCGGCTCGCTGTTGCGGCAGTTCGACGCTCCCCGTGTGATCGACTACTGGAGCCTGGACACCGAGGGTTCCGAGCTGGCGATCCTCCGCACGTTCCCCTTCGGCCGATACCTGCTGCGGATGCTGACGGTGGAGCACAACTGGGGGCCCCAGCGCCGCCCCATCCACGAGCTGCTGGCGCGGCACGGCTATCTGCGCGTCGCCGAGCTGGGCTGCGACGACGTCTACGCGCACCGGTCGGTGGTGTCCCGGAGCGGGGGCGGGGTGTGGCGATCACGGGCGTCGCCGGTCCGCGGACGCCCCCGCTCGTCCTGATCCCCGCCCCGGCCCGGCTCTCAGATCTCGGCGACGGCCAGGGAACGCGCCGGCAGGTCGAGGACGTGATCGGTCAGGCGGGCCGACTCGTCGGAGGCGAGCAGGAGGCGCGACGCGGCGAGCCGTACGGAGACCGGGTCGAAGGCGAGGTTGGCGGCGACCCGCAGCGAGCCGCGCTCGATCACCACGACCCGGCGCTCCTCGTCCACGTCGACCCGAACCCGGTCCATCCGGGGGTCGGTGAGGTCGGAATGTGACCTGCGCAGGGCGATCAGGGCGCGGTACCAGCCCAGCAGGGAGGCGTGCTCGTCCTTCGACAGCTCCTCCCAGTCGAGCTTGGACCGCAGGAAGGTGTCCTCCTCGCCCGGCTCGGGGGCCTTCCAGTCGTAGCCGAAGCCCTCGAACTCCTTCCTGCGCCGCTCGCCCTCGCCCTCGGCGAGGTGCCGCTCGAAGTGGTCGGTGAAGAAGTAGAACGGCGTCGTGGCGCCCCACTCCTCGCCCATGAACAGCATCGGCGTGAACGGTGAGGTCAGCAGCAGACCGGAGGCCAGGCGGAGCTGGTCGGGCCGCATGCGGTCGCCCTCGGGCCGGTTGCCGATCTGGTCGTGGTTCTGCGCGCAGCAGACGAACCGGTGCCCCGGGATCCCGGCGGCCGGACGGCCGTGCGAGCGGCCCCGGAAGGACGAATAGGTGCCGTCATGGAAATATCCGGAGGTGAGCACCTTGGCCAGGGACGACAGCGTGCCGAAGTCGCCGTAGTAGGCGTTCGTCTCCCCGGTGACGTTCGCGTGGATGGCATGGTGGACGTCGTCGTTCCAGCTCGCGTGCATGCCGAGGCCGCCCGCCTCGCGCGGCGTGACCATGCGGGGGTCGTTGAGGTCCGACTCGGCGATGAGCGTGAGCGGACGGCCCACCGCGGTGGACAGCGCGTCGACCTCCACCGACAGCTCCTCCAGGAAGTGGACGGCGCGCTTGTCGTGCAGCGCGTGCACGGCGTCGACGCGCAGTCCGTCGACGTGGTAGTCGCGCAGCCACTGCAGGGCGTTCTCGATGAAGTAGCGCCGCACCCCGTCCGAGCCGTATCCGTCCAGGTTGACCGCGTCGCCCCAGTAGGACCCCTTCGCGTCGTGGAAGTACGGCCCGAACCTGGCCAGGTAGTTGCCCGACGGCCCGAGGTGGTTGTAGACGACGTCGAGGATCACGCCGAGACCGGCCCGGTGACAGGCGTTCACCAGGCTCTTCAACCCGTCCGGCCCGCCGTACTCCTCGAAGACCGCGTACAGCTCCACGCCGTCGTAGCCCCAGTTGCGGGTGCCCGGGACGGGCGGGACCGGCATGAGCTCGACGAAGTCGACGCCGAGGTCCACGAGGTGGCCGAGCCGGTCGGCCACCCCCTGGAAGGTGCCCTCGGGCGAGAACGTGCCGACGTGCAGCTCGTAGATCACCCCGCCGCGCAGGTCCCGGCCGCGCCAGTCCTGGTCGGTCCAGGCGAACCTGTCCTGGTGGTAGACCCGGCTCGGGCCGTTCACGCCGTACGGCTGCCGCCGGGTCCTGGGGTCGGGGAAGGGACCCTCGCCGTCCACGTGGAAGGCGTAGTCGCGGTCGTGCTCGTCACCGGGCGCGGTCCACCAGCCGCCCTCGCCCGGCGACATCGCGTGCCGGGCGCCCTCGTACTCGACCTCGACCCGCGCCGCCCCCGGCGCCCAGACCTCGAACATGCCTCTTCTCCCCTTACCGACCAAGCCCCTGCTGACCAGCCCTGCTGATCACGCTTCGAGAATCGCGACCGGATGAGCGGACAGCAGGTCGGCCATCCGCACCTCCCCGGTGTGCTCCGCCCCGGTGAGCAGGTCACGCCAGCGTCCCGGCGGCAGCGTGATCTTCTCACTCCCCCAGCCGCCCCGGCGCTCCAGCCCGGCCGGCAGCCGGGTCGCGACCACGGCCGCGGCCGTTCCCCGCCCGGGAACGCCCCTGGTGAACGCGACGGCGTGCTCCCCCGCCTCGATCGGCGCGTACGGCGCCTCGGGGTCGAGCCGTCCCCGCAGGCCGAGCGCGGCGGCGGTGACCCGGATCTTCTGGCCGTCCCAGCTGTCGTCGGGCTCGGCGAGCAGCCGGCGGCGGCGCTCGAAGTCCACCGGCCGCCGGTTGTCCGGGTCCACCAGCGAGAAGTCGGTGATCTCGTTGCCCTGGTAGACGTCCGGGATGCCCGGCATCAGGAGCTGGACGGCCTTCTGCCCGAGCGAGTTGACCCGGGCGTACCGGTCGACGACCTCGGTGAACGAGGCGACCGAGTAACCGCAGGCGTCGATCGCCCGCCGGGCGAAGTCCCTGATCCCCTCCTCGTACGCCGGGTCCGGGTCGACCCAGGAGATGGCGGTCTTGGCCTCCCTGGCCGCCTTGAGCAGGTAGTCGGTGAAACGGTCCAGGCTGATCGGCCAGGCCGCCATCAGCGACTGCCAGGCGAGGTAGTCGAGCCGGGGGTCGAACGACACGGCCGCCGACCAGGAGTCGACGGCCATCGTCCACTCCTCGGGCAGCTCCGAGAGCACCGCGAGACGGGCGCGCACGTCCTCCGACCGCTTGGTGTCGTGGGTGGACAGCGTGGTCATCGTCCGCGGCGGCAGCCCGGCGCAGAACTCGTGGAACTCGGCCGGCGAGACCCCGAACCGGTCGGGCTCCCCGCCCACCTCGTTGAGGCAGGCCAGCGGATACCACCGGTAGAGCGCGGTGTCCTCCACGCCCTTGGCCATGACGGGCCCACAGGTCTGCTGGAAGCGGGTGACCGCGTCCGGCGGGCCGTACAGGACCAGGTCGGCGGCCTTGGCCACCGCGTCGGGGTCGGCGCGGCCGGCCGCGAGCCGGGCCGCCTCCGCGACGATCGCCTGCGCGTCGGCGGACGGCCGCTCACCCGGGTTCACGTACGCCCGGTAGACGGGCATCGCGGCCAGCAGCTCCACGACGGCCTCGCGCAGCGCCGGGTCGCCGAGGTCGGTGGTCAGCCGGTCGACCTCCCCGCGGAAGAACAGGTCGATGGCGTGCTTCTTGGCGTCGTGACGCACGGTCTCGTAGTCGTCGCGCACGCCGGTGTGGCGGCCGAAGGTCTCGACCAGCGCGTCGCGGCCCGCCGGGTCCACGAACAGCCGGGTGATCATGTTGAGCGCGTCGTAGCCGGTGGTGCCGTCGCACGGCCAGTCGGCGGGCAGCCGCTCGCCGTCGATGAGGATCTTCTCCACCCACAGCGGGCCCGGCACGTGCGGGCGCAGCCACCGGAGGTAGCCGCGGGGGTCGGCCAGGCCGTCGGGGTGGTCGACGCGCAGCCCGTGGATCACGCCTTCCTCGATGAGGCGGAAGGTCACGGCGTGGGTCTCCCGGAAGACCTCGGGGTCCTCCACCCGCAGGCCCATCAGCGACGACACGTCGAAGAACCGCCGGTAGCCGGGGCTCTCCCGCCAGTGGGCCAGCCGGTAGTGCTGGGCCTCCAGCAGGTCCGGCAGCGGCAGGTGCTCTGTGCCGGGCCTGATCGGGAACGCGTGGTCGTGGTAGCGCAGCACCTGACCGTCCACGCCGCGTTCGACCCGGAGCGCCTCGTCGGCGTCGTCGCCGAGCAGCGGCAGGGTGACCGGCCACTGGAAGTCGAACCACCGGGAGGCCGGCGACCCCGGGCCGTCCCGCAGCGCCGCCCACAGCCGCGCGTTGTCCGACTCCGGCACCGGCACGGTCATGTGGTTGGGCACGATGTCGGACACCAGCGGCATGCCCTCGGCCGCCAGCGCCCGCAGTCCCTCCTCGCCGCCGAACTCCTCGCGTACGCGGGTGTGGTCGGTCACGTCGTAGCCGTGCAGGGACTCGCGGCACGCCTGCAGGATCGGCGAGAGGTAGAGGTGGCCGGCGCCCAGCTCCCGGAGATATCCGACGAGGCCGGCGGCCTGCGCGAAACCGAAGTCAGGCGTCAGTTGCACGCGGTAGGTAGAACTCACTGGACCGCCCTTCGAAACACGTTCCCGGCGTGGAGAACCGCCGGGCAGTGACCGTTCTTGCCCGCCTGCCCGGCGGCTCACACCATCGGCACTCTAATCGGCCGTCCTCGCTGGTCAGACCGTTCTCGTCCAGGCCGTCACGACGTACGGCGGACGCGGCGCAGGACCCGCACCGACCGGCCGGTGACCGGCACCGCCTCACCGGCCCGGCACATCCGCGACTCGCTCTGCCCGGGCATCGCCGTGTCCAGCTCGGTGCACCACAGCTCGCCGTAGTTCTTCGGCACGGTGAACTTGAGCATCTCGTGGTGGGCGTTGAACAGCAGGAGGAACGAGTCGTCGGCGATCCGCCTGCCCCTGCTGTCGGGCTCGGTGATCGCGTCGCCGTTGAGGAAGACCGCCAGCGCCTTGGCGTAGCCGTTCGTCCAGTCGGCGTCGGTCATCTCGGTGCCCGACGGGGTGAGCCAGGCGATGTCGCTGAGCTCGTCGTGGGAGCCGCGCACGGGACGGCCGTAGAAGAAGCGGCGGCGCCGGAAGACGGGGTGGTCGCGGCGCAGTCGGGCGAGGCGCCGGGTGAACTCGAGAAGCTGCCGCCTCTCGACCGTCCCCGCGTCCTCCTCGGCGGTGGCCCCGGCCTCCAGCACGGCGCCCCAGTCGACCCAGCTGATCTCGTTGTCCTGGCAGTAGGCGTTGTTGTTGCCCTGCTGGGTGCGGCCGATCTCGTCGCCGTGCGACAGCATCGGCACGCCCTGCGACAGGAACAGCGTGGCCAGGAAGTTGCGCTTCTGCCGCTCGCGCAGCTGCGCGACCGGGCCGGTCGCCGGACCCTCGACGCCGCAGTTCCAGGACCTGTTGTCGTCCGCGCCGTCGCGGTTGTCCTCGCCGTTGGCCTCGTTGTGCTTGCCGTTGTAGGACACCAGGTCCTGCAGGGGGAAGCCGTCGTGGCAGGTGACGAAGTTGATCGACGCGGCGGGGCGGCGGCTGTCGTCCTGGTAGAGGTCGCTCGACCCGGTCAGGCGGCTCGCGAACTCGGGCAGCGCGGCGGGCTCGCCGCGCCACAGGTCGCGGATCGTGTCGCGGTAGCGGCCGTTCCACTCGGTCCAGCGGGCCGGGAAGTTGCCGACCTGGTAGCCCCCCGGGCCGACGTCCCACGGCTCGGCGATGAGCTTGACCTGCGACAGCACCGGGTCCTGCTGGACGAGGTCGAAGAACGCGCTCAGCCGGTCGACCTCGTGCAGCTCACGGGCCAGCGACGCCGCGAGGTCGAAGCGGAACCCGTCCACGTGCATGTCCCGCACCCAGTAGCGCAGCGAGTCCATGATCAGCTGGAGCGCGTGCGGGCTGCGCATGAGCAGGCTGTTGCCGGTGCCGGTGGTGTCCATGTAGTAGCGGCGGTCGTCCTCGACCAGCCGGTAGTAGTTGGCGTTGTCGATGCCCCGCATGGACAGGGTCGGGCCCAGGTGGTTGCCCTCGGCGGTGTGGTTGTAGACGACGTCGAGGATCACCTCGATGCCGGCCTCGTGCAGGGCCTTCACCATCGCCTTGAACTCCAGCACCTGCCCGCCGCGCTGGCCCGAGCTCGAGTACGCGTTGTGCGGCGCGAAGAAGCCGATCGTGTTGTAGCCCCAGTAGTTGGCCAGCCCCCGCTTCTCCAGCATGTGGTCGGTCACGAACTGGTGGACCGGCATCAGCTCGATCGCGGTGACCCCGAGCGCGGTCAGGTGATCGATGATCTCCGGGTGGCCGAGCGCCGCGTACGTGCCGCGGATGCGGTCCGGGATCTTGGGGTGGGTGATCGTCAGGCCGCGCACGTGCGCCTCGTACAGCACCGTGTCGTGGTACGGCGTGGCCGGGGGACGGTCGTGCCCCCACCCGAAGAACGGGTTGACGACCACCGACCGCGGCACGTACGCCGCCGAGTCGCTGTCGTCCCGGCTGTCCGGCTCGCCGAAGCGATAGCCGTACACCGCCTGGTCCCAGTTGACCGAGCCCTCCACCGCCTTGGCGTACGGGTCGATCAGCAGCTTGTTGGGGTTGCACCGCAGGCCCTCGGCGGGTGAGTAGGGCCCGTGGACGCGGTAGCCGTACCGCTGGCCCGGGCCGACGCCCGGCAGGTAGCAGTGCCAGACGAAGCCGTCGACCTCGGCCAGCGACACGCGCTCCTCGTTGCCCTCGTCGTCGAACAGGCACAGCTCGACCCGCTCGGCCACCTCGCTGAAGAGTGAAAAGTTGGTGCCCGCGCCGTCGTACGTCGCCCCGAGAGGATAGGAATCCCCTGGCCAGATCTCCCTCACTGGACCTCCTCGCCGTCCGGCTCGGCGGTCCTGCCGGGAAGCCCCCGGAGTCCACCGGCTCTATTTTCGCGATCGTTCCCGGTCCGGTCCCGTCCGGGACGGCCGCTCACCCGATCGTGATGCTGAGTGTCGTTCACAAGACATCGTGCCTGCCCGCAAAAGGCTCCGACAGTCGCGCCACGTTAACTGCGTGTATGGCAAAGGGGTGAACCGGCCATCGGCGAGCAAAGCGCCGCCCGTTCCGGACGCCAACGCCGCTAGCTGGCCGTACTCGCCGAATGTGGGACACCTCATCCGTCCGCCGTCCGTACGGAGTCTCCCGGCCGGTCACCCACCGCAGTCGCGGGGGCCCGCACCGGCCCTGGATCGACCCGCTTATTAACGGTCCTTCCCGATGTGTCTTCCCCCTGGCGGGGTTACGGACACCGGAAACCGGCTGGTCATCGGACCGGCGAGGCGGCCGCGCCCCCTCGGGCGCGGCGCAGCAGGCCGCGGCGGGGAGCGCGGCCGTCGGTGCGCAGCCACAGGTTGACGCCGGTGCCGCCGAGCGCCGAGGGCTCGACGCGTACCCCGCCGCCCGTCGACTCCGCGAGGCGGCGGGCGATGTCGAGCCCCAGGCCGGTGGAGCCCGCCCCGCTGTTGCCCCGCCGCAGCGCCTTCTCCGGATCGGGGATGCCCGGGCCCGCGTCCGCGACGAGGACGCCCACGATCCCGCTCCCCCGGTGCAGGGTGACGCGGAAGGCGGTGCCCTGCGGGGTGTGCCGGAAGACGTTGCCGAGCAGCGCGTCGACCACCGCGCCGAGGTCGGCGGCGGCGACCGGCACGGGGGTGGTCTCGTCGGCGCCGACGAGCTGCCACGGCCGCCCCTGGTCCTCGGCGAGCGCCGACCAGAAGGCGAGCCGTTCGCACAGCACGAGCGCGGCGTCGCAGCCCGCGGGCACGGCCCGGCGGGAGGGCCGCCGGGACGCCTCGATGATCTCGTCGATCGCGTGTTCGAGCCGGTCGATCGCCAGCTTGCGCTGCTGCTCGGCCTCCGGGCCGCTGCCGCCGAGGTTGAGCCGCAGCGCGGTGAGCGGGGTGCGCAGCCGGTGCGACAGGTCGGCGGCGAGCTCACGCTCGGCCGCGAGCAGCACCGCCACCTGGTCGGCCATCGTGTTGAAGGCGTGCCCGGCGGCCACCAGCTCGGGCGGGCCGTCAGGGATGATCCGGACCGAGAGGTCGCCCGCGCCGAGCGCGGCGGCGGCCTGCCCGAGCCGCCGGGCGGCCCGGACCACCCGGGCCCCGAGCCGGTCGGCCACCACCACCGACCCCACCACCAGCGCGACGGCGACGCCGGTCAGCACGGCCCACGAGGTGGAGACCCCCTTCCTGGCGTCCGCCTCGGGCGCGTACGCCTCGATGACGGCGCTCCGGCCGCCGCCCAGCGCGACCGGCCTGAGCAGGACGTATCCCTTGGCGACCGGCACCGTCCTGGCCCGTTCCGCCGCGTTCGCCACGTCGGCGGGGCCGACGCGGGAGCGGCCGACGGTCCGCCCGCCGGACAGGTGGACGGCCAGGCGCGAGACCCCGGCCGGCGTGCTGGCCAGCGCGCGTTCGAGCGCGGCCACGTCGTCGGTGATCACCAGGGCGGGCACGATCGTGGCGGCCTGCCGTTCGGCGTCCGCCAGTGCCCGGCTCTCCGCGATCTCCATGACCCCCACGGCCAGCGGGATGAGGAAGGCCAGCGCGACCATCGCCGTCACGGCGACCGCCACCAGGGCCAGGCTCCGTCGCACCGCCTCTCCCGCCGCCGGCCCTCAGGCCTCTGCGGGAGGACTGAGACGTACGCCGACACCCCGCACGGTGTGCAGGTAGCGGGGCCGCGAGGCGCTCTCGCCGAGCTTGCGCCGCAGCCACGACAGATGCACGTCGATCGTCTGGTCGTCCCCGTACGACTGCCGCCACACCTCGGCCAGCAGCTGCCTGCGCGAGATCACGCGGTCGGGGCGGGCGGCGAGGTAGGCCAGCAGGTCGAACTCCCTGCGGGTGAGGTCGAGCGGCACCCCGTCGAGCCGCGCCTCCCGGCGGTCGGCGTCGACGACCAGGCCGCCGACCTTGACGACCGACGCCGGCGCCCCCGGCCTGGCCCGCCGCAGCACGGCCTCGAGCCGGGCGTTGAGGTGGTCGCCGGAGAACGGTTTGACCAGGTAGTCGTCCGCGCCGTCGCGCAGCAGGCGGACGATCTGCGCCTCGTCGTCGCGCGCGGTGGCGACGATGACCGGCACGTCGGAGATCGCCCGGAGCATCTTCAGGGCCTCGGCGCCGTCGAGGTCGGGCAGTCCCAGGTCGAGGATCACCACGTCGGGGGCGACGTGGGCGATCTCCCGCAGGGCGTCGAGCGCCCGGCCCGCGCTGCGGACGGCGTGGCTGCGCCCCGTCAGGTCGCGGATGATCGCGGAACGGACGAACTCGTCGTCCTCCACCACCAGAACGGTCGCCATGGGGCAGAAACGTACACTCTTCACCCCCGTCGCGTCCGCCGAAGAGCGATGCGGAAGATGCGGATCAAGGGAGATATGCCCCGCCCTTATGTCCATTGAGATCATCCGAAATCAGTCAAGGCATGGGCTCAGGACACGAGATAGAGTGAGCGGCCACATGAGACGGGCCACCGGTTACACGATCGCCTGGTGCGGGGCCACCGCACTGGCCGTCGGCGTGTCCTGGCTGGGCGTGCGCGACGTGCTGCGCAGCGCGGTCCTGGACGACGCCCCCCTCGCCCCGGTGGTGGCCGTCGCCGCCCCGGTCACCGCCTACGCGGCGCTTCCGTCCGCCGATCCGGGGACCGATCCGGACGCGGCCTCCACACCCGGCCCGCCCTCTCCGTCCCCGTCCCTGTCACGGTCGTTGTCACCGACGCCGCGTCCGGCGCGGCGGAACGCGACCGCCACCCCGTCGCGGACGGCCCGGTCCTCTCCCACGGCCCGCGCCGGCCGTCCGGAGGATCCGGCGGGATCGGCCCCTCCTCCGCCGAGCGCCCGGCCGCGCCGCGACCCGGCGGAGGAGACCCTGCACACGTTCACCCTGAAGGGCGGGCGGGCGACGATCGCCGTCACCTCACGGGACTGCCGGGTCGTCACGGCGACACCGAACGACGGCTACCAGGTCAAGGTCTGGGAGGAGGAGCAGTGGCTGCGCGTCGCGTTCCTCCGGGAGGTGCACGAGTCGTCGGCGTTCTGCGCGTGGAACGCCCTGCCGCCCAGGCTCGACACGTACGAGCGCTGAGCGGGGGCCCGGCCGGGCGGCCGGGGGTCACTTCAGCTTGGCGAGGTACTCCTTCAGCTCCTTGACCTCGGCGGACAGGGCCGTGGAGATGGCCGTGGCCAGCGCCTTCCCGCCGTCGAACGCGCCCTTCTTCTGCTCGACGCCTGCGATCGCGATCGCCCCGCCGTCATGCTTGATCATGAGGGTCGTGAACCGCTTGTCGAAGGCGGGGCCGCTGAGCTTGGCGAGGGCGTCGATCTCGGCCCGCGTCTGCATGCCGGGCATCTTGTGGTCACGCGGCAGCGGCTCGGCGCCCCACATGTCGAGCCAGCCCTTCAGCGTGCGGATGTCGGTGTCGCGGGCCGAGAGGATCCGCGACGCCATGTCCCTGACCCAGGGGTCGCCGGCCCGCGACTGGGCGAGCGTGGCCAGATCGACGGCCTGGAGGTGGTGCGGGATGATCCGGCCGGCGAACGCCACGTCGGCGGCGTTGTGATCGGCCGGCGCGTCCGTGGCGCCCGGCTCGGCCGGCGTGGCGGTGACGGTCGCGTCGTTCGAGGGCACGGCGGCGGCCGCCGAGGCCGGGGCGGGGGCCGGAGAGGGGGAGGCGCCGTCGGCCCCTCCGCAACCGGCGAGGAGGGCCATCGCGAGCACGGCGGTCATCGCGCCCGTCAGGCCGGGGTTTACAGGGAGCGGACGGCGGGGGGCGGTCGTCACTGGAGAGCCTTTCGGGTTGGGGCTGGGGGACGGCGGGCACGGCCACCGGGACCGGGCGTGGGCTTCCGGCTCGGGTCGCCGCCGACCCTGCGCCGCACCGGCCCTGGTTCCTGGCGGAGGACCCTACCGCCATACCGCCACCGTCACCATGCTGTTACGGGCGTCCACCACCCGCCGAGCCGTCCGCTTTACGGCACATTTACTCAGATTTACGGACAAGGTGGACATACGGGGTCAAAGCGAACTTTGACTACCCCAAGCAACCCCTGTGCTCTAGCCTCCAACTATGTCAAACGGGAGCGAAACTCTACGAAAGGTTTCACACCGAGGAAACCTCTGTTGACACGAGCGAAACAGTGATACTTTCGCTTGGGAGCGCTCCCAAGCCGTGTGAACCTTCGGGCCGAGGAGACCGGATGGCCGATCTTCCCACCCTCGCAGAGGTAGCCGCCGCAGCCGGCGTCTCCCCGGCAACAGCTTCCCGGGTCTTGACCGGCTCGGTACGCGTGACCACATCGACCCGTCGGCAGGTCCATGACGCGATGTCGCGTCTGGGCTATGTCCGCCGCCGTGCCCCTCGGGGTTCGGCGGGCAGGCGGGCCGAGCAGATCATCGCCGCGGTCGTCTGCGAGCACAGTCCACGCCTATTCACCGAGCCGTTCTATGCCAGGCTCCTGTCCGCGTGCGAGGAGGTGCTGGCGACCCACGGGGTGCCGATGGTCGTGATGACCGCGACCCCCGCGACCGCCTCCATCGCCGCGCCACCGCTGGTCGCGGGCGCCGTCGACGGCGTGCTCCTCATCGGAGCGCGAGCGCGGCACCCCCTCGCGGTAACGCTGGCGGCGTCTGGCGTCCCGGTGCGCTGTGCCGGGCGGCCGCCAGACGGGATCGACCTCCCGTTCGTCGACATGGACAACCGTGACGGCGGACGGCAGGCGGCCGAGCACCTGCTGCTCAACAACCGCAAGCACATCGCCACGATCGCCGGGCCGCCGACCCTGCCGGCCGCCCGCGACCGGCTGGAGGGCTTCCGGCAGACGCTGCGCGACGCGGGGGTGCTCGACATGCCCGTGGCGTACGGCGACTTCACCCACGCCTCGGGCGCGCACGCCATGCAGTGGCTGCTGCAACGGGCGCCGCACCTCGACGCCGTCTTCGCGGCGTCGGACGTGATGGCGGCCGGGGCCATGCAGACGCTGCGCCGTGCCGGCCGCAAGGTGCCCGACGACGTGGCCGTGATCGGGTACGACGACGCGCCGGTGGCCCGGCACACGTCGCCGACTCTGACCACGGTCCGGCAGCCCGTCGAGGAAATGGCCACGCTCGCCGCACGACTGCTTCTCATGACACTCGGGGACGGGGAGAATCCCAAGGGCAATCCGGTGCTCCCCACGGAACTGGTGGTTCGTGAATCGGCCTGAGCTTCGAGAAGGCGACATCCTGACCCGTCGTTACCTGCTCCAGGAGCGGTTGGCGACGGGCGGGATGTCGGTCATCTGGCGTGCCTTCGACCAGTCACTGCAGCGCATGGTCGCGATCAAGGTGCTGGACGGCTCGCTCGACGACGAAAACCCCGGCCGGGAACTCATGCGCAGGGAGGCCAGGGCCACCGCCCGGCTGATCCATCCCGACGCGATCGAGGTCTACGACTACGGGGAGACGGTCACGAACGGCGGCAGGCTCGCGTCCTTCGTGGTCATGCGGTTGCTGGAGGGCCGGTCGCTGGCCGACCGGATCATGGAGGGTCCCCTGCCCTGGGCCGAGGCGACGCAGATCGCCGCCGGGCTGGCGCAGGTGCTGGCGGCGGCGCACGACCGGGGCATCGTCCACCGTGACGTCACCCCGGAGAACGTGCTGCTCGCCGCCGACGGGCCCAAGCTGCTCGACTTCGGGATCGCCGCGTTCATCGGCGAGGCCGACGACCAGCTGGTGGCCGACTTCGGCACACCGCCCTACGTCGCGCCCGAGCGGCTGAGAGGGACGACCGCCGATCCGGCGGTGGACGTCTACGCGCTCGGCGTGCTGCTGTTCGAGATGCTGACCGGTCACCTGCCGTATCCCGAGAAGACCTGGGAGGCGATCGAGGCGGCGCGGCGGGAGGGCCCGCCACCGGTCCCCGAAGGGGTGCCCGGCCTGCCGCAGGAGGTCGCCGACCTGTGCCGGCGCTGCCTGTCCGGCGATCCCGTCGACCGGCCGAGCGCACGGGCGGTCGCCGCCGCCCTGGCCTCGGTGCGGAAGCCGCCGGGGCCGCGAGGCGCGGGCTGGGGCGCCGCCGCCGTCGGAGCCGCCGCTCTCGGCGGCATCCTGTGGGTCTCCCAGTCGGGCGGCCAGGGCCTCGGCGCCGCCGCCGTGCTCAACCCGGCGATCGCGCAGCCGGCGCAGGCCACCGCCACGCCGTCGGCCGCGCAGGCTGAACCCGTGACCGAACCCATGACCGAAGCCCGCCACACAGCGGGGCCGGTCGCCCGGCACACCGCGAAGCCGGTGGCCGACCCCGGGCGCCGGCACGGGCCCACTCCCTCCCCCTCCGCGACGAAGACCAGGGTCAAGAGCCGGCACGGCGGCGACTCCGCCCAGCCGCGCGCGACGGTCACCCGCAAACCCGGCGTGACCACGCTGCCCCTGGCCACTCCCGCCCCCTACCTGGCGGTCGAGACCGCGGTCCGCCGCTTCGCGCTGCTCGTGGACGGCGCAGAAGCCACCCACGACATCGACGACGACGTGGCGCTCGACCTCAAGCAGGTGCTGCGCAACGCGGTGGCGGCGGGACAGGGAGTCACCGAGGTGCGGACCAAACTCGAGGTCCGCTACGGCGAGGGACGGCTGCCGCTCCTGCTGAAGCAGGAGCTGCACCACGCGCTGGACGGCGTTGAGGCGGCCCTCGCCCGTTCTACTGGTACCTGATTTGGGAGCGCTCCCAGAACAACTTTCTGTTGTTTTCTGTCAGACCCGGTAGTCGGAGCGCGTCCGAAAAACACCCCGGCTCGGACCGAAATATTCGTCTGTTCGTCCGCCGGGCGAGCCCACCGCTCCGCCCGGCCCGGCGACGACAGGGTCTATCACCCTCCCCGATCCGCGTCAAGTCCTTGAATAGCGGTGGCAAAACCGGATACCTCGTTTCCTCATGAGCGGATTCAAGAAGTTCCTGATGCGGGGCAATCTGGTGGAGCTCGCCGTCGCCGTGGTCGTGGGCGCGACGTTCAGCGGGCTGATCCAGGCTCTCGTCAAGGACCTCATCACGCCCCTGATCGCGGCGATAACCGGAGGCAAGGAGCCCGACTTCTCCGGCTACACGTTCACCGTCAACGGCGCGGAGTTCAAGTACGGCGACTTCATCAACAGCCTGCTGTCGTTCCTGATCGTCGCCGCGGTGGTCTACTGGCTGGTCGTCCTGCCGATGACCCGCTTCCTGGCGCTCTTCGAGACCAAGAAGGAGGCCACCGAGAAGCAGTGCCCCGAGTGCCTGTCGGACATCCCCCTCGACGCCCGGCGTTGCGCCTTCTGCACGGTCGAGCTGTCCACGGTCGCCGCGGCGGACAAGCCCCCCGCCTGACCTTCGCCGCCCCCACCGGCCCTCGATGGACCCTCCATCGGGGGCCGGCGCGTCTCCGCGGCAGGAGATCTCTCGATCCTTATCCTCGCTTTAACATCTAGATGTCTAAAGTACTAGGCACCTAGATAAATGGAGCTATGGTGATCGAGTTCTACTTGGACGGCCGGTCCGGTGTCTCGCCCTACCTGCAGCTGGTCCAGCAGGTACGGCACGCGCTGCGGCTGGGCCTGCTACGCGAAGGCGACCGGCTTCCGACCGTCAAGGACGTCGTCGCGCGGCTGGCGCTCAACCCCAACACCGTGCTCAAGGCGTACCGGGAGCTCGAACACGAGGGCCTGGTGGCCGCACGGCCCGGGATCGGGACGTTCGTCACCAGGACGCTGACCGACGCCTCCCTGGCCGCGCACGGCCGGCTGCGCAAGGACCTGCTGCGCTGGCTGGCCGCGGCCCGCCTGGCCGGCCTCGACGACGAGAGCATCGAGGCCCTGTTCATGAGCGCCTTCAGGACCTCCTCCCAGGAGGACATCGCATGATCGGGCGATCGGCCGATCCGGCCTCGGGAGAGCCGATGACCCCCGTCCTGCGGGCCCGGGGACTCGGCAGGAGGTACGGCAGGCGGTGGGCGCTGAGAGACTGCACCCTCGACATCCCGGGCGGGCACGTCGTCGGCCTGGTGGGCCCCAACGGGGCCGGCAAGACCACGTTGCTGAAGCTGGCGGGCGGCCAGCTGGCGCCGACCGCGGGAAGCATCACCGTGCTCGGCGGCCATCCGGCGGGCGGCGCGGCGCAGCAGGCCAGGATCGGGTTCGTCGCCCAGGACACCCCCGTCTACGCGGGACTGAGCGTCGCCGACCACCTGCGGCTGGGGGCCGGGCTCAACCCCGGCTGGGACGCCGCTCTCGCCCGAGAACGCGTCGAACGGCTCGGCCTCGATCCCGCGCACCGGGCGGGCAGGCTGTCGGGGGGCCAGCGGGCCCAGCTCGCCCTCACCCTGGGCCTGGCCAAGCGGCCCGAGCTGCTGATCCTGGACGAGCCGGTCGCCGCGCTGGACCCCCTGGCCCGCCGCGAGTTCCTCCAGGGCCTGATGGAGGCCGTCGCCGAGCACGAGTTCAGCGTGGTGCTGTCCTCACACCTCGTCTCCGACCTGGAACGGACATGTGACTACCTGATCGTGCTGGTCGACTCGCGCGTCCGGCTCGCGGGACAGGTGGACGACCTGCTGGCCACGCACCACCGGCTCACCGGCCCGCGACGCGACCCCGACCGGCTCCCGGCCGGCCAGCACGTCGTCTCCGCCAGCCACACCGACCGGCAGAGCACGTTCGTCGTCCGCACCGAGGACCCGATCCACGACCCCGCCTGGACCGTCAGCCGGCTCACCCTGGAAGACCTCGTCCTGGCCTACATGGAGGGGCCGGCTCCCGCCCAGGGGCGCCCGGTTCTGGAGGTGCGGCGATGATCTGGCTGACCTGGCGCCAGTTCCGCGGCGCGGCCGCGACCACGGGCGCCGCACTCGTCGTGCTCGCCGTCGCCCTGGCGCTGACCGGGCCGGAACTGGCCTCCGACTACTCCGCCGGGATCACCGCCTGCGCCCGGGACGGCGGCTGCGGGCAGTTCTTCGACCGGTTCTTCGACGACTACCAGGCCCCCTTCCAGGCCGCCACCGTCATCGTGCTGCTCCTGCCGGCCCTGGCCGGTCTCTTCTGGGGCGCGCCGCTGGTCAGCCGTGAGCTGGAGGCCGGCACCCACCTGCTGGTGTGGAACCAGAGCATCACCCGCACCCGCTGGCTGGCCGTGAAACTCACCGTCGTCGGCGGCGCCGCCGTGGCCGCGGCCGGGCTGTTCAGTCTCGCGGTGACCTGGTGGTCCGCTCCTCTGGACAAGTCCGCCGCCCCGGGCTTCACGCTCATGGACCCCCTGGTGTTCGGCGCGCGCGGCATCGTCCCCATGGCCTACGCGGCATTCGCGTTCGTTCTCGGCGTGACCGCCGGGCTGGTCGTCAGGCGAACCCTGCCCGCCATGGCCGTCACCCTGGCCGTCTTCGCGGCGATCCAGATCGTCATGCCGTTGACGGTCCGGCCTCATCTCCTCCCTCCGGTCAGCTCCGCCTTCGAGCTCGGCCCGGAGAACGTGGACTCGTTCGGCAAGTCCAGCGACAAGGAGTTTCCCGAGGTGATCCTCGATTCGGCGATACCGGGCCACACGGGCGCCTGGGTGCTGTCCAGCCGCCTCGTCGATCCGTCCGGGCGCGTGGTGGGCGGCGACGGCGCCCCCGTCACCGTCCGCGTGTCCGTCACGTCGGGGCCGTGCGCGCCGTCGCAGCAGGCTCAGGAGGAGGGACGGGGCATGGACGGCTGCCTCGCCGAGATCAACCGGCTCGGCTACCGGCAGCGGGCGACCTACCAGCCGTTCGAGCGTTTCTGGGCGTTCCAGTGGATCGAGACCGGGGTCTACGCGCTCCTCACCCTCGGCCTCACCGCGTTCTGCTTCCGGTGGCTCCGGAGGCGGCTGTCGTGACCGTCAGGTCCGTGGCGTCCGGGCTCGTCCTCCTGCTCACGGTCGCCTGTACGGCACAGACGCCGCCCCGCGCGGAGCCCGGCCCGACGACCGCCGGTGGATCGCCCGTGTGCGCGCCGCCCCGGGGCGCTCCCGCGCCGGAGACGCCCACCACGATCGACGTGGTCGAGCAGGCGTACTTCTGCATCCTCGCCGACTACTACGGCGGGGCCACACTGGACGCGCGTTCGCTGCTGAGCGCGGGATTCGTCGCGTTCACGCAGGAGCTCAACCGCGGCGGGCGCGACGTGCCCGAGGCCACGATGCCGGCGTTCACCGGTGACCGGAAACGCGACTGGGCCGCGTTCGAGACGGTCTACCGGCGAGTCGTCGACCGCTTGCCGGACGACGCCGGGCTCCGGGAGAAGCTCGCCGCCGCCACGCTGGAGGCCGTCGTGGCCGCCCTGGACGACGACCACGCCCGCTGGAACCACGGCCGCCGGCGTCCGCCGGACTCCTACGACGACGACCAGTACGGCCTGGGCCTGCGGGCCAGCGCCGGTCCCCAGGTGAACGTCGACCCCGGAACCGCCCTGCCCCCGTTGTTCGTCACCGCCGTCCTGGGCGGACCGGCGAAGGCCGCGGGGCTGCGCCCGGGCGACGTCGTCGAATCGATCGACGGATCGGCGCCCTTCGTCGACGGAACGGTCACCCCCGCCGCCGTCACCGCGCTGTACCCGCAGTACCCGGAAGACCGGCCGGTCCGGCTCCGGTTGCTGCGGCAGAGCAGCGGCCGGCGCTGGACGGTGACGCTCAAGCCGGGCCTGTACCAGCCCGATCCGGCCGCCGTGCAGGTGGTGACGTCGAAGCTCCTGGGGGACGGCGTCGCCTACGTACGGCTGAGCGGCTTCGCGCCCGACGTCGCGGACCGGTCGCTCAGAGCCATCTCCAGGATGGGCGGCGGCCGCACCCTGACCGGTGTCGCCTTGGACCTGCGCGGCAACGGCGGCGGGAGCCCCGACGAGGTGAACAGGTTGCTCGGCGCGTTCGCCCACGACAAGGTCACCGCGTACCAGTGCGCCGCGGACGGCGGGTGCGAGGCCATGCGGACCGACGACAGCGTCGCGCTGCTCGGCCTGCCGCTGGTCGTACTCACCGACCGGGGCTGCGCCTCGGCCTGCGAGCACTTCAGCTCCGCCGTCAAGGACCTCCGTCTCGGCCGGCTCGTGGGGACGCGGACCGCGGGCGCCGTCTCCGGCCCGGCGCAGCCGTACCTCCTCGGCGACAACACCCTTCTGGCGTTCCCGTCGAGGCATCACCTGGCCCCCGGCCGCGAGGTGATCGACCGAGTCGGCGTCGCACCCGACTACCACGTGCCGCCGACCCCCGAGGACGCCGCCGCCGGGCGCGACCCCGCTCTGGACAAGGCCCTGGCCCTGCTGCACGGGTGACCCGCCCATCTCCCGCCGTGCCCCGAAAGGACGGATGCTTCATGAGTCATGCCGTCGGATCGGCGCCGGTCCCGCGCGGTGGCCTGCCGGCCGCCTCCGGACTGGTCGCCTTCTCCCTGACCGCCTTGTCCCTGGCCGCCTTCTCCCTGACCGGCTGCTCCACGCCCGCCCTCCCCCGGTCCGTCCCGGCCGCCGCGTCCGCCCGCCCGTCGGCCACCGGCGTCCCGGTCATTCCCGCGCCGACCGCCGGCGGGCGGCCCGTCGGGACCACCACCCTGTATCTGAAGGACGCCTCCCGCCCCGACCCGTGGGTGCCGGAGGCGGAGGCCAGGGAGCTTATGGTCACCCTGTGGTACCCGGCGCGGGCGAGCGGGGGCCGGCGGGCCCCGTACATGACCGCGAAGGAGTCGGAGCTCACGCTGAGGGGCAAGAAGGTGACCGGCGTGCCGTACGACCTGCTGAGCAGGACGCGCACCAACGCCTACCAGGACGCGGAACCGGCGGGGCGCAGGGCGGGCCTGCCCCTGGTGGTGCTCTCCCCGGGTTTCACCATGCCCCGCGGCACGCTCACGGCGCTCGCCGAGGAGCTGGCCGCCGGTGGGTACGTGGTGGCCGGCGTCGACCATGCCTACGAGAACTACGCGACGACCTTCCCGGACGGGCGGGTCGCCGAGTGCGTCGCCTGCGACAGCGACGGCGACCCCGGCTTCGGCACGAAAGTGGTCGGGGTCAGAGCGGCCGACGTGTCCTTCGTGCTCGACCGGCTCACCGGGCGGGGCGCCAAGTGGGAGGGCTCCGCGCTGATCGACGCGTCCAGGATCGCGATGGTCGGCCACTCCATCGGCGGGGCGAGCGCCGTGGCGGCCATGCTGAAGGATCCCCGGATACGCGGCGGGATCGACATGGACGGCACCACGTACGCCCGGATCCCGAAGCGCGGCCTGTCGCGGCCGTTCATGTTCATGGGGTCGGCGGGCCACGCGCCCGGAGGCCGCGACAACTCCTGGGACCGCGACTGGAGACTCCTGACCGGATGGAAGCGCTGGGTCGTGCTCCCCGGCGCGGATCACCAGTCCTTCACCGACGTGCCGCTCCTGGCGGGCGCTCTCGGCCTCGGCGTCCCGGGGACAGTGTCCGCGGCCCGCGGCGCCGAGATCACCCGCGCGTACGTCCGCGCCTTCCTCGACCTGCACCTGCGCGGCGAGCCGCGGCCTCTCCTGGACAAGCCCTCGTCCCGCTACCCCGAGGCCGAGCTGTGCGCCCCGGAACGCAAGACCTGCGGAGCGGGGCAGGTGGGCTGATACGGCGCGGTGGAAACGTACTGCTGCCACTCCTGCCGCGTGAAACCCCGGCCCGCGACGCGGCAGGCCGCCTGGAGAAGGTCACGGGGCAGCCCGACGTCCCATAGCCACACCCTCGGGTCCTTCCCGCCCGAGGCCAGGCGGCTGCCGTCGGGACTGAAGGCCAGCGTGCTCACCCAGCCGCTGTGGCCGCTCAGCGGGCCGCGAACCTGCGTACGGGTGGCCGTGTCCCAGATCCGCACCGTCGTGTCGGCCCCACCCGAGGCGAGACGAGCGCCGTCCGGGCTGAACGCCACCGCGTACACCCCGCCGGTGTGACCGGTCAGCGGCGCCCCCATCTGCCTGCCCGAGGCCGCATCCCACACCCGCACCGTCCCATCGGCCCCGCTCGACGCCAGGCGCCTGCCGTCGGGACTGAACGTCACCGACGTCACGCGGTCCTTGTGACCGGTCAGCGGGGCACCGACCTGCCTGCCCGAGGCCACTTGCCACACCCGCACCGTCCCATCGGCCCCGCTCGACGCCAGGCGCCTGCCGTCGGGACTGAACGTCACCGACGTCACGCGGTCCTTGTGACCGGTCAGCGGGGCACCGACCTGCCTGCCCGAGGCCACTT